>NZ_SJNZ01000001.1 GCF_004331155.1 Acinetobacter terrestris
TACTTTAGCAAGTTGCTCAAAATCCTGTCGCACGACGGGTTTAATAAGCTGATGAAATACGGTATTCTGATGTGACAAAACCTGAATCCTGGTCGTTAAAGTGTTTGTTTGCACTCATATTTTAACGATTTGGACTCAGGTTTTTTATTTAAATCAAACTATGGGACAGCAGTGAGCCGAAGCTTCCTTTTTCTTAATCCAATCTTTTAGCTATGTGGTTTCTCTGCTTCTTCAAGCATCTTGGCATCCACATATTCAGGGTTATTTAACGCATGATGAAGCTGTTCAGTGTCCAATTGACCAACCCATTTTGCAACGACAATAGTCGCCAATGAGTTACCGACCAAGTTAGTCAATGCACGTGCTTCAGACATGAAACGGTCAATACCCAGAATCAAGGCCAAACCTGCCACTGGAATGTGCCCCACTGCTGACAAGGTCGCAGCCATCACAATGAAACCGGAACCGGTTACACCCGCTGCACCTTTAGAAGAAATCAATAACACCACAAGTAATGTAATTTGATGTTCAATATCCAACTGTGTATTGGTGGCTTGCGCAATAAAGATTGCCGCCATAGTCAAGTAAATAGAGGTACCATCCAGGTTAAATGAATAACCTGTAGGAATTACCAGACCCACCACTGACTTTTCACAACCTGCAATTTCAAGTTTCTTCAACATACGAGGCAATACAGACTCGGAAGAAGATGTACCTAAAACAATCAATAATTCTTCACGAATCATACGAATCATTTTCAAGATACTGAAACCACAAACACGGCTGATTGTACCTAATACGATGAAAATGAACAGTAAACAGGTCACATAGAAGCACAAGATCAATTGACCCAACTGCGCCAAACTGCTAATACCATATTTACCAATGGTAAATGCCATCGCACCAAACGCACCGATCGGCGCTAACTTCATAATCATGTTTACGATATTGAAGAAAACGTGAGAGATTTGATCGATAAATTTGAGTACTGGTTTACCCGCACCACCCAGTTTATGCAGCGCAAAACCGAACATAATCGCAAATAACAATACTTGAAGAATTTCACCTTCAGCAAATGCACCTACAACCGTATTCGGGATGATATTCATAAAGAAATCAAGCGTCGATTGTGAAGCACCTGATTCTACATATTTAGAAATACCTGAGGTATCCAAAGATGCAGCATCGATATTCATGCCTACGCCCGGTTTTGCAACATTAATGACAAGCAAACCGATCAGCAAGGCAATCGTTGATACGATTTCAAAGTAAAGTAAAGCAATACCACCAGTTTTACCCACTGATTTCATGCTTTCCATACCAGCAATACCACTGACGACTGTACAGAAGATTACTGGCGCGATGATCATTTTAATCAAACGAATAAAAGCATCACCTAAAGGTTTAAGTTGTTCACCTAAGCCCGGAACATACTGTTCTGCACCATTGATTATTTGCGTTCCACTTGGTGAAAAATGACCAACAAGGATACCCGCAATAATGGCAACAATCACTTGAAAATAAAGTGACTTATAAATTGGTTTTTTAGCCATGACATTACTTCACGATATATTTCTAAATAAGAAATATTCAGTTTTTGTCTATTTTCATCAAATAAACAGCCCAAAACCCTTTTGCCAGGCAAAAGAGCGCCAAAGCATTGAATTCATTCAATACTGAACAATAAATACGTATTATAAGGGTGATTAAAAAATCACGATATTCTGAACTTTTCCAAATTCAAAACCGCTAGATCAGGAGATTGGAATGCAACAAAAGTCTAATATGATTAAATTTTACCTAATTTTTTAATGCTTGTTCTCGCTTATTTGTTAATTAGACTAAATAATCATCAATTCCTTATTAGACATTGGTCTAAACTCAACCACTGAAGTTTTGTTGGAATTAGGCTGCAATATTCCTGTCAACTTTATAAAATAGCTGCATACTTATTTTACTTGCCCATAAAGTTAGACTTATGCAAACCAAAAGAAATATCTATAAAGATTTTGAACATCCTTTTGCACAATATGTACGCATTGTGGGTAAAGGGAAAAATGGTGCGCGTTCACTCAGTTATGAGGAGGCCTATCAAGCCTTTAGCATGATCTTAAAAGATGAAGTGCTAGATGTTCAGCTTGGTGCTTTCTTAATGCTGTTACGTGTTAAAGAAGAATCTGTAGATGAGCTGGCGGGTTTTGTGCAAGCCACACGGGATCAACTCAATTTTAAAAACCTGGACGTCGATTTGGATTGGTCGTCCTATGCAGGCAAGCGTAAGCATTATCCATGGTTTTTATTGGCTGCCCTGACTTTGGCACAACATGGTTATAAAGTGATGATGCATGGCGCATCGGGTCATACCGTTAACCGTCTTTATACTGAACAGGTATTGGAATATCTGGGTTATGCCATTTGCCAGAATGACACAGATGTGGAACAACAATTACAGCAACGCAATTTTGCCTATATTCCTTTAGAAGCGATTTCACCCATCTTAAGTGACTTGATTGCCTTACGTAATGTGATGGGCTTGCGTTCACCGATTCACACCCTTGCCCGTTTAATCAATCCATTCAATGCCAAAGCAACGGTACAGGCGATCTTCCATCCTGCTTATCGAGGTTCGCACCAACAGGCGGCTTTTAAATTAGGCTATAAAAATAGTGCCGTCATTAAAGGTGAAGGTGGTGAATTTGAACGCAATCCGGATGCGAAAACTTTAATTTGCGGTATTAAAAATGGCGAACTATATGAGCACGAATTACCGAAGCTGACCGAAAACCGTAGCCCGATTGAAGAAGAACTGGATTTGGCAGTTTTTAAAGCAGTTTGGGAAGGTCAGCAAAATCATGAATATGGTGAGATTGCAGTCACTGAAACCATGGGGATTGCTTTATATACGATGCATGCTTGTGATTCTTATGATGAAGCGATGTTAAAAGCCAAAGAGCTTTGGCAAAACCGAAAAGTTGTTTAATAGCTTAAAGGGTCAGGCTCTGCGGAGTCTTACTGTTTATTAGCAAATAACGGGAGCTCGTTGTGTTACTTTTTAAAAAGTAACCAAAACTTTTTCCATTCGCAAAACTCGGCAAATACCACCGAGTGTCATCTCTCGCAAAAACAGGACTATATGAATATAGTCCTGCCTCGAACAATTGCGAATGGCTTTTACGTGTAGCTAAACTTCAATTTAAAGTTTAGCTACTCAAACAACTCATCATTAAACAAAACGAATCGGTTTGAATTCAGGTTCTTCAACATGCGAATCGCAATGTTCATCTTCTTCTTTGGTGCCTCGGTCAATATAACCGCTGCGCTCGGCTTCAGGTAAATGTTTCATTTCCCAGGCATATACCGCTTGCATACAGGTCTGACGCTGTTCACGCGTTAATGCAACACCGTTCGGCCATTTACCAATTTCTACTGCTGTTTTTAAACGCGAAACAATTTCAGGATCGAGCACGGTCAGCATTTGTTCAATATTCATCATTTAATCCTGCTGTTGTAAAGAGTCAAAATCTTGATTCCAACCAAGTTTGGTCCGACACGCCATATAGAAGTCATAACCGGGTGGATGAAGTAAATTCAATTTAAATGGATGTTTACGGATATGCAAACTGTCCCCAACATTGAGTGAAACGCTATGTTGACCATCGGCACTGACCATCGGTAACACGCGATTTTCACGAATGATAATCTTGATTTCACTATGCCCGCCGACCACAATAGGACGTGAAGACAAGGTATGCGGATGCATCGGCACTAAAGAAATAGCATCCATACCGGGATGGACAATCGGTCCACCACCGGATAAGGCATATGCCGTAGAACCGGTAGGTGTAGAAACAATGAGGCCATCACTATGCTGGCGATAGACATACTGGCCATCAATATTCAGTTCGAAATCAATCATATGAACCGATCGACCCGAATGTAAAACCACATCATTCAGCGCAATGGCATCATAAATACTTTCGCCTTTGGAACGAATTTCCATTTCCAGCAAGAAACGGCGATCCAACTGGTACTCGCCTTTAAGCACCTGGTCAAGCTTAAATATAACTTCGGTCGGCTTAATATCGGTTAAAAAGCCCAAACGACCACGGTTTACGCCAATAACAGGCGTATTATGTTTTACCAAGGCACGTGCAGCATGTAATAAAGAGCCATCGCCACCCACCACAATGACCAAATCAACCACTTCACCGAGTAAAGCACGACTGACGGTTTGTGTATTGGGATAAGGAACCAGCGCTGCTGTTTGAGAATCAAAAACAGGATGAAGCCCTAAACTTAAAAGATGGTCATGAATGAGACTTAAAGTTTCAACGACGGAGGATTTATCTGGACGTCCTACTAATCCAATGTTCCGAAAAGTCTTATGTGAAATTTGCACCTGAGTCATCGCTCCGCTACGATTCCTGCCTATAATAGCATTAACCCTATTCATTTTAAAAAACTTTAAAGTTCTATATGGCACTCTATATAGATTAATCGACTAGTTAATATAAAATGATTTATCACACTTATCACGAACTACAACAAACATTCTTGCAAGTTTGAGCAATATTGATTTGTTATGATAAAGATCACATTTTCCAAGCAGCATCTTGATATCTATAGCACTGCGGAATGATTCAATTCTGGAAAGGTGTTTTAAAATTGACCCAATATCTGCAAATAAAGCCCAAGCTGTAGAAATAACATCTTTTATAAAATCAATAACTCATTACAGCTTTAGCGGGTTTTTTATCACCCTATTTTATCTTCATTCACAGATTAATTATTGCAAAAAAACGAAAAGCTTCGCATGATTAGCACAATTTATCAGGATCTTATATTAATTGATGAAGTCTGAACGTGGGATTGGTTTACTAGCGCTTATTTTTTCAATATTAGTTATTGGTGCTTTCTTGGCTTTTAGCATCTATTTAATACGAATGGATAATATTGTGCGGGATAAGTTTGAAGGACAGCGCTGGGATATTCCGGCAAAAGTATTTGCCCGTCCTTTGGAAATCTATACCAATGCCCCGGTCAATCAAACAGACTTTACACAAGAGCTGAAATTACTCGGCTATAAAAATTCTGATAGCTACACCAAATCAGGGAGTTACGTTAGCTCAGGTGATGCACTCTATGTGCATACCCGTGGTTTCGACTTTGGCGATAGCGCAGAACCTGAACAGGTTTTAAAAGTCACGTTTAACAATAATCAGGTGGGTGAAGTCAGTGCGACCAAACCGTCCTCTACCGGGATTGCTCGTTTAGAGCCTTTATTGATTGGTGGTATTTACCCGCAGCACAATGAAGACCGTGTCCTGATTAAACTGGATAAAGTCCCTAAACCTTTAATTGAAGCACTCATTGCGACAGAAGACCGTAACTTCTATCATCATCATGGGGTTTCAGTTCGCGGCACAGCACGTGCATTAGTCAGTAATGTCACGGGTGGCAAGCGTCAAGGGGGTTCAACCCTGACCCAGCAATTGGTGAAAAACTTCTATTTAAGCCCAGAAAAAACCTTAAAACGTAAGGTCAATGAAGCCTTGATGGCGCTGTTAATTGAGCTGCATTATGATAAAGATGAAATTTTGGAAGCTTATTTAAATGAAGTGAACCTGGGTCAAAATGGCAGTTATTCAATTAATGGTTACGGTCTCGCTTCACAGTTTTACTTTGGTTTACCGCTCAGAGAATTGAATACAGCTCAACAAGCGTATCTGGTCGGTTTAGTTCAAGGACCAACGCTGTTCAATCCCTGGAGAAATCCCGAAGGTGCAAAAAGACGTCGTGACATTGTCCTGAACAATATGCTGGTGATGGGTTATCTGACTCAGGAACAGTTTGAGCAAGAAGTGGCACGACCACTCAATGTCATTGCAAAACCGACTTTGGGTCCTGCCCGCTTCCCTGATTTCCTAGACATTGTCCGTCGACAATTGCGGACTGAATATCAAGAAGGTGATTTGACCAATCAAGGTTTAAGAATTTTCACTACCCTTGATCCGATTGCGCAAACCAAAGTTCAAGAGGCATTTAAGGCATCTGTTTCCGGCTTAGCCAATGCCAATCCTAAACGTTTAAAAGACTTGCAAGGTGCAGTTTTAATTTCTCATCCTGAAAATGGCGAACTGGTTGCAGCGGTGGGTTCTACACAAGACTTTACCGGCTTTAACCGTGCTTTAGATGCGAAACGTCAAGTGGGCTCTTTACTCAAACCGGTTATCTATTTAAGTGCCATTGAATCAGGGCGTTACAACTGGGCAAGCCCCATTGAAGACAGCGCCCTCAATATTGCCAGTGAAGGAAAAACCTGGACACCTAAAAACTATAGTGGCGGTGATCATGGTGTCATTCCAATGGCCGAAGCTTTGGCAAATTCCTACAACCTTTCAGCAGTCCGTTTAGGTCAGGAATTTGGGATTTCAACTTTTAGCAATCATCTGAAAAAATTTGGCGTGACCTCCAACATTCCCACTTATCCATCTATCTTCCTCGGTGCAATTGATATGTCGCCTATGGAAGTGATGAGCATTTATAGCAACTTTGCAACGGGCGGATTTAAATATCCAATCAAATCTATCCGTTCTGTGGTGGATGCAAACGGACGTTTACTGGATCGTTATGGTCTGACCGTTCAAAAAACCATTGATCCTTCTGCCGCTTATATTCTGAATTATGGCTTACAGCAAGTGATGAGTTCCGGTACAGGCCGTTCGGCTTATAGCGCCTTACCCAGCGATTTAAATCTGGCGGGGAAATCTGGTACCACCAATGATACGCGTGACTCATGGTTTGCAGGCTATTCGGGTAATTATTTAAGTGTGGTGTGGTTGGGTCTGGATGACAATAAAGTCACTGGCTTAACCGGTTCTTCAGGTGCCCTGCCTGTTTGGACCAATGTCATGAAGCAACTGCGCCAAAAACCTGTGAACTTACGCCAAACTGAAAATGTGCAATGGCACTGGATTGACCGCGCGAGTGGCTATTTATCTGCACAAGGTTGTGAAGGCGCCATGTACATTCCGATCCTGCGCAGTAATGTGCCACGTCAGGCAACCGCATGTGGTTTACCGCATTATCAAGTCGAGCCAGTTTACAATTCTGACACTGAAAGCAATCAAGCCGCACCTGTAGAAAACGATAATATCGAAAACTATATTCGTGAAAGTGAAACTGAAATGCAACGTGACTTATCTAATAATAGTCAGATCATTTCAAGCGGTAGCTATAATAATTAAGGGTGACAATTCATAATGAAGGTTCGATTCAATATGTATAAGCAGGTGCTGATCGGTTTAGGCCTAATCGCTTTGGTCGGCTGTCAAAGCCTGCCAGCTCCTGAAACCAAGCAACCGGCAAAACCTGCACCTTCTGAAAAAAAGGAAATTAAAACGCCTTCTGGTGTGGTCATTACCCCTTATGAACGCGAAGAAATTCAACGTAAAAAAATGCAGGTGGTTGTTCCTGAGCAAAAAAGAACGCAGCAATTTGATGATGGCCGCAAACTTCCCGCATTTAAAAAATTGATGCAACAAACCCAACTGGCCTATAAACAGGGGCAATGGAATCAGGCTGAAGCTTCTGCACTTCAGGCCCAACGCTTGGCACCACAATCTGCCGAGACTTTTTTGTATTTGGCTTTGGTGGCCAATAAAAAAAATAAGCCTGCAAATGCCGAAGCTTTAGCACAACGTGGACTGAGTTATGCGCAAAGCAATGCCATGAAAAAGCAGCTTTGGCTGGTCATTTTAAAAGCTGCACAACAGCAAAAAGATCAAAAAACCATTCAGCAAGCGCAAAAAGCACTGAAAGTCTTATAAAATTCTGGATGTATTAAGATAAAAAATTCAGAGCTTAATACATCCTTTTCTGGTTATATAAATTGTTATAAAAACCGAATCCCTGCAATTCCATAAGCACCCTGCTGCTGAGCTGTCAGCAAATCACCGGCTTGCATGCCACCTAAAGCAAAAACAGGAATGTCGACTTGTACAGCTAAATTTTTAAACTGTTCCCATCCCAATACCCCAACTTCTGGATGCGTTTCTGTAGCCAACACAGGACTCAACAGAATGGCATCACACCCCATTTTCTCTGCCTGCTTCATTGAAACTAAATCATGACAGGCGGCAATGTAGCGTTTGCCCGTGATTAAATCGCCTTGCATTAAAGCCATGACTTGCGACTGCTTTAAGTGAATGGCAGAAATGGCCTGTTGCTGAATTGAATTTAACTGCTGGTAAAGCTCGATATTCACAATCAGCTTGGATAATTGCTCAACACTTAGGCCTGAAATTTCAATAATCTGGGCTTGAGTCCCCTCAACACGCCAATACATCAACTGATCCAGTTTTAATGCGTCTAATGCACTTAACCGATCTGAAATTTTAATCTGATGTGCCCAGTGCAGGCGCTTGATCATAGCCTGATTGGCTTTGGGAAAATTCAGACTGAGCAATTCATCACGGCTATACCATTTCCACGGCTGCTGGATTTCATTCAGTAAAGCGTTCGGTACGATGGCATGAAATAAATGCAAATTAACGATCACATCCTCATATTCATGGCGAATCACATCAAAAGCATGCCAGTCCTGCAAACCAATCCCCACTTCTTCATAAATTTCACGGCGACAGGCGGCTAAAGGGCTTTCGCCTTCTTCAACTTTGCCCCCGGGAAATTCATGTTTATTTCCCTGATGCTGTTTTGCTTCACGCCATCCTACCAGTACCTTGTCCTGATGCAACAAGATTGCAATTGCAACGTGAATCGTGGGTTTCGACATGCCGTACTCCTTTGCGTGAAAATATTTTTGCGTGTAAATATTACAGAGTGTAAGCAAATTTAAGTTTTTTATGAAATCTTAAATAATTCATTGACAGGTCTATTCGATAATGATTATCATTTAAAACATTCACTATATACCACGGAACCGAAGGAATGAACGCACCATTTAGCCTATTTACACGTAATAATGATGTCACACACTCACTACCGATGTTGCACTCGAACAACCTGTTTTCCCTTGGCCGAGAAATTCGAATCATGCATGCCGGCGAAGAATATCGTTTACGTTTAACCCGTAACAATCGACTGATTCTGACCAAATAAAACTGATTCAAACCCAATAAAATAGTCACAAGCCAATAATAATATTCGTGGAAACAGGCAGTATGTGCGCAAACATGCTGCTTTTTAGCGACGCAGATGGAGTGGAAATTGTAGCTCGACTTTTAATCCGCCATGACTGGATTGAGAAAAATGAATTTCCCCTGCATGCAATTCAATGATTTTTTGACAAATCGAAAGCCCCAAACCTGAACCCTGAGTTTTGGTTCCCAAAGCGCGGTAAAAGCGCTCACCCAATCGTTGTAGCACTTCATCTGTCACGCCTTGTCCATCATCTTCAATGCTGATAATGATGTGTTGCTGCTTTTGTTGTCCATCAATAAATACATGCCCACCCTGCTCTGCATAGCGAATGGTATTGTCCACCAGATTGCGTAAACAACTGAAAATCAGTTTTTCATTAGCCATAATATAAAGATCAGGTGAAAGCTGGGTCTGGATCTGAATATTTTTCTCAAGCGCAAAGGGTTGCAAGGCTTGAATGACCTCCTTCACCACAAGCTGCACATCTATTTCAGTTTTAGGCAATTGACTGGTATTGGTCGGATCGAGTCGTGCAAGTAAAAGCAGGTTTTCTAAAACTTGTGTCCCCCGGCTGACATCATTTTGAATACTGACCAAGTCCTGCGCTAAATCTGGATATTTACGTTTCAGTACCTGTAAACGCATTTGAATGGCAGATAACGGTGAACGTAATTCATGAGAAGCATCGGCGGTAAAGCGCTGCTCTGCCACTAGAGATTGTTTGAGCCGTTGTAACAGTTGATTCAATTGCCACACCATGGGCTGTAATTCTTTTAATTCAGGCACTTGCTGCTGAATCGGAGCAAGATCATGAGCATTTTTTCCCGAAATTTCTTTGGACAATTGATGAATCACTTTGAATTGGCGTTTTACTGCAAAATGTAAAATCAGCCACTGAATGAACCAGAGCAAAACTAAAATCAGGCCATAACCCATGACATTTTGAGCCAGATCTTTAAAGCGCTCTCCAACTGATTGTAACACCAATACCGACATATTCAGTTCGCTATCTTCAGCCCTATACATGCGCCACAATTGCCGATCTTGCCAAATGAAATCATAACCTTCCGATGCATTATTTTTGAGCTTTGAAGATGGATTGCCGATTTGAAAATTCTTTGATTGCGTGAGCACCTGTTGCTGATCTTTAAGTTGATATTGAATATCAAACTCATCGCTGAGTTCATCCACCTGTCGTCCTGAACTGACGGTCACATCCGAAATCAGCAGCATGTCGGCAATTTCATCCATGAGCTGATCTTGCACTTGCATGGTCTGATACAGGGAAATCGCCATAAAAAGCAGCAATGCCACAACCCCAGCCAGCATTGAACTGAGTAATGATGTCTTGATCAGTTTACTTTGTAGGGACACGGCGTGTGACATATTAATCCTGACTCATGCGATAGCCCAAACCACGAATGGTTTTGATATATTGGCTGCCAATTTTTTTACGTAATTGATAGATAAACACTTCTATGGCATTGCTTTCTATTTCATCGCCCCACGCATAAAGTGATTCTTCCAGTTGCTCACGCGTCATGACATGTTCCGGCTTTTGCATCAGTTTATGCAAAATCTGAAATTCCTTGGCCGTTAAATTCACAGTCTGGCCATCTTGAATCAGGGTTTTGGCTTGCGGGTCTAACACCAGATTTGCATAACGCAGATCGTGCCCGGCACTGCTTTGATGCTGCCGCAGTTGAGAACGTACCCGCGCAGAAAGTTCTTCCAAGCTAAAAGGCTTCACCAGATAATCATTGGCGCCTAAATCCAGACCTTCAACACGGTCCTGAATACTGTCGCGCGCGGTAATAAAAATTACCGGTGTGGGTTGCTGCTGCATTCTTAAAGTTTTGAGAATCTCATCCCCCGTAGCTTTAGGCAGTCCGCGGTCAAGCAAGACACAATCATACTGATGTTGCTCAATCGCTAGAATGGCATGATCGCCACGCTGGACCCAGTCAATATTATAACCATCCATTTCTAGCCATGTTTTGATGCTTTCTGCTTGGGAGGCATCATCTTCTGCCAGTAAGATTCGCATGTATTGTTCTCATGTATAAGGCATTTTATCGTTTTAAGATAGCACGCTTTAAAAGGAGCTGGATTCAAAAAAACCACATGAATGACTCATGTGGTTTTGGGAGAAATAAAAGGAAATATAAAACTTCCGCCTTATCACTTTATTTCCATTGATCGGCTATGCAATGAATCGACCGAATTAGAATTTAACCGTATCGACATCAATTTCAACACGTTTTGCAGGTTTGTAATCTATGTCAACTTCACCGGTGATGGTCACAGGCGTTTTTGCATTCACCGGTTTACCCTGCCATAACTCGTCATCGATATCGACATTAATCGTGCCCGTGTTATCACGGAACTGATATTTTTCATCACCGACCGATTTCACCACATAACCCTTAAGCTGTACTTTAGTGTCATCTTTTAAGCCTAAAGCCTGTTTAACCGTAGTAGTGGCTGTAGGTGCAATCGCTGTTTGATTCACAGCAGTATTAGCCATGGCAAATGTTGTTGCACCGATTAAACCAGTAATTAAAGCTGCTTTTGAGATCATGTTCATTATGAAGCCCTCATCTTTTTGTTCATCATTTCGATGAAGCTATTAAAACAAATCAAGATGAGGTGAATCTTAAGATTGCTTCATTTTCAAAAATTCCTAATTTAAAGGAACCACCCGTAGGACTTCTTCCAAAGTGGTCAGTCCGTCCAGAACTTTACGCGCACCGGCAATACGCAGCGGTTCAACACCCTCTTTTTTGGATTGTTGACGCAATTCATTTAAATTGGCATTGGCACTAATCAGTTGTTTGGTCTCTAAACTTAAAGGCATAAATTCATAGATGCCGACACGTCCTTTATAGCCTGTATGTCGACATTCTTCACAACCGACTGCCTGAAACACAAAGTTTGGCATCTCAATTGTAAAGTCGTAGGTCAAATGCTTCCATTCTTGTTCGTTAATAAAAGTCTCTGTTTTACAGTGCGGGCAAAGTTTTCGTACCAGACGCTGTGCCAATACCCCTAAAATGGTCGCGGCCGTTAAAAATGGCTGCACGCCTAAATCGTGCAGACGGGTCAAACTCGATGGCGCATCATTGGTATGTAAAGTGGATAGCACCAAGTGACCGGTTAATGCAGCCTGAATTGCCATATTGGCAGTATCATGGTCACGAATCTCACCGACCATGATAATGTCAGGATCCTGACGCATTAAAGCGCGCACGCCATCGGCAAACCCTAAATCAATCCCGTTATTGACCTGCATCTGGTTAAAGCTCGGCTCAAGCATCTCGATGGGATCTTCAATGGTACAAACATTCACTTCTTCCGTCGCCAGCTGCTTCAGTGAAGAATAGAGTGTCGTGGTTTTCCCTGAACCTGTCGGTCCAGTCACCAAAATAATGCCATGACTATGTGCAGTTAAGGCTTGCCAGTCATTGAGTAAACCACCTTCAAAACCCAATTGCTGAAAACTGCGCACCAGCACTTCAGGGTCAAAAATACGCATCACCAGTTTTTCGCCAAAAGCGGTTGGCAAAGTCGATAAACGCAGCTCGGTTTCTTGTCCTTTGGGGGTACGGGTTTTTAACCGGCCATCTTGCGGTTTGCGTTTTTCCGCAACATTCATACGACCTAAAATTTTAATTCGCGAAATCACCGCGGTCAGTGTATTGGCCGGCATTTTATAAATAGTATGCAACACGCCATCAATTCGAAAACGTACCTTACCTGTGTCTTTACGCGGTTCGAGATGTATATCACTGGCCCCTTGCTCAAAAGCGAACTGCAACACCCAATCCACAAGTTTCACAATGTGCTGGTCATTGGCATCCGGGTTTTGCGTATCGCCCAATTGTAAAAGTGCTTCTACCCCTTTGTTATCACGATCATAAGCGCTGGATTTTTGTGATGAGTTCACCGCACGGCTGACCTGATAATATTCCACCAAATAGCGCTGTAATTGATCTGGGCTTAATAGCACACGCTGGATTTTTTTCGGTGCAATGGTATGTTCAAGATTGGCTAGCCATTCTGTTTTAAAAGGCTGATCCGTTGCAATCAGGACTTTATCTACCTGAATTTCAACCGCCAAAATCTTATTTCGAAACGCAAATTCTTGCGACATGATATGGGTTAAAGCACCGACATCCGCCTTCAAGGGATCAATAATATAAAACGGGATCTTGGCTTTTTCTGCAATCCACTGACATAAACGGTTTAAGGTCAATGTCGATTGCGGATGGGATAGATCGACCAGATTAAAATGTGCAATCCACTGCAATGGATGCCATTTCAGTTGCTCGCGTTGGCGGTGTGTGGTTTGTATCATCAGCTTGTTGCGCTCGGTAATACGCCCATCTTTTTGTAGTTGTTCCAGACACCAAGCCGTGTCCATTTCAAAATTAAAATTCATTGTTCTAAGCCCCAAAACCTAAGCACACTATAGCAAACTAAATTTCATCTGACTTCAATCAGCTTTAGAAAAAAGCATCGATGCCATTGACTAAAATGATAGCTTTCTCATCGGTCTTTCAAATGCAAGCTGTAACTTTTTTAAAAACGATTACGCTTTTACTTTCACCCATTTATAGCAAATAATGCTAAATGTACTGCTTAAATATGCAGCACTCTTTTCCCTACCCAAGCGATTGGATGAACCTTGTGAATAATCTACTGTATCTGCCGTTTCAAAATACACCATTTCATGAATTGCTGATGATGATGGCAGCAGCATTAGGCTGTGGTTTGCTGATTGGTTTGGAACGTGAACGGAGCAAGCAACGTGAAAATCAGCACAGCTTTGCCGGAGTTCGCTCATTTGTGATCTGTGCATTACTCGGTGCACTCTGCTTTATCTTTGGGCCGGTTTTTGGTGTGGTTGGTGCAATCAGTGTCGCTGCGATCAGTATTTTTTCACTTAAAAATCAGCTCAAAGATCCGGGTGTGACCACTGAGCTGGCCTTCGTGATGACCTATTTCATTGGCGCACTGTGTATCTGGAATGTGACACTGGCAGCCAGTTTATCTGTTGTACTGACTGTCATTTTAATGATGAAACATTCCATTCACGGTCTTGCCGGAAAATGGATTACCGAAGCTGAATTTAAAGATGGTTTATTTTTACTGGCATTGATTTTAGTCGGTCTACCGCTCACCCCCAACACACCTTTATGGGGTACAGTTCTCAACCCGCATATTATTTTAAAGCTGCTGACCCTGATTTTAGTGGTTCAAGCATTGGCACATATTGCTAAACGCTTACTTTCAACAAAAAAAGCCCTCATTCTTTCTTCCATTGCTTCGGGATTTGTCTCCAGTACCGCAATGATTGCGCATTTAGGCATGCAAGTGCGTAATGGAGAAGCTGATGCCCGATCAAATGCCGGTGCAGCGCTGATGTCCTGTATCTCAACTTTAGTTCTATTATTCATCGTGGTTGGAGGCGTTTCTTTGGCCTGGTTAAAGCTGCTGATACTTCCCTCGCTCATTGCCATGGCTATTCTAGCGCTTTGTGCTTACTGGCTATTACGTAAAGCAAAACCTGTCGAAGAAACAGAACCTGAAGATAGTCCGATGTTTAGCTTAAAAGAAGCCGCGATTATTGCCGGGTTGTTAACGGTCATTCAGGCCGGCGTATATGGCTTGGAGCTTTTACTCGGTGATTCGGGTTTAATTGCAGGCACACTGCTGGCTTCACTGTTTGAAATTCATGCCGCCATGGCAGCCGTGGTCGTTCAAGGTGAACCTGGCAATATAAGCTTGCTCTATGCCCTGATTTTAGGATTGGCTGCACACGCCATTTCAAAATCGATCAATGCAGCTATCAGCGGTGGATTTAAATTTGCACTTTATTTTGCACCTGCACAAATTCTGCATATGCTGGTTTTAATTGGCATACTTTGGTGGAGCCTTTAGATATTGTATTCATGTTTATGTATAATGCGCTTGGACAAATTTCAATCCTGTCTAATATCATTCTAAATAAATAATAATTTATAGAGCATTAATAAAATGAAAATTAAAATACTTTCTTTATGGGTTTTTTCTGCTTTTATATTAACCGCTTGTGGTGGGGGATCAGATTCATCGCCTTCATTTAATTCAAGTTCACCTGAATCAAGCAATAATACACCTCCAAATGGTAATGAACCAGCTGATCAGGTTTTAACACAAATTTATATTAGTGAAATGTCTGATGATACTACCCAGAAGATTTTAGGCTACGATATTGATACTATTACCATAAAAGATGGTCAGTACTATACTAGAAATGAGAATAATTTGGGTTATAACCAAGAAGCCGATATGAGTTTTCTTGTCACAGCAGATGGCGTGTATGAAGATGGTCCAAAACATCCTACTTATGGTGTAAATATTGGTTCAGTAACTGGCTCTCCAGCAAACTTCACCCTGAAGCCTTATTCGAAAATTGCTTCCAAAGGGTTAACCTTCAATCAATCTTATAAAACAATTGACCTCAGTAATAAGTCACTTAGTGAAGTAATTAATCCATATAATACATGGGTGATTAAAAATAATCTGACAAGCCAATTTCCAATCAGTGATACTTTATCACGTTTTTATAATGCCAATGCTGCAACTAAATTCCCAGCTGGTTCTCAATGTTTTCAGCTCACCAAATCTGAAAACAATCAGGAGCATATTGAACTTTATAACGACACCAAAAATCAAAAAAATGTAATGGATATATGGAATCAGGAAGCCAATAAAATTGCTGCAGATACACAAAAGAAAAATTTTAAAGATACAACTGCATTTATCACATCTCAGCATCCGCAATATGACACTTATGCCAAATTCCAAAGTGATTTTTATGCAGGAGATTATTATTCTAAAGGTATAGATTTCTTATTAAGTGAGGAAATTTCTAACATGAAAGAAGATATTAATCAAAATAGTGATCTTACAGCCGCAGAAAAAGCTAATGTATTAGAATATATTAACATTACCAATAATTTATGTACTGTATATAACAACACAGCAACCGAGACTATTCGTAATGCCATTAGTAATTTTAAATAGTTTTTTAATTATCTAAGCTCTAAAAAATACAGAAATTCAAAATTCCTGTATTTTTTATGAACCATCAATAAAAGACTTGGCTATTGATATAATTTATTGAAAATAAGTTCTTTATAATGTGATTAAGGTTTCTTTGAAATTTTAAATTATTAACTTAATCCATTGCTTCCTTTAGAAAGAAACACAATATTTAATAGCTCCTTCAAATCTATAAAGCATGGGTGATTTAAAGATATTAAGCTAAATTTGAATTGACTTAATTTTAATATATTCATCTACCATAAATTTAATTTCAAATTCCGCAAACTTCATTCCATAAACTCTCTCTGCATCCTTTTGATAGGCCGGTCTTGGGTCAAGCGATAAAACCTGTTCCAATTCATTCACAATTCGTCCATCTAATTTTTGACGTTTCATTAAATCTTGCTTTTGCTGCTCTGCACTTTCTGTCCAGATAACCCTCATTCGTTCAGGCTCATTCTGTGCATAACCACTTTCTGCATCCCGTACGGCATCTGAATATTGAATATAAGGCTTGATATCTATAATGGGTGTGCCATTCAACAAATCACTGCCTGTGACATAGACCCGAACTGATTTACCGACTTTTTTCACTTCTTTGAGCTGAACCACAGATAAACCCATCGGTGCAGGACGGTACATACTGCGCGTTGCGAACACGCCTATTTTCTGATTGCCGCCTAAACGCGGTGGACGGACTTGCGGGCGAAATTTTGGATTATCTTGTTGATTCTTATTGTCATGGAACTGCCAAATGAGCCACAAGTGGCTGAATTCATTGATCCCTTCAAATGCCAGTAAATCATTATACGGTTCCAGCATTTCAATATAGGATTCGACCTGAACCAAATTTGGTTGTCTGGGAATGCCAAATTTTTCACGGTAGGGAGAATTCATATACCCGATTATTGGCACTTTAAGCTCATTCATAATCACTTTTTCTGATAAGGTCAATTCAATATATTCAGTTTATCGAGAATGTTTTTAGATTAGAATAGTAAGCTGTTCTAATTTGATAATTTATTGAGACCTTTAATGGCTGCTTTCAACGTCGAAAAGATTACTCACGTACACCACTGGAATGACACATTATTCAGTTTTAAAACCACTCGCGACACTGCGCTACGTTTTAAAAATGGTCAATTTGTGATGATTGGACTGGAAGTAAACGGTAAGCCTTTAATGCGTGCTTATTCTATTGCTAGCGCTAACTATGAAGAAGAGTTAGAGTTTTTCTCTATTAAAGTACCAGATGGTCCTTTAACTTCTATTTTACAAAAAGTAAAAGTTGGCGATGATATTTTGATATCACGCAAACCGACCGGCACTTTGGTTCTTGACGACTTAAACCCAGGTAAAAACTTATACCTTCTTTCTTCAGGTACTGGCCTTGCTCCTTTCCTTTCTACGATTCGTGATCCTGAAACGTATGAACGTTTTGAAAAAATTATTGTGGTTCACGGTACACGCTTTGTGTCTGAATTGGCATATCAAGATTTGATCTTGAATGAAATTCCAAACCACGAATTCTTCTCAGAATTGGGCGCGAAAGAAAAATTAGTGTACTACCCAACCGTTACGCGTGAAGATTTCCACACTCAAGGTCGTGTAACCACTGCAATTGAAACGGGTGCTCTTTTCGAGAAAATCGGTTTACCACGTTTTAACCCAGAAACAGACCGTGCAATGTTGTGTGGTAGCCCTGCATTCCTAGATGACGTTGTTGCTTTGCTTGACCAACATGGTCTTAAAGAATCTCCGAAAATGGGTGTTCTTGGCGACTACGTGATTGAACGAGCATTCGTTGAAAAATAAGATTCCTCTTTTTTAGAATTGGAATCAAAAAAACCGAGCTTTTTAGCTCGGTTTTTTTAAATCTCTCGATTTAATTATTTACCTTTACCTTCCTGGTTAGCCTGTCCAGTACAACCTGCACCACCACCAATCACAAAACCAAGTTCCGCTTTACATGAACCAATCATTCGTCCACTCGAATCGAAGGTCGTTACTGTTGAAGCACAGCCTGTCAATAACACAGCAATTGTCAAAGCCAATAAACTCGAAATTTTCATCCTATTTTCCCCCTACTATAAAATTTTTTAAAAAGTTACTCGTGATCTGAAAGCATAATTTTTGCTGATTTAGGCGGTAATGGTAATAATCCTGACTGTTGATTAATTTTTGAATAATCCACACCTTCAGAATTGGCACCGCCATAACAAATTGCGCGAGCCCCCAATATGAAGCTAGAAGTCGCTTTGCAAGAACCGATCACTTGACCTGTTGCATCATAAGTCACGACTTTCGCGCTACAGCCTGTAATCAACACCACAGTGCCCAAAACTAAAAATTTAATTGATTTCATTAAACCCCCTAATAAAGATTTCTAAAATATTCAATTTATTTTGAGAAATTATTTACATTACTTATATTTAATTTGAATTCTATCAAAATGTTTTTATTTGTAAAGCAGTAAATATCGTGTGAATTTTAATGTTTATTTTTACTTAGCAATGAGTTTAATTGTTATAAAAAAAGCTGCTTTCAGGCAGCTTTTAATAAAAACTTTATGATCTACAATGTTAGGGATTGATGTTCTTTACGTTCCTGCAAAGCCCTCTGAATCACCCGATATCCTGCTGTTAAACCCAGTACTGACATAATCACTGCCACTATAATATCTGGCCACAGACTTCCCGTACCAAATACCCCTACCGCAGCCAAAATCACTGCGACATTACCAATCGCATCATTACGGCTGCACAGCCAGACCGACTGCATATTGGAATCACCATCTCTGAAAGCGTATAAAAAGACAGCTGAAATAACATTGGCAATTAAAGCCAACACACCAATAAGTCCCATGGTCATCGCTTCAGGTGGAATCCCTTGCAAATAAGCATAGCCGGTTTTTCCAAGCACGATAAATCCAAACAATGCCATGGTCATGCCTTTGACTAAAGCAACCGATGCACGCCAATACAGACTCATACCCAACACGGCAAGTGAAATACCGTAATTCACCGCATCGCCAAAGAAATCCAGGGAATCTGCCCACAGTGCCGATGAATGCGCATAAGCACCACCCATCAGTTCAACCAGAAACATCACAGCATTAATAATGAGCGCAATCCATAAAGCTGTACGGAATTTGCTGTTCATTTTGGGTGGTTCGGGAGTGCAACAACATGCCATGTTTTTCTCCGTTACTTTTAACATCAATTGGATTATTCTTATTCAAAACTATGGACTAACTCCAAGGTCAAGCCATACTATGAAATCAGAGAAAATTTATTTAATTAAAGATTTGGCAAACAAGGCTCAGCTCAGCACCGACACCATTCGTTTTTATGAAAAAAAGCAGCTGATCCAACCGAGTTTTCGGGCAGACAATAACTATCGTTATTATGATGATGAAGCTCTGAAACGGCTGATTTTTATTAAGCGTTGTCGGGCGCTGGATATGTCGTTAAAAGAAATTGAATTGCTGATTGAACTGGAACAAAAACCGGATCAGGACTGCTGCGCAGTGAATAACGTCATTGACGAACATTTAAAGCATATTCAGAGCAAAATTTCCGAATTACAAAAGTTCCAGCTGCAACTTCAACAACTCAGGCAATCTTGCTCTATCCAAACCACCATTGATCATTGCCAGATTTTAAAGAAGCTTGAATCTGCTGAATGAATCGCTGAATAAATCAAAGTGACTTTTGATTGACCCGTTTTGACAGTTGTTCAGCGGATTCCTTACGTTCCGAATAGCGATCGGTTAAGTATCCTGCTTGCCCACGTGTCAGCAATGTGAATTTATACAGCTCTTCCATCACATCGACAATCCGGTCGTAATATGAAGATGCTTTCATTCGTCCATCTTCCTCAAATTCTAAAAATGCTTTAGGAATAGAGGATTGATTTGGAATGGTGATCATCCGCATCCAGCGTCCTAAAACCCGCATTTGATTTAAAGCATTGAACGATTGAGATCCGCCGCACACCTGCATCAAGGCCAAAGTTTTGCCCTGTGTGGCGCGAATTGCTCCTGCTGCCAATGGAATCCAGTCAATCTGTGCTTTAAAGATTGAACTCATGGAACCATGCCGTTCAGGTGAACACCAGACCATTCCTTCCGCCCAAGCCAGCAACTCATGTAATTCCTGAACTTTAGGATGTGTGCTTTCAGCATCTTCAGGTAAAGGCAATCCTTTGGGATGGAAAATCTTCACCTCGGCTCCAAAATACTCAAGAATACTACCGGCTTCCAGCACCGCTAAACGGCTATAAGATCGCTCCCGGTTTGAACCATAGAGCAATAAAATTCGAGGTGGATGATCGAGTGCTTTGGCCTGTACCTGTTCTAAAGCCGGAGTTTCAAGCAGATTTAAATCAATATTGGGTAAGGACATTTTTAAACTCACTTTTTCTATTAAATTCTCAACATCCCCCCTTTTATAGAGAGGGTTTAGGGAAGATTTTGAGATGATAATCATCAATTTTTTAGCCACGACTATTTACATCATTTGGATAAAACTTTTTACGCAGCCATAGCGAGACACTCACCAAAGCAATCAGCACTGGCACTTCCACCAATGGACCAATAATGGTGGTAAATGCCACAGGTGAAGCCAAACCAAAGGTGGCAATGGCAACGGCTAAAGCCAGTTCAAAGTTATTACCTGCGGCAGTAAAGGAAATGGCGGTGGTTTTTGCATAGTCATTACCCATCCATTTGCTCATAAAGAAACTGATAAAGAACATCAGTACAAAGTAAATGCTCAGTGGAATGGCGATACGCAAAACATCTAACGGTAAACTGACCACATCTGCACCTTTCAGGCTAAACATCGCCACGATGGTGAATAACAAGGCAAGTAGACTTAAGGGGCTAATCTTGGGAATAAACTGGCTTTGATACCACAGCAAACCTTTGGCTTTAACCAGAAATAATCGGCTTAGGAAACCGAATAAAAATGGAATTCCTAAATAGATCAGTACCGCTTGGGTAATGGTCCAGAAGCTGACATCAATTACTTGTCCTGCCACCCCAAAATATGGCGGCAAATAACTTAAAAACAGCCAGGCATAGGTGCTAAAAAACAGAATCTGGAAAATGCTGTTAAATGCTACCAATGCCGCGACATATTGATTGTCGCCACAAGCCAGATTGTTCCAGACCAGAACCATGGCAATACAGCGCGCCAAGCCAATCAAAATCAGACCGGTCATATATTCCGGATAATTTTGCAAAAAGATAATCGCAAGCCCAAACATCAAGCAGGGTGCAATCAGCCAGTTTTGCACCAAGGATAAAACCAGGGTGCGTTTATCCTGAAACACTTGTGGCAAAGCGGCATAATCCACCTTGGCCAAAGGTGGATACATCATTAAAATCAGGCCGAATGCAATGGGTAAATTTACCGACCCCACACTCATTTGTTCCAAAGCAGACGATGCTTGCGGTAGATATACCCCTATTGCCACGCCCAAAGCCATGGCAATAAAAATCCACAAAGTTAAGTTTCGATCAAGAAAGGACAATTTTTTAGCAGTCATGACCTTCTCGATTAGGCAATTTCAGAAATTTTATTGATTTCTACAATTAATTTTTCAGGGCTTAAATGGGCTAAATCTAGGGCAAAAAAGGCATCAAAACGACGGTTGATATGCTCTACCGTCTGCATAAATGCTTGCATTTTTTCATCTTCAGAAACCTCTAAATGCGAAGGATCTTCTAGGCCCCAGTGCGTTTTAATCGCTTTACCCAGATATAAAGGACAAGGTTCTGCCGCGGCTGAACCACACACGGTGATCACCACTTGTGGATTAAACTGTTCACAATCCTGCATGGTTTTGCTAGATAGACCTTGCGTCGAAATGCCTAAATTTTGTAAGGTTTTCAGGGTTAAAGGATGAACCTTTCCAGTCGGTTTACTGCCTGCACTACAGGCACTAAAACCTTCTGGGGCACGAGCATTAAAAAGGGCTTCAGACAAAATGCTACGGCAGCTATTTCCGGTACATAAAAAAAGAAAATTCATATTATTCCAATCACTTATTCACAACAACTTGAAGATTCACAAGCAGATAAATCTACAGCATCAAAACGCTGATCTTGGCTAGCCGCGCTATTCAAAACATCCAGACACCACTGCGGCAAATCCGCTTGCAAGCTGTAATAAATCCACTGCCCTTGACGACGATCTTGCAAAACACCGCTAGTGCGTAACAAGGCCAGATGCCGTGAAATTTTCGGCTGACTTAAATCCAAGCTTGCGGTTAAATCACAGACGCATCGTTCGCCCTGTTTCACAATCAGCGTAAGGATATCCAAGCGCGTTTGATCGGCAAGACATTTAAAGAAATTAACCTGATCCATAAGATATATGTATATACGTATTTACAGATATATTAGCGCAAGTTTAATGACATTTCGATGACACTGCAGATAATTCCGAGCTTTTTACTGGGTTGAATCTAATTTTCAAATCCATACAATAAAGCCATATTTTTTATATGCCTTTATTTTTCATGAGCATTAATCACGTAACCGAACTCCTCTCTCCTGCTGGCTCACTCAAAAACATGCGCTATGCATTTGCGTATGGTGCCGATGCCGTATATGCAGGTCAGCCGCGTTATAGCTTGCGTGTACGTAATAATGCTTTCGATCATGACAATCTAAAAACTGGTATTGAGGAAGCTCATGCACTGGGTAAAAAATTCTATGTGGTGGTGAACATCCAGCCACATAACAGCAAACTCAAGAATTTTATCCGTGATCTGGAACCCGTTGTTGCCATGCAACCTGATGCACTGATTATGTCCGACCCTGGTCTGATCATGATGGTACGTGAGCATTTTCCAGGTGTGCCGGTACATCTTTCGGTTCAGGCCAATGCAGTCAACTGGGCAACGGTCAAATTTTGGCAAAACATGGGCTTAACCCGTGTGATTTTATCCCGTGAACTTTCAATTGAAGAAATTGAAGAAATTAAAAACAATGTGCCGGGTATGGAAATTGAAGTTTTCGTGCATGGTGCATTATGCATGGCGTATTCTGGTCGTTGCTTACTTTCAGGCTATATGAATAAACGTGATGCCAATCAGGGCGCCTGCACCAATGCCTGTCGCTGGGATTATAAAATTCACGATGCAGTTGAGGATGAAACTGGTGATGTCATTTCAGTTCAACACATTGAAGAATCCTCATCATGCTGCAAAAACAAAGATGCCGACGAGCAACACGCAATAGAACAACATCAATTCGGTAAGCCGGTTTTACTGCAACGCAATGAAGAAGACATGTTTGCTGCGGAAGAAGACGAACATGGCACTTACTTCATGAACTCTAAAGATTTGCGTGCGGTACAGCATGTTGACCGTTTAACCAAGATGGGTATTCATTCACTGAAGATTGAAGGTCGTACCAAATCCTATTTCTACTGCGCGCGTACTGCACAGATTTACCGTAAAGCTATTGATGATGCGCTAGAGGGCAAGCCATTTGATCCAGCATTGATGACTCAACTGGAAGGCTTGGCGAATCGTGGTTATACCGAAGGTTTCCTGCGCCGTCATGTGCATACTGAATATCAAAACTATGAAACCGGTTCATCGCGTTTTGATCATCAACAATTTGTTGGTGAAGTTCTGGAACGCAATGGTGACTATATCAAGATTGAGGTGAAAAACCGTTTTGTCGTCGGTGACTCTTTAGAGTTAATGACGACCAAAGGCAACATCACTTTTATTTTGACTGAGATTAAAGACAAAAAAGGTAACTTGATTATTGACGCCAAAGGTTCAGGTCATGTCGTGGATATTCCTGTCCCTACTGATGTTGACATGAACTATGCCCTGCTGATTCGCAACTTGCCAAATTCAACTGCAGATATTTCTGCTGCATCTTTGGCTTATCAAGCGATTTAAAGCGAGATAGATATGGCATTACTCATCACCGATAAATGCATCAATTGTGATATGTGTTTGCCTGAATGTCCTAATGAAGCCATTTATGAGGGCGATAAAGTGTATGAGATTGATGTAGATCGCTGTACTGAATGTGTCGGCTTTTATGAGCACCAAACTTGTATTGCGGTATGTCCAATTGAGTGCATTATTCCGCATCCTGAGCATATGGAAACACAAGAGCAATTAATGCAGAAGTTTAAAACCTTGAATTTATTCAAATCTTAGAAATTTAAATAAAACTGGAATAAAACTTGCTTAATTAAATGCAATAACCTTGGGGAAACAACAATAAAAAAGGGCAAAACAAAAAAAGTAGAAAATTAAAATAACAATAAAAATAGAGGTCATAAAAAAAGGAACTCAGCGTTAGCGCCCTGAGCTCCTATAAAAGGGTAAAACAAAAACTTGGGGAACTAAAGCCAAAGTGTCTATGTCTAAGTCTACATAGCCACTTTGGCTTTTTTACTTATTGCCCTGAACGGATGATGTAATCGAATGCAGAAAGCGATGCCTTGGCACCTTCGCCCGTGGCGATGATGATCTGTTTGTAAGGCACAGTTGTACAGTCACCGGCAGCAAACACACCTTTCACGCTGGTTTCGTTACGCTCGTTAATCACGATCTCGCCACGGTTAGAAAGTTCAACTTTCGAGTCTTTCAGGAAGTCGGTATTTGGCAACAGACCAATCTGTACAAAGATCCCGGCAAGCTCAACTGTTTTAATTTCATCAGTGGCACGGTCTTTGTATTTCAATGCCGTCACCTGTGAACCATCACCAACCACTTCTGTAGAAAGTGCATTCATAATCACCGTAGTGTTCGGCAAGCTGTTAAGTTTGTCTTGCAATACCTGATCGGCACGCAGTTTGGTATCAAATTCAACTAAAGTCACATGCTCAACAATTCCGGCAAGGTCAATCGCTGCTTCCACACCCGAGTTCCCGCCGCCAATCACCGCAACACGTTTGCCTTTAAACAATGGACCGTCACAGTGCGGGCAATATGCAACACCACGGGTTTTATACTCTTGCTCACCCGGAACATTCATTTCTCTCCAGCGTGCACCAGTCGACAGGATGATGGTTTTTGACTCTAACTTCGCACCATTTTCCAAAGTGACTTCAACCAGACCGTTGGCGGTTTCATCGGCACCTTTAATGGCAGCCACTTTTTGCAGGTTCATGATGTCGACATCATACGCACGCACATGGGCTTCCATTTCAGCGGCAAATTTTGGACCTTGGGTTTTTTGCACCGAAGTGTAGTTTTCAATGTCCATGGTATCCATGACCTGACCACCAAAGCGTTCCGCTACAATCCCGGTTTGGATGCCTTTACGTGCCGCGTATATTGCAGCTGTGTTGCCTGCAGGACCACCGCCAATCACCAAGACATCGAATGCGCCTTTGGCATTGAGTTTTTCAGCCTCTTTGGCAGATGAGCCTGAATCCAGTTTGGCCACGATTTCTTCCAGCGTCATACGGCCCTGACCAATGTGCTCGCCATTCTGGAACAACATTGGCACTGCCATGATTTTGCGTTCTTCCACTTCGTCCTGGAAAAAGGCCCCGTCAATCATGGTCGCGGTTGTACCCGGATTGTTGATCGCAATCAGGTTCAAGGCTTGCACCACGTCTGGACAGTTATGGCAGCTTAAGGATACGAATACGTCGAAATCAGCAGTGAGATTTAGACCCTTGATTTGAGCCAGTACTTCATCAGAGACTTTTGGTGCATAGCCGGAAACCTGCAGCAATGCCAGGATCAAAGAGGTGAATTCATGTCCCATCGGCAGACCGGCAAAGTTTACGCGCGGCTGTTCACCGACTTTGGCAATCCCGAAGCTTGGGGTACGTTTATTGGTTCCGTCAAAACGGGCAGTGACCTGATCCGACAGTGCCGCAACTTCAGTCACCAGTTCCTTGATCTTGTCCGATTTGTCAGATGAATCGAGTGACGCCACCAGTTCAATCGGACTTTCCAGACGTTGTAATAAGGTTTTAAGTTGTGCTGAAGTATTTTGGTCTAACATGGCTAACGTCTCCAAGGGAGTAAATGTTTATTTAATAAGGCTATACTAGTGCAAATTAGTAAATAGGTAAAACAGTTTGTTTTTATTATTAAGATCGGATTATCAAATCAAACATGGTTTATCATATCTTCTATAAGCTCTGCCTCACTCCAAAACTTAAGAAAAAATACAATGAAATAACCGTGAAAAAAACAGAAGCCCCAGTAGGAGCTTTTGAATTGCATGATTTAAGGTGTAATGCGCTGTTCAACTCTTAATATGCGTCCTTTTAAATGCTGCGCTAAAAGAAATAAAATTGAGCTCAAAATTGCAGATAAAATAAGCATGGCAATAATAAAGATATTCACCACATCGCTCATTTGTTTAGCTTGATCTACTTGCTTCGAGACACTTGCCGCCATCGGGGTTAAGGTTTTTCCATAAAGTTGATGCTGCATGGTCCACAATTGTTCAGGCTTGAAGCCATATTCAATAAATTGAGGATCTGTTTTTTCCGCTTTAACCAAAGCCAGAACCTGAGGAATAGCGGCATCTTTATCGACAGGCTTATGCAACAGCGCAGCTTGTGCAAGTAAATAAGCCTTCACTGGCTCATCCAAATTGCTCTGCTGTAAGTCTTGGGCCAATTCACTTTGCTGAATATTTTTATCGTATTGAATCGCTTCGCTATAGGCATTATTTTCATCATCATTTAAATCGTATTGTAGAAAGGTTAAGCCTGACCACAACACAATAAAGGCCACCAGCCAGCCGACAAATTTCAAAATAAAAGACTGAAAACGCGTATAGAAGAAGCGTATTTTCTTTAAAAAATGAATGACAAAAAATGCCCCGATAAAAGAAACAAACAGCTTTAGAATCAGCCAGCCAAACCACGACAACAGATTGGTAAAATAATCGGTGTGCTGGCCGAGTTCAGCAAGGTTTGCATCCACACTCATCGGCATATGCAATTGCTTTAATTCGGTGGTAACGCCAAAAAAACTATAGACAAAATCATGTTGTAAAAATAATGCCACCACAGAAGCTAGGAAAACGGTACTGCTGGTGATACAAAATAAAGTCAGATTACGTTGGCGCTTTTTCAGCGCCACAACACCAGATTCAATCTGTTGCGGATTCACAGCATATTCATCTAAGGGAGGCAAACGGTTTCTCCTGAAGTGCAGGCAATGAACTTAAGCGTATTCTTAAGATTTATTCATTCCACTGGTACTTGATTCTATAACCAAATGATTCAAATTTTCCTGCAAGGCACGTAAACGCGTCGTAGCTTCAGCACGTTTTTGCATGCCTTCTTTTTGCACCTGAATCACATCATTAACAGTTTTAATGAGGGTGTTTTGCACATGTTCAAGCGTTTCAATATCAATCACTGAACGTTGATTGGCTTTAGCGGTATCCACCGAGTTTTGATGCAACAAGTCTGCATTACGGCGTAACAGGTCATTGGTCGCATCATCAATGCTATTGGCCAGTTGCACACTGTTTTTCTGTTCATTTAGGGAAATGGCCAAACTGATCTGGTTTTTCCAGGCCGGTAAAGTGATGTTTTTAATGGCATAAAATTTATCCACCAACATCAAATTATTGGACTGAATAATCCGAATCATCGGCAAGGTTTGCATCGCCGATTGCTGCAAGACCTGCAAATCGCTGACCCGCTTTTCCAGATTGTTGGCCAGATGATTCAGGTCATAAACCTTTTGCACCGATGCCTGATCTTGCGTTTGATTGCTTAAAGCTGCGATTTCCTGTTGGATTTCATGTTCTTTCAATTTTCCGGCAGCAATATAAATCCCCAGTTGTTTATATTCATCCTGCACACCATGGAACATTTTATCCAGGGTATCAACGCGAGTTTTCAGCCCCGATTGTGACGTTTCAATTTCTTTGACCAGAACATCAATCTGTTCTTTAGTGCTATTAAAATGCTGATCAAAGTTCTGCTTGGCACCTTTCATTTTACTGATCAAGCCACCAAAGAAACCCGAACTTTTTTTCTTGTTTAAAATGCTGCTGGTATTCAACTGCTGAGCAACTTGCACCACCTGATTTAACTTTTGACCTGTGGCGTCCAGATCTTTATTTTGCACAAGATTTAACAACTCATCGGTATAGGTTGATGTCTTTGTCGCAATATTTTTACCATATTCAGCCACGGCGTTATGGCTCATTGCGGCCAATTCCTTACGTGCATTCATTACTTCATTAAAGTCTGAATCCTGCAAACCAATTTCTTGCAAGTTCAGTTGCTGAAATTTTTGCTGAACCACATCGGTGCTTATTTCGGTCGGTAAATCTTTATGTTCAAAATCGCTCATATCTCACCTAATATCATTATTAATCTGTTGGTTTCTGTAGTGATTTTCTTAAAGTTTTAATCAGATTCTCTCGGCTATTATCCAGCTTTTCCAATTCAATTGTCGAATTGCTTTGATTGCTTTGTTTAACATGATATTGCCATGCGGGAATCAAAACCTGCTGCGCCTCTTTAAACCGATCCAGCAAGCTAAAAGAAAGTTGCTGAGATAACTGCATTTGTGTAATTGCAATATCATTACTGGCTTGCAAAGTTTGCAATGTATTAATTTTTTTAGATAATCTTTCTGCGAAATTGTCTAGTGGATGCTGATTCTTGACAAATTTTGGATATTCCACCAAGAACTCCTGCGCAGCCCGAATGTACTTTGCCATTTGCTCACGGTGTCCAAGCAACTGCTGAAAACGTGCCTGCGACTTCTGAATCTCGATTTGCAATTTTTGACTTAAATGATTAGCACGATTGAGCAATTGATCCAGATTTTTATAATATTCGACCTGCCCCGACCCATATTCCAAATCAATACCCAGCCACTTTTGCAAGGCATTAAACTTGCGTGCTTTCAAATATTTTTTTGAATCTGCCAAGGATTGAATCAACTGTTCAATCGTCGAACTGAGTTGCTGGGTGAGATGTGGATCTATCCCGTTAAGTAATACCGACTGAGCTTGAATAAGTTGATCCGCATAATGATTCAGACGATATTGATCATTCAGCAAAGGCACTAAATCATTACGCTGAATGGAGAGAAGTTCAGCCCGATTCACCTCAATTTCAGCCAAAGGAACAAGAACATCTATCTGTGACATAATATTAGAAACTCAATAAAATCATTTTTATACTACGGCTTTTATAGAAAATATCATGTAGTGTTTTGCAATTTCCAGCGCATATTTATATTAAATTGGATAAAGATTTAAACAAATTTTTAACCTCATGCAATTTTAGCAAAAATCCAGTTTATAGAAATAAGTTACTTCTTTTGGACAATGTCATCCATTACTTTTAAAACTTATATTCCAGTAAGTCAGTCCATTTTTCAAATAAAGAATCAATACTAGGTAAATAACAATCCGTCGGAAAAATAATTTACCCGATTCGAGCAATACTTTGATTATTAAAATCTTCTTAAAATTATAACTTCATTCATATCTTCATCAGCGCCTTTTTATCGGATTACTACAGATTTGACCGGTGAATTCTTTATTCTATTATTCTGCTAATACAGGAGTATTGGCCAATAATGAAAATTTGAATAAAAAATGACTTTCATGGAACTGAACTGGAAAAAATGAGATGAAAAACAAAAAATTATTTTTTAAATGGACTTCGAATGTTTTGCTTGCATCTACCGCATTCACATCACTTTGTATAAATGCAGCTACAGCAACGATGCCTGTTCCACCCAATAGTCAGCAAGTTTTTTTTGTTGGCAATAACTGGGATGGAACAGTGACCGTCATTCGTCCATCGGGTGATTTTGGCAAGATCGGTGTAATTAACATGATTCCTGATCGCAAAGAGCGTTTGAAGGAAATCCACCTCAATCCAATTAAACTGATTGCCTATACTTATATTCAGGCCACCGCTGGAGAAGGTAACGATCAATTGGTCGATGACATGTACTCAACTCCAGACGGCAAGTCAGTGGTTGCATCTCGCCCAAGTTTTGCAGATGTAGTGTCTATCAATATTGCTACGGGCCAGATCAACTGGCGCACTCCTGTTGAAGGTTTCCGTGCAGATCATATGGCCGTTTCTCCAGATGGTCAGCGCTTAGCTGTCTCGGCTTCCTCGGGTAACATTGTTCATGTTCTGGATATCAATACAGGTAAGGAATTAGGACGCTTTGCCACTGGCGACAAACCGCATGAAAACATTTTCTTTAGTGGCGGCTCAAAAATTTTGAACTCAGCCATTGGAAATGTAGAAACCTCCATGGATGCATCATGGCAAGATTTCACCAAGGGTAAACGCTTCATTACCATTGCCGATGCCAATACGTTTAAAGTGATCAAGAAAATTGATTTCCGTCCTGCATTAGATGCATTCGGTCGTAAGGATTTATCCAATGCTGTGCGTCCCATCGTATTTAGTAAAGATGAAAGTAAAATTTATGCACAGGTTTCGTTTTTTAATGGCTTGGTGGAATATGACTTAAATCAGGATAAAGTCACTCGTATTGGTCAATTACCGGGTAGCTCTACCATTCCTTCTAACCGGACAAAATATGTAAATGACTCACGTCACCATGGATTATCCATTAGTGCAGATGGCGAGAAATTATGTGTGGCAGGTACCATGGATGACTATGCGACTATTGTCGACCGCTCTACCTTGAAAGCTGCCAAGCTGATTCCTGCAGGCAAGCCATACTGGGCAACACAGAGTGCTGATGGAAAAAGCTGTGTGATTTCAGAGAGTGAGACTGATGTCGTTACTGTCATTGATTTTGCTACAGGTGAAAAGGTATTGAGTGTTCCAGTGGGTAATCATCCACAGCGTGTTCGTATCGGTTATGCACCGGCTGGCTGGTCGACCAAATAATAAACAGTTAATAAGTGAATAATGGATGAATTGAACAGACCTGATTTTAGATTGGGTCTGCTTTTAATTTAAATGCAAGAGCAGGATTTCTGGCATGAATAGCACCCTACGACTTGGTCTTATCATTGGATCTATTGTGACCTTGTTACTTATCATTGTGGTTTATATATTTAAACCCCTCTCTACAACGCCACCAAATACAGTACAACCACAAGAAAAACCGATTCCAACTGAAATTATATTAGAAAAAAAATTGGTACTTAGCGCACTGGTTCAAGCAAATACAGTGACAGTATCAAATCAGGCAGAATTGATTCAACAACGTGACCGACTTTATCAAGATTTTGAAGAAATCAGCAATTCATTGAGTGTAGGACAGCAACCTGATTTTCGTCAGGTAAGTGATTTATTAGACAAGCAAAAACAGCTTGTAAAAACAGGTGTGCTTTCAGCAAACGATGCAATTTCATATTGCCAATTTTTAAGACAAATTTTGCCGGCTATGGATCATCAAATTAATCAACATATTCTACAACTAGAGCAACTTAAGCGTGCGACTTCATAAATTCAATTACGAATATCCCGTAGGATTTAATTTAGCATTCTAGATTTTTTAATTAAAAACCAGCTTAGGGACAATAAAAAAGGACTTTAAGCTTTTTTGCTTAAAGTCCTTATGCCTAATGGCATTGAATCTTGGTAGGTATAAGCAGACTCGAACTGCTGACCTCTACGATGTCAACGTAGCGCTCTAACCAACTGAGCTATACACCTAAGTGCTGTGAATCATATTCATTTTTATTTTTTAAGACAAGGACTTTCTATTATTTTTTAAAGCATATGTACAAGTTTTAAGCATTGCTTTAAATTGCTTCATTTGTTGGCCAGTTATCGCTACAGAAAATCGCTGCTGCTGATAATATTCTGCTGTCTGGATAAATATCTTTTGTTCATCCTCTTTAACCCCTTCGGCTAAACGATGCATCCAGCTAAAGAAAGTTTCAGCAGGCTGCTTACGTAATGGCTTCGCTAGTTGCTTAGAGAACTGTTGAACTGCACGCTCATATGCCGAACCGTGCTGTTTATTACGATAATAAATCCAGACAAAATAAGAAATCATCACCAATAAAATGCTTGAGAATAATATCAGGATACTGGCATAAGCCGTTTTCAAACCTAATTTCGCCAACCAGCTTTGCTGCTTTTCAGCATCATATCCAACAACTTTGCTTTGCCACTGATAGCTCGCATAGTCACTCCAGATTCGCATATTTTTCATCATTGAAAATTGACGATACTTCCACTTCTGCTCTTTACTTCCCAAAATAGTTCGATCATTTTCAATATAATTTTGCATTCCCGCATCTATGCGTTGTGGAGCAATGATTGCGGTTGGGTCAATCCGTTGCCATTTTCCATTTAATTGCACTTCTGTCCACGCATGGGCATCCAGTTGACGCACTTCCCAACTTGCCCGGTCCAGTGCAAGTTGTCCGCCTTGATAACCGATGACCACACGTGCAGGAATCCCCGCGTATCGCATCAGCATGGCAAAACTCGAAGCATAATGCTCACAAAACCCCTGCCGAGATTGAAACAAGAATTCATCGATACGGTTTTCACCCAGTAAGCCCGGTGTTAAGGTATATACAAAATCATTGTTCTTATACCACTGCAAAATATTACGCACATACTGGTCTGGTAATCGTCCACTTTTCTGAAACATTTCCAAAGCGAATTGACGTGATTTTTCATCGATTTGAGTATTGCTTTGAGTATTGCTTTTTTCCAGTAAATTGGGTGTAGATAAGCCCTGTCCTTGCAGTTGTGCATCGCCTAGCCAATGTAGCGTAATAGGCTGATTTCGTGTGATGGAGCGGATCGGGCTAATGCTCCAATCCTGCTTTAATTGGTATTGAGGGTTTTTGGGGATGGACTTTTCTAGTCCCATGATCCACATCACACTTGAATCTGCAGCCAGGTATTGATAATCAAAACCCTGTTCTGCTTTTATCGAAATCCTATGATTCAAGACAGGTTGTTGATTGACAAAACTACTGGTCCAGGTTCTGCCATCATATTGATCCAGAACCATTGCCCGCCAATATAGCTCATTGCGGGAAGGCAGTTTATTCATATTGCCAATAATGCGAAAAGCCAAACTGCTAGATTGCGAAAGTTCTGCAATATCCCCAGGTGACATGCTGTCACTCATCCCCGTGACACTTTTTTGTTCTGGAATTGGAATATGCCAAAGTGGCGGTAAGCGCGGAAAAAAGATAAACAGCAAGATAAAAAAAGGCAAAGCCAAAATCAGAAATTTACCTACATGCTTGGCATCTGTTTTTAATGCCGATGATTGATTCTGAGCCTGTTTAAATTCACTGGTCTGTAAACGATAAAGCCCGATCAGGCAACTAAATAAGCATAGTAAAATCACAATCGCCATCCAGATGGATTGGCTATATAAAAATGAACTCGCCCCAACAAACAAGGCAAAATTAAACAAGATAATGACATCTCGTTTATTCTTGGTTTCCAAAGCCTTGGCAAATAAAAAAGTGGATAAGACCGCAACGCCCGCTTCTATCCCGATAAAACTCTGATATCTAAAATAGATCGCCATTAGGGCCAGAATTGCCAAGGCAAAGATCCAGATTTTGGATACTGTTTTTGTTTCATCTTTAAAGCTGACAAATAAACAGAGGAGAATCAGAGCAAAAATTGCGCTTAACAGAACAGGATTAAACATTACTTGTGCAAGCAGTAATAACAGCAAGGTCATTAAAATCGAGGTTCTAACATCAGCATGCATCATAATTAAGCCTGCGCCAGAAGTTTTTTTGCCTGAAGCAACTGGTTTGCACCCGCGCCTACAGCTAATTCAGCTTGAGGTAAAAATACCGCATAGCTATATTGCAATTGCTCACATTGCTCAATCAGCCCCATCATTAAGCTCAGTTTCTCTTCATGCTCGGTACTTGGCATGTTTGCATAATGGATTTCCATACTCGGTTGATCATTATGCTGCTCAAAGACTTTGATATATAAACCTTGTCCACGCGCAGCCTGCTTCCATGATACGGCGTGTAAGCTATCACCTAACTTAAAATTACGCAGTTCACGAAACTCATCCATATCGGGTTCAAAACTGTGCTGATACTGTTTATTTTCCGCATTGTAAAATGCAGCTTTGGGCGCAACCCATGAATATTGCGTCAAATAAAAATAAGTCCAGGCACGAACCAGTCCAAAGGGATATACCGCATAAATCTGTACAGTCGGATAATGGAACTTGCCGCGTTTCTCGGCAAAAAAAGACAAGGTGATTTTTTGCTTGAGTTCAGCAATCGAGACTTTTTCTAAATGCTGATCGGTCTTAATCCATAAATAACGCGATTGCTTGTAGGGCTGCTGAAAATGTAATTGCAAATCAAGATGATTCCCCACTTGCCCAATTTCATTTACTGAAATTTCAATGCTAAGCTCATGTAACTGTTTGAAAGTGACATAAAAACTGATACATAAAATTGCACTGATCAGAAAGCAAAAACCCAAAATCAGGTTGTTGGCATAATTGATTCCGGCAATAAACGTAATCAAGATCAATACCAGATACAGATAGCCCTGCTGATAGATAAAAATCAGAATATCTTTTTGCGAAAGCTGTTTGATTTTTTCAAATTGAAAGCGTTTCGCTAACCATTTTTGCCAAGGCTTGCCCAATTTGATCTTCCTTTAGCTAATCGTCACTTGCTGCATCAACTGCGAAGTCTCTGCTTCATTCAATCCAATCCGATGAGAAACCACGGCAACAAATACAGCTTGAACATCATCCGGGGTGACATAGCTGCGCTGTTCAATGAAGGCATGTGCTTGAGCTGCTTTTTTCAAAGCCAATAGACCGCGAGTGGATAAGCCATGCCGACTTTTACGGGTCTCGCTAGCCAGATCCAGCAGATAGTCCAGCACCACATCGGCAATATGAACCTGCGTGACCAGTCGCTGCATCTCTAAAATTTCATACTCGCTGAAAACGTGCTCTAAGGTTGCAATTAAGGCATAGCGCGAGTTTTGCTGTAGTAACAGCTTTTCTGCGGAACGTGATGGATAGCCCAGTGACAAACGCATCAGGAAACGGTCAAGCTGGGATTCTGGCAAACTATAAGTACCACTTTGAAAAAGCGGGTTCTGTGTTGCAATCACCCAAAAGGGTTGCGGCAACTCATAACGAACGCCATCCACCGTAACCAAACCTTCTTCCATTGCTTCTAGCAATGCACTCTGAGTTTTGGGGCTACAGCGGTTGATTTCATCTGCCAGTAATATTTGGGTAAAGATTGGACCTTGCTTGAACTCAAACTGATGCTGTTTTTGATTAAACATATTCACGCCAATCACATCACTGGCAAGCATGTCGTTGGTAAACTGAATACGCTGAAACTTCAGCCCTGCAATATGAGATAAGGCACTGGATAATGTGGTTTTACCCAATCCGGGTAAATCTTCAAACAGCACGTGACCGCCGGCCAGCAAACTGCTTAAAGCCAGTTTGGTCTGATGCTGTTTATCCAAAATGATGCTATTGATTTGATGCAGGAATACCTGAATTTTTGCCGCATACGATTCAACCTGATCATTCAGTTGTTGCTGCTCGTGTGTGAGTTCCTGTTTTTGAACCTTATTCATACCCCAAATCACAGCTTATTTCCCAATAAAAAACGGTGCATGATTAACATACACCGTTTTGTGGTTTTTCCAAACAAATCAAAAGATTTCTGACAAATGTCTGCTTATATTAACAAGGGCATTTTTTCATTCCACCGCCTGCGCTTGGATAACGTGCATCCACACAGTAACGGTAAAATGTTTTGGCATCCATTGCGACTAAGTCTGGATGATTCTTTTGCATATGCTCCAGATAAGTCTGATAATCCGGCACACCAACCATCAAGCGAAAGCTTTGCTGTAGGCGTTGCCAAATCAGTTGAATGGTTTTAATGCCATTCAACATCAAAAACTTTTTCGGCTGCGCAAGTACAGTAAATTTAATGATTTTACCCAATGCCAGTTTTTGGCGAATTTGATCTTTTAGACTCATTTCACCTCTCCTGCCGCTTTATTTGGACTGATCTCATCACTGTAAATCGCTTCTGACTCATGCACGCTTGGATTTGGATTGGCCAAGGCACGGCGGATCACCCCAATGGCAGCAAACAACATTACGAAAGCCACAATCATAAAGAAGCCGCAAAGTACTGCATTGATCTGATTAGAGAATACAATTGTTTGCATTTCAGCAATGTCTTTGGCCGGTTTCAATATTTCATTTCGTGCAATTGCATCCGAGAAACGGTTGGCTTGTGCCAAGAAACCAATTTTTGGATTTTCATGGAAGATTTTTTGCCAACCTGCCGTCATCGAGGTAATGAAAAGGAAAATGGTCGGCAGAATCGTCACCCACACATATTTCTCTTTCTTCATTTTAAACAGAATAACGGTGCCGAGTATAAGAGCCATCGCTGCCAAAATCTGGTTACCAATACCAAACAGCGGCCACAAGCTGTTAATCCCACCGAGCGGATCTATCACACCTTGATAAACGAAGAAGCCCCAGCCTGCAACCGCAACTGCGGTACCCAACAAATTACCAAAGAAATTATGTGAGTTTTTCACCGCAGGAATCACGATACCCACCGTATCCTGAACCATGAAACGGCAAGCACGTGTACCCGCATCTACTGCAGTTAAGATGAACAATGCTTCAAACAGAATTGCAAAGTGATACCAGAATGCCATCATTGAACGGTTATTGAAAATTTCCGTAATAATGTGTGCCATACCAATTGCAAAGGTGGGTGCTCCACCAGTACGTGAAAGAATTGAAGTTTCACCGACTTCTTGCGCAAGCAATGTTAATGCTTCCGGAGTGACCACAAAGCCTAAAGTACGCACCGCTTCAGCCGCACTTTCAACCGTTGTCCCCAATATGGCAGCAGGCGCATTAATTGCGAAATAGACGCCCGGTTCAAGAATGGTGGCACAGATCATTGCCATCACAGCAACGAAAGATTCCATCAACATACCGCCGTAACCAATCACACGAATATCCACTTCGTTATCGACCAGTTTTGGTGTGGTTCCTGAAGAAACCAGTGCGTGGAAACCTGAAATGGCACCACAGGCAATGGTAATAAATAAGAACGGGAACATTGAGCCTGCAAATACAGGACCTGTACCATCAATAAAATGTGTAACCGCAGGCATTTTCAGTTCAGGCAATGCCACCATGATCCCAATCGCAAGACCTGCAATCACACCAATCTTCAAGAAAGTTGAAAGATAATCGCGTGGTGCAAGCAGTAACCAGACCGGTAACACGGAAGCGATAAAGCCGTAAATAATTAAGCACCAGGTCAGTTGCGTACCAGAAAGAGTAAACAATGGTCCCCAATACGGATCAGCTGCAACATTGCCACCATACACAATCGCCAGCATCATCAGCACAAAACCAATGATTGACACCTCGGCAATTTTCCCCGGACGGATATAACGCATATATACGCCCATGAACAATGCAATTGGAATCGTTGCAGCAATACTGAACACGCCCCATGGACTGTTGGTCAAGGCTTTCACGACAACCAATGCAAGCACTGCAAGGATAATGATCATGACGCCTAAAGCACCCAGCATCACAATCACACCCGCAAAAGAACCCAGCTCTTGCTTCGCCATTTCACCGAGTGAACGGCCATCACGACGGGTAGAAATAAAGAGGACTAAAAAGTCTTGAACAGCACCCGCGAGAACCACACCGACTAAAAGCCAAATCGTGCCCGGTAAATACCCCATCTGCGCCGCAAGAATAGGTCCTACTAATGGACCTGCACCTGCAATGGCTGCAAAGTGGTGACCAAACAGGACATATTTATTGGTAGGGACATAATCCAGACCATCTGCCAAGCGATGCGCAGGTGTTAAGCGTCTTGCATTGAGTTCAAAGACTTTATTGGCTATAAATAAACTATAGAAGCGATAAGCGATGCTATAGACACAGATGGCTGCCAAAACCAGCCAGACTGCATTAACATGCTCACCTCTGCTGACTGCAAGTATCCCGAATGATACTGCACCTAAAATCGCGACTAGAAGCCACACTATTTTTGAAGTTATGGTTAACTTCGGTTCAATGGTTTCCATGTAAATCCCTCATATCTAATGCATAAATCAGCGTTAATTTTTATTGTTCGGTATACTGCTGTTTCTTCCTTTGCGACTGTACTCCTCAAAATTTACTTTTCATCTAATACTTTGGCATAAAAAAAGGGATGATTTAAATCACCCCTTTCGATAATAGTCTATTTTTAAACCATTATGCACGTTCTAAATAGTCACCTGTACGGGTATCTACACGAACACTTTCTTCTTGCTGTACGAATAATGGTACACGAACAACGGCACCCGTTTCGAGTTTGGCAGGCTTACCGCCACCGCCCGAAGTATCACCACGTACGCCTGGATCAGTTTCAACGATTTTCAACACAACGAAGTTTGGTGCACTTACTGACAATGGAACACCATTAAAAAGCATGATTGTACATTTTTCGTTTGAATCGTCTTTCAACCATTTGGCAGCATCGCCCATCGCAACCTTGTCAGCTGCGATTTGTTCGAAGCTTACTGGATCCATAAAGTTCCAAAGTTCGCCATCGTTGTAGAGGTATTCCATTTCAACTTCAACAATGTCCGCACCTTCCAGTGTTTCATTGGATTTAAACGTTTTTTCTAGCACTTTTCCACTTCTAAGATTACGTAATTTTACCCGGCTGAAAGCTTGACCCTTACCTGGTTTTACGTACTCATTTTCTAGAATTGTACATGGATTACCATCAAGCATGACCTTAAGGCCTGCTTTAAAATCATTTGTCGAATAATTGGCCATGAAAGGCTCGCTCCAAACTTACTAACTTAAATCTATTGATGCTAGACTAGCATCATTTTTTACATGCAGCATGATAAACTATTTATATCAAGAGCAAAACTGGCAATCTCAACTCAGTGATCTGATTACAGATCCATTAGAGCTTCTAGAGACCCTTCAGCTCTCACCTGATCAATTATTGTCAGGCGCAATTCTGGCTTCTGAACAGTTTAAATTGCGTGTTCCGCGTGCGTTCGTCGGAAAAATGAACATGGGCGACCCCCTTGATCCCCTTCTATTACAAGTCTTGCCGCATCATCTAGAACTTGAAGAACATCCTGGTTATGTCACCGACCCTTTGGGTGAAGAACAAGCCAATCAGCAACCCGGTGTATTACATAAATACAAATCACGCTTTTTACTCACCTTAACCGGTGCTTGTGCGGTACATTGCCGTTATTGTTTCCGTCGTCATTTCCCTTATCAGGAAAACCTGCCCAAAAATGAAGACTGGCTCAACATTAAAGGCTATATCGAAAGCCAACCCGATATTAACGAGGTCATTTTTAGTGGCGGAGACCCACTTACCCTATCCAACCGGAAATTAAAGCTCTGGATCGATCGACTGGAATCGTTGGCACAAATTAAATTTTTGAGAATTCATTCACGGGTTCCGATCGTAATCCCCAACCGTGTCGATGAAGAGCTGGTTTCCCTATTAAAAAACAGTAGGCTACGCATTATTCTAGTGGTACACTCAAATCATGCAGCTGAGCTTGATGATTTTACTTGCGCTAAACTTTCACTATTGGCTCAACAACAAATCACCGTGCTCAATCAGGCAGTTTTATTAAATGGGGTCAATAATTCTGCGCAGGTTTTAGTAGATTTAAGTTACCGTCTGTTTGATGCAGGCGTGATGCCATACTATTTACATGTATTAGATAAAGTAAAAGGTGCGCATCATTTTGACTTGAGTCCCGAGCAGATTAATCTTATATATAAAGATGTTTTAGAGAGCCTTCCAGGATATTTGGTTCCTAAACTCGTTAGGGAAATAGCGGGCGAAAAAAATAAAACACCGCTTTTTGGGGTTTCAACTTTTTGAGTTAAATAATAACGATGCTTATGAGTACTTCTGATATTTTCCAAACACCAACAGAATTAAAGTTGGAACAACTCAGCTTTTGTCCATCGAATGCAAAAGGGCTACAAGAATGGGTGTCTAATTTATCCATTCTGCAACTCGGAAATTCTTCAAAAGAACTGTTCAATGCGTTACTGGAAATATCAGAACTTAAATGCCCAGAAATGCTGCGTTTTGATTTAATTCAAATCTTGCACCCGACCATTGATAATGTATTGACCAGTCTGGAAAAGCATTTTTTCAACCAAGGTCTGATTACCACTGATCGTAGTGATCAAATTATTGAGTTGGCTATGCTGTTACGTAGCCATTTCGCCAAGATTTACATCGATATTTCAAAACGCTGTAATACCCAATTAAGTCTGCAAAAGTTTTCTATTTTTGCATTTAATCAGAAGAAAAGTTTACAGACCGCCAGAATTGTTTCGACGTATTACGCATTACAGCAACTCTCGTTATTACTTTATCAGCAAAATTTGCTGTATAGCACGCCATTATTTGGCCAATGGCTGGTCGCGCATCAACTGCTCGAATGTGCAATCAAGAATAATTTTTATCAAACCAATATCAACCAGATTTTAGATACGCAGCATCAATTACAAACCATTGCTCACGCTTACTCACAGCTCATTTTATTGGATATTTTTAATACCCATCAAATTCGCCCATCAGAAATGCAAGGCTTATATTTATGTAGCTTTGACTGGGCCAAACTGGTTCATATTTTGCCGAAAGAAACCACGCTTTCGCGCTATATTGTCGATACCAATAAAGATCATCCACCGGTTTTCAATATCAATCAATCCAGTTTATATAAACCGACCATCTATATTGCAACGCAAAATTTATTAGATCATCTGTCTGAGACTCAAACTAAAAATACGGGATATTTATCACGTAATGAAAAGTTATTTCTGACCCCAGCACTACATTTTCATATTCATAATCTGCTTACGACCAATATCGAACGTCGCCATGAACGCTACGAATATTCAGCACAATTGCAGATCTGTTTTAGCCTTTCTGTGGCACATTTTTACCTCTCTAAAGGTAAAAACTTTCACGAAACTTTGGATGTAGAAAATAATTATCAGTTCCAAAATGAAAGTAGTTTTATTAATTCGATGAATTCCAATATTCCTGCTGAAATTACCACAGCTAAAGTCTTGGATCGCGAAGCAAAACAAATCTATCCAGCCGAAGTTCTGGATATCAGTGTCAATGGTTACAGAATTAAATGGACCGGTGCTACACCTTCAAATTTAAAAACTGGGGAATTTATTTTAATTCAGGAAAATACCAACAGCCCTTGGCGTGGCGGTGTGGTTCGCTGGATTAAACAGTCGACAGAAAAAAGCCTGGAACTTGGGCTTGAAGTATTGGCCCAAGATTTATTCCCCTGCTCTGTCATGGTAAAAACTGAACGCAACAGCAGTAACTACCAACCTGCCCTGATTGTTCAAACCACTCAACTCGATCATGTTTCAACCAGTCTGATTGTATCGGGTTCGCACATGTTTAGAGAAAAACAAACGATTCATTTAAGATTAGGCAAAGAAGAACTCAAAATTTACCTGACCAAAGCGCAGCTTATTACTCAAAGTTTTATTCGTTTTGAATTTGAATTACTCAATGATCAGCAAGAAAGCCTGATTACAAACTTTATCAATAAACAAATGAATGAAATCAAGAATCACGATTTATGGGAAGCATTGAAGTGAGAAATCCATTATTGTCTAAAAAGTTAAAACGTACCGAGACACGTTTACTCATTATCGATGATAATCAAATACGTTTTAACCAGATTCGTGATCTTTTAACATCAAATGGACATGTTGTAGAAGCAACATTGCTGGATGATTTACAAACTTTTGAAAAGCAATTACATCAAAATTGGGATCTGGTTATTTTTGGCCGTGCCTACGATTTAAAATACGAACAGGCTTTAAGTTTAATCCAACTATCAAAACAACCGAACTTACCGATTATTCTTCTAAAACCAGAAGATTATCAGGCAGATCAATATGCGGCTTATATTCGTAAAGGGATTTATGACATTTTAAATCTGGATTATCCAGATCGTTTTTACCTTGGCCTACTTCGTGCACTTTCATTAAGCCGCTTAATGCTTACTCAGCAACATTTAATGGATGAGTTAGAGTCTGCACAAACCCATGCACAATCCTTAGTACATGATAGCAACAAAGCCGTTGCACTGATTCAAGAAGGCATTCACATTCAAGCCAATCCTGAATATTTACAACTATTTGGGATGAAAAATGAGGATGATGTCGTAGGTCTTCCTTTGCTTGATTTGTTACAACCAAAAGATTTGAACGACTTCAAGTTACGTTTTAAAAAAATTACCCAAGGTCAATTTGATTTAGGTCGTTTAGAAATTGCGACCTTAAATGACCAGGTTTCTGTTCCGAATCCGCTTAAGATCGAATTTTTACCCGCTACGGATGAAGATGCATTACAACTTACTATTGATATTGAAACTTCAGAAACGAGCAATGCAACATCGGGAACAGCTGATAAAAATACCCAGAAGCCAAATACCTATCAGTTGATTAACCGCACGGTGACTCAACAGCCTTCTGATATTAATGCACTGGTCCTGTTCTCTCTAGCCTCTTGTCCTAAAACTATTTTTGAAGGTAACTGGGTTACTTCAAAAAATTATTTCAGTGAAATAAAAACATTCTTAAAAGAACAAACCCATGTTCCTTTATTTAAGGTTTCACCCGGTATATTTGCTGCTTTATTCCAGGCAGAATCTAAAGCAAAACTAGAATCCAAACTGATTGGTTTAAGCTCATTAACCAAGCCACAATTATTAACCGTCAATCAAGTCAGTTATCCACTGAATTTAAGAATTGGTTACGCTATTCTAGATAGCGAAATTCGTGATGAAAGCCATTTTGAACAATTTATTCATTCAGCTTATCAGACCGCTTTACCACAAAATGCACCGGCTGTAGAGCTTAATCTAGGTACACATTTAGATATTCCATCGATGGAAATCCACCATCCAGAAATCAAGCCATTAAATTCTTCGCCTGAATCTTCATTAATCAGAGCTTTAGAGAAAAGCTTGGATCGTGGAGAGATTCATCTTAAATATCAACAACTTTATGATAAACAAGACACCAATTTATACACTTATGAGGTCACCAGCGGCTTCATATTTGAAAATTCTTGGAAAGATTTATCCAGTTTAAGAGAACTGGCCGAAGACCCTGAATTGTCGATTAAACTGGATCGCTGGATATTAGTTGAATCATGTAAACAATTACATAATTTTATTACGCAATATCCTGAAGCCAAATTGATTGTGAATTTGAATAAAGAAGTGCTATTTCGCGATCGGACCTTCCCTGAATTCATTTCCAAGCTGATCACGATTGTACGCAGTAAATTAACCCATCCGCTTATTTTACAATTTTCAGAAGAAGACCTGACCCAGAATATTCCAGATGCACAAAAGCATATTGCTCAACTGCGCCAGTTTGGCGCTGAAGTATCCTTAAGAGATTTTGGTAATACTATTTACAGTGAATCTGCTATACGTCAACTGGATATCAACTGCTTAACATTGCACCGCACACTGACAACAATGTTAAATACAGAACAATCTACGCAGGAATTACAGGAAAAAATTAAAATTTTCCATGAAATTAAACCTGTTGAAATCATGCTACGCGAATTAAATGATATGACGCTCTTCGCCAACGCGTGGAATGTAGATGCCCGATTTATTCAAGGTGATTATTTCCAGAAAAAACTGGATCACTTAATTGATGTACAAGACCAATAGGTCTTGTACACATTATTTTGTAGCAAAATACATAAATTTCAGGCATAAAAAAACGGGCATATTGCCCGTTTTTTTACATTTGACGGTATTAGTCAGGACGTTTGATAGAACGTGACATACCAGCAAAACGTTGTTTGAACTTGTCGATACGACCACCTTGGTCAACATTCTTCTGTTTACCAGTATAGAATGGGTGGCAAGCTGAACATACGTCAAGGTAAAGAGTTTCTTTACCAATCGCTGAACGAGTTTCGATTACGTTACCACATGAACAAGTAGCAACTAATGTTTCATATTTTGGGTGAATATCGGCGCGCATCGTCGATTACTCCTAAGTTAAGAAAGGCTTATGCTGTCATCGCAATTGATCACTCTCATGATTCATGAGGAAAAAGCTTCTTCAAAAGAAGAGCGAGACCAACACCATAACAGACCATTCTTTTGGCCCACCGAGACGGATACCGCCAGAGCTAAGCACAACAAGTGGGCGTAATTATACGGTAAAAAATACCAGATAGCGAATTATTCTTGTAACTCATCTTCTACAGCTTTAAATTCATCTACAGGATGCTTCGACCAATAATTGGCAATCACACCGCACACCATCAGCTGAATTTGATGAAAGATCATAATCGGCAAAACAATCATCCCTAAAGGTTGTCCGATAAATAAAATTTGTGCCATCGGGACACCACTGGCCAAGGTTTTTTTGGAACTGCAAAAAAACATTGCAATTTGATCTTCCCGGTTAAAACCCATCCATTTCGGAATATATAAAGCCAACAGCATAATCAGGGTTAAAAACACTGAACATGCCAGAGTCAAAATCAATAGCGTTTCCCAACTCACCATTTGCCACAATCCTGCAACGACTGCCCCGCTAAAAGCACCATAGACCACCATTAAAATAGTGCCCTGATCAAATGCTTTGACGATGCCCGGCAACTTCAACATATAGGGATAAATATAAGGACGTAATATTTGACCCAATATAAAAGGGACCAGCAACAACAAGGTAATCTGAACAATCGAAGATGTAGGATCAAAGCCGTGTTGTGACTGACCTAAAATAAAGAAACTGACCAGTACAGGGGTAATAAACATGCCAATAATATTGGAAAATGAAGCACTACATACAGCACTGGCCACATTGCCCTTTGCAACCGAGGTAAATGCAATTGAAGACTGCACTGTTGATGGCAAGAAGCACATGAACAAAAATCCCCAGTACAATTCCTGCCCCAAAACAGGCAATAAAATCGGCTTCGCTAACAACCCTAAAAGTGGAAAGAGTGCAAATGTAAAAGCAAACACCACCACATGGAATTTCCAGTGCATGATGCCTTGAACGACTGCTTCTCTGGACAGTTTTGCTCCATGCAAAAAGAATAAAATCGCAATTGCACCCGAGGTAATGACGCCAAAAATATTTGCAGCAAGACCGGAGACTGGAACTATTGTTGCCAAGATCACCATGATAATCAGCAAAATGGTAAAGCGATCCAGTGCCAACAGTTTTAACATTGCTACGTCCTGTAATGATTTAAAGGTATAAAAAAAGCCCAATAAGAGAGTTTACCTAGTGGTAAAGTTTCATCTTACTGGGCTGAATAAATAAAGCCAGTTTTTCAACTCAATATTGAATATTTAGTTTATCTATACCGCACTATTATTAATTATTACGTGCATCTTTATCTTGCTGAATCAGCTCGATTTTATAACCGTCTGGATCCTCAACAAAAGCAATCACCGTTACCCCGCCCTTCATTGGACCAGCTTCACGCACCACTTTACCACCACGCGCCTTAATTTCTTCACACGCCTGATAAGCATCATCTACAGCAATGGCGATGTGACCATAGGCATTTCCCAACTCATAACTTGCAGTATCCCAGTTATGCGTGAGTTCCAGCACCGTATTGTTTTCTTCATCACCATAACCCACAAAAGCTAAAGTGAAACGACCTTCTTCATAATCACGTTTACGAAGCAAAGTCATACCGAGCACTTCAGTATAGAACTTTAAAGATTGTTCCAAATTGCCTACACGTAACATGGTATGCAGCATGCGCATATTCTTGATCCTTATTAAGTCTTTGTATGTTGATGTTCACGTAATAACTTCGCCACCCACACCACTAAAATTAAAATTGGAATACCAATCAGCGTGGTCATGAGGAAGAAATTCGGATAACCAATATTGCTGACTATAGTACCCGAATAACCGCCTAAAATCTTGGGGGTTAAAGTCATGAGCGAGCTAAAAATCGCGTATTGCACTGCGGTAAATGACACACTGGTCAAGCTCGACAAGAAGGCAATAAAGGCAGCACCCGCTAAACCGGACGCCAAATTATCGACAATAATAGCGAAATATAACCACCCTGAACTATACGGTTTGATGACTTTTCCGCTAATTTCAACTTCGTCAGTGGATTGGCCATTCACAGCAGCTAGAGGTTGCACATCAACATCCAAGTCTTTGGCAGTGCTCAAATTCATATTTGCAGCATAGTTATGCTTTGTACTTAAGATCACTTTATTGTTTTCAAAAACTTCAGCAACAAGACTTTTAGAAGCTGAATTGATCAAAACCTCAGCCGGAATTGCCGCACTAAATATGCCTGTTTTATCCAGATTTGCATCAAAAGTTTGGCCATCCAAGCCTAAGACAATTTTTTGAGATTCAGATAATGCCGGTCCAGAATATTGTCCGCGAATGACTAAACTATTATTTCGCTCCTGCGCGCTAATGGTATTGTCACTGGTCACAGGTAGAATTTGCATACTGGATTGCTTTTCATCCAGCTTTAAATACGGCAATGTGGTGACTGCGGTAGTTTTAGAGCCATCCGAATATTGTGCAGCCACTTGCAGTTCATCCGCTTGTGCCAAAACCTGACTGGGTACTTTGAGTTTCCAGTATCCCACTTCATCGGACTGAACCTTGTAACTGTGCTGCCCGACTGTGACATTGACATCATTCAGCTGTTGCCCTGATTTCACCAAACCAATAAAAATCAGATTGGTAGAGCTGGCCAAGATTGCACCGACAAACATCAATTTCATAATGTTCATGCGCTGTGCCAGCAAACCACCCAAGAAACCGCCAACCAGACTAAAAATCACGCCGTAAATTTTCACTGCTTCAGCAATTTGCTGTTTGGTGAAGTTCAGATCTTGATAGAACACATTCGAGATGACACCGGCAATAATGTCGGAAATACGGTAAAAACCAATCAACAGCAACAACACCAATGCCAGTTTAACGCCATAACGTTTAAAGAAATCTGCAATGGGGTTGACCCAGGTTTCAAAGGCCATTTGTTTATTGACGGCACCCATTTTCACCAGCAATGTACCGACCAATACGGCAACAGCAGCAGAGCCAATAAAACGTAATGCTTCAAAGCAGAATAGTAAGAAAGAATCTGAAATTTCAAATTGAGATTTAAGCGCTTCAGTTAAATTACCTGAGAAAATATAGCTCAGTACAAAACTGATTACTGCCACAAAAAATACCGCAACCAAACGATAGTAATCGGTACGTTTATAATTTTTATAAATCCGGCTCACTTGCGGTTCACGAATCACCAATGTGGTGATAATGCCCACTATCATCACCGCAGCCATGGCTAAATAGGTAATTTTCCATGCACTATAGATATAGTTGCCTTTCGCTGTGCCCAAGGATGCCGCTAAAAATAACGCCCCTGCACCCGCTACAATCATCCCGATGCGATAACCGGCATTATAGGTAGAAGCCAGAACGGTCTGCATCTGTGTTTCGGCCAGTTCAATCCGGTAAGCATCAATGACAATATCCTGGGTGGCAGCAGAAAAGCCCAGCAACACTGCACCCACTGCCATTTGGTACAAATAACTTTGCCCTAAAGCAGGGTTTGAAAATGCCATGATACAAATGGCGCAGATAATCAACACTTGCGCAATCAGCAGCCATGCGCGACGACGACCGAGTATTTTCGTCAATACCGGAACCGGCAATTCATCGACTAACGGCGCCCAAACAAACTTGAAGGAATAGCCCAGCGCGGCCCAGCTAAAAAAAGTAACTGCACTTTTATCAATTCCGGCTTCTCCGAGCCATAAAGACAGGCTGGAAAAAATCAGTAATATCGGAATACCTGCGGAGAAACCCAAAAACAGCATAATAAGGGCACGGCGATCAAGAAATGCCGTAAAGGCTGATTTCCATCCAGTAGATTGTGTTGTCATTGATTTATTATGTTCTGCAAAAACTCAATGCCGCTATTCAAACGCGTAATGCGATAGGTTTCAACAATATTTACGAAATCATTATTTTATTTTATCGATTAAAGCACCCTGTCCGCTTGAATTTTTCAAGCAAACCTGTATACCTTTAAAGCTCTACCGCAATATTTCGTTTTGGATTTTCACAGTGACCCAAAGACTCGAGCAAATGAACTCTTCTTTATCCGCCAATATTATTAGCAACACCGAACAACCGAGCCAAAACATTTTAACTTCAGCATTTGAACAACCAGAAATACAAAGCACTCTAGAAAAAACCAAACTGAAATCTGAACAACTGACGCATATCCCTAATTACGATAAAATTCCTGCGTCAACACGTCGACTGAAACCGCTGAATAATTTTCTGGGGCAAGACCGCGCGCGTGCCTCTGTAGAAGCCGGTATTGCCTTACCTTATTCAGGCTATAACATTTTTGCTGTGGGTACGGCGGGCCTCGGCAAACGCACGATGATTAAGCGTTTATTGCAACAGCACGCCAAAACAATGCCGACACCAAATGACTGGGTCTATGTCAATAATTTTAAACTGCCACGCCAACCGATTGCGCTCGAGCTTCCATCTGGACAAGCGACTAAATTTCAAACGCTATTGCATCAGACCTGGCAAACCATCTTAAAACAGTTAGAACGCCGTTTTACTGCAGAAATTTATCACAATCGTATCGAACTGATTCGCCAGCAAATTGGGGATGAACAACATCAAGCATTAATTGATCTCACCAAAGAAGGTGAAGCACTTGATCTGAAACTGATTACTCGTAATGAAGAACACTGCTTTGTTCCGGTTCATTTCATTGACGATTCACCGGAAGAAATGACAGCAGAAGACATTAATGCGCTGAACAGTAAAGAGCGGGCTGAAATTTCAACCAATATGCGTTACATGGATAAAAAACTGGAACGCTTAGGCTTGCATCTGGGCGATTTGGAAGATGATGCACGCGACAAAGTGCAAGTCTTGAATCGTGATATCGCAAAACAGGTGGTGATGCCACGGATCGAGCAAATCCTGAATAAGTTTGGTGAAGTCGAAGGCTTAAAAGACTATCTCAAATACTATGCCGAAGACATTATTAACAATGTTGAAATCGTGCTTGAGCAAGAAGAAGATGACTTTACCCCAGGTTTGTTCAGCCGTGTGCCTGCGCGTTATCAAGCCAATATCATTGTTTCCTACAAGCCAAATTCTGGCGCACCGGTGATTTTTGAAGACTTCCCAACGCATTACAATTTACTGGGTCATGTCGAACAACTAACTCAAAATGGCACCATCACCACAGACTTCACCCTGATTCGCCCGGGTACATTACATAAAGCCAATGGCGGCTTTTTAATGCTCGAAGCCGAGCAACTGCTTGAACAGCCTTATGCATGGCAAGGTTTAAAGCGTGCCTTAAAATCTGGACAGCTAAAATTATCTTCACTAGAACACATGCTGACTTTAACCGGCAGTATCTCGATTGAACCTCAATCTATTCCATTGAATTTAAAAGTGGTTTTACTTGCAGAACCTGAAGTTTATTATGAAATTCTAGAAGTCGAACCAGAACTCGGCAGTGTCTTTAAAATTCGGGCCGACTTTACAGATACATTACAACGTAATGACAGTAACGAGCAGGCGTATATGCAGCTGATTGCCGATTATGTGCAAGCAGACAAATTATTGCCTTTTGAGCGTTCTGCTTTAGCGGCATTGCTGACCGATTCGAGTCGTCAAGCTGAAGACCAGAGTTCATTGTCATTACATGCTTTAACGCTGGGTGACTTGATTCGTGAGGCACATCATCATGCTGAAAAGTCGGGCGACAAAATCGTGACCGACAAGCATATCAATACCGCGCTCGATCATCGTAAGTACCGCCTAGGCTATTTACGTGAATTGTACTGGGAAGATTTGTCTCGTGGTACACAGCTGATTGAGACCAAAGGTCATCGTTTAGGACAGATCAATGCCCTCTCTGTAATTCAATATGCAGATGTTGAATTTGGTTTGCCTTCGCGCTTAACCGCTTCGGTCTATCAAGGCGGTGGCGATATTCTTGATATTGAGCGTAGTGTGGAACTCGGTGGCTCCTTACATGCCAAAGGTGTGTTATTGATGTCGAGTTTCTTAAAGGCGCACTTTGGTCGAGAACAAATTCTGCATTTCTCTGCTGCCCTCGCCTTTGAGCAAAGCTATGGCCAGGTCGATGGCGACAGCGCAACCGTGGCTGAACTTTCCGCATTATTGTCAGCCATTAGCCAACTGCCGATTGACCAGTCTTGGGCAATTACCGGCTCGATGAATCAGCTGGGTCAGGTACAACCGATTGGCGGAGTAAATGCCAAAATTGAAGGTTTCTTCGATGCGTGTAAATTACATGGCTTAACCGGCAAACAAGGTGTGATTATTCCGCGTCAAAACATGCAACATTTAATGTTGCGACACGATGTCATTGAAGCGGTTGAAAAAGGTCAATTCCATATTCATGCCATTCAAACCATCGATCAGGCTTTAGAAATTCTCATGGCTCGCCCTGTCGGCACGCTGAACAAGAAAGGTCGCTATAGCAAAAATTCAATTTATGCTGCAGTGATGGATCAGCTTGAATATTGGCAAGCCATTGAAGATGGCGCAGCATTTGAGGAAGAGACCAAGAAAAAGAAAAAAAAGAAAAAAGCCAAAAAAAAGCTGAAAGAAGAAGCGGAAAAACAGCCTGTTCCCGCTGATGTGGTCGAATCTAAAGACAGCAGCAAGATAAAGTCAGAAGTAGAGTAATCTGCTTCTTTAAAAACTTGATTAAAAATAAACATTAAAAAAGCGCCACAAGGCGCTTTTTTAATTACTTCACAACTGAATTAAGCTTCAGGTGCTGGGCTGTACTGTTCGATCAAGGTTTTTAATTCACCTTTTTGGAACATATCAAGCATGATATCGCTACCGCCAATCAATTCGCCATTGATCCACAATTGTGGAAAAGTAGGCCAATTTGCAATTTGCGGCAAAGTTGCGCGAATGTCTGGGTTTTCCAAAATGTTTACATAAGCAAATGGACGACCAATTTGACTGAGTGCTTCTACCGCACGTGCAGAGAAACCACATTGTGGGAATTGCGGCGTACCTTTCATGTAAAGGAGTACTGCATGTTTAGCAATTTGGTCACGAATTAACGCTTCAGTATCGCGTGCTTGTTCAGTCATTGATAAATCCTCAACTAATCTGCCTCGCATTATACCCAAAACTTAACAAAACAGTATGACTAAAGCAATATTTCCATTTTTATTTACATTTGGGCTTTTATTCTGTAGCAGTTTTTGCTTATATAAACTTTTATTTTCCCACCTAACAGATAAGAGTTAGTCATGAATAACATTACCCTTGCACCTGTGCAATCTGATCAACCTTCACACTTGATGCCAGTCTTTGGCCGTCAGCCGATCAGCTTTGTTCGCGGTCGAGGTTCTTATCTTTATACAGAAGATGGCACTGAATATTTTGATGCACTTACAGGTATTGCTGTATGTGGTCTAGGTCATGCTCATCCTGTTATTGCTGAAGCCATTGCTGATCAAGCGGCAACTCTCATTCACACCAGCAACCTGTTTGAAGTGCCTTGGCAAACTGCGGCAGCACAAAAACTTGCTGAAGTTTCAGGCATGGAAGAAATTTTCTTCTCGAACAGTGGTGCGGAATCCAATGAAGGTGCAATTAAAATTGCCCGTAAATTTGGATCGATGCAAGGCATTGCTACTCCAAAAATCATTGTTGCGGACCGTTCTTTCCATGGCCGTACCATGGCTACCCTTGCTGCAACCGGCAACAAGAAAGTTCAGGAAGGTTTCGGACCACTGGTTGAAGGTTTTATTCGCGTACCGTTTGGTGACATTGAAGCCATTGAAGAAGCAGCAATTAACCACCCGGACATCGTGGCGATTTTTGTTGAACCGATCCAAGGTGAAGGTGGCGTAAATACTGCCCCTCAAGGCTTTAGCTACCTCGAAGAAATTCGTCAAATCTGTAATCAGCATAACTGGTTGATGATGCTTGATGAAGTTCAAACTGGTAATGGCCGTACCGGTAAATACTTTGCTTACCAGCATACCAACATTGTTCCAGATGTTTTAACCACGGCAAAAGGTTTGGGTAACGGCTTTCCGATTGGCGCCGTAATGACTCAGGGTCGTGGTGTTGGTGTACTGACTGCAGGCAACCATGGTTCAACTTATAGCGGTACAGCATTGGGTTCACGTGTGGTATATACCGTTCTCGATATTATGCAAAAAGAGAATATCGTTGCCAATGCTGCCGAAAAAGGTGCTTATATTGTCGATCAGCTGCGCAACAAACTGGCTGATCAAAATGTCATTGTCCGTGGTTTCGGTTTAATGATTGGTATTGAATTGCCAAAAGCGTGTGGTGAACTGGTTAATATTGCACGTGATGAATATCATTTGATTATTAACGTGACTGCAGGTTCTGTTGTTCGCCTACTTCCTACTTTAAACATTACTCAAGAACAAGCCGATCAATTGATTTCTCGTCTTGTAAAAATGATTAAAGCCTTTTTAGCTTAATTCTTTAATCGTTCAAAAACGAAAAGCCGCTTATAGCGGCTTTTTTTCATACTCATCGGCTTTTATGAAGCTTCTTGATAAATTCTGCCACCGGGTAATTGGCAGAAATATTGTTTTAGCGCCTCTAAACAACGATGAATTTTCATCGGCTGTTGTTCATGTTTTGAAATAATGGCATACAAGGTAAAACTTGGTAACTTCCACTCCGGTAAAACTTCAACCAAAGCGCCATTTACTAAATCTTTTTGTGCATCTAAATATAAAATTCGAGCGATCCCATGTCCTTGCTGACATAATGCTTTGGCAACCAAGACATTATTTGAGGTCAATCTCGAACGCATCTCTAAACTAATGTCTTCATTTGTCACACCATGCTGGAATGACAAATATTGATAATTTTTGATCACATTCATTGGAATTAAATCATGATGCTTTAAATCCTCAGGACGTGAAATAGGTGTCGACTGATTCAAATAACTCGGTGAAGCAACAAGAACCTGCTCAACTCGAGCAAGCGGTACAACATGCAAATTACTATCTTCAATTTTTGAACTTATGCGCAACGCAATATCAATACGACCTTCAATCAGGTCAATATATTGATTGTCAGCTTCTACATGAACTGCCAAACCTCGATGAGCAGACATCCAATGTGACAATGCTGGAATGACATGATTTGCAGCTAATTCTGGCGTAGTTGCAATACGTAAATCGCCAACAAGATCATCACGCAGCTCATTAATTCGTATTTTTCCGCGCTCTGCAGCAGCGAGCATCTCTTGACAGCTGTGGAAAAAAGCTTGTCCCACTTCAGTCAAACTCAACTTTCTGGTAGAACGATGTAAAAGTGTAACTTCCATCTCATTTTCTAAAGAACGAATTTGTTGACTTACAGCGCTGGTGGTGATGCCTAAATCGCGGGCTGCACCACTGAACGAGTTTTTTTCTACAACACAAGCAAAGACACCCATTGCTCGAAGTTGATCTAACATAAATTTCCCTCTGAACTTATGAGATGCTTTATCTTTCGATAAAAGCAACTCATTGTATTATACGGTGAAATTCAAGTATTGCATTCAATTTATTTAATTAAGAGGTAAGACATTAGTCGGATCAATAGGCTTGCCGTCTAAACGGACCTGGAATTCAAGCATGGTGCGGGTGGTACCTGATGAACCCATTTCTGCAATTTTTTGCCCTGCCGTTACATTATCACCACTTTTCACATTCATTTTACTGTTATGTGCATAAGCTGAAATATAACCATTAATATGCTTGATCAGAATCAAATTGCCATATTCTTTTAAACCGTCCGCTGCATAAACCACTTGTCCATCCGCGGCTGCATAAATGGTATCGCCCACGTTCCCTGCATAACGGATCCCTTTAATATTATTGGCTAAATTAAAGTTTTGCAGTACAGATCCATTGCTTGGTTTAACCCAACGCAATGCAGATGCTTTGGAAGATGCTACCGGCGCGGTTGGAACATTTGCGACAACAGCTGGAGTGGTTTTAACTGGAGCAGTTGGAATTTGAACGGTTTGACGTTGAATCGGGGCAGCTTGTGTCACCGCTTGAGTCGTGGTGGTACGACGTGAACCAGAATCTTTTAAACGTAAAGACTGTCCCACATAAATGCGATACGGCGGTGTTATGTCATTCATATCAGCAACGCTGGTATAAGCTAAACCATAACGGGCAGCAATCCCACTTAAAGTGTCTCCAGATCGAACGGTATAGTAGTCTGGTGCAGTTGCATAACGTGTTGCATTCTGAATTTGTGGTTTTGAAGCACAGCCACTCAAAATAACAGTCGAAATAACAGCTGTAGACAACACAATGGTTTTCAGCAAGGCTGAAGGCACAGCAAATAAACGATATTGTGACACCACGTGCATTAATCTTCCTCTCTACATACAAATGTATTTATTGATTTGCGCTAAGATTAGCAAAAAAGTATATAAAAAATTATTTCACTTCTACATTTTCACAAAGTTATAACACTACTTGCTACTCTTTGGAAAACTGTGCATGTAATGTGCTCAAAATGTCATAATTTGTTGCATCCATTTGTATCGGTGTGATACTCACATAGCCATTTGCCACGGCAAAAAAATCCGACTCTATATCCGTCAGGCCTTTTTTAGGCTCCGCGACTGCCTCTCCTGACAGGCCAATCCAATAAACTTGACGACCACGCGGGTCTACATGACTGGTAATCGGTTTGGACTGGCTGCGTCTGCCCTGATAGGTAATTTTTGAACCTTGCAATTCAGGCACATCGGGAATGTTCACATTAAAAATATGCCGTGGTGGTAACACTGGCAAACCTGAAGCAATAAAATCATGTACCCAGTGTGCAGCAACAGCATAATCGTTCGGGTGCTCATAAGAGCGAACATTGGGTCCTGCCATAGAAACCGCAATTGCAGGCTGTTTCATTAAACGTCCTTCAAATGCTGCACCGACTGTTCCCGAATAAAGAACATCATCGCCTAGGTTGGCACCACTATTAATCCCACTGACCACCAGATCAAATTCAAAATCAAATAAGCCATTCATAGATAAATAGACGCAATCTGCAGGTGTGCCATTCACAGCCCAGACATCGGGTGAAATTTGAATGGGACGCAAGGGTCGATCTAAAGTTAAGGCACTGGAAAAACCACTGCGCTCACTTTCTGGGGCAACAATAACAACGCGGCCTAAAGGAGCTAAAGCATGCGCAAGCGCTTGGATACCGGGAGCAAAAACGCCATCATCATTGGCAATTAATATATTCACTTAAAAATCTCGTAACGGTTTAAAAAATGACTGGTCAGAACATTTGATTGAATAAGACAAAGAATTATATATATTTAACGCTCGACATCCATTCAAAATGTGTGACTAAAAAATGATTAAAATGATCTCCTTTCGTGGCTTCTTGGGTTTAGGTTTTGCAGCGTTATTATCACAGGCTGTTTTAGCCGATGAAGGCTTAACTCAAGCTGAAGCCAATACCATTGTTAAGGAAGACCTTGCTTCGGCTCAAGTCATGGCTGAAGTATGCCCTGCAATTGTGGGTAAAAATGCAAAATTTGATCACAATATTCATCAACTTATTCAGTCTTATCTGCAAGACTATTCAGATAAATCGATGACTTACGACAAAATTCAGGCAGATACAGAATATAAGTCAGTGCTTGATGAAGCGCGTCAGGCTGCAAAAGAAACCAGTAAGGATGAACAAAAATCAGTTTGTGATGACGTAGTCAATTACGAAGCATAATTCACCACAGATCAGGCCTATAGAATATTCAACCGATTGAGTATTCTATAAATGGGTATGCAGATGTATCCACCTTCATGCCCTGTTTTCTATAAAATAAATACAAGTCAAATTCTACCCTTAAATCCCCTTCACTTATTCTTCATTTTTCAACAGCTTCAATACATTTGAGTACTTACAATTACCCAAAATACCGTTAAGCTTATTTATATTGTTATTTTTTAAATAATTTAGGTCTGCTTAAATGAAATCATCCATGTTCAAATCTCTATCTTCGGGTTTATTGACCACTGCTCTAATGACAATTTCTCTAATGACAGTTTCAGTAACTCACGCGGCAACACAACAAGAAGAAAATATTAATGTGACTCCCACTCAAAAAATTACTCAGCAAGAACTGGCTGCCATTTATGTGCTGTCAGAAGTCTGCCCAAGTCTGGTAAAAGATGATGCACAGTTTGAGAAAGGATATTCCAAACTTGCACAAGAATATTTACCTCAGGAAAAGGATGCTGTTTCAGCTTTATCCAAGCTCAGTAAAGAGAAAAAATTCAAGTCAATTTTAGCGGAAGCACGTACGGATGCGAAAAAAGCCGGTGATGCAAAAAACAAAGAAATTTGCCAAGAATTGACTACTTACAGTAATTAATACAAATTGGTTACAATACTTTTGAAATAAGCCGATTTCCCCGTAGAAGTCGGCCTAGCTTTATCCTAGAATGCTAGGCTCTTTGTGCCTTATTCACGTATTGGAACCACCTAGAATGACCAGAAAAAGCGCCCTTGCTGCATTATTACTTTTACCTAGTTTCACATACGCAGCAACTGTCTTATCTGCACCACCAGAACTCAATAATAAATCTTATGTTTTGATGGACTATGAGACGGGGCAACTCCTCGCAGCAAAAAATGAAAATGAAAAATTAGCACCAGCTTCAATGACCAAGATGATGACCAGTTACATCATCGAACAGAAGTTGTTGAGCGGTGATCTCACGGAAGATGAAAAAGTTCGTATGAACGAATCGGCATGGTGTCGTGGCAGCAGCTCGGAATCATGTATGTATGTACCGTTAAACGGTACTGCAACCGCATTGGAAATGCTCCGCGGGATTATCATCCAGTCAGGTAATGATGCCTCTAAAGCCATGGCAGAACATATTGCCGGGAATGAAGGCACTTTTGCCCACATGATGAATGAAGAAGCAAAACGTATAGGCATGACCAATACCAGCTTTATCAATTCAACCGGTATGCCTGCTGAAGGTCACTACTCGACTGCAAAAGATATGGCGACGCTTGCGCAACATATCATTCATGACAGCTCAAAGTATTACCCAATCTACTCTGAAAAAGAATTTACTTTTAACGGTATTAAACAAGGCAACCGTAATGCCTTGCTTTATACCGACCCAAGTGTAGATGGCTTAAAAACCGGTCACACTGACGAAGCAGGTTATTGCTTAACCACTTCTGCCAAACGTGGTCCCTTGCGTTTAATTTCAGTGATTTTTGGTGCGCCAAGCATGAATGAACGTGCATCTCAGACACGTGAAATTTTGGCTTGGGGTTATGCAAACTTTGAAACCGTTAAAGTACAACCAGCCAATCAGGTTTTAGCCAAAGCGAAAGTTTGGTATGGTAAAAGCAATGACGTTCAAATTGGCTTAGCTGAAAACTTCAATGTGACCATGCAAAAAGGTCAGGCGAATGCGATCAAAACCCAATTGGTTGTTCAACCAAAACTCACTGCGCCACTTAAAAAAGGTCAAGTGATTGGTAAATTTGTCGCTAGTATTGATGGTAAAGTGATTTCAGAAAAACCGCTTGTTGCACTTCAAGATGTTGAAGAAGCAGGTTTCTTTGCAAAAATTATCGACCATATCAAACAATTCTTTAGCAATTTATTCTAATCATTCTAAGCAGAATTTTTTAACTTAGACCAAAGCATCCTGACCTCGGTTTGGATGCTTTTTTATTTTATAATGACGCCATACCCTTGCCCCGAATTCCAATCATGAAAAAGAATATTCGCCCTTATCTAGATCACTCTCCTAAAATTGATGCCACTTGTTACATTGATGAAATGTCGGTGGTAATTGGGGACGTGAGTTTGGCTGAAAACGTTTCAGTCTGGCCTTTTGCGGTGATTCGTGGTGATGTGAATCATATTCATATTGGTAAAAACTCGAATGTGCAAGACCATTCCATGCTGCATGTCAGCCATAAAAAAGCCGATAAGCCTGAAGGTTCACCGCTGATTATTGGCGAAGATGTCACCATTGGTCATCATGTCAAATTACATGGCTGTACCATTGGTAATCGGGTTTTGGTCGGTATTGGCACCATTATTTTGGATGATGTCATCGTTGAAGATGACGTGATGATTGGCGCAGGTTCACTGGTTCCACCGAATAAGGTTTTAGAAAGTGGCTATTTATATGTGGGCAGTCCTGTGAAAAAAGTTCGCCCGCTCACTGATAAGGAAAAAGAGTTTTTGCCTTATTCAGCGCAGAATTATGTGAAGGTGGCGGGAAATTATAAGTAAGATTCCATATTTTATAATGTGTTGATGATCACGGCATGGTTCTCAAATTTTCTTGCCGAGGGATCTAAAATCAAAACCATAAAAGCCGACTTGTTTCAGAATCGGCTTTTTACTACTTTTTAGTCATGAATAAATTTTTAAATTGTTGATATTTAAATCAATATATAAGTGTACTTCGTCTAATGCCCATTATATTAAATGAGGGTGTTTAATTAATTTGAGTTTGCAAAATTGCTAAAATTTTTCTTAATTCTTCTCATGTCTTGAAGTGTATAACCATAATTTCCGAAACATTCTTGTAGCATTTTTGGATCACTCATTGGACTATCTAAAACAGTAAAAAATTCATTAATAATATTTACAGTAGATAAGTTAGCTTCTTTTTTTCTTGTATGAGGATTAGTTGTTATCAATTGATTTTTATTAAAATAATCAGCAGTAATTAAATCAGGTGAATTTTTAAGTTGAGGATTTAATCTTCTGAAATCAGTATTATAAAGAGGAATACAACTTTCTATTATTCGTGGTAAGGCTCTGTCAGTTAAGAACGTGTTTAAGTTGGATTCTATATCTCCAGTAGGTTTTGCATTATTAATATTTGAAGGTTTTACTGGAAAACCATGAAACATCCATTGTATACCCCATAAAATTACCATGACTAAAATTACTGAAAAGATGATTTTTAATTTCTTCATTTTTTAAGTTTTCCTAAAATTAACATACTAAACCTTATAAGAAATGCTTTAACTTTTTTCCTTTTGCATTAATATCTTCATAAAACTCATTTCAGTAGTCAGCTCAATCGAGTGACTTTTATTTCAATATTCGCGTTTCACGCTCACTATTCAAACATTGTTCCACGACTTTAGTTAGCTATTATTAATAATTTATATTTATACAACTTAACTGTAAAAGGTAATTCTAAAAATAGACATCAATTCATTGCAATTTTATAAACCGCCAAAGAAATCCCCTCCCATCATAGCCACCACGTCCTAAATTTTGTAGAATAGCCCTTTTACTCCCTGGTGCTTTTCAATGACCGCTTGGACTGCTCACGTTACCGTAGCCACCGTTGTCGAAAAAAACGGCAAATTCCTTTTTGTTGAAGAACATACGGAAGGCGTAACCCATACCGTGTTTAATCAGCCTGCAGGTCATGTTGAAGCTGGCGAAACTATCATTGAGGCTGCCATTCGCGAAACCATGGAAGAAACCGGGCATGATGTCGAAATCGAATCATTGCTTGGCATCTATACCTATACTCCCCCAATGTTTCCTGACCGTACTTACTATCGTTTTTGCTTCCTGGCGCGTGATGTTCAATATCATCCGGATGCCAAGCTCGATACAGGTATTATTGGTGCAGTCTGGATGACGCTGGATGAGTTAAAAGAGTCTGCACGAGCACGTAGTCCCTTAGTGATTAAAGCCGTGGAAGATGCTTTATCTGGTCAAAAATATCCTTTATCGCTCATTTACGAGCACCAAAATTCTCCCTTAATTTCAACTTTGGATGCTTAATCCTATGCAACAACGTGTCATCGTCGGTATGTCTGGTGGTGTAGATTCTTCTGTTTCTGCAGCGCTTCTTCTTCAACAAGGATATCAGGTTGAAGGACTTTTCATGAAAAACTGGGAAGAAGATGACGGCACGGAATATTGCACGGCCATGGAAGACCTTGCCGATGCGCAAGCCGTTTGCGACAAAATTGGCATCAAACTGCATACAGCCAACTTTGCCATGGAATATTGGGATCGTGTCTTTGAGCACTTCCTGGCGGAATATGCGGCTGGCCGCACTCCAAACCCGGATATCTTGTGTAATAAAGAAATCAAGTTCCGTGCCTTCTTAGACCATGCCGTGAACTTGGGCGCAGACTTTATTGCCACTGGTCATTACTGCCGTCGCGGTGAAACCCTGATCAACTCACGTGGTGAAGAATACGCACCTTTATTACGCGGCTTTGACCAAAATAAAGATCAAACTTATTTCTTACATGCCGTACATGGTCGTGAAATTAACAAAACCCTGTTCCCTGTGGGTGAAATTGAAAAACCGGAAGTTCGTCGTATTGCTGAAGAACTTGGTTTAGCCACAGCGAAGAAAAAAGATTCAACCGGCATTTGCTTTATTGGCGAACGTCGTTTTAATGACTTCTTAAAACAGTATTTGCCTGCCCAAGCTGGAAAAATTTACCTAGATACAGGTAAAGAGGTTGGTGAACATCACGGCTTAATGTACTATACGCTCGGTCAACGTGGCGGCATCGGCTTGGGTGGTCTTAAAGGCGAATCTGAAGGTGCATGGTTTGTTCTTTATAAAGATATTGAAAACAACCGCCTCGTCATTGGTCAGGGTCATGAACATCCACTGATGCAAAGTACTATACTTTGGAGTGAAGCGATTGACTGGGTTGCGGGTGAACAAGAAATTCCAGAGACTGGATTCCGTTGCACTGCGAAAACGCGTTATCGCCAACCCGATCAAGGCTGTGTGATTTATAAAGATACCGATATGCCAAATGGCGTACGTGTTGAATTTGACGAACCGCAACGTGCGGTGACTCCAGGACAAAGTGTAGTGTTCTACGCAGATGAAGTTTGTTTAGGTGGCGGTGTGATTCATCATACCAATGCGCCAAAACCTGATTTTATTTAAAAGGAAGCGATAGGCATGGCTGAGTTACCCTTTCAACAGCCTCAAACTTTGAATATACGCCAAAACCGTGCTTTGGCGTTGGCAGCTGTGTTTCAATCGACACAGCTGACCCATATGACCGCCATGTCGGGACAACAGAGTATTGGTGAAAGCGGTAGTTTCTATTTAGAACAACTCATCAAAGCCAGCCTGAATATCCGCCCTACCGCCAATGAATCCTGCCAAACCTTAGATTTTTTTAATCAGCTTGCTGACATTTCCCTCGGTTTAAAAACCTTAGAAAATAGTATTAACCAACCGTTTAACACCTCCCCCAAATCCCGTTTACCCAAACTCTCTAGCGCCAAGTTGCCAATGAGCTATGCCATGGCCTTGTTACAATTAGAGAAAAAAGTCTATAGCAATCCAAAATTCGTTGAAATTATTGAAAAATCCCAACAAAAAATATTAAAGCAACTTTCATTTTTTGATAATAATTATCTGCATCCCAGTATTATTGCCAACCTAGCCCAAACCTATATTGAAACTGCGGGACAAATTAATCCGCGCATTATGGTCAAAGGCAATGCCCAAGCGTTTAAAGATACTTCCCATACCAATCGTATTCGTGCTTCCCTGTTTACTGGCCTGCAACTGGCGCACTTATGGCGTCAAATGGGCGGCAGTTCATGGGGTATGATTTTCAGTAAGCGTAAGCTGCTCCAAGATATTCAAGATCTTGCCCGTTTACAGTATCAGGTGGTTTAACTGATGCTGTGCGGGCTTTGTTTTACGTTTAATTCCAATGTTTAAGGAATCGCTATGAACGCTTTAACCGCACTTTCTCCATTAGATGGACGCTACGCGAGCAAATGTGATGCTCTACGTCCTTTCCTCTCTGAGTTTGGTTTAATCCATGCTCGTGTGACTGTTGAAGTGCGCTGGTTACAAGCGCTTGCAAACCGTCCTGAAATCACTGAAGTTCCAGCTTTTTCAGCAGCAACCAATGCTGCTCTAGATGCAATTGTGACTGATTTCTCTGAAGATGATGCAAACCGCATTAAAGAAATTGAACGTACCACCAACCACGATGTAAAAGCGGTTGAATACTTTCTTAAAGAAAAAATTGCCCACATTGATGAATTGAAAGATGCGGGTGAATTCATTCACTTTGCATGTACTTCTGAAGACATCAACAACTTGTCTCACGCCCTGATGTTAAAAAATGGTCGTGAGGTTCTGGTTGCTTCAATGCAAAGCATCATCGATGCAATTGCAGCTTTGGCTGAAACGCATGCTGAACAACCAATGTTGTCTCGTACGCATGGTCAAACTGCAAGCCCAACCACTTTGGGTAAAGAAATGGCAAATGTGGCTTACCGCCTTGCACGCCAAATCAAACAATTTAACAATGTTGAATTGCTGGGTAAAATCAATGGCGCTGTAGGTAACTACAATGCACATTATTCAGCATATCCGGACATTAACTGGCCTGCTCATTCACAAGCTTTTGTTGAATCTTTAGGTTTAGCGTTCAACCCGTACACCACTCAAATTGAACCACATGATTACATGGCGGAACTTTTTGATGCGCTTCGTCGTTTCAATACTATCTTGATCGACTTTAACCGTGACGTTTGGGGTTATATCTCTTTAGGTTTCTTCAAACAACGTTTGAAAGAAGGTGAAGTGGGTTCTTCAACTATGCCACACAAAGTTAACCCGATTGACTTCGAAAACTCTGAAGGTAACTTAGGTCTTGCCAATGCTGTATTGGCTCACTTGGGTGAAAAACTTCCAGTATCTCGCTGGCAACGTGACTTAACTGACTCTACTGTTCTTCGTAACATGGGTGTTGGTTTTGCGCAAAGCTTGATCGCTTTTGAAGCTTGCTCTAAAGGTATTGGCAAATTAGAGCTTAACGCTGCACGTATTGCTGAAGATTTAGACCATGCTCAGGAAGTACTGGCTGAACCGATTCAAACGGTTATGCGTCGTTATAACGTAGAAAAACCATACGAAAAATTAAAAGCCCTGACTCGTGGTCAAGCAATGACTCGCGAAATGATGGTGAACTTCGTAAATGGTAATGAACTTGAAGCTGTTCCTGCTGCGGATCGTGCACGTCTTGCGACAATGACACCTGCAACTTATACAGGTAATGCAGCTGAGCAAGCCAAACAAATTAAAGATTTAATTGCTAAAATCTAATTAAATTTCAGTCAGAAAAAGCGAAGCTTCGGCTTCGCTTTTTTATTATAATTCCAATACTTTATAGTCGAAAACCATAAGATGATTGAATACCAGCTCACCTTGAAACACTGGCTTGGTTTAGGTTTTTTAACCCTTGCCATTGTGATTGCAAGTATTCAACCGCTCGAATTATTCTCTTATGTGCTGCATCAGGTCGGTACAGCATTTATGCTGATAGTCCTGTTGATTTGTTTAAAAAAAATCGGGCTGACTTATTTCAGTTTTGCTTTATATCTCTTGTTTTTACTGATTCATATTATCGGTGCGCATTATCTTTATTCTTATGTGCCCTATAATGAGTGGCTGATTCAGCTGTTCAATTTTGATTTAAATCAGTCTATAGGCTGGACACGCAATATGTACGATCGACTGGTGCATATTGCTTTTGGCTTGTTGCTTTATCCATTTTTCTATCGCCTGTTTCAAGTTTGGCTACCGACGTTAAAACCCAGCGTAACTTTTCTATTGGTCATTCAATTTGTAATCACCACAAGTCTTGTCTATGAATGGATTGAATGGTGGATTGCGATTGGCTTATCCCCAGAGGAAGCAGAAAACTATAATGGCCAGCAAGGTGATATTTGGGATGCGCATAAAGATATTTTACTGGCAACCCTTGGCGCGATCATGACCGGCATGATCTGCTTATTTAAAGCTGCCAAACATAACTAATATTTAAATAGTGAAACGTCTACATTGTTTTTTTTATTGCTGAATCGAGGTCGGTTCAATCCATTTCAAAATGGTCGATTCAGGTAATTGTGAATTGAGTTTGCGATCATGAAACTCAAAGCAAATATAATCACCTTTATGCTTAGGTGCTAAGCTTTCATCAAAGCGGAAATGGCGAAAATATTTGGAATCATCAAGCTGTAAAGTAATACGCTCAAACGTCTTCCCTCTGCTATAACGCCCGCCTTTAGAATACTGTTTATAGTACTGCACTGTGCCACAAGCAGTTGACACGGTTAACGGCTTATCGCTATTTAAATACAGTCCATAGCCAAAAATTAAAAATCCAGGCAGCATCAGTAAAAATGGCGCACCCGCTTTCCAGTCATCTGGCTTAACCTGAGGAACGATGTAAAGAATGGCATAGGCTGGCAATCCGACCATGCACATTAACCCCAAAACAGTAAGAAACGTCGCCATTTTATATATGAGCAATCAATGAATTATAAAATAATATTAGCATAAGCATTTAATATTGCTAAAAAAAAGCACACCGAAGTGTGCTCTCATACGCATGGGTTTAAAGAATTAAAGTTTTGGATCACGCAGTTGAATGACATTCGCACTCGCTTTTGCCAAAGTCTCCATCACTTTATTCATCACCGCAGGCACCAGGCTATCTGCCATTTGAGCTGCCTGTAAACCCAACTTTTCACCCAAGGTTGGTTTACGGCGGGTATCAATCACATACACATCATGCTGTGCCAATAAGCCCAGCAGATATTCATCTGAAGTTTGCAGTTTGTCGACCAGGTTTAATTCAAGCGCATCTTTTCCATACCAATGCTCACCTGTTGCGACTTTTTCAACATTCAGCTGTGGACGGTATTTTTCCACAAAGTGCTTAAACAATTCATGGGTTTGTTGCAACTCTTCTTCAAATTTGGCTTTACCTTCAGCGGTATTTTCGCCAAACATGGTTACGGTACGTTTAAACTCACCTGCGGTATAAAGCTCGAAATCGATATGCTTTTCTTTTAATAAGCGGTTGAAGTTGGGCACTTGCGCAACCACACCAATTGAACCCACCACCGCAAACGGCGCAGAAACAATTTCGTTGGCAATACATGCCATCATATAACCACCGCTGGCTGCGACTTTATCGACACAGATGGTCAGGTTAAAACCGGCATCACGCAGACGCACCAGTTGTGCAGCTGCTAGACCATAGCCATGCACCATACCACCCGGGCTTTCCAAGCGAACCACCACACGGTCACGCCCTGCTTTTGCCGTCGCTAAAATCAGGGTAATTTCTTCACGTAAACTTTCTACCGCAGATGCAGCGGTATCGCCCTTAAAATCGAGTATATAAATTTTTTGATTATTTTTTTTGCGTAAACGCGTTTCCTTTGAAAGCTGTTGAGTCAATTGCAACAGTTCAAATTTAGATGAGGTGGTTTGCGCAATTTTTTTACGTTGTTCATTTACGCGCGCATTCAAATGGCTGATTCGAATTTCGGCCGGCAATTTGGGGGTATGGAATAACATATAAAATGATTTCTCTAATTGTATGTGCAGTTGTCTTTAACATGAGGTCAAAACATTGAAAATTCAATATGAATTTTATTAATCATCTAATTGCAGAGATGTTTTCCATTTAAGTACTTCATACCTTGAGTCATTTTCTCAGCATAAAAACATATGCCTAAAGATAATAATCGGATAAAAAATAAAGCTTAAAGGGTTACTAACTGAACACGTTGTATTCCATTTTTAGACAAAAATATTTGATAAAAAATGGATGATTCAATAAAAAAGAGCCTTTCGGCTCTTTTTCAATACTGTCATTTCATTAACCAAAACGACCGGTAATATAAGCTTCTGTCAATTGATGATCCGGCTGGGTAAAGACTTTTTCAGTGGCATTCACTTCAATTAAATCACCTAAGTGAAAGTATGCGGTACGATCCGAAACACGCGCAGCCTGCTGCATCGAGTGCGTCACAATGGCAATAGTATATTGGGTTGAAAGCTCTGAAATCAGTTCTTCAATTTTTGCCGTAGCAATTGGGTCCAGTGCTGAACATGGTTCATCCATCAAAATCACTTCCGGACTCACCGCGATAGTGCGCGCAATACATAAACGCTGTTGCTGACCACCAGAAAGACCTGTACCTGGCTGGTTTAAACGGTCTTTTACTTCGTCCCAAAGACCGGCTTTATGCAGGCTATTTTCAACAATTTCTTCCAGGTCGTATTTGTCACGTGCCAAACCGTGAAGTTTTGGACCGTACGCCACATTGTCAAAAATTGATTTCGGGAATGGATTGGGTTTCTGGAACACCATGCCGACTTGCGCGCGTAGCAATACCACATCTAAATTTGGATCATAGATATCCTGATTATCCAGCATGACTTTACCGCTTACCCGGCACGAATCAATGGTGTCATTCATTCGGTTTAAAGTACGCAGGAAAGTGGATTTACCACAACCGGATGGACCAATAAAAGCAATCACTTCATTTTCATAGATATTTAAATCAATACCTTTAATGGCTTCTGCTTGACCATAGTACACATGCACATCCGAAGTGCTTATTTTCACATTGGCTGTTTTATTTTCTTTTTTAGCCGAAGGACTGGTATCAAATTGAGAAACAAATGCAGTGCCTTGATATTTTTTATCTACTTCGGGTGAGGTAAATTGTTTCTGATCTTGATTCACGGTTTGATCCTGTTCTAAGGAATTTGTTTTTGACATCGCTGTTACAGTATTCATATATTGCTCCTCTTACCAGCGCACTTCAAACTTCTTGCGTAACCAGATTGCCAGACTATTTAGGCCCACCATCAGTGCAAGTAAGACAATAATTGCAGCAGCGGTACGCCCTTCGAAGAAGTTACGTAATTCATTGCCCTGCCATAAGAAAATCTGTACCGGTAATGCTGTGGATTGATCGAGTGGCGAAGCCGGAACACTCGCTACAAAGGCACTCATCCCAATCAGCAGCAGCGGAGCGGTTTCACCTAAGGCTTGTGCTACACCAATAATCGCACCGGTTAAGATGCCCGGTATCGCAAGTGGCAATACATGGTGGAATACCGTTTGTACACGCGAAGCACCCAAGCCCAATGCCGCCTGACGAATCGATGGTGGTACAGCTTTAAGCGATGCACGCGTGGTAATAATTACGGTTGGGAGAGTCATCAGGCTTAATACCAGACCACCGACCAAGGGTGCAGAAATAGGTAACTGCATCCAGCCAATAAAAATGGCAGCGCCGAGCAAACCGAATACAATGGAGGGTACGGCTGCAAGGTTATTGATATTGACTTCCACGACATCGGTAATGAAATTTTTCGGTGCAAATTCTTCAAGATAAATGGCAGATGCCACACCAATGGGAATCGAGATAAAAATCACGATCAGCATCATGAACAATGAGCCCATGATTGCACCAGCTAAACCAGACGTTGCCGGAGAACTACGTGAGTCTGGATTGGTGAAAATATGAGTATTAAAGCTATTTTCAAGCACACCTTTGGCTTTTAAATCATCAGCCAGTTGGCGAACTTCCGGGCTTAATTGCTGCTGATCATCAGGCAATGATCGATCAATATTTCCTGCCAGCCAGACATCGACATTGGCATCGGCTAGAATATTTAAATCTTTCTTCTGACCAATCAAGGCTGGATCTGCGAGCACCAGATCACGTAAACGGTATGTTTCTGAACTGGTATACAGACTTCCAATCTCATCACGTCTGGACGCAATAGTTGGATCTTTTGCAATTAATCCATTTACGATTAAAGCATCCCAGTCGACCATCCCCATTTCAGTTTGCCAAGCAATATAGCGTTCCTGAAAATGGGCCGGAGATTCGCCCTCTTTTTTCGCAGGCTTCGCGCCAGCATTAATAATGGTCGGGTCAAAATAGACTGGAACGGTCATGCTGGTTTGCCAAAATGCCGGTAAACCCTTTGCCAGAATACTTCCGAATAGCAGTACCACAAAGAACAGACCGGTAATCACTGCAGAGAAGCCAAATATACGAAACATTTTTTCTTTGCGATGACGCTTGGCTAAAGTATTACGAATCCTTTGTTTGCGTTTTTCGCGTAATTCAGCGGCAACGCGTGGATCACGTGCCTGATCCATGGAAGATGTATTAGAAGTACTCATTCATATTGCTCGCGATATTTACGCACGATAAACAGTGCAACAATGTTCAGGCCTAAAGTAATCACAAACAAGGTTAATCCCAAAGCAAATGCCACCAGTGCTTGTGGGCTGGCAAAGTCGGTATCCCCTGTGAGTTGATTGACGATAGTAATGGTCACGGTTGAAATCGCTTCCAGCGGATTGGCATGCAGTAAGGGACTATTCCCTGCGGCCAAGACCACGATCATGGTTTCACCAATTGCACGCGATGCCGCAAGTAAAAATGCGCCAATAATGCCCGGCAAGGCTGCAGGCAACACCACCTGACGAATGGTTTCCGACTTGGTTGCACCGAGTCCCAAAGAGCCATCACGTAGCGAGCGAGGCACCTGGGTAATAATGTCATCGGAGAGTGATGATACAAACGGGATAATCATAATCCCCATCACGAAACCTGCGGTTAAGGCACTGGTGGCATTAATTTCTAGCCCAACGCTTGCTCCAAGCATTTTAAAGAATGGGCCAATAATCATCAGTGCAAATACACCGTATACAATTGTTGGAATTCCGGCTAAAACTTCAATTGCCGGTTTTGCCCAAGAGCGAAAGCCAGAGGATGCATACTCAGCCAAATAGATTGCAATCATTAAACCGACGGGTACTGCGACTAATAAAGCGATACCACTGACCATCAGTGTGCCCCACAGCAGTGGCAGCAAACCATAACTTCCTTCAGCATTTCCTGATGTACTAAAACCCGGATTCCATTCTGTACCAAAGAAGAAATCGAGTGGACTGACGAAGTGAAAGAAGCGCATGGCTTCACTAAACATCGACATCACAATACCGATGGTGGTTAAAATAGCTACACCAGAACATAAGGCTAAAGCGATATTAATGGTTTTTTCGACCTGATTACGTGCACGAAATTGTTGGGCGACACGTTTTTTTGCCAAAACCAGCCCCGCCAAAGCAGCACAGATCACCACTGCCAATTTAGCAAAAGAACTGATGGTTTCAATTCTGGATAACTGTTGTGCTGCTGCAATTTCATAGGCTGCGGCTTGATCACTGACGCCAAAGCCAGAGGCAATCGCCTGAACACGGTCAATCACCACTTCCATGCCAGATCGATCTAATGTTGCTGCAATATTTGCAGGTACATTATCTAAAATCACATGTCGTAAAATATTCGGTTCGACAATATTCCAAACCAGTAAAATTAAAAAAGCAGGGATACCACACCATAAAGCCACCAACGCACCGTAATATCCAGGACGAGAGTGCAACTTCGCAGAGTTATTTCCCTTACCTGCCAGGCTACGGCTTTTAGATAACCCGATTTGATAGGCTACGGCAATCAATGCCAATAACACACCTATGAGTAGCAGATTCATGTATTCTCCGGCATTTTTTCAATTTTCATGCTTTGAAAAAACCTTGTCTTTGCAAAAAAGCTGATGCTAGAAATTATCTAGCACCAGCTCGTTCATCCTAATTACTTAACCGCTTTACCAGCTTTCAAAGCTGCAAGAGTGTTTGCACGTTCTTTATCAGACATTGAAATCAAACCCGCTTTTTCCAGCTTAGAACCTTTACCTGAAACTTTCTTACTTAAGAAGTATTCAGAATATTGCTGTAAACCTTTGATTGATTTAAGGTGCTCACCTTTCACGTAGAAGTACAATGGACGTGATACTGGGTAAGAACCATTTAGAATCGTTTTTTCTGATGGCACAACATTGTTGACTGTCGCTACACGTAATTTGTCACGGTTTTGATCATAGAAACCTAGACCAAATACACCTACCGCACTTGGAGAAGTTTTTAAACGTGCCAGTGTTTCAGTATAGTCGCCTGCAATTTCAATCACTTTGCCGTCTTTACGGAAAGTAGAACATGCTTTCTTCTGTGCATCTTTATCTAAATTTTTGAAATATGCGTAAGATTCACAACCTGCTTCAACCATTTTTTCCTGGAACACTTCACGTGTACCGTGGTTAGATGCTGGAATTACCAATGTAATTGGTTCATTTGGAAGTGATTTGTCAATTTGGTTCCAACGTGTATACGGGTTGGCAACCAATTTACCATTCGAAGGTAATTCTGCTGCAAGCGCTGCAAATACATGTTGAGGACGTAATTTATAAGAGGCTTTTTTTGAGTTAGACGCAAATACAATACCGTCATAACCCACTTTAATTTCAATCACCTGATTCACGCCTGCTTTCTTACATGCAGCCAATTCAGAATCTTTAATTTTACGAGATGCATTGGCGATGTCGATAGTATTGTCACCCACGCCTTGACAGAATTGCTTCAAACCGCCCGATGTACCACCAGAACCCACAACCGGTGTTTTAAACTGCGGAAAAGTATTGCCAAATTCTTCTGCCACAATACTTGCATAAGGCAGCACAGTGGAAGAACCAGCGATCTGGATGGTGTCACGAGCTGCATTTGCTGTTGTTGTTACCACTGCCCCTGAAACTGCTAAAGCAAGTGCGATGTGATTTAAGCGCATTCTTTTCTCTCTTTATTAGATGCAATTTTGAAGTACGCTACTTTTTATAAAGTTTTGTACTTGTTTCGATCATTGCATTTTGATTTTATAATATGACAAAGAAGTTACAGCTATGTGACGTTTTAATGATAATTGAAATAGCGGTTTTTACATTAAAATAAATTTATAAAAATCAATAAATAGAATCAAATCTAATCTCATAATTTTTTATTTCTTTGATGACTCTCATTGTAATTATTCATTTACGATTATTAAAAACAATTGCTTATTCTTTAATCATTGATATGGCTGTCTGATCATTTCAGTTAATTTAACGCTGATTTATCTTTTTTCATTTCACTTATTTTATTTTCTACAACGCCTCACTGTTCTAATTTTTGCAATCCCAAATCCAGTTAATTGAAATTTCATAGAACGGGCTACTGTTTTATATTCGACCTCAAGATAAAGAAAAAAGATTCGGTTATGAACAGTAAAAATATTGCCACTTTTAATCCTGATCTACCTGTGCATATGACATTTGAGGAACACGACTGGCATTTATTAGCACAACATTGGTATCCGATTGCCCTTGCCCGTGATATTACAGATCAGCCAACAGGTACAATGCTGCTGGATATGCCTTTGGTCATTTACAAGATGGAGAATGAGCTTATTGTTGCCAAAGATGCCTGCCCTCATCGGGGCGTTCCCTTAAGCTTGGGGAAAAATGATGGGCAAGGCGTGGTTTGTCGTTATCATGGATTACGATTCGGCAGTCAGGGCAAATGCAACCGTATTCCTGCACACCCAGAGCAGAAAATATCGGAACGCTTCAATCTAAAAACCTATGCTGCAGTGGAAAGGTATGGCCTGATTTGGTGTTCACTGACTGCAGCAAAAAATGCCAAACCTAATATTCCAGTTATGCCATTTGGGGATGATGCTGAATATCAACAGCTGGTTTGCCCGCAAATCGACATTAACTGCTTTGCAGGAAGACAGCTCGAAGGCTTTATTGATGTAGCGCATTTTGCCTGGGTGCATCCAGAGACTTTTGGCGATCCGGATAATGTAGAAGTACCTGACTATACAACCACTGAAACCGATCATGGGTTTTCTGCCGACTATATCAGTGGTGTGGGACGTTATCCGATTGGACTAGATCAGCGTGGTCAGGAGGATTTTAAATGGCTCAGACATTTTGAAATTAGTTTGCCCTTTACCGCAACTTTAACCATTCATTTTCCTAACGATGCACGACAAGTTATTATGAATGCTGCATCTCCCATGACAGCACGTTCGACACGGCTATTTGCCCCGATTTGCCGAAATTATGATAAAGACTTACCGGTTGAAGATGCCTATGACTTTAACTTAAAAATTTTTGAGGAAGATCGTTTGATTGTGGAAAATCAAAAACCTGAATATCTACCACTCGATTTATCATTAGAAGCACATTTCCCTGCCGATCGAAGTTCGAGTATGTACCGTAAACTGTTGCGAAAAATGGGGTTAAGTCCGTTATTTGCAGCATGAAAAAGATTTTCGGGTGAAAAATCAATCAATTATTCATCAAAGTTTGCATAGTACCTCGCTATTTACAATCACCTCTCCCTAACCCTCTCCTTCAAGCAGAGGGAACCTACACTGCCAATTTTATATTCTTTTAAATTTTTGCTATTTAATCCATGAAATTATAAGCCGTACACTACTATCGTGACTGGCGACACGGATGTCGCCGTTAGGCAAAGGTCACATGGACGTACCTTTTGCCTAACCAATGATTCTGGTTACCTTGCGGAATATATTCTTATCCTTGAAAAGTAAAAAGCGGCCTACGCAAAAAATACAATGCTTAAATGACAATTGAGGCCATGCATCAAATTAAACTTATCGAGTTAGATAAAAAAAGGAGATCAATTGATCTCCTTTTCTTTAATACAATAAACAACGCTATCGATTAGTCGATTGCAGGTGTATATGTACCATCAGCGATTGCATCTTTAATACGGTCAGCTTCCGCTAATACAAGATCTAGCAAAGCTTTCACGTTTTCTAAAGTTGCAACCGGGCTTAAAGTGGTCATCTTCAAAGATTGAACATCACCCACTTTCGTTACCCCAATATTCGCTTCACCACGTGCAAACAATTCATCTGCAACGTTCTGATTCAGTGTATCCAGTAATTCTGCTGGATAACCCTCAGGAATCACACGGAACAATACAGAAGCAAATTGCGGATCAACCAGCATCTCTAAACCAGCAGTTGCATTGATGTAGTCAGCCACTTCACGGGTCAACTTCACACCATGGTCAATCATCGAACCATAAAGCTCTTCACCGAGTGCCTCAACCGTCATCCACAATTTCAACGCATCAAAACGACGGGTTGTTTGTAATGATTTAGACACCAGATTTGGAACACCATGCTCTTCATCATAAGCAGAGTTTAAGTACTCAGCTTCATAATGCATGAAACGGTAGTTCGCTTCGTCTTTCAACAAGAACGCGCCACAAGAAATGGTTTGGAAATAATGCTTATGGAAATCAAGTGTCACTGAATCAGACAACTCGATCCCATCAAGCATTGAACGGAACTCATTCGAAAGAATCAGTGCCCCGCCCCATGCTGCATCGATGTGCATCCACGCGCCATACTTGTTGGTTATGTCACGAATCGCTTTTAATGGATCAATCGCACCGGCATCTGTTGTACCTGCGGTCGCAACCACACATGCAACGATTTTGCCTTGCGCCTGTAGTTGCGCCATGGTTTGCTCAAGAGCGACAACATCCATCTGTGCATTTTTGTTCACTGGAACAGTGACCACAGACTGGAAGCCCATACCCATCATCGCCATGTTCTTTTGCACAGAGAAATGTGCATTTTCAGAACAAATGACTTTGACATTACGCATCGCATCGCCTGGAATACCATCACGCTGTACAGACCACGGATTGGCGTTTTCGTCTTTCCAGTTTTTCGAGATACAAGCATCACGGGCAAGCAGCACACCCATCAAGTTCGATTGCGTACCGCCAGAGGTGAATACACCTGCCTGACCTGAACCGTAACCGACTTTTTGACGAAGCCAGTCAATTAACTGAACTTCCATCAACGAACCTGCAGGGCTTTGATCCCATGAGTCCATAGACTGGTTGGTTGCATTAATTAAAACTTCAGCAATTTGGCTCACTACCATGGTTGGGCAGTGTAAATGTGCTAAAGAATGGGGATGGTGTACTTTTAAGCTTTTGTTTAAAAAAAGCTCAACCATACGCTTAAGCGATTTATGCACGCCCAAGCCTTGTTTAGTGGCATTAAAAGAAATCGCACTGCGCAAATCTTTAATGCTGCCACCGGTGTACATTTTGTCGTTATGCAACCATGCTGCTACAGCTTTTGTAGCCTCATCCATTGCTGACTGATAGTCAGCAATGGATTGAGCATCATTGCAGAGTAACGCTTTACGGTGTTCTGCAAAATCTACCATGTATTATGCGCCTCGAGTAGCAATAAGCGCTTCAGCAATTGCTTTCTTAAAGCGGGCAATCGCTTCAACACATTCGTCATGCGTGATGATGAGTGGGCAAAGTAAACGAATCACTGTACCGTTACGGCCACCTTTCTCGAGCAACAATTTGTTGTCGAAACATGCTGCCTGAATCGCAGCAGCCAATTGAGAATCACCTGGTAATGAACCCATGTGATCTGCTTGTTGGCGTTCATCTACGATTTCAACACCAATCATCAAACCACGGCCACGTACATTACCAATACATGGGAATTCTACAGCCAATTTTTTCAATTCAGCTTGTAAAAAATCACCACGTTCTTGCGCGTTTTGAGCCAAGTTTTGTTCTTTAATGGTTTTGATTGTTGCAAGACCAGTACCCATCGCCAATTGGTTACCACGGAACGTACCGGTGTGACCAGCAGGCTGCCAAGCATCAAACTTACGTTTAATACCAAGCACTGCAAGCGGCAAGCTACCACCTACTGCTTTAGACATCACCACAACATCCGGCTCAATCCCTGCATGTTCAAAAGCAAACATTTTGCCTGAACGGGCAAAACCAGCTTGGACTTCATCAAGAATAAGTACGATATTGTGTTTTTCAGTTACTTCACGGATTTTTTTCAACCATTTGGTTGGCGCAGTAACCACACCACCTTCACCTTGAATAGCTTCAAGAATCACGGCAGCAGGTTTGGTTACACCACTTTCTACATCTTCAATGAAGTTTTCGAAGAAGTAAGTTAAAGCATCTACCCCTGCTTCACCACCAAGACCCAATGGGCAACGGTATTCATGCGGATATGGCATAAACTGTACGCCAGGCATTAAGCCATTCACCGAATTCTTCGCAGATAAGTTACCTGTCATGGCCAAAGCGCCATGCGTCATTCCGTGATAACCGCCGGAGAAGCTGATCACTGAACTACGACCTGTATAGGTTTTTGCTAATTTAATTGCTGCTTCTGTGCCATCTGCACCAGACGGACCACAGAACTGTAAACAATACTCAGCCTTACCACCCGGTAATTGCTCAAGTAAAGCTTCAGTAAAAGCATCTTTTAAAGGTGTGGTTAAATCCAAAGTATGCAATGGGAGGCCACTTGCAAGTGTATCTTGGATACTTTGAATGACCGCAGGATGGTTATGGCCCAAAGCCAATGTTCCTGCCCCAGCTAAACAATCGAGGTACTCTGTACCTTCAACATCAGTAACCCAACATCCTAAAGCTTTTGCTATCGCTAACGGTAATTTACGAGGATAGCTACGAACATTGGATTCCATCTGGCTTTGGCGAGTCAAATAGTATTCGTTAGTAGAATTAGGGGCAGGATTTACAGAAGAAACGCTCATATCGAATTACCATCTCTGATATGGGTTGAAAGAAATAAGTCGGGTGACTTGCGGTCCTTTGACTCGGTGCTTTATAGAATCTAGCTAGACATGAATTTTTTTGTCATAACTAAAGGGCGGATGATACCGACTTTTTCTGAAAAATAAACAACTTTCGGTACTTTATCTGCCCTATTTTATCGAAAAAAACATCAAGCTAATCTATAACTTGAATTATCATCTTACATTGTGACAGCGTAAAGAAAACCTCATTTTCTTATGCTTTTTTTGATAAAGTCGTGTAATAAAGTAAAACTGCTTGCAAATTAATCTATAAGTGTATAATTTTTCTTTAATTTTATAATTAAAAATGAACAGGTTTTTTTGAGCTTATTTTTACAATCCCACCACAAACTCTACCAAAATTCACCATAAACACCGTTTAATATCACTGATATAGATTCAAATTTTACTTACAAAAATAGGCTAAAAAAATGCGTTACTTAACTCTCTCCGCTCTGGTTTTAGCATCTACTTTCAGTGCATCTGCCTTTGCTCAACAAAATGAACAACTTAATTACAATGTCATCAATATACAAGCGGAAGCTGCACGCCAAGTGTCAAATGATGAAATGCATGCGGTTTTATACATTGAAAAAAGCAACAAACAACCTGCTGAACTTGCATCACAAATCACGCAATTAATGAATCAAGCCATGGCTTTAGCCAAGAAATATCCACAAGTTAAAGTAGAAACAGGTTCTCAAACCACCTATCCTATTTATGACAATGACAGCCGTAAGTTAAAAGAATGGCGTGGTCGTGCCGAAATCCAGATTGAAAGTACTGACTTTAAAGCAGCCAGCCAATTAATTGGTGAATTGCAACAAAACTTCCAGACTGAGTCGATTAACTTTAGCGTTTCAGATGCGCAACGTAAAAAAGTTGAAAATGAGCTGATGGTTGAAGCTTCAAAAAACTTCCAGCAACGTGCACAAATGCTGAGCCAGTCATGGAATAAATCGGGTTATAACTTGGTGAATCTTAATTTGAATACCAGCAGTCAATATCCACAACCGGTCATGATGCGTGCCAATATGGCGAAATTCTCCGGGGCTGAAGCTGTCGATGCTCAAAATGTAGCAGCGGGTGAATCTAAAATTACCGTGAATGCCAATGGTGCAATTCAGTTTAAATAAGCCATTTATACTAAATAGCTAAAAACCGTACCTTATGTACGGTTTTTTATAAGCAGAATATTGCCTTTGCAACGCAATCACACGATTTAAGTACAATATCGCGTTTCAATTCATCAATAAAATTATTGCATTAGCCATCCTGTCTTTGTATGTCGCTCCCGCCGCCATGTCCCTCGAAAGTCTAAATCTTGAATTGTTTAGCCTATTAAATGTGCCTGAACACGCGTCCGTTTTAATGCAGCATTTTGCCATTTTTATTGCCCATGACTTGGTTTATATCATGATCGCTATTTTTGCGCTGCTGTGGTTACGTGGTAACAATGGCACTAAAACCCTTCTGGTCAAAGCTTTTATTTTTACCCTTATTGCACTCTCAATTAGCGAAATAACATCTTATATCTTAAATACACCCCGTCCTTTCGTGATGCATGTCGGTCATACATTAATTGAGCATGATGCCACGGGATCATTTCCAAGCAATCACATGACGATTTTTAGCAGTATTGCCTTTGCCTATTATTTTTCGGTGCGACGAGATATTGGCAAATTCCTGCTAGCCGTTGCATGGCTGGTGGCATGGTCACGTATCTATGTCGGTGTACATTTCCCGATTGATATGGTTGGCGGATTTATGATTGCACTCGTTGTGAATTTAATCGGCTTACCCCTTTGGTTTAAATATTCAGAAAAATTGATGTCTTGGATGTTATATCTGCATCACTTCCTGTTTAAGCCGCTGATCAGCAAAAATATTATTAAATAACTCAAAAAAGCCATAAAAAAAGCCATAAAAAAAGCCATAAAAAATCCCGCTCAAAAGCGGGATTTTTTATTACGAAAATCTTTTAGTAAATCGCCATATGATTGCGGTGAATCATTTCCAATGAACGTGCTTCCCCTAAAACCTGATGCACTTTATCTGAAGACAAACCCTTCACAATTTCAGCTGAACGCGAACTAAAATTGACACGACCAACAGCAATACGGCCACCCTGTGAATCGACACATTCAACCACATCACCGCGTTCAAAGTGCCCTTCCACCGCTTTCACCCCTACAGGCAATAAACTGCGATGGTTTTCTTTAATCGCTTTCACAGCACCATCATCCAAGACTAAACGACCAGCCGTTTGTAGATGCGCAGCCAACCATTGTTGATGCGCAGTTATACGGTCATTGTCGGTAATAAACAATGTTCCGAGCAATTCACCAGACATCAGACGGGCAAGCACATTGTCACTTTCACCACTGGCAATCAGGGTTGGACAACCTGATTTCGCTGCCAAGCGTGCCGCACGAACTTTGGTCAGCATACCACCACGACCAAATTTTCCGCCGCCACCAGCCATATCAAACAGACTTTCATCTAGTGCGCGAACCGTATGGAACAGTTTTGCATTTGGATTAGAACGCGGGTCAGAATCAAACATGCCTTGCTGATCGGTCAAGATAATCAACAAATCTGCATGCACCTGACCTGCCACCATAGCAGCCAAGGTATCGTTATCGCCAAAGCGAATCTCGTCAGTGGACACCGTGTCATTTTCATTAATGACCGGAACCACATGCCAATCAATCAAATGCTGCAAAGCATCGCAAGAGTTTAAATAACGACGACGGTCTGCCAGATCATCGTGGGTCAATAAAACTTGCGCCGTTTGAATGGAATGCTTTTCCAACACACTCGACCAAGTTTGAATGAGACCCATTTGGCCAATAGCAGCACATGCCTGAAGACTCGGTAAATCAGTGGGTCGATTCGACAATTTCATCCGAACCATCCCTTCAGCCACAGCACCTGAAGACACCAGAATAATCTCGTGTCCTGCATTGTATAGATCTGCAATTTGTTTCGCCCAATGCGAAATTGCGTCCAAATCTAAACCTTGCCCATTTGCTGTGAGTAAAGATGATCCGATTTTAACAACGATTCGTTTACAACCCTTGAGCTGACGTTGCCCATCTACCACTTCTATCATCTTGTCCTCAGTTACTCTACTAAGAGCTTAACGTACGTAAAACACTTCTACATCGTTATCGTCGTCTGCTTCATCGTCCTCATCGTCTTCTTCTTCAGCCAACAGACCAGCAAGACGTTGTTGACGACGCATTTCACGATAAGCTTCTTTCGCTGCAATGGTCTGTTCACGTGTTTCAGCTTCAAGCTGATCACGGAATGCTTTCATTTCTGCTGCGTATTCTGGATCTTCAACTTCGCGTTCACGTTGTTGTTCAATTTGATCCATCAGGTAATAAACAACTTCTTTGGTTCCTTCCGACATCAAGCCAGAAGTCTGGAATACCGGGCCTTCCCACTGCATTTCTTCCAGAAGATGGTTACACCATTCTTCTTTGGTATCTGGGTCAAGCTGGTCAACTTTATTCAGCACTAACACCACTGGCAATTTTGCCAAAGTTGGAGAGAAGTTCTTCAACTCTTGTAAAATTGCATTGGCATTATGAACAGGATCTGAACCGTCAATTGGTTGAACATCTACAATGTGCAACAAAATACGGGTACGTGCCAAATGTTTAAGGAAACGAATACCCAGTCCTGCACCTTCCGACGCACCTTCGATTAACCCTGGAATATCCGCCATGACGAATGAACGATGGCTATCCGCATCGACCACACCCAGATTTGGAACCATGGTGGTAAATGGATAATCTGCAACTTTTGGTTTTGCTGCTGATACTGCACGAATAAATGTAGATTTACCTGCATTTGGCATACCCAGTAAACCCACATCCGCAAGAACTTTAAGCTCTAAACGAATTTCACGGTATTCACCTTTGGTACCCGTTGTGCATTTACGTGGCGAGCGATTTGTCGATGATTTGAAGTGAGTATTACCCAAACCACCATCACCCCCTGCTGCCACCAATACACGTTGACCATCAGTGACCAAGTCGCCGATGATATCGCCTGATTCTGTATCAACAATTGTGGTTCCTACTGGAACCTTTAATACGGTGTCTTCACCGCCACGGCCTGCGCAGTTTGCACCACGACCGTTTTTAGCACGTTCTGCACGGAATCGACGTGTATAACGATAATCTACAAGAGTGGTGGTGTCGTTTCCGGCTTCAACATAAATGTTACCGCCACGACCACCATCACCACCATCTGGACCACCAAATGGTACAAATTTTTCACGGCGAAAACTGGCTACGCCATTGCCACCGTCGCCAGCCTCTACGGTAATGACTGCTTCATCAACAAAGCGCATATTGCCAATCCTCTAAATACTTTAAAACCGCATATTCTGCCATATTTTACAAAATTTCTCGAATAGTATTATTCAGCATTACATGATTTTTAGTATTGTTAAGATGAATTTGGCTGGAACTGGGCTGATATGATCTGGCTGAGTTCAATTATTCGCTCAGAAAATCAAAAGGAACCATTCACTTAGCGAGTGAAAAACTGCTTTTAGATTAAATTCCAGTTACTTTATTTTTTAATCATTCAAATAAACTTCAATCCAAAATTGCTGCTCATAGATTTCAAAAAAATTTAATAAAATAATAGTGAGATATGTCCAGTTAAATTATTCTCCTAAATGTATTCCTGCTATTTCTAAGTTTCCGTTTTAGATTTTGTAAAATCCATTCTCTGGCTTATCACAATAAATAATTCCTTTTAAATAAATATCCTGTCATTTAAATATCTCCTAAATTATTTAAATGACTCACTGCTATTATTGAGCAACACGTTGTTTATTTTCTAAAATTTCAGGTAAATTTCGTTCAATCCAGCCAGTCAGTAATGTCATTTTTTCAGCGGCTTGAGCACCCAGAATAGTCAACTGGTATTCCACTTTAGGTGGCACGACTGGATAAACTGTACGAATCAGGAAACCGTCTTTTTCCAATACCTTTAAGGTTTGCGCCAGCATTTTCTCACTCACCCCTTCAATTCGCTGTTTCAGCTCGCTAAAACGATGTACACCATCACTTAAACAGCGTAAAACCAGCACAGACCATTTGGTGGTTAAGTGTTCCAATATTTCACGTGAAGGACATTGATTGGATAGAACTTGTCCAAGTAAATGGCTCGTTGCATAATTTGTCATGACATTGTCTCGATCTTCTTATTACTTACTAATTTTAATTTACTTACTGTTTGTAAGCTAACAGATTAATATTTCAGCAGCAAGCTCTGTTATTACTCTATATTGAATCCAGTAAAATCTGTGTTAAATAAAAAATAGACATAAAAAAAGAGCTTCAAATGAAGCTCTTTTTGACTACTTTACAAATTATGCATTTGTTTCAGCAGGAACTTTTGGATAGCTTACGCCACACATTTGTTCAGCGATACGCAATACCTGGCAGCTATAGCCCACTTCGTTATCGTACCAAACATACGCTGTTAGGCGAGTACCTGAAGTGATTGTTGCCTGCGCATCAAATACACCTGCAGTACGTGAACCGATAAAGTCAGAAGATACAACTTCAGTCGAGTTTGTATAACCAATTTGACCTTGAAGGCTTGAATTAATTGAGATTTGACGAATGTATTCATTCACTTCTTCACGATCAACTTCTTTCTCAAGAGTTAAGTTAAGAATAGCAAGTGATACGTTAGGCGTTGGAACACGTACCGAGTTACCAGTCAACTTGCCTTTAAGTGCAGGAAGTGCTTTAGCAACCGCTTTCGCAGCACCCGTTTCAGTAATCACCATGTTCAAAGTCGCAGCACGACCACGGCGATCTGCCTTGTGGTAGTTGTCGATCAAGTTCTGGTCATTTGTGAAAGAGTGAACAGTTTCAACATGCCCATTAAGCACTTTGTATTTGTCATCTAACACTTTTAATACTGGCGTAATTGCATTTGTGGTGCAGCTCGCAGCAGAAATGATTTTGTCTTCATCTAAAATGTCAGTATGGTTTACGCCATACACTACATTTTTCATTTCGCCTTTACTTGGCGCAGTCAATACCACACGAGCAACGCCTGGGCATTTCAAGTGTTCAGCAAGACCTTCAGCATCACGCCATTTACCTGTGTTATCAATCACTAAAGCGTTATTGATACCAAAAGCAGTGTAATCCACTTCGCTTGGGCTTGAAGCGTAAATCACTTTAATAAAGTTACCGTTGGCAATGATTGCTTCGTTTTCTTCATCTACAGAAATTGTGCCTGCAAATGGACCGTGAATTGAGTCACGACGAAGTAAAGATGCGCGTTTTTCCAAATCACCGTCAGATGATTTACGAACAACGATTGCTTTTAGGCTTAAACCGCGACCCAGACCGGATTGACCAATGATCAAACGTGCAAGGATACGACCGATACGACCGAAACCGTAAAGAACGACATCTTTAGGTTCAACAGTTGCAGGATTACCTTCTAAAGATTTAACGGCATCAGCAACAAATGCATCGATGTCGCCGCCTTTTTCTTTAAATTCAACCGCCAGTTTACCTAGATCGATTTCAGCAGAACCAATTTTCTCAACTTTAGCCAATGCTTCTAAGATTGGGAAAGTGTTAACCACAGAAAGTTCAACATCCATCACACGGGTACGGCGGTGTGCTTTTAAAATCTGGATAACTGAACGGTTAACTAAAGAACGACCGAATACAGAAGTCACGATATTTTTTTCACGATACAACTGACCAATCAAGGCAATCATATGTTCCGCGATTTCTTCACGGTTTTTCCAGCGACCTTGGTGATCTGCATGTAGGGCGATGATAGTCTCTTTGCTCACAGATACGTCCTCTAATTAATTGTATATCTAGGCATAAATTTCAAAACCCCACAATTGTAAAGGAATTATCGGCAAGTTTGAATCAAAAGCTCATTCTGGCCCACATATTTTGCTCTATATTCATTATAAATTGACGAAATAGCTGTAATTATTTTTATGATTTTCTTACCTAAAGCCATCAACCACCGTATTTCATCTTCAACCTATATATTCAGTTCAAATGTTGCTTTATCAAACAAAACGCAAAAGTAGAGACAGCTTACTTTAAGCGATCTTCATAATTTTCCAGATTTTGCACTAAAACCTTTTGCTTCTGCCGTTGCTTGACCAGATGAATTGAACCCTCTAGCACTAGCAATAAAACAGCAAGCCAAATGGGAATATAGGTAAACCATTCTGCTGCTTCTACCCTTTCACCCAACGCAATGGAGGCAAAAGCCAGCAATACCGGTTCTAAATAGCTTAACAATCCAAATATAACAAAAGGCAAATACCGGCTCGCCAGAATATAACTCCCTAGTCCCAAGGCACTTAAAAAACCCAATCCTAAAATCGCCCAGATTAAATGGGGAAATTGTCCTATTAAAGCAAAAGAGTCGCTATACACAGTTGCTAAATAAATAGCGACGGGAAGGATTAAAAATAAGTCCCACCAGAAACCGCCCAAGTGGTCAGTTTTAAAAGCACGTCTTAAAAAGAAATAAACAGGATAGGCAACGGCAACATAGGCCGTTTCCCAAGCAATACTGCCAATGCGCCATAGTTCATGCCCCACACCGATACTGGCAAAAATCACCGCAGCAATCTGCCATTTGGACAGTTTTTCTTTGTAAAGTACACAACCGATGAGCACCATCACCAAGGGGAGCAAAAAATAGCCCAAAGAGACTTCCAAACCCCGTCCGTTTATTGGTCCCCATAAGAACAACCAAAGCTGGGTGGTGCATAAAAGTGAACTGACGATCAGCCAGATTAAAAAAGTCGGTTGCTTGAAAATCCGTTTAAAAATTTCCGTGATATGCTTTAAATCACCGGTCCACCACATAAATAAAGTTAAAAATGGCAGTGTGGCCAGCATACGCCAGGCAAAAGTCTGCTCGCTATCTAAAGGCTTTAAGAATTGGGTGTAGAAATACAAAACCCCAAAAGTGACCGATGCCAATACAGACAAAGCTACGCCTTTATACATTTTGTATCTCTGGATTTATCTCGCCTGCATTATAAACATGACACGCCAAGAAAACTTGAAAATTCATCCTTCATATTGACCATCCAATAAAAAACCATGCCGAAGCATGGTTTAATCACTCATTCTTTTAAGCTTATTTCTGGGTCTGCTTGGTATAAATCACATCACTAATGTCATAGCCTATCGATTGGGCATAATCCAGATATTCCTTGACCACTGCTTGATCCGGGTGTGCTGAACGGGACAATACCCACAGATATCTACGGCGTGGCTCACCGATCAACACGGTTTGATAAGCATCGTCAATTTTTAGAACCCAGTAATCCCCACGTCCTACCGGCAACCAGCGAACAGATTCCGGCAAGAAACTGACTTTCAGCTTGGTATTAAAGGGCGCATTTTGAATGAATGCCTCGCCGACAGAATGGTTTAATTTTCCATCTTTACTATAGCAACGGTTATCTACACCAATATTGCCATTTTCATTGAGCGTATAGGTCGCAGATACATCACGGTCACACTTGTTTTGGAAGTACATAGGCTTGCGCGCAACTTCATACCAAACGCCTAAATATTTATCTAATTCGACTTTTTCAACGGTGGCTAAGGACTTGGTTTGTGCATAAGCCATGGTTGCCATACCCAAGCCAATCAGCACCGCGCCACCCAACGCAATTTTAGCCAGTTTAAAGCCGGCTTTAGGAAGATCATTCGTTGTCATAAAGCTACCCTTTCTAGTCAAAATTTAAGAATTATTTCAAAGTTATAGTGAGTCTCCAATTAAAAATAACCCATTCCAACTTATTGATACTGTAGTGTTATGTAATGATTTTGCAGTAAAAAATTACTTTTTCAACGAATTTACACCTAACTTAACATCTGTGCTTTTAAGCGAACAATCTCATCACGCAGTCGTGCTGCCTGCTCAAACTGCAATTCTTTCGATGCTTTCAACATCTCTTTTTCCAGTTTGGACATGTGTTTCGCCAGCAACTTAGGATCGGCCAGAATATGACGCTCATCCGCACTTAAAGCGCGTGCCTGATCCGAGATATTCTCATCAATCTGATCATCAGTCAGCACTTCACCGGTATCAATATCCTTATTGTTTTGACGTTTAGTACTGCGTGGCGTAATGCCATGCAATTCATTAAACTCGATCTGCTTGGCACGACGTCGGTCGGTTTCATCAATCGCTTTTCGCATGGAATCGGTAATACGATCAGCATACAAAATTGCTTTACCCTTCACATTACGCGCGGCACGACCAATGGTCTGAATCAGTGAGCGCTCAGAACGCAAGAAGCCTTCTTTGTCTGCATCCAGAATCGCCACCAAAGATACTTCTGGCATATCCAGACCTTCACGTAACAGGTTAATGCCGACCAATACATCATGCACACCGGAACGTAATTCATGAATAATCTTCACCCGTTCTACGGTATCGATATCTGAATGTAAATAAGCGACTTTTATCCCATATTCCTTTAAATATGAAGTTAAATCTTCTGCCATACGCTTGGTTAGTGTGGTGATCAAAACACGCTCATCAATATCTTTACGCAAATTGATTTCTGAAAGCACGTCATCGACTTGGGTCAATACTGGACGAATTTCAATTTCAGGATCGACCAGACCGGTAGGACGAACCACCTGTTCTGCAATTTGCACAGATCTTTCCAGCTCATATTTTGCCGGGGTTGCGCTGACATAAATGGTGGTCGGAACGATACGCTGCCATTCTTCAAACTGCATTGGGCGGTTATCCAGCGCACTCGGTAAACGGAAACCATAATTGACCAGGTTTTCTTTACGCGAACGGTCACCTTTATACATCGCACCAATTTGCGGAACCGTGACATGCGATTCATCAATAATCAGTAAAGCATCGTCAGGAATATAGTCGAATAAGGTCGGTGGTGCTTCACCCGATGGACGACCTGACAAATGACGCGAATAGTTTTCAATACCGTTGGTATAGCCCAACTGCTGCATCATTTCCAGATCATAACGGGTGCGCTGTTCAATCCGTTGTGCTTCTAATAATTTGTCATGCTCGCGAAAGAACACCAAGCGCTCTTTCAGTTCTTCACGAATGGTACCGATAGCACGCTGCAAGTTGTCTTTCGGGGTCACATAATGACTTTTTGGATAAATGGTGACACGCGGTACTTTACGTACCATTTTTCCGGTTAAGGGATCGAACCAGCGAATGGAATCCACTTCATCGTCAAACAGTTCAATACGAATCGCATCCTGATCGGATTCGGCCGGAAAAATATCCATGATTTCACCGCGAATACGATAAGTACCACGTAAAAATTCGAGTTCATTGCGGGTATATTGCATCTCGACCAGACGGCGAATAATGTCATCACGACTAATTCGATCACCCTGTACAATATGCAGCAGCATGCTCATATAGGCGTTTGGATCACCCAAACCATAAATGGCAGAAACGGAAGCCACAATAATGGCATCGCGACGTTCTAGTAATGAACGCGTGGCCGAAAGACGCATTTGATCAATATGATCATTAATGGCAGAATCTTTTTCAATAAAAGTATCGGAAGACGGCACATAGGCTTCCGGCTGATAGTAGTCATAATAACTGACAAAATATTCAACCGCATTATTCGGGAAAAATGACTTAAATTCGCCGTACAACTGTGCAGCCAAGGTTTTGTTGTGCGCCATAACAATCGTCGGGCGTTGGGTCCGGGCAATGACATTGGCCATGGTATAGGTTTTCCCCGAGCCCGTTACCCCCAATAGCAACTGGTCGTGATAGCCTTTTTCAATACCACTGACCAGTTTCTCAATGGCTTGCGGCTGATCACCCGCAGGTTGATAGCTGGTCACTAACTCAAAAGGTTGTTGACTATCCGACATGTTTTTCAGCTTCTATACAATAATACAATTCCAATAATATGAGGGCTAAAGCTCAACATGCAATATCGGGATATTTATATTTGTATATTTCACCACTTTAGATGTTTTATATTTTCCTTTTTCTTTTTTATGTCTTAATAGTTTTAAACCACCAGAATAAAGTCTGGTTCCTAAATCAGTTTTTATGAGCAAATATGCTTGAAATAAGTGAAGAATTTGACCTTTATTTATGATCTGTAGGCTAAATTTAAAAATACTGATCTTTCACTTGACCATCCGCTATTTCAATTGCAACATGAATGAAAGACCATACGATTGTATTCGCCTATGTCATATCACTATCACGATGAAAATATTGTAAAAAGCTTGCCTGAAGATACTGTGTTTGTTTTTGGCAGCAATATGGCAGGACTGCATGCAGGTGGAGCTGCACGTACTGCGCTTGAGCACTTTGGTGCAGTTTCAGGTGTCGGTCGCGGCTGGTCAGGCCAAAGCTATGCCATTCCGACCATGAATGAGCATTTGCAACAAATGCCCTTGTCGCAAATTCAGCACTATATTGATGATTTCAAGATTTACACCAAAAACCATCCCAAGATGACTTACTTCATCACCTCAGTAGGTTGTGGTATTGCAGGTTACAAAACTGAAGAAATTGCGCCGATGTTTAAGGGCATTTCACATAATGTGATTTTACCCAATTCATTCCGTCCTTTTGTAGAAAGAGCCTTACCAAAACTGACCCGGCATTTCTTAAGAACTGTTTTTAACGACGAAGTGATTTTTTCCACCCGTGATGATGAGGTGATTACTAGCCTCGATTTATCTGAAAATGAAAAAAGTGCCGCAAGAATTATTTTAAATACAGAAATCTATCCAACCGATAGCAATGGCCGTGATCGTAGTTTTGAAATTTCAGATATTTTACATGTTCTAAATGGCAAAATATTTGAATGGCAAAACAACTCTGAAGGTCCGATGATGTTTGGTGGCGTGATTTTAGCTTTGCTTGAACTGTACAATATTAATGAAAAAGATTTTATTGATGTTTGGCTAGGGGAACGGGAAATTCCTGCCCCAAAACCAGAAAATAAAGCACGCAGAAAAAATCGCTAATTTTTAATCTCGCTTAACAAAAGCCAATTTATAAAATTGGCTTTTTAATGATGGGATTAAACATTTTATGATTCAATTGTCATTAATAAAAATTATTAATTTACTTATCACATTATTTTAAAATCATTTTTTTCATTCTATACTGCATTCTTAAATTTAAATAAAAATGATGAGCTCGTGTAATGGAAATGTTGGATTCTCCTTTTTTTGAATTATCACCCATTGCCATGTGGCTTGAAGACTACAGCGAAGTTAAAAAACAATTTGATCTCTGGCGTGAACAGGGCGTCGAAAATCTGTTAGATTTTCTACAACAAGATGAATCCCGAATACTTGAATGTGCAAGAAAAATTAAATTATTAAAAGTAAATTCTAAAACTCTGGAACTGTATCAAGCCCGGGACTTTGAGCATTTACACCAAAATCTTGATCTGGTCTTTAAACAAGACATGAGCAAAACCCATGTCAAGGAACTGCTTGCCTTATGGAATGGCGAAACCCAGTTTTCCAATTCCGCAGTGAACTATACCCTGACAGGCGTACGTCTGGATATCCAGCTCAAAGGCATTGTACTGCCGCAACATGAACACGATTTATCGCTGCTGTTAATTACCACTGAAGATATTACTTCTTATACCGAAGCTTGCCGTCTTGAAGAAAAAAGCCGACACCTCGCGGAAGCCCGCTTTATTTATTCTCCTACATCACTCTGGGTGGAAGATTTCAGCCGGATCAAAGTTAAATTAGATAGATTACGGGATTTGGGTATTGAAGACTTTCCGACTTTTTTAGATGTGCATAATGAGTTTGTCTATGAGTGCATTAAAGATATTCTGATCATTGATGTCAATCAGGCCACACTGGAATTATTTGGCGCACCGAATAAAGACGTATTATTTCAAAACATGCATAAAGTTTTTGCTCAGGAAATGACCCAAACCTTTCGAGAGCAATTAATTGAACTGTGGAATGGCAATATTCATCATCAGCGTGAAGCCGTGAATTATGCGCTCGATGGCAGCGTCCGCCACGTCCTGCTGCAATTTACCGTATTCCCCGATTATCTGGATAACTGGGGAATGGTTCAGGTTGCACTCACCGATATCACCGCGCGTAAAAAAGCTGAAAAATATCTGGAATATTTAGGCAAGCACGACGTGCTGACCAAACTGTATAACCGTTCTTTTTATACAACTGAATTAAATCGTTTACAACGTAATAGACAGCGTCCTGTGTCCTGTATTTTTATAGATATGAACGGATTAAAAGAACTGAATGACAGTTTAGGTCATGATGCCGGCGATAGTTTATTGCAACGTATGGGCAACGTCTTGAATCAGGTGGTTCAGCAAACCCTGTATACGGCCTGCCGGATTGGTGGCGACGAGTTTGTCATATTGTTGCCGGGTGCTGATGAAGCAGCGCTACAAAACTGTTTGCAAAGCCTGCAAGAACTTTTATTAGTAGATAACCAGTTTTATTCCACTCAACCGATTAGCCTGTCGATGGGTTATGCGACCAATTATGCGGATGAACGCATGGAAGACATGCTAAAACGTGCTGACATGGCGATGTATCAGGACAAAAGAAATTATTATCTGAACCACAATAGAAGAAAACCGACAGCCAATGATATTTAATGAATCAACGTGGATCGGGTTACTCAAATAAAAAAGTCATAATAAAAAAAGCCATGGCTAAAACCATGGCTTTTTTTATTTGAAAGCTTAGCGCTTTCCCATCGAACGGCGTGTACCGCGAGGTGGCATCCAGGTACGGTCAGCATAACGCTGTGGACGTGGACGCAGTTCTTCTAACACTTCATCCGCATTTTGCTCATTCTCTTTTTTAATCGGGAAAGGCAAATTGACCAATGGTTTTTTCTTGGGAGTATTTTGGGTGCTCATGTGATTCACTCAAGGATTTCTGAGACATATTGTACGGAAAAATGCCCCCAAGTGCGAGATACGATTTTAGCTGGTTTATATCATCGCTTCTATTCACTGCATCAAAGCCACCTCAATAGCAGCTGAATAGTGGTTTATACCACTACAACGGACTTAAAAAACACATCAAAATGCGTTAAAAATATCTAAATATTTGCGTCATTATTTTCCATCTTAAACCCTTATAAATTTACCAATAAGCAAAAAAATGAAGTTACAAAAAATTATTTTTATCTATGTTATTGATAACAAATAAGCAAAATAATTACAGGAACACAACTAGATTTATATTTTTAAATAACAGTCAGGTGATTTTTCAACCATATAATAAAAATTAGAAAAAAACTTAAAAACGTAAAATGGACATGGAGTCCCTGAATGAAAAAGTCGCTACTTTGTATTATGTCGTCTCTTGCTGCTCTACCTGCAATCAGTCATGCCGATTCACCCTATTTTAGTCTACAAGATGGTGATGGATTTAAACGCTTTTCTGTTTCTGTTGGTGCACTACATGTCATGCCTCAAGGTAAAGCTCAGCCCTTTCAAGTCAATACTGCAGTTAAAAATGGTGAAGTTTCCAAAAATGGTGACATTCAAGTCGATACCGTATTAAACAACCTGAATCCCGATGTGGATCAAAAAGCTCTGGCGACAGTATTAAAGGGATTAGGTTTTCTTACAGGCGGTCAACTCGGTAGTAACCTCAGTGGCAGTGCAAAGATTCAAGGTTTAGAGCAATGGGACAATCCAGGAACCGGCTTAGAGGCAGATGATGTCACGACTCTTGGCATTATGACCAATTATTTCTTTACCGATCATGTTTCCTTTGAAATGAAAGCGGGCATTCCGCCTAAAGTCGACTTACAAGGAAAAGGTAAAATTTATGCGCCATTTTCTGCCATTGCCACACCCCAAATTGGCAATTTACCGCTGGAATTCCTCAATATTGATCTGCAAAACGATATTTTTATTACCGATTTAGAAGCCAATGGTCCTGCTGCCACAGCACGTGCATGGACACCTGCCTTTGAATTCCAATATCATTTTGGTAAAACCGGAGTCAATAAATTCCGCCCTTATGTAGGCTTAGGCGTCATGTATGCTTATTTCAATGAGCTGGAAATCAACCCGCGCACCGAACAGGACTTAATTGCGGCAGGCCATATGATTGCCAATATTAAAGAAGGCAATGCCGGCGCTTCGCTAGAGGGCAAACTGAGCAAAGCCAATCCTCAAGTTGAACTAGAGGCAACGGATGCCATTGCCCCAATCGCAACTGTTGGTTTTACTTATGACTTTAATGACAAGTGGTTTGCGGTTGGTTCAGTTTCCTATGCGCACATGAAAAATGAAACCACCATTACCGTGACTGATGCCACTCACGGTGAATTAATCCGCTCTAAGGCCGATATCGAGATTAACCCATTATTGGCTTATGCCGGTGTAGGAATTCGCTTCTAAAAGTCTTTTTAAGAAAAAGACGGCTTTATGTCGTCTTTTTTTGATTTCATAAAACTTTCTATAACTTAATTTTATCGTTTGTTTAAATTTTATTTAATCGCTTCCCTATTCGGAATCTAATAACATAGCGACACCGCAATTGCAGCATGGACGACTTATGTCAGATACACGTTTTTCCAAACCTCTTATTTACATGTTAATTGGAAGTGCACTGATTCTGGCGTTATCCCTCGGCGTGCGTCATGCTTTCGGTTTATATCTGGTGCCCATGAGCCATGAATTTGGCTGGGGACATAATGTCTTTAGCCTTGCTATTGCAATGCAGAACCTGATCTGGGGTGCGGTACAGCCCATCACCGGTGCTTTTGCGGATAAATATGGCAGTAAAATTGTCGTTGCTGTGGGCGGCGCTTTATACAGCATCGGCTTATTGCTTATGGCATTCAGCTCCACAGGCTTAATGCTAAATTTAAGCGTAGGGTTAATCTTGGGTTTAGCCCTATCCGCAACCTCTTTTCCAGTGTTACTTTCTGCTGTAGGACGTGCCGCCCATCCTGAAAAGCGCAGCCTTGCAATGGGGATTGCCAGTGCCGCAGGCTCTTTTGGGCAATTCATCATGTTGCCATCGACCTTACTGCTTTTACAAAATATTGGTTGGTCAGCCGCACTGATCGTCAGTGCTATTTTAATTGCCCTGATTATTCCTTTGGCTTGGATGTTAAAAGCACCGATGTATGTCGCTCCCAACGCATCTTCGCTTACCGGCAAGCCCGCTTTAAGCTTTAAACAAATTTTGGTGATTGCCAAAAACCATACTCCCTTTTGGTTCCTGGCCTTGGGCTTTTTGGTCTGTGGCTTTCAGGTGGTATTTATTGGGATTCATTTACCGGGTTATCTGATTGATCATGGATTTAATGCAACCACAGGCACCATTTTCCTGGCCTTAGTCGGTTTATTTAATATAGTCGGGACCTATACTGCAGGTTGGCTGGGCGGAAAATATTCTAAACCTCGCTTATTGATGGGTTTATATGGCTTACGTGGGATCGCCATTATTGGCTTTTTGGCACTGCCTTTAACCACATGGACAATTTATGCTTTTGGCGTCATTATGGGGTTACTCTGGCTCTCTACCGTACCTTTGACCAATGGCATTGTGGCGAATATGTTCGGGGTTAAATACCTCTCCATGCTCAGTGGCATCGTATTTTTTACCCATCAAGTCGGTTCTTTTTTTGGCGGATGGCTCGGTGGTGTCAATCACGACATGACTGGCAACTACAATATGGTGTGGATGTTTTCGATCCTGCTGAGTCTCTTGGGTATCGTGGTGCATTTCTTCGTCAATGAGGAGGCTGTAATTCATGACTGATTCTCTCTTTGGATTAAAAGCCATGATTGCCCTGGCTGTAATTGGATTCATCAGTTTAGCCATTTTATTGTGGTTCAAAACCCCGCAGCTGTTTGAATACTTCAATCAAGCATTCTGCCCACATTAATGCTTAAAAATCAGCATCTAAACAGCAAAAAAACTGCTTTATTTTGCTGTTTATATTAAAAGTTTAACAATCATTCATTTAATAATTTTTCATTGTTATTTCATAAGCTTAGCACTTCTTTTGATTTGGTATTCGGGTCATTTTTGATTAGATTTTTCTCACAGCAAAATAATTTGAGAAAACAATGACCAGCCTTACCCAACTATCCCAAGCCATTCATGATGCACCACGTTGGCATCAGCAAGAACAATTTCAAAACCCAGAAGAAATCAGTATTATTCCCTTACAAGATGAAGCATTAGGTGCCGTTGTTTTTGGTTTGGATGCCCGTAAAGCGCAAGCTAGTGAAACGATTTACCGGCTGAAACAAGCCCTCGCTGAACATTTGATTTTAATTTTTAAAAAACAGACCTTAGATGATTTGCAGTACTTGGCTTTTACCAGTTATTTTGGCTCTATATTCCGTCCCAGTGCAGACAATCCAGTCCTTGCCACGCAATCAGATACGGGCACGCCACCCGATGTGATTCCGGTGTCGAATGCCGTGGGTCAAGGTGATTACACCGGTCATGGTGAACTTTCACCGCATGCTGATCACCAATGGACGCCACAACCCTCTTTCGGTTCCTTACTCTATGCCATTGAACTTCCAGAAGATGGTGGCCAGACCTCATGGTTCAACACCATTCAGGCTTATGAGGCTTTAGACCGTGACACTCAAAAACATATAGATGAGTTGCAACTGATTACCTATAACCCATTTGTCCGTCGGCAACAGCTTCAAGACCATGATAGCAATGGCTATGGCACAAGTCCTTTATACCGCTTTAAAGATCAACCAATTATTGGGCATGCTTATCCACATCCATTAGTACGCACCCATCCTGAAAGTGGTCGTAAAGCACTTTGGCTAAATACACGAAGTGAAGTGGAATTGGTGAATTATGATGATCAAGCAGGCAGTGAATTAATCTCTTCATTGCGCGAGCATATCCTCAAGCCTGAATTCCGTTATGAACATAATTGGGAAATTGGCGATATCGTGTTTTGGGATAATCAGGTGACTTTACACTCGCGTCGTCCTTTTCCATCTGATCAGCGCCGATTACTAAAACGAATCAGTCTGGCAGGGAGTCGTCCTTTTTAATAAAAAATAAAGATAAAAAGAAACTCTAATTAAATTGTCTAAAATGATTTAACTCATGACCTCTAATCTTTGATCTTTATATTTCACCATTGAGAATAACCAGCTCAATGGTGATTTTTTGAAATAGACTTTGAAATAGGTTTTGAAATAGGTTTTGAAATAGGTTTTGAAATAGGTTTTGAAATAGGTTTTGAAATAGATCATGCGCTGCTCACACTCCTTATCTGCAAAATTAAAATGATTGAGAAAATCTATTTTTATAGAATAATAATTTAACAAAATCCCTGCTTTATTTACTTTTTCTCACCCAATCGAACTAGTGTATTTGTCTTTTTCTGATTAGCGTATTCAATGATCAAAATGCATCACATCAAGGAGAAAAATATGAATAACAGCCATTTTTCAGATTGTGCCCAAGCCTGTATGCACTGCTCACTGGCCTGCACCACCTGTGCCAGTGCCTGCCTAAAAGAAGAACATTTAGATATGATGCGCGAGTGTATTCAGCGCTGTCTGGATTGTACTGACATCTGTCAGCTCTGCGCTCGTATGGAGCAGAAACAGTCGCCTTTTAGGCAGGAGATGTGTGCTTTATGCGCTAAAGCCTGTGATTACTGTGCGGAAGAATGCGGCAAGCATCAGGATGAACATTGTCAGCGCTGTGCCGAAGCCTGCCGTCAATGTGCGGAAGAGTGCCGAAAAATGGCAGCCTGATTGCTCTTTTATCAGCTTTCGTTAAAAGAGAACTTTTCAGTATATCCCGCTGATAGTGATTTTTTTGATTGAACTGATCTGATTTCACTGACCTGAATCATAAAACCCGCAAGTTTTCACTTGCGGGTTTTATCTAAGTCAAAGCTTCAGCTTAGAATAAACGGTTCATACCATTCAATGTGGCTACACGGTAGGCTTCCGCCATGGTTGGATAGTTAAAGGTGGTTTCAACAAAATATTTAATCGTGTTGTTACCACTATTCATCACCGCCTGACCAATGTGAATAATTTCGGAAGCATTGTTACCAAAACAATGTACGCCCAAGATTTCCAGCGTGTCACGGTGGAATAAAATCTTCAATTCACCCACAGTATCGCCAGTAATTTGTGCGCGCGCTAAATGACGAAAAGATGCTTGCCCTACTTCGTAAGGAATCTTTTCTTCAGTCAATTGTTGTTCAGTCTTACCAATCGATGAAATTTCCGGAATGGTATAAATACCTGTCGGAATATCCGTTACGGGTGCAACATCTTCACCGCTCATGTTTGAACCGGCACAACGACCTTGGTCATAAGCAGCAGAAGCAAGTGATGGCCAGCCAATCACGTCGCCGGCAGCATAGATATTTTCTACTTCAGTCTGGTAATGCTCATTCACCGTTAACTGACCACGGCTGTTTGGTTGAATTCCTACATTTTCAAGACCCAAACCATCGGTATTACCCGAACGGCCGTTACACCATAAAATGGCATCGGCTTTAATTTTCTTACCACTTTGTAAATGCATCACCACGTGATCATCAAATGTTTCAAGATGATCCAGTTGTTCATTATGACGAATCAATACACCCTGTTCACGCAAACGGTAAGACAGAGCATCAGAAATTTCGTCATCTAGATAGCTGAGTAATTTGTGCTGTGTATTGATCAAATCAACTTTATGATCCAGCCCAATGAAGATCGAGGCATATTCACAACCAATGACACCAGCACCGTAAATGATGATTTTTTGGATTGAGAAATCAAGATCCAAAATTTTGTCTGAATCAAATACGCGTGGATGATTAAAATCAAGCGCCGCTGGACGGTACGGACGCGAACCTGTCGCGATCACCAATTGCTGGAAAATAATGGTTTCTTTAATACCGTCTTCACTGAAAATCAGTGCAGTATTTTTATCTTGAATGTAAGCACGACCATGATAAATATCAATTTTATTACGGTCATAAAAACGAGAATGGGTTTCAACCTGTTGTTGAATCACTTTATGAGCATTACGTAATACTTGTTTCATGGTGAACTGTTTCCAGTCACCCACTTTCTGGAACATTGGATCACGTTGGTAACGTAAAATGCTCGATACGGTTTGACGTAATGCTTTACTTGGAATGGTTCCTACATGCGTACAGTTACCACCCAACTGCTCACGAATATCAATAATTGCAACACGCTTGCCAGATTTGGCAAGTTTCATTGCTGCGCCTTCACCAGCAGGGCCTGAACCGAGAACTACCGCGTCGTATTTAACGAAAGTTCCACTAACGACCTCTTTTTTACGTGGCATTCAACGCTCCTTTAATCAAATCTATTTACTCAATCTAAGCTATATTATGACGTAATTCCCATGCATTTGGTGTATTTAGCTGACATATATTGAGTGATGACAACATTTTTTAAATGAATATCGTTTTTGCCCTATTTGAGCCTAAGTTCGTTATAATAACAGGGCTATTATGTCTCGCATCTCCCCCGTCAAAAACAGTGGAAAAGTTGAATATGTCTGAAAACCGTAAACCAGAACAGGGTGTCAAACTTCGTGGCGCAGAGAAGGTCGCTCGTATTCCTGTAAAAGTTGTACCTACGGTTGAAACGCCACGCAAACCGGACTGGATCCGCGTCAAAATGGCGGCTCCTGATGAAGTTCAACGGATTAAAACCACATTACGCGCACAAAAATTACATACTGTTTGTGAAGAAGCTGCTTGTCCTAACCTGCCAGAATGTTTTGGTGGCGGTACAGCAACCTTTATGATCATGGGTGACATCTGTACCCGTCGCTGTCCGTTCTGTGATGTGGCACATGGTCGCCCAAATGCACTTGATCCAGACGAACCGCGTCACATGGCAGAAACGATTTCTAACTTGGGTTTGAAATATGCAGTGATCACCTCTGTTGACCGTGATGACCTTCGCGATGGTGGTGCTCAGCATTTTGTAGACTGCATTAAAGAAGCCCGTGAATTAAGTCCAAAAACGCTACTTGAAATTCTCGTTCCCGATTTCCGTGGTCGTATGGATGTGGCTTTACGCATTATGACGGAATGTCCACCAGACGTATTTAACCATAACATTGAAACTGTGCCACGTTTGTATAAAGCGATGCGTCCGGGTTCTGATTATCAGCACTCATTAGACCTGCTTAAAATGTTTAAAGAGTACTGCCCTGACGTTCCAACCAAATGTGGTTTGATGGTGGGTCTAGGTGAAACTGAAGAAGAAGTGCTGACACTGCTTGATGATCTTCGCGCACATGATGTGGACTACATCACCATCGGCCAGTATTTACAGCCTTCCAAGCAGCATGCACCGATTGACCGCTTCGTTACTCCAGAAGAATTTGAACGCTATACCGCACACGGCCAAAAGCTCGGTTTCAGAAATATCTGGGCTGCACCGATGGTTCGTTCAAGCTACTTTGCTGACCGTCAATATTATGGCGAACCTGTTCCAGCAGTACGTCGTAAAGCCGATCCTGCCAAGAAAATTGCCGTTCAAACCATTGAAGCTTAATTCAGCCTAAATAAAAATTAGCCTGATTTAATGATGCCAATCTAATCCATTTAGGTTGGCATTTTTATTTTACGATTCTAAAAAATCAGATATAAAAAATCCCCTATTCAAATAGAGGATTTTTCAAAGAACTATAAATAAACTCTAATAGGTTAAGCCGCTTTACTCGGCACACCACTATGGAAACGGAATAAATTATCTGGAGTTAAAATCAGGTTTTTTTCCACTTCACGAAAGTGTGCAATACGCTGCTGAATATCTTCTTTAGGATTTTTTAACTTTGAGGTTTGAGCAACATCCAGTGCCAATGCCAAATAATCTTCAAAGTGACGAGATTCAGACTTGAGAAGATAACGGTAGTATTTACCCAAGTCTTCATCTACTAGCGGTGCGAGCGCATAGAAACGTTCACATGAACGCGCCTCCACAAAAGCACCAATCACCATAATATCGATTAAAGCTTCAGGCTCATAAGTACGTACTTCTTTACGCAATCCACCTGCATAACGGCCCGCACTAATCGATTGCCATTCCTGCCCGCGTTTGGTCATCAACTCAAGTACTTGTTCGTAGTGCAACATTTCTTCACGCACCAACTGTGCCAGTTTGACCTGTAAATCGGTAAAGAAGGTGTAGCGAAACATCAGGTTCATGGCAGTACCTGCTGCTTTCTTTTCACAATTGGCATGATCCTGCATGAGCAACTCTAAGTTATTCATTGCCTCATCTAACCATGCTTTCGGTGTTTCACATCCCAAGAAGCCAAGAACCGGCTTCATGAGATCATCATAATTTATTGACGACATAATTCTAAAAACTTATCTTGCTGATTTAATGACAGCTTTCATTTGTTGAACGGCTTGAGCCAACCCGATAAATACAGCATCGGCAATAATGGAATGACCAATATTGAGTTCATGAATTTGTGGAATTTGCGCAATTGGCGTGACATTCTCAAGGTTTAAGCCATGTCCTGCATTCACCAGCAAACCTTTAGAGGCTGCATATTCTGCACCTTGAACAATACGCTCAAGTTCGTGCTGCTGTGCTTCTGCTGTTTTCGCATCGGCATAGGCACCGGTATGAATTTCAATGGTCGGTGCACCACAGGCAATCGCGGCATCAATTTGTGCAATATCGGCATCAATAAACAAAGACACTTCACAACCAATTGCAGTCAAGGCTTGGGTGGCTGCTTTGACATCTTCAAAATGACCTACAACATCCAGACCACCTTCAGTGGTCACTTCCTGACGTTTTTCCGGAACAAAGCAAACATGCTGCGGCTGGATTTCTTTGGCGAATTCAACCATTTCAGGGGTCACTGCCATTTCCAGATTCATATGCGTTTTCAATAACGGACGCATACGACGCACATCATCATCTTGAATATGACGACGGTCTTCACGCAAATGCAAAGTAATCCCTTCTGCACCGGCTTGTTCACAAATCAATGCAGCATTGACTGGATCTGGATAAGTGGTTCCGCGCGCCTGTCGCAATGTCGCCACATGGTCAATATTTACACCAAGCAAAGCAGCCATAACAATTTCCTAACCATGATTAAAAATTAAGATTTAGATTGAGTATTTTGAACCCACAATTGACGGCTTTTCAGCGGTCGTTCTCCCAAAAGAGAGGTGATCATCTGCCGATACAGTTGCGCCAACAATTGTAACTGCTCCGGATTAAAATCCCTACCCTTTTCATAATCACGCATCGACAGAATTTGCTGTCCCGCTAAAGTTGAGCGTGACTGTTGTGCGGTTGGGATAAAACCCTCATTGAGCTGAAATATATAGTTTTGGGTCTGTTGAATCTCATTTTGCTGAGCATCGGTGCTAAAGTCGAGTGCATAGCCGAGCTCTTCTAGCAGTGCATGTTCGAACTGACGCAAAATTTGTCTGAGAAAAACATGAGGATTTTCGTGCTGTGCCAATTGCTGCAGCTGTTGCAAGACCAGATGATATTGCACAAAGGTCTGTGGCATTTCGACTTCAACTGGACACAAACGAAGAATAAGTTCATTCAAATAAAAGCCAGAAAAGAAGGCATCGCCAAAGAAAAAAACCGGCTGATTGACAATTTCAAGTTTAGTGAAATTTTTAAGATCGGATTTTCCTGAAGCCTGCAAGCAAATCGGTTGATATTGCGGAGGTGGAGTTTGTCTTAATATTCCATCAACGCGACCATGCTCCTGTGTAAACAAATGCACGATATGACTGCGCTCACGGTATTTACGGTGATGGATTAAATAGCCATGCAACTCTTCATTTCGCATGAATAATTAAATCTAGTCTTTTTTCTTTTTAGAATCTTCTTCATCATCCCCATCAGGAATGACCGCCCCCACGACAGCAGCAGTTCCTTTAACTACGCCCTTCGTGGTTTTATAAGCCACTTTTACAGGGACAGTGACAAGTTTATGAATACAGCCTTGCAGAAATAAAACACATGCTACAACTGCCAATACTTTGATCATCACTATTCCCTATAAAAGCGTTACTTATCAAAACGGTTTAGATATCGCTATAACCCAAACTTTTCAATGCACGTTCGTCATCAGACCAACCGCCTTTCACTTTAACCCAAAGTGTCAGCATGATCTTTTGTTCAAACATTTTTTCCATATCCGCACGCGCATCCATACCGATTTTTTTCAGCTTGGTGCCTTTTTCACCAATCACAATGGCTTTTTGGCCTTGGCGATCAACAAAAATTGTCGCATCGATATAGGTACAGGCTGGTTTTGGACGACCGGTTTTTTCATTAATCGTTGCTTCTTCAGTATTAAATGACTCAATCTGCACGGTTAAATCATACGGCAGTTCCTCCCCCAACTGACGCATGATCTTTTCACGAATCACTTCAGACGCCAGAAAACGTTCTGAACGATCGGTAATTTGATCCAATGCATACAAAGGTGGCTGGAACGGCAAATAGTTTTCAATCGTGTCACGCAAGTGATCAAGATTTGATGCACGTAAAGCTGAAACAGGAACAATTTCTGCGAAATTCATTAATTTCGCTCGTTCTTGAATCAATGGCAAAGCACTGTTTTTATTTTCAAAAGTGTCAATTTTGTTGATCACTAAAATTACTGGCATTTCAGCATTTTTCAGTTTTTCCAAAACCAGCTCATCATTTTGAGTCCACTTTTGAGCATCAACAACGAACAGCACCAGATTTACATCACGTAGTGCCGAGGTTGCTGCACGGTTCATCATTTTATTGATGGCACGGACTTCTTTTTTGTGCATCCCTGGCGTATCCACGAATACTGCCTGAGACTTTTCACGCGTATCAATACCGACAATCTTATGACGAGTGGTTTGCGGCTTACGTGAAGTAATCGAAAGTTTTTGACCTAAAATATGATTCATTAACGTAGATTTACCCACGTTTGGACGTCCAACAATGGCGACAAATCCACTTTTAAAATCTTTAGGAATAGTTGTGCCTTGTGAACTGAAAAAATCATTAATCAGGTCATTGCCGTTGCTTTGCGGCTCGTGATCAGCATCGATGTGATCAGAATGTGTGGTCATGCAGATTACTGCTCCAATTGTTTTAAGATATCTGCCGCTACTGCTTGCTCAGCAAAGCGACGGCTGGATCCTTCACCGTACAATACAGGCAAGCCCTCGATAATGCATTCCACTTTGAAATGCTGATTCGGGGCATCACCTTGAATATCCACTACATCGTAAATAGGGAGAGGCTTTTTACGTGCTTGTAAATATTCCTGTAAACGTGATTTGGGATCTTTGAGTTGGTCTGTAGGCTCAATATGGTCTAAATATGGCACGTACCATTTCAGTACGATCTCTTGCAAGGTTTTTAAATCATTGCAGTCGATATAAATTGCACCAATAATCGCTTCTACAGTATCAGCAAGAATAGATTCTCGATGATGTCCACCCGATTTCAACTCACCCGTGCTTAAGATTAAACACGGACCAAGTTTTAAATCGTTTGCAATTTTGCCTAATGCTTCTTGACGAACCAATGTGGCACGCATACGCGTTAAACGCCCTTCATTTTCATGAGGGTAGGCTTGATACAAATAATGGGCAATGATCATCCCTAACAATGAATCGCCTAAAAACTCTAGACGCTCATAGTTAGATTTATGACTTACCGAGCGGTGTGTCAGTGCAAGCTGCAATAATTCAGGCTGTTTGAACTGATAACCGATACGGCTGACTAAGTGCATATCACTTAGTTTGGACTGACCTTTGATCAAAACTTTTCTCGAACTTTAACACTAAATCTATATTGAGTAAGAACGGCTTTCTTATCTCATAATCTTTTTTCACTTCCAGACCATCAATATTTGTAACTTGCGCAATTTCATCGAATTTAAGATCGCGAATATTGTTCATGTCTAAACGCTGACTCATCTGACTTGTAAACTTTGAAGGAGCTGTATTTGCCGGACTGTTTTGCATTAACTCAGTAATCTGACTATCTACCACTCGATCATCCCAATAGGGTCCCCACACTGCAATTGCAATTTTTGCTAAAAAAGCAAAACCAATAATTGCAATCAAAATCCCAATATATGATACACCTTGTTGATTTTTACGCATTTGTTATTTTTCCAATCATGCTTAATCAATTTTACCGTTACGATTAAATGACGGCAATTTAAATCCAGGTTCTTTATGCATCCAGATATAGAATGCACGACCCGTTAAGTTTTCTTCTGGTACAAAGCCCCAAAAACGACTGTCAGCACTTTGATCACGATTATCCCCCATCGCGAAGTAATGACCTTGTGGAACTTTGACTTCCCAATATAAACCATTTTCAGCCGAGTATTTACCATTTTCAACATAATTAATAAATGGTGCCTGGCGTGCGACATTTACATCTTCAAGCTCACGCATTTTAAAAGTATGTTTACCCAATGTTTCTTGATGATAAATTGACGCGGGTGTATCTAAAATATCTTTTTCACGGCTAAATTCAACTGGAACTTTAGCAACCTTATTCCCGTTAATGGAAAGCTGTCCATGATCATAAACAATATGATCACCGGGTAAACCGACTACACGTTTAATATAGCTAATGGTCGGCTGGGGTGGATAACGGAATACAATCACATCACCGCGTTCTGGTTCACCCACATCAATCACTTTTGTATTGACGATAGGTAATCGTATTCCATAATTAAATTTATTGACCAGAATAAAGTCGCCAGTTTCTAAAGTTGGAACCATAGAATCTGATGGGATATTAAAAGGTTCGTATAAAAATGAACGCAGGATCAGGACAACGGCCAACACCGGCCAGAAGTCATAAGCCCATGTAATAATGAAATTTTCATTATCCTTGCCTAGAGTTTGTCTTTGTTTAAAGACAAACTTATCCAACAACCACACCAAAAAGAAAACCAGTGTCGCTGGTACAAGGATTAAATTAAAATCAAAATCCATGGGCTTATATCCTCAATCTTATTATCTTTCTACTTTCAATACAGCCAGGAACGCTTCTTGCGGGATTTCAACACTACCCACTTGCTTCATGCGTTTCTTACCTTCTTTTTGCTTAGACAACAGTTTCTTCTTACGTGAAACGTCACCACCATAACATTTAGCCAATACGTTTTTACGCATTGCTTTTACAGTAGAGCGCGCAATGATTTGTGCGCCAATCGCAGCCTGAATCGCGACATCAAACATTTGACGTGGAATTAGCTCTTTCATTTTCTCGACCAGCGCAATACCACGGTGACGTGCATCATTACGATGAACAATCATCGCCAAGGCATCCACTTTGTCACCATTAATCAAGACATCCACTTTTACCAGTGATGAGCTTTCAAAACGAACAAAGTTGTAATCGAGTGATGCAAAACCACGTGAACATGATTTCAAACGGTCAAAGAAGTCCATTACCACTTCAGCCAGTGGAATTTCAAAGGTCAAAGATACTTGTTTACCCAAGAATTTCATTTCTTTTTGAACACCACGGCGCTCAACACATAAAGTCATGACGTTACCCAAGTATTCTTGAGGAACCAAAATATGACATTCAGCAATCGGTTCGCGTAAATCTTCAACCATTGAACCATCAGGCATTTTTGATGGACTATCGATGTAAATGGTTTCGCCATTTTTCATTAAAGATTCATAAATGACCGTTGGTGCAGAGCTGATCAGGTCTAAGTCGTACTCACGCTCTAAACGCTCTTGTACAATTTCCATGTGCAGCATACCCAAGAAGCCACAACGGAAACCAAAACCTAAGGCATCTGAACTTTCCGGTTCAAAAAACAATGCAGAGTCATTAATCTGTAATTTATGCAGTGCTTCACGGAACGGTTCAAAATCACTGGCATCAATGGGGAACAGACCTGCATAGACCTGCGGTTTAACCTTTTTAAAACCAGGTAAAACAGCAACGTCCGGGGTCGTAGACAAAGTAAGGGTATCGCCCACTGGCGCACCAAAAATATCTTTAATCCCTGCAATGACAAACCCCACTTCACCTGCTTCCAACTCACCTGTTTCAGTGTGTTTAGGGTTAAAAATACCCACTGAGGTCACGATGTGGGTTTGACCTGTCGATTTGACCAGCATCTTGTCGCCCTTACGGATACGACCATGTTTGATACGAACTAGCGAGACCACGCCTAAATAGTTATCGAACCAAGAATCGACAATCAAGGCTTGTAAAGCAGCATCCCGATCACCCACTGGCGGTGGAATCACATTGACCAGTGTTTCTAAAACACCTTCAACGCCTAAGCCAGTTTTTGCAGAACATGTAGGTGCTTCTGTCGCCTCAATTCCGATAATATCTTCAATTTCTTGAACGACACGCTCAGGTTCGGCTTGAGGTAAATCAATTTTGTTTAAAACAGGAAGAACTTCAAGACCTTGTTCAAGGGCGGTATAACAGTTGGCAACAGATTGTGCTTCAACACCTTGTGCAGCATCGACAACCAGTAAAGCTCCTTCACAGGCTGCTAGCGAGCGTGATACTTCATAGGAAAAGTCGACGTGTCCTGGAGTATCAATAAAGTTAAGTTGATATTCTTGACCATTTGGATGGGTGTAATACAAGGTTACTGACGTAGCTTTAATGGTAATTCCGCGTTCGCGCTCAATGTCCATAGAGTCGAGAACTTGCGCTTGCATTTCACGCGCTTGTAGACCACCACAGGTTTGAATAAACCGATCTGCAAGCGTCGACTTACCATGATCGATATGTGCAATAATCGAAAAATTTCGTATATTATTGATATTAACTGACTTTTTAGCAACTGCCATAAACTACTCTAAATCAAAACACACAATCACATACTTGAATGAACAAAGCATTTATGACGTGCAAAAAAGGATATTCCGAAGATGTTGCACAGTATAAGCAGTAGATAGTTAAAAATACAGTGAGCTTTTAAAAATAGTCGGTTTCTTCTGCAAAACTTTGCGATACATCCGCCTCATCCACGCATTGATTTATAAATGTAATGACAGCAATGAAATCAGTTTTTTTAAGCTTTAGTTGACAGGTAGATATGTATCAATCTTCACCTTTCAAATGAATATGGGTGAAATCCAGCGGATTAATATCAGCGGCTATCGGTTGATAAGCCTGGGTAAACGTCGGTGACATGCGTTTTGGTCGACCTGTTGCGATTTCGATACAGGCCCATTTGGTACTTCCTGTAAATAAAATACTTTGGTCCTGAGGACGATAGAAAACATATTGGCGGAAAGAATAGAGTGCATTGAGATCATTTAACCAGGTGCGCAAGATAATTTTCTCGCCTTCAAACGCAGCCTTACGATATTGCACATGATGCTCAATCGCTACCATCGCATGCTTCAGCTCAAGATATTCCTTAAGTCCCAAACCCAAGGCCTCAATATGTGCAGTAGCAACTTCCTGTATCCATTGCATATACACTACATTATTTACATGCCCCAAACTGTCAATATGATCTGCTTGAACGGTCATTTCTAAATCAAAAACTGTGCTCATATATTGTTTAAATCCTTACTCTTTGCAAAAATTTCGTTCAAGGAAACACAGTCTACGTAATTTTAAGATCGAGTAAAATTGCAAAATATAAAAAAACCACTCATTTTTAGAGTGGTTTTACTGTTCATTGATCGGGACTATTCAATCCGCATACCCAAAATTGCGCGTTGATCTTGACGAATAACCGAAACACGTGCAATTGAACCTTTTTTCAACTCAGACACAGATTTAATAAAATCGTTACTATTCAGAATGATTTTATTATTGATTTGAGTAATGATATCGCCTGCAGCCATACGCGATTGTGCAGCAATACCCCCTCGCTTCACTTCCTCAACCAAAATACCGCCTTTGATATTCAGCTGGGTTTGTTCAGCGGCTGTGAGGTTACGAATACTAACACCGATAACCGGACCTTTTTGCTCAGCAGTTTGTTCCACTTTTGCCGGGGTATCATCTGGAGCAGTGGTCACGGTCGCCGAGATATTACGGATTTTATCATCGCGTAAAACTTGCAATTGAATGTTTTGATTCGGTGTCGTCCGGTTTAAATAATTCAACAAATCAGAAGTTCTTGAAATGGGTGAGCCATTATATTTCAAGATTACATCGCCCGACTTAAAGCCGGCTTTGGCTGCGGGTGAATTTGGCGCCACCTGTGTCACCAGTGCACCTTCAGGTTTGGACAGGTGATAAGATTCTGCAAGGGTACGATCAATATCTTGCAGCATTATGCCTAAGTATGAACGCGTCACCTTGCCATTCTTTTTCAACTGCTCTGCCACATCCATGGCCACATCAATCGGAATAGAGAATGACAAGCCCATATATCCGCCAGTACCACTAAAGATGCGCGAGTTCACCCCAACCACTTCACCGTTTTGGTTAAACAGTGGACCACCCGAATTGCCGGGATTCAAGGCCACATCGGTTTGGATAAACGGAACTGAAGTTTCGCCCATCATGTTACGCATTTTTGCGCTGACAATGCCGGCTGATGCAGAATAATCAAAACCAAAGGGTGAACCAATCGCCAGTACCGGCTCTCCCACTCTGAGTCGATCAACATTGCCGGTACGTAATTCAGGGAAATTCGAGCCATTAACTTTTAAAAGTGCAACATCGGTACGCTCATCACTTCCAACCACAGTCGCATCAATTTCACGGCGGTCGTTCAGCATGATCGTGACTTTAGAAGCATCTTCTACCACATGGTGATTGGTCAGCAAATATCCATCTTTACTAATAAAGAATGCGCTGCCATAACCGGTTTTTTCTTGTGGTGCCTGTTGCTGAGGAATAATCACCCGATTACCAAAGAAACGTTTTAGTATTTCAGGAACTTGCTGCTGCAGTAATTCCTGCTCTGTCATTTTTTTAACGACATTGACACTAACAACCGCAGGACTCACCTGTTCTACCAGATTGGAAAAATCCACCGGAGTAGCTGCCTGGGTTTGTACTGCCACCATGGTAAATACCGCAGCATAAATTCCTTTTTGTACATAGCGATTTTTCATATAAAGCATTCGCTCCATTTCGTTATAAATATGTATAGACAGTTTCTAACACAAACTTTGTCTATCTTGGGTAATAATATTGTTTGATTATATTTGTATAAACAACAGCTTAAAGTTTTCTTAAAAGTTTGTTGGTTTATTACTTTTTCTCATCATACATTAGCATATTCGCTCTTGTTTTTTGATCAAAAAAGCGGTGTTATTAGCGAACTTTTTTTTCGAATTAGCTGATGGACATGTCTAATTTAAACACAACGCATCATTTTGATGTGATCATTGTGGGAAGTGGCGGTGCTGGTTTAAGTCTGGCTTTATCGCTACCCGATCATTTCAATATTGCAGTTTTGGCAAAATCAACCTTAACCGATGCCAGTACTTTTTATGCGCAAGGCGGTGTCGCAGCTGTTCTGGATGAAACCGATTCAATTGAACAGCATATTGATGACACCATGATTGCAGGCGCACAGCTATGTGAGATTGAAGCGGTAAAACAGACAGTGGAAGGCGGCAAACCTTCAGTTGATTTCCTTTTAAAGCATGGTGTGCAATTCACCTTAGATGAACAAGAACAACTCCATTTAACCCGTGAAGGCGGACATTCACAGCGCCGGATCATTCATGCGGCTGACGCGACCGGCCGAGCCATTTCAACCACTTTGGTTGAACGTGCTCAAGAAAAACAGAACATCACTATTTTTGAAAATTACATTGCGATTGATCTCATTACTTCGCACAAATTAGGGTTGAAAGATCAAGGCAATCGCGTTTTAGGTTTATACGCGCTGGATGAAAAAAATGAAAAAGTACATACCTTTTTAGCGCCCTCTACCGCTCTGGCCTGTGGTGGAGCAATGAAAGCCTACCTCTATACTTCCAACCCTGACATTGCCACCGGTGATGGTATTGCCATGGCCTATCGCGCCGGTTGCCGCGTGGCCAATATGGAATTTAACCAGTTCCATCCGACCTGTCTTTACCATCCTCAGGCACGTTCATTTTTAATTACTGAAGCCATGCGTGGTGAAGGTGCTTATTTACGTCTGCCCGATGGTGAACGTTTCATGCTGCGTTTTGACGAACGTGCTGAGCTCGCCCCCCGTGATATTGTGGCGCGTGCCATCGACTATGAAATCAAACGCTTAGGGATTCGTCATGTCTGGCTGGACATTACGCATAAACCGGCTGAATTTGTGAAGGAACACTTCCCGACCCTGTATGCCCGTTTGTTAGAGCTGGGCATCGACATCACCACGGAAATGATTCCGGTGGTTCCTGCTGCCCACTATACCTGTGGCGGAGTGATGGTCGATGAAAATAGCCAGACCGACATTGAAGGACTCTATGCCATTGGTGAAACCTCTTATACCGGTTTGCATGGTGCCAACCGAATGGCCAGCAACTCACTTTTAGAATGTTTCGTCTACGGAATGAGTGCTGCAAAACATATCGAAAGCCAATTCAACACCGATTATATCTCTCCAGATGTACCGGCCTGGGATGATTCTCAGGTGATGAATCCAGATGAAGATGTGGTGATTTTGCAAAACTGGGATGAGCTGCGCCAGACCATGTGGAACTATGTCGGCATTGTACGAACCACAAAACGTCTGGAACGTGCGCTACACCGGATTGAAATGCTGAAACAGGAAATCAACGAGTATTATCACGATTATCAGGTCAGTAAGAACCTGATTGAACTGCGTAATTTAGTGCTGGTGTCCGAGATGATTGTACGCTGTGCCATGGAACGTAAAGAATCACGCGGCCTGCACTTTACTTTGGACTATCCTGAATTGGCGGATGAATTACGTAAAACTGTACTGACTCCACCCAGCTTTAAAGTGGAAACACCTTTAGTGAATGCAGAAAGCCAGATTTAAGCCTAGGCAAAAGCCATAAAAAGCCGAACAGAAATGTTCGGCTTTTTAACTCGACAATAGCCTGGAATCATCGCTGAGGTGGAATAGAATAAGTCCCCACCACATGGGCAATCGGTTCATCCGAATCAAGGGAATATAACCAGACATCACCGACAATCAGTGCCTTGCCCACTTTCATCAATCGGCAAACTGCACGAATATCCTGATCTGCAGACGGCTTTCTTAAAAAATTAGTGGATAGATTGGTGGTCACTGCCAAAGCAACAATACCAATCTCGCCCAGAATTGCAATGTAGAGTGCATAATCGGCAGCAGTCATCATGGTCGGTCCTGATACCGTTCCGCCAGGCCTTAAATCAGCTGCATTTATATGATAAATAATGGATGCGCCTTTTTCAGTCACCGATTCTATGTCACATTTTTCCAGACTTTGTGGAAATTCAGCCTGTAAAAAAGCAATGATTTCTGCCTTGGTACTTTTCATTTATATTTCATCTTCATCCCTGATGATGCTGAATATAAAAGAATAACCCATCTTAAGCACTGATCTTTTTGATCTTTGTTTCAATCTGAAAAAGTTATTTCAGATAAGCCACTGCCTGTTCAAATACCTGATCTGGTGTCTGAGTGGCATCCAGACGCTTAATCCTCTCCCCCTGTTGTTCCCACAGCTCATGATAGCCTGAACGCACTTTCTCAAAGAAAGTGGCTTTCTCCTGCTCAAAACGATCCAGTGCTCCACGTTCACGTGCGCGTGACATGCCCAGTTCCGTTGGTGCATCAAGCCAAAAGGTGATATTCGGCATATGCGAAACAAAATTAGAATTCAATAACTGTAATTTTTCTTTACTCAAGCCACGCCCTGCACACTGATAAGCAAAACTTGCATCGGTAAACCGGTCACAAAGTACGGTTTTACCCGCAGTCAATGCAGGCACAATCACTTGCTGCAAATGTTGCGCACGTGCTGCATACATTAAAAGCAGTTCAGTATCATGGGCCATACTTTCTTCATGATTCACCGATAAAAGCAGCGAACGGATTTGTTCCGCCATGGGTGTACCACCTGGCTCGCGGGTAAGCACCACTTGCTGGCCTTGCAGTTCTAAATAGTCATAAATTTTACGAATGAGTGTGGTTTTCCCGACACCTTCAGTGCCTTCAAAACTAATAAACATCGATCACTCCTTCTTCGATTTTAAAACTGACAAGTAATCCTGCACTGCACGATTATGCTCATCTAAACTTGCGCTAAATTTATGTCCACCATTACCGGTTGCAACAAAATAAATATTGTTTGATGCATCCGGATGCATTGCAGCTTCTATGGCTTTTTGGCTGGGTAATGCAATAGGCGTTGGCGGCAAGCCATTGTTAGTATAAGTGTTATAAGCAGTCGGTGTACGCAAATCGTTGCGGGTGATATTGCCTTGGTAATTCACGCCCATACCATAAATAACAGTGGGATCTGTTTGCAGGCGCATACCCATTTTTAAACGGCGCACAAATACCCCCGAAACCTGTTCAAGTTCACGATCGAGACTGGTTTCTTTTTCAACAATTGAAGCCATAATCAGGGCTTCATATTTATCTTTATAAGGCAGGTCAGAGGCGCGATTTACCCATGCGGCATCTAAAGATTTCATTTGACGGTTATACAAATCCGTCAAAATCTTTTTATCTGTTTCGCCTTTGGCAAAGAAATAGGTATCCGGTGCAAACAGACCTTCAGGATGATTAAACGGAATATTCAACGCCTGCAGCATTTGATCTTGCGGAAGGTTCAGCACTTCTTTGGTGACTAAATCATCTTTCTTTAAAATTTCAATTAACTGCTTAAAGGTGGTGCCTTCAATCACCAGAATACGGTTCATTTGTGCATTTTCAGAATTTGCGACCATATCCATCACTTGACGAATCGTCATGCCCTGACGCACTTCATAGACACCAGCTTTCATGGTGTCATGAATGATAATTTTTTGATAAAGCTTCAATATAATCGGGAAACTGACTTTCCCTTCTTTGGCTAAACGGCTGATAAAAGCTGAATAGGTATCCCCTGTTCCAATCGCCAGCATCTGCTTTTTGCCTTCGACAGGATAAGCCTTAAACAAACTTGACCATAAGATGACTGAAGCCATCACCACGAAACCCATGAATAGAACGATGAAACCTTTCAATGGAAATACTGTTGTGGCTTTCTTTTTTGAGTTTTTCTTTGTGGTGGACATATTAACGAATCTGATTCAATTGAAGGTTATTAAACAGTTCAATACATGCTTGAACATTCAAAGCTTGCTGATTAAGTTCAGTCACAACTTTCATTGGACTTAAGGCATTACAGAAAAACAGACTTTCAAATTTTGAAATTTCTTCCATATCAATAAAGCGCTGTTCACAGTGAATGCCGTGTTGTTGCATACGCAGCAAAATTTCTGCACGCATCACGCCATGGACGCCATTATAACGAAGTTCTGGCGTAATCCATGTATTGTTTAAACGAATGAAACAATTACTGCTTACTCCTTCAACAACAGTGCCTTGCACATCGGTCACCAGTGCTTCAGTCCATCCACGGCCATCGGCCTCATTTTTTAATAATACCTGTTCCAAACGATTCAGGCTTTTTAAACCGACCAGACTGGGCATGGTCAGTCCCAATGCCTGTTGCAGCACACCCGATTTTATTTTTTCAACCTGAAAATCCTCAACCACTTTAGGATAAAAAAATACCCATACATCGGCGGGATGATCGGGCAAACTATATCCGCGCTGTCCTTCACCCCGGCTAATGATGATTTTAAGCGTGCCATTCACTTCCAGAAATTGCTGTCGCAATAAACCTAAGCTTTTTTGAATCAAACTCAAATCTGCGTTTAACAGCAGTCGTTCACAACTTAAATGCAGTCGTGCCATATGCAAATGTTCTAGCTCAATTTTGCCATGCCGCACACGCGCCGTGCTAAAACAGCCATCACCATAATGGAAAGCACGATCCAATAATGAAATTTCATTTATTTCCTGTGCATTTTTAAAACATGGCATATGCAAATGTCCTGTAAATGATGAGCTAGTTTAAAAATAGCCACGCTGAATTGATAGCAGTTTTATTCATATCAAATTCGTTTCTTCTTATTTTTTTACCCTAACAGATAACGCTATTCTCCGCTTTGTACAAAACATAAATAATTTAAATGTAAAGGATAGTAAAAAATGCGCTCATTAAAAATCGGGGTTTTAGCAGCACTTATTTCGGCAGCATCTTTTGGCGCTCTGGCAAAAGACTTCTTAAATGTTTCATACGATCCAACACGTGAATTGTATGAAAACTATAATAAAGAATTTGGTGCGTATTGGAAGAAGTCTACGGGTCAAGATATTACCTTCAAACAGTCACACGGCGGTTCGGGTAAACAGGCACGTTCAGTGATTGATGGACTAGATGCAGACGTTGTGACTTTAGCACTGGCTGCAGATATTGATGCCATTGCAGAAAATTCAAATCTTCTGCCTAAAGACTGGCAGAAAAAGTTTCCCAATAACTCTACTCCTTATACATCAACCATCGTATTTTTAGTCCATAAAGGCAACCCGAAAGGCATTAAAGATTGGGGTGATTTAGTTAAAACAGATGTCGGCATCATTACTCCAAACCCTAAAACATCTGGTGGCGCACGCTGGAACTATTTAGCAGCATGGGCTTGGGCGAAACATCAGGCAGGCGGCAACGATGCCAAAGCACAAGAATTCGTTCGTAAAATCTATAAAAACACCAAAGTGCTCGATTCTGGCGCACGCGGTGCAACCACAACATTTGCTGAACGCGGCATTGGTGATGTACTACTGGCTTGGGAAAATGAAGCGCACTTAGCAATTCGTGAACAGCCGGGCAAGTTTGAAATTATCACCCCATCATTGTCTATTTTGGCAGAACCGCCAGTGGCCATTGTTGAAAAGAATGCACAGAAAGATGGCAATCTCACCGTTGCTAAAGCTTACTTAAACTACCTCTATTCACCTGCAGGTCAAACCGTTGCTGCCAATAACTTCTATCGTCCGCGCAATGCCGCTGTATTGGCAAAATACAAATCAGTATTCAAACCTTTAAAACTGGTAACGATTGACAAGGAATTTGGTGGCTGGACTAAGGTTCAAAAAGCGCACTTCGATAATGGCGGCATTTTTGACCAGATCGTGAAGGCCAATAGCACGAAATAATCTTGGAAAATCAAGAGCGGCACTGGCTTTATTGATAAGGCCAGTGCTTCGGATGCAGAATAGGTTTATCTTATCTTTTTTATTCATATAAAATTCATTTTTTATTATTTTTTATGCATAAAGAATGGCGCTATTCTGCATTCATGTTACAAAACAGTTAAAAATATTGAGGTTGGCATGAGCATTTCAGCAAAATTAAAGTTAGGGGTTTTGGCCGCAGTGATCTCTGCAACATCTTTTGGCGCTCTGGCAAAAGACTTTCTAAATGTCTCTTATGATCCAACCCGTGAACTTTATGAAGATGTTAATAAACAGTTCGGCAAATACTGGGAAAGCCGCACCGGTCAAAAGATCAATTTCAAGCAATCTCACGGCGGTTCGGGTAAACAAGCGCGTGCGGTGATTGATGGTTTAGATGCTGATGTCGTGACGCTTGCGCTTGCTGCTGATATTGACGTGATTGAACAAAAAACAAAACTGCTTCCTGCTGATTGGCAAAAGAAACTTCCTCAAAACTCAACCCCCTATACATCTACAATCGTATTCTTGGTACGTAAAGGCAATCCTAAAGGTGTAAAAGACTGGGGCGACTTAGCTAAACTGAGTGTAGGCATTATCACTCCAAACCCTAAAACATCTGGCGGCGCCCGCTGGAACTATTTAGCAGCGTGGGCTTGGGCAAAACACCAGGCAGGCGGTAACGACAAAACTGCACAAGAATTCGTTCGTAAAATTTATAAAAATACCAAAGTCCTTGATTCAGGCGCACGTGGCGCAACCACAACATTTGCTGAACGTGGTATGGGTGACGTATTACTGGCTTGGGAAAATGAAGCTCACTTAGCGCTTCGTGAACAACCCGGCAAATTTGAAATCGTCACCCCTAGCCTGTCCATTCTGGCTGAGCCACCCGTTGCGATCGTAGAAAAAAATGCTGAGAAAAAAGGCAACAAATACTTGGCACAAGGTTATTTGAACTTCTTGTACTCGCCATTGGGTCAAGAAATTTCAGCACGTAACTTCTACCGTCCACGTAATGCAAAAGTGTTAGCCAAATACAGCACTGTCTTCAAGCCACTTAAACTTGTGACCATTGATCAGGAATTTGGCGGTTGGGATAAAGTTCAAAAAGCCCACTTTGAAAATGGCGGTATTTTCGATCAAATCGTAAAAGCCAATAGCGCTAAATAATCGTGCTGGAAAAATAAAGGAGCATCGACATGATTCATACCGTAATTGTTCCAGGTGTAGGTGGCAGTGAACCTGCGCACTGGCAATCCTGGTTACAACGACAACTCATGTCATGCTCTCGTGTGCAACAAAAGGATTGGAATAACCCGGTACTTGAAATCTGGATCAGTGAATTTGTAAATACCGTTGCGCCCATTCAGGGAAAGATCCAGATTGTTGCGCATAGCTTTGGTTGCCTTACCACTGTTGCAGCACTAGCTCAGCACCCGGAATTAAATCAAAAAATTAAAAATTTGATTCTGGTTGCACCAGCGAATCCTGCACGTTTTGGTGAATCTGGCTTTGCACGTGATAGCCAGCAAGATTATCAACGCTATTTTCACCAACTTAAAATTGCCGTTCCAACTACTACTTTACTGATTAGTGAAAACGATCCTTGGTTAAATTTTGAAGATGCCCAATGCTTAGCCAAAGCATGGAAACTCAACCCGATTAACCTGGGTCAGGTCGGACATATTAATGTTGCTTCCGGTTTTGGTCCGTTTCCTGAAATTTATGATTATTTGATTTCAGAAAATTTACTGCAACATATCAATTTTTCTGATGAGAGCAAGTGTTATTTTAAATTTGCAATTTGAAGTCTGCAAATTATGCTTGTGCCGAATTAAATTTTTATTTTTGCTGACTTTATTGGTCAGCATTTTCTCTTTTGAGGAGTAATCATGTCGCAGCGATCCCGAGTGCTGCCAGGATTTGGTCTGTCTCTAGGCTTTACCCTAGCGTATTTGTCATTAATTGTTCTTATTCCACTCTCTGCGGTGTTTATTAAATCACTGGGCATTGGCTGGGACGGTTTGTGGGAAATTTTAAGTTCAGAACGTATCCTAAAATCTTTGCAGTTAAGTTTTAGTGCTGCACTCATTGCAGCCTTAGTCAATGTGGTATTTGGCTTATTACTGGCATGGTGCTTGGTTCGCTACAGCTTTCCTGGTAAACGGATTATTGATGCTTTGGTGGATTTACCCTTTGCCCTGCCAACCGCAGTTGCCGGTATTGCACTGACTTCTTTATACGCACCTACAGGTTGGATTGGTCAATACCTGGAACCAATTGGTATTAAAGTGGCTTACACCCCGATCGGGATCACGCTTGCGCTGATTTTTATTGGTTTACCTTTCGTGGTTCGTACGGTACAACCAGTTTTAAGTGATCTGGAAACCGAACTGGAAGAAGCTGCGTCAGCACTCGGTGCCAACCGTTTTCAGGTTATTACCAAAATCATTATGCCGATTCTATTTCCAGCATTATTGACAGGTTTTGCCTTGGCATTTGCACGTGGAGTCGGTGAATACGGTTCAGTCATCTTTATTGCAGGTAACCAGCCATATGAAACTGAAATCGCGCCACTGATGATTATTTCTCGTTTAGAAGAATATGATTACGCAGGTGCAACCACGATTGCGGTGGTGATGTTGGTGCTGTCATTTGCGATTTTATTCCTGATTAACTTGCTACAAGCGTGGGCAAGCCGTCGTACAGGGAGAACTGCACCATGAGTTTAATCACCAATAGCAATGCTTTAGCAGAAAAACTGCAATCTCGTGATGCAACCCGCGAACCGACCTGGGTACGTAATCTTCTGATCACCATTGCGCTGATCTTTTTCTTGAGCTGCCTGATTCTGCCTTTAATTCTGGTCTTTGTGGAAGCCTTTAAGCAAGGCGTTGCGGTTTATTTCCAAGCCTTGATCAATCCGGATACGCTCTCTGCTGTAAAACTGACTTTATTGACCGCTGCGATTGCCGTGCCATTAAACGTGGTGTTTGGTGTTGCTGCTGCATGGTCTGTTGCGAAATTCAACTTCCGTGGCAAATCTCTTTTAACCACCATTATTGACATTCCATTTTCTGTATCGCCGGTCATTGCAGGCATGATGCTGGTACTGATTTTTGGTACTCAAGGCTGGATGGGCGGCTGGCTGATGGATCACGACATTAAAGTGCTCTATGCCGTGCCTGCCATTGTACTTGCCACCATCTTTATTACCGTTCCTTTTGTCGCGCGTGAATTGATTCCTTTAATGGAAGCGCAAGGCACTGAAGAAGAAGAAGCCGCGATTGTATTGGGTGCTTCAGGTTGGCAAACCTTCTATAAAGTGACCTTGCCGAATATTAAGTGGGGTCTGATTTACGGTGTTATTCTGTGTAATGCCCGTGCCATGGGTGAATTCGGTGCGGTATCGGTAGTGTCTGGACATATCCGCGGCGAAACCAATACTCTGCCTTTACATGTAGAAATTCTCTATAACGAATATACCTTTAGTGCTGCATTTGCAGTGTCCTCGCTGTTGGCCTTACTTGCTATTGTGACCCTGATTTTAAAAGCCTGGGTTGAGATTCGCCAAGAGAACCAAAACAAACGTAATGAAGATTCAACAGTTTCTTAAGGAATGACATCATGAGTATTCAAGTTAAAAATATTGAAAAACACTTTGGTGCATTCCATGCACTTAATAATATTTCACTGGATTTTCCGGATGGGCAATTGGTGGCATTATTGGGCCCATCAGGCTGTGGTAAAACCACCTTGCTCCGCATTATTGCCGGCCTAGAATCGGCTGATGGCGGTCAAGTGATTCTTGAAGGCGAAGATGCAACCGATGTTCATGTTCGCGAACGTCAAGTCGGTTTCGTATTCCAGCACTATGCCTTGTTCCGTCACATGACTGTATTTGAAAACATTGCTTTTGGTTTACGTGTTCGTCCGCGCTCGACCCGCCCTTCTGAAGCAGAAATCAAAAAACGTGTCACCCGTTTACTTGATTTGGTTCAACTCGGTTTCTTGGCGGATCGTTTCCCGGCTCAGTTATCAGGCGGTCAGCGTCAACGTATTGCCTTGGCTCGTGCACTTGCCGTTGAGCCTCGCGTACTGTTACTGGACGAACCGTTTGGTGCACTCGATGCCAAAGTACGTAAAGAACTGCGTCGCTGGTTACGTACCTTACATGATGAATTGCATATCACTTCTATTTTTGTAACCCACGATCAGGAAGAAGCCTTAGAAGTAGCGGATCAAATTATCGTGATGAACAAAGGTAATGTAGAACAAATTGGCTCGCCGCGTGAAGTGTATGAAAAACCGGCAACGCCGTTTGTTTTCGACTTCCTGGGTCAGGCCAACCGTTTCGAAGGTCAAAATCAGCAAGGCATCATCCATCTTGGAGAAGACCGCATTCAATTGCCACAAGTGAAAGATGCGCCACAAGGTGAAATCATTGCATTTGCGCGTCCAAACGAACTCAGCATTCATGCTGCTCCGCAAGAAAATGCCATTCAGGCCACTTTCTTACGTGAGATCTGGATTGCCGGTAAAGTGCTTGCAGAGCTTCAGGATCGCCAAGGTAATTTAATTGAAATTTCGCTGAATTCTGAAGAAGCGAAATTACATCAATTCAAACCGAATCAAACTGTGTGGTTAAGCCCAACCGCATTGCATTTATTTGCCAATGACGTCGCTTAAGAACAAATAGATGGGGCCAAAAAAGCCCCATCCCCTTTTAAGGTATACAGAATCATGAATTTTCAACAATTAAGAATTATTCGAGAAACCGTTAGACAAAACTTTAATTTAACTGAAGCTTCAGCAGCACTTTACACATCCCAATCGGGTGTGAGTAAACACATTAAAGATCTAGAAGATGAACTGGGTGTACAACTGTTTATCCGTAAAGGGAAACGTTTATTGGGTTTAACTGAGCCGGGTCAATCTTTGCTGGGTATTGTTGAACGCATGCTGGTCGATGCAGACAACATTAAACGTCTGGCAGATGACTTTAACCGCGTCGATGAAGGCACGCTCACGATTGCAACCACCCATACTCAAGCGCGTTATGTATTGCCGCCGATTGTAAATCAATTTAAAAAAGAATTTCCAAAAGTACATCTGATTTTGCAACAGGCAAGTCCGGTTGAAATTACTGAAATGCTACTTCAAGGTGAAGCCGATATCGGTATTGCAACCGAGTCTTTAACCACTGAAGACAACCTTGCGAGTGTGCCTTTTTATACTTGGCAACACAGTATTATTACGCCACAAAATCATCCACTGGCCAGCAAAACTGATATTAGTTTAGAAGATTTGTCGCAATATCCGCTGATTACTTATCACGGCGGCTTCACCGGTCGTTCAAAAATTGACAAAGCTTTTGAAGAGGCAGGAATTGATGTCGATATCGTGATGTCAGCGCTTGATGCTGATGTCATCAAGACCTATGTTGAACTGAATATGGGCGTCGGTATTGTCAATAATGTCGCTTATGACGCAGAACGTGACTACCGTCTAAAACAGATTCCAACCGATATTTTTGGCGTGAACACCACCTGGATTGCGGTACGTAAAGGCCATTTATTACGTGGCTACGGTTATGAGTTTGTTTCACTCTGCTCACCAGAAGCGGATATCAAGGCATTAAAAAGAGTCGCCTACCCCGAAGATTAAAAATCACATAAATATTTAAATCAGGGATATCAGAATATCCCTTTTTTTTAATTTTAATTAACTGATCTTATTATTTTACTTATCAGTAATATAAGATATTTTACCTGTTCAAGAATTAAAGTATAAATAATCTTAAAATTAGGCTTGCCCATTCTAAATAAAACAGCATAAAGTACTCACGCTGAATAAAAAAAATTCAATTACATGCTGTGTCATCAGGTTTTACACACAAAATATATAAGCGAAGTGATTATTTAATTTGGGGTTATTTATGAAAGCTAAGGCATTTGGCATAAGTGTGTGCATTTTTTTGCCTACCCAAGTATTTTCCGCAGCACTTGAAACTTCAAACCAGAGCATTGCTATATTTTTACAACCAAAGAATTACGCTGAATTTTCAACTGTATTTGTTGATGCCAATATCTCGGGAAATACTTACCGGCCTGAAGCCAATAATCCATCGACCTATACAGAAAGCTCTACCCAAGATTTTGTTAATCCCTTTTATCTGTCCAACGCGGCCTTAAAATTACAACTCGATCCCCATTGGTCCGCAGGCCTAATTTATGAGCAGCCTTTTGCTACAGATATCGGTTATACACTCAATCCCGTTGCCAGCAGTCCGGATGATTTAGTCAACGCTATACGTTTTAAATTGAATACAGACAATCTCACAGCTCTTGTTGGCTACCAGCCAAACCAGTCTTGGAACATCTATACAGGCTTAAGTTATCAAAGCTTAAAAACACATTTGAAAATTTCAGGTCAATCCATGGGTTTACTGGTCGATTACACCGGGGATCTAAAGAAAGATTCCGCGAGTGGTTGGCTTACAGGTGTCAGCTATCAACGGCCTGAATATGCCCTTCAAAGCTCACTGACTTACCGCTCTAAAATCCGACATACGCAACACTTTCAGGAACAAATCAGCACAGTTCCCGCCATCCCTTTACTCAATTTAGCATCCAGCCAGAATACGACCATAGAAACTCCTCAATCTGTTAACCTTGAGTTTCAAACAGGCATAACAGCCAATCATTTAATCTATGGTTCATTGCGTTGGGTTAATTGGCAAAATTTTAAAATTACTTCACCCTTGATCAGTTCAGATAGTGATACGCCGGTCGCTTTAGTGGATTATCAGACAGATCAGTGGAGTACGACTTTAGGCCTGGCCCATGTATTTAATGACAAATTCACCTCTACGTTAGATATAGGACTCGATTCGGGTAGTGGTAATCCAGCTTCTACCTTAAGCCCTTCAGATGGTTTTTATAGTATTGGTGCAGGTGGTTTTTATAATATTGACACTCATTTATTTATTGCCGGTGGCATAAAATACTTAAAATTTAATAAAGCAAAAATTCAGCAAGATCAAAATGGTTCAGGCAGTTTATTTGGGCCTTTATCCTCAGTTAACAATAATGATGCTTTCGTTTACGGGATGAAAGTAGGTTATCGCTTTTAAATAAGTGCTTAATTTGCAAAATCTAATATTTCATCCTCTAAAACAAAAAAACGAGCCGAGGCTCGTTTTTTAAAGAATGATAACTTTCAATTACCAGTGATAGCTTACACCTACTTTAGCTACTGGTAACCAAGCGAATTTATCATCATTTGCTATTTCTTCCGCTTCTTTATCTACTGCGTCTTGAGCTGATACAGTATTACCTGATACTGGAACTAAATTATTTTGTGTTAAGTTAACATCTGGGTTGCCTGTATAGTAAGCACCGACTTCACCAAACACGCCCCAGTTCTTATTGATTTTTGGTGCAAAGCCCAATCCTACGTAAGGAGCAATGTCATTTTCGTAAGACATTTGACCACGTACATTTCCTTCTTGACCAGTAACACCTAATTGATAGTTATTTCCATCAATGCTTAAGGTTTCACCGTTGCCAATACGTTTTTGTAAATCATATTGATTGTCAAGATAACCTACACCTGCAGCCATATATAAGCCTTGTGCCCAACGGTTTTCACTAGCACCCCAAGGACGAATCTCTGCATTTAAATAAGCTAGTTTATTATCCATGTCTAGATCATATTTAGTACCATTCACAGACACATCATCAGTCCATGAAATTTCACCCCCATTATAACCCAGAGCTAAACCTACATATGGGTTTGCAGTCCAAAGCAATGCACCACCATAACCCGTTGTACCTACTTCAGCACGAACGCCTGTCGGAAGAAGTTGATTGCGATCAAATGCATAACCATCCTGTACTACTGCGTCGTCAGCCATCGCTGTTCCAGCAATAGCAGTCAGTACAGCTGCTGCTAAAATCGTACTTAAAGTTTTCATCGTGTCTCTCCTCAAAAGGGGTTATTTCATCATTAATGTTTTTTTCGTGTTTAAACTATAAAATATAAAGAGCGGAGGTTTTATTCGAAATTTGCGTGGTTTTTGTTAAATTTTGATACAAATACTCTTTATCGTTGATAAATAGTAATTATTTTATAGGAATTTTTATATTATTTGCCTAAACAGATCTATCTAACTTAATAAGATATTGCCTTATTCACTGTATTGTTTGCGTTGTGTTAACGCACTAATGCTTTACAAAAGTCTTGAATAGATTGCTCACATTTTGTTTAGCAGCATCATTCCTATCTCTTTAATAATTAATTCCGATCTAAAGTCACTTTTTCATCTATTTTTGTCTCAATATAGTGTAAAATCTTGGAAAATTTTTTTTGGAAATGGAAGATCATGTCTCAGCTTTCAACAATCATTGAACAGGCTTTTGAAGACCGTGCAAATTTCACAGCGGCTGATTGCCCTGCTGAAGTTCGCAGTGCTGTAGAAGAAGCTATTGCTGGCTTAGATAACGGCTCACTTCGTGTAGCTGAAAAAATTGATGGTGAGTGGATTGTTCACCAATGGCTTAAAAAAGCAGTTTTGTTATCTTTTAAATTAAATGACAATAAGCCTATTGAGTCATGTGACCTTCGTTTCTATGACAAAGTAGATACTAAATTTAAAGGTTGGACTGAAGAACAGTTTAAAGCTGCTGGCGTACGTGTTGTACCGCCTGCTGTGGCTCGTAAAGGTTCTTTCCAGGCTAAAAATGTTGTATTGATGCCGTCTTATGTGAACATTGGTGCATATGTTGACGAAGGCACAATGGTTGACACTTGGGCAACTGTGGGTTCATGTGCGCAAATTGGTAAAAACGTACACTTGTCTGGCGGTGTAGGTATTGGTGGTGTTCTTGAACCATTACAAGCAAACCCAACCATTATTGAAGACAACTGCTTCATCGGTGCACGTTCTGAAATCGTTGAAGGCGTGATCGTTGAAGAAGGTTCTGTGATTTCAATGGGCGTATTCATTGGCCAATCGACTAAAATCTTTGACCGTGCAACTGGCGAAATCCATTACGGCCGTGTACCTGCAGGTTCAGTCGTTGTTTCTGGTAGCCTTCCATCTAAAGATGGTACTTGCAACCTGTATGCGGCAATTATCGTGAAAAAAGTTGATGCGAAAACTCGTGCTAAAACCAGCTTGAACGATTTATTACGCGAAGACTAATATGTCTTAAGTCTGTTGCGGAACTTTAATCGTTCCTCGTCTCTACGGTCAGACATGATCGTAGAGATTTTTGTTTTTGTACTCTCATGTTTTTTGGTGTGGTAATTTTTTGTTATGAATACTCTTCGATCTTCCGCTATTCCTGTTTCTGATCCGTCTGCGGGTTTACGCATCACGGAGATTTTCTATTCATTACAAGGTGAAGCCAATGCTGCAGGTTTACCGACGGTTTTTATCCGTTTAACCGGTTGTCCTTTACGCTGTACCTATTGTGATACCACCTATTCTTTTGAAGGTGGTGAACGCCAATCACTAGACGACATTATTAAAACAACACTCGATTTTAAAACACCCTATATTTGCGTGACAGGTGGTGAGCCGCTTGCTCAGCCCAATGCACTGCCTTTGATGCAACGTTTAACCGATCTTGGCTGTGAAGTATCGCTAGAGACCAGTGGTGCTTTAGATGTGTCTAAAGTAGACCCTCGCGTTTCTAAAGTTTTAGATTTAAAAACCCCAACTTCTGGTGAATCTGCACGAAATTTGCTTAGTAATCTTGATCATTTAACTTTGTATGACCAAATCAAGTTTGTGATTTGTAATCGTGAAGACTATGAATGGTCGAAACAACAAGTTGAACAGTACCAACTTACCGACAAAGTCAGCACCGTGTGGTTCTCTCCTGCATTTGCAGTTGAAAAAGGTGTAGTTCGCTTGCCTCAACTTGCGCGTGATTTAGCACAATGGATTTTAGAAGACCATCTCCCTGTTCGTTTCCAGTTACAATTGCATAAATTGCTCTGGAACGACGAAACTGGTCGTTAATTTATTTCTGTTTTTGAATACCTATATTTGTTTGGAGATTTGAATATGCGCTCTCGTGCCATAGTTTTGTTATCTGGCGGCTTAGACTCAACAACTTGTTTGGCTTGGGCGCAAGCACGTTATGAATGTATTGCCATCAGTTTTATGTATGGTCAACGTTCTACCACTGAACTTGATGCTGCTACAGCATTAACACAGCGTGCTGGAGTAGAACATCGCGTCATTAATATCGATTTAGGCAACCTCGGTGGCTCTGCGTTAACCGACCACAGCATTGATGTACCAGAACATGAACAAGAAGGTATTCCTGTAACTTATGTTCCAGCACGTAACACAATATTTCTGTCTTACGCGCTCGCTGCAGCGGAAGTTTTTGGTGCAGAAGCCATTGTCATTGGAATTAATGCCGTTGATTATTCAGGATATCCTGACTGTCGACCTGAATTTATTGATGCTTTTGAACGCATGGCTCGCCTTGCAACCAAGGTGGGTGTGGAAGGTAAACCTCTTAAATTTGAAACACCTTTGTTACATTTATCCAAAGCAAATATCATTCGCTTAGGTATAGAACATGGCGTAGACTACAGTCAAACGGTGTCTTGCTACCAAGCAGACGACCAAGGACGTGCTTGTGGCAAATGTGATAGCTGCCGTTTACGTAAACAGGGTTTTGCTGACGCAGGTATTGCAGATCCAACACGTTATATACCGTCATAACAGGGTAACAGTACATGAAAAATTTGAAATCAAACATTCTTCTTTCTACATTAGTTTCAGCTGTAGCATTGATGACAACTGCTTCAAATGCTGCAGAAACAAACAAGCTCCAAGAAGCTTATAAAAGCACTAATGTAAAATCTGCTTTAATTAATGTTTGTAAAAATGAAACAGGTAAAAGCAAAAAATTATCATCTGCAGAAGTAAGTAAATATTGTACTTGTGCAGTTGAAGCTGACGGTAAATTAACCAATGCTCAAAAATGGGAAATCCAAAGTACCATCAACCAGAAGAAAAGCCCTGCAACTCTAGCTTTTGTTCAAAAACAAAATAAAGATCTTCAGGCTTGTTTTGGTCCACAACTTACAGGCAAGCTTAAAAGCTTAACTGAAGAAGCAATGAAATCTGCTCAAGCTAAAAAATAAGCTGACTTGGATTGAATAAAAGCCTGCATATGCAGGCTTTTTTATATCTGGGTAATGTATACACCATCCATGAAAAACCAGCACCCCTCTTTAAAATTTTAGTTTCTTAAATTCTTTTCAAAGACAGCTATTCGCTTTTAAGAATCAAAAAATTCAGTATTTCATGGAAGATATGTTGCCATTTAAATCACCAATTGCTGTACCTAACGGTGATATTCTATATCATGAAATTATGCCTTTTTAGCACTCGAATGAGATCGCAATTCAATTTAATCAAGGATTAAAGCATGACAGAAAGTATTCAATTGCCAAACCAGACCTTTATGACCACGACGGGTGAAGTTAACTTGTCGACACTTCCATCAGAATGGCTGATTGTGTATTTTTATCCGAAGGATTCAACCCCCGGTTGTACCACGCAAGCGATTGGCTTTTCTTGTTTGAAAGATCAATTTGATGCTTTAAATACCACAATTCTGGGTATTTCACGCGACTCGGTTAAAGCACACCAAAACTTCACCGAAAAGCAGAATCTGACCATTAATCTCATCAGTGATAAAGAAGAAATATTGTGTAATCTCTTTGATGTGATTAAAGAAAAGAATATGTATGGCAAACAAGTGATGGGCATTGAACGCTCAACCTTTATTTTCCATAATGACCAGTTAGTCAAAGAATACCGTAAGGTGAAAGCTGCAGGTCATGCAGAACAAGTAATAGAAGACTTAAAAGCCTTGCAGGCAGCTTGATAACCCTGTTACTGGATTTATTTATAAGAGCCCAAAAAATTTGGGCTTTTATTTTGCTTCTTTTTAAGGTCTTTTATACAATCAAAATTCTTGTATTTATTTTGCCCTTAAATTTTTAAATGTACGTAAGAATAAGCGTACAGTACCGATACCCATCAAGAAGACGGGGGAAAAATTTGTTAAACACTGGTCATTATATTCTTAGTTAGCTGCACATTGGCCAGAAAGCTCAAGATTCACTTTCTCCCCCACGCCGCCAATCCCTTTTCTCATACCAAAATCACTACGGTTAATTACCGCAGAAGCTTGGACATCGAGCAAGTTACCATTAGACAGATTGGGTTTGAACGTCGTTACAAAAGTCACGGGCTTGGTCACACCACGCAAGGTTAAATGTCCCAAAACATTAAATTTACCATTTCCTAAGTCTTTAAATTGGGTACTTTTGAATCTTACCGTCTTGTATTTTTCTGCATAAAATAAGTCTTCACCCAAAATCATATGTTTCAGCAAGGGTTTATTAAAGCTCAAACTGTCGACATCCATGACCAGATGGGTCGATGCATTTTGCGGTGCTTTCATATCAAATTCCATGCTGGACTGAACTTGATTAAATTTGGCTTTGACCACCGTAAGTCCCATCGACCTGATCTCAAAACCAACATTACTTTGGGGCGTTAAAATCCATGATTGGGCAAAGGACGGGCTGCTTACCGCTAAACCCATTGCTACGATAATAAGTCCATTTTTTATTGTTGTTTTCAAATTTAAATCCACCTTTTTTTTGATTGCTTGTTGATCGGATTTAGACACACGGTCCAATCTTAGATTAAATTTGTTTTAAGTTTTCGAATTTTCATTTTAGTTATTTTTATACCAGTTTATTGAAGTTTTTGTAAAACCATTAATGACTAATGGACAAAATATTCGACCTAAGTTCTGAGTAACCATTGGCTTGATATCGCATTTTTAGTTAATATAATTTTGATTTTCAAAAATTTTAACTTTAAAAAATGACTATTTATTTTAAGTTTAGTAATACGTTTAAAACTCATCTGTCGCCTAAAAATGTAGTCGCGTATATCGCTAAGAAAATAAAAACGATGCTATAAGACTATAAAAATTTGGAAATCTAAAAAACACTTTAAGCCGTTTTTTTAAAAGATGTGAACTATCGTTTTCGCCATTGTCCATCTACCTCAATATTTACTTGCTCCCCTATACCCTCGAATGCTTTCTTCATACCAAAATCACTGCGATTTACCACTGCTTTAGATTCAACATCCAACAGTTGTGGATTTGCTGTATTGGGTTTTAAAACCGTATCAAGAGTTACCGGCTGGGTCACACCGCGCAAGGTCAAATCACCTTTTATACTGTAGTGATGATTGTCTAAAGCGATAAATTCATGACTCTTAAAAGTCGCAGTGGGATATTTTTCTACATAAAATAAATCCTCTCCCATAATCATATTTTTCAGTGAAGGTTTGCTCAAGCTCACGCTGTTTAGGTCCATGACAAACTGGGCTGAGGCATTTTGTGGGAGCGCGGGATCAAAAGTCATACTAGACTGAACCTGCTCAAACTTGCCTTTTACGATAGAAAAACTCATCGACTTCACCTTGAATCCCACATAAGTTTGTGGAGTAAGCGTCCATTCCTGGGCATTTACATGCGCAACAATATTCAAATTGATTACAGTGGCAATAAAGACACTTTTCAACGTGGTTTGGATACTCATCTTATCCACTCCGGGGTCGCTGCAATTGCTTACTCCAACTTAAAAGCTTACTCAGATTCTTCGAGATTGGTTTTATCTTGTGTCAGGTATTTGTGCTGTAATTGTTGATAAGTAGACGTGTTCTGAAATTTTTGTAGAAAGTCACTGGTTCCCCATGGAAAAGCAGATTCGATAATTTCGCCACGATAATAAGCTTCACGCAGCGGAGTCGCTGAAATCGCGCCTTTTAGGCTTTCAAGCTCAACCATCTCCCATTCGGGAAAAAGCTGCAGATAGTATGAAGATTCATCCTTAAAATGACCAATTAAGCCGACTTTAGCTTCTGGCTCTATCACTTCTGACACCAGGGATTGCACCAGTTTTTGCCATTTTTCATCGTCATACACATCAACAACATGAACAAACTTAATTCGCTTTTGGTCTGCTGCTGAAAAGTTGGACAAAATCATCTGTTCACGCTCAGAAGCACTAAACGGATTTTTAATATTGCGTTCATTTTGTGCAGAACCGAGTGCCAAAATCACATTCTGACTTTGCTCTAAAGCAATTTTAATCGTTTGCATATGTGCCAGATGAAAAGGCTGAAATCGACCAATGAAAACCAGATAATCAAATGTATAGTTCATAACAGATCAAATTTTTTTATGACTCGTGAGTTGTGCCGCCCAAATAAATATGCGACATAATAAACGCCATAAAATCAAATTAAGTATTTAAAGCAAGGATAGTACGATGACACTGAGCTGTATTCAACAACCTCATGAACATTTGGATGCGAATTTAGAAAATGGCGTACTGACCTTAGCCATTAACCGACCAAAAGCAAAAAATGCATTATATGGCGAATTATACCTCTGGATTGCCAAAGCTTTGGATGAAGCTGATCAAAATAAAGATGTCCGTGTAGTGATTTTACGTGGTGCTGACGCTGACTTCAGCGCGGGTAACGATATGCAGGACTTCATGAAGTTTATTCAAACACCGCTTGCAGGCAAAGCTGGGGATGCACCTCCATTTGTAGTTTTAAAATCTGCGGCAAAATTTTCCAAGCCTTTAATTGCAGCGGTTCGTGGGGTGGCTATTGGTATTGGGGTGACGCTTTTACTTCATGCTGACCTTGTCTATAGTGATCACACTGCCCTGTTCCAGATTCCGTTTGTAAGCCTTGGTCTTTCTCCAGAAGGTGCTTCGAGCAAGCTTCTTATTCAACAAGCAGGTTACCATAAAGCGGCTGAGCTGCTGTTTACTGCACAGAAATTTAACAGTGAAAAAGCCTTAAGTGCAGGTTTGGTCAATAGCATTGAAGAAGATGTGTATGCGACTGCACTTAAACAGGCACAGACTTTAGCTGCACTTCCGCTTGCTTCAATCAAGCAAACCAAAGCTTTAATGAAACATAACTTGCAAGAAATTTTAGACTGTGTAGATCATGAAGCTGAAATTTTTATGAAGCGTGTATCTTCACCTGAAATGGCCGAAGCGGTGGCTGCATTTATGCAAAAGCGCAAGCCGGATTTTGCTCAGTTTAATTAATTCTTTATCTTTTAATTTCCAGACCACTGAGTCATTCACTTGGCTTAGTGGTTTTAAAATTTCTCAGCTTTTAAAATTTTTAAACTTTTAAAATTTAATCTTCCACAAAATCGAGCCATTTATGACGAACCAAGCCAAAACTGAAAAGAAACGTTACTTTGAACCTGCTCCGCAGGATATCGATGTCGAAAACTTTAAGAAAGTTCTCACAAGCCGTCGCTCTGTACGTAAATTTACTGATAAAGCCATTCCTGCAGATATTTTGGATGACTGTTTAGATCTGGCTTTGCTTGCACCAAACTCATCCAATTTGCAGCCTTGGACATTTTATGTGGTGCAATCGACTGATCAGAAAAAGCAGTTGGTAAAAGCATGTTTAGGTCAATTGGCTGCCAAAACCGCAGCTGAACTGATTATTTGTGTCGCCCGTACTGACCGTATTGATGAAATGGCGAAAAAGAACATTAGTGATTTTCCTTTTCCTGAAGCACCAAAAGCAGTGAAGCAATACTACCGTTTCATTCCTTACAACTATAAAACTGGTTACTTCAATGCTGTAGGTCACTTTAAGAAAGTGGCTTTCAAAGTTGCACGTACATTAGATAAGCAATTGCCCGTTACTGCGTTCAACCCTGCTGATGCCAAACTTTGGGCATGTAAAACCACAGCATTGGCTTGTGAAAATCTGGTTTTGGCTTTGCGTGCTTATGGTTTTGACAGCTGTATGATGGAAGGTTTTGATGAACCTATGGTTCGTGAAATTCTAAAATTAAATGATGAGCAATATCCGGTCATGGTAATTGGTGCAGGTGAACGGGCTAAAGACGGCGTGTTCTTCCCGCAGTACCGTTTCGAGCGCGAGTTGTTTATTCAGAAGGTATGATGATTAATATTTAGAAAATTTAAATATCTAAATCTGATACGCGTAACAACGACATGGATGTCGCCTGTTAGGCAAAGGTTCATGGATGAATCATCTGCATATAAAAATTTAAAATCCAATGATAAAACAGGTACTGTAACGATTGTTTATGATCCAAGTACAAAACAGCCTGTGGAAATAGGGATTTTCACATATAAAACTAATTGGGATTACAGAAAACTACAGGCAATGATTTTAATTTAAAAACAAGGCAAGGTATTTCAGATATTTTTTTTCGTGCACTGATTATTATAGTATTCCACAAGCAATTACTAACCGTATTAGCCTATTTGAAATAGTTAAATGAAAAGCAAATAAAAGAATATAAGAATGTAATTTGGGATACAAGCGTTAAAGAATTTAATACAAAAGATAATGATAATGCAGCCACTCAAGATGCTGTTAGAAATTATAGTCTTTCAACTATTAACATTATCAAGAAAGTATTTACTAGCTACCCTCCATATATAATAAAAGGTGTTCCACCATCATTACCTTATAAATAGGATTAATACATGAATAATAAATTTATCATTTCAATGATATTAGTATTTTCTATATTTAGTCATGAAAAAACTTATGCAAAAAGAGAAATTTATATCGAATATAAACCTCAACAATGTGGAAGCGTTGTCTTTAACGGCACTAAAATGCCTAAATATTGTATGACCCGTGATTATATTGCACCCCAAATTAAAAAGCCAAATGACTTGCAATGGTCATTGCGGATGCTGGTTAGTGGGGGGCATCCTGGGTCATTACCAAATCCCGGAGATACAATTCATTTTAAAAATCAGTTTATAGATTTTCAAGGACATATTTGGGATTATTCACAACAAAAAAATGCCCCATTAGGCTTTACACACGAAAATAATTACGTTATTCATAATGCTATTTTTTTTAATACTTATGTTATTATTGGAGGATATTTCCCCCCTGATTTTAAAACTCAGCAACAAAGTAATGTGACCACAGACGTTTCAAAAACAGAATTTATTTATGCAAAAAAAGATCATTATGGTAAAACTTCACTTTCAAATGTTACTCTCATTAATTCAAAAATATATGGGAACCTAAGATTTGCCTCTTGGGATGGGCTTATCAAAAACAATACAATATTTAATAATTTTACAGCTAATCAATTAAATGGATCTAAAGCAATACTTAAAAATAATACTTTTTATAGTAATGCTGTTCAAATCAAAACTAAGTCTGATATATCCATTAATTCTAAAAATAAAACCGCAGATTATACTAATGATATTATTGATGAAGATTCAATTTCTGCTGTATTGCATGTGAAATTTTCCCCTGACACTATTATTGATGGTAATACATTTAACTTAAATCATATAAATGACGCAAAATATGCGATTATACTAGATCACTCCCCTCGCGTCCGCATTACGAATAATACTTTTAATGGTTTTAAAGTTCCTATTCTGATGGATCAGTGGAGTTCTATTGTTGATGAAAAAGGTAATGTCATTAACCCTGATAAATTTGCAGGCAATGTCACGATGAATAGAAAAGGTGAAATTGTAGCTGTGAAATAATCTAAATCAATTCATAAAGTTTAATTCTATCCTGCTAGGAAATCCTGTAATGGGGATTAGAGCAGTTGACGGCTTGCTCTTCCCGCAATATCGTTTGAGCACGATTTGTTTATTCAGAAAATTTGATTTCTCTCAAACTAACTCAAGAAAGATATTTGATACGCGAAGAGGCCACCCGCAACTGTCTGAGACAAGACTACAAAAGTTTGTAAGTTTCAGCGAGTGCTTAAATCAACTGATGAAATTTGACGAGTTTCGTTGAACCAAAGATTAAAGTATTCATTCAAAGTGCAACAGTAAAACTCAATCGTGTTAACTCAGTATTCAACTCCCACCATCTGAATAAACTCAAAAGCCGGCTCTTCATAAGGATGGCTTGCCTTTAAAGCCCTTCCCACATCAGATGCTTTATCTTCCGGTACAATAGTTTCTACCCGCCATTCAGTGACCTGTTCCAATTCCCCAACATCACCAATAAATGGGTCAGCTCCTTTTATCGGCTTAAACTGCCCTGTGCCTAATACTTGCCATGCACAGTGCTCATAATTGCCTATACCACCTGCACCCGCTTCGAAAATGGCTTGTTTGGTGGATTCAAGATGGGATTCTGGAACGTAATAAATCAGTTTAAGCATGCGATAGACAAACAGAATAAAGATAGGATTATATTAATCCTTAAAACCAAATTAATCTCTCTGATATTTCATTGCTTCATATTGGAATGACAACAAGCCAAATCATTTTTAAATACAAGCGCCTATTACTTTTCGTGACATTTCTCTGACAGTTTAAGCTTTTACATCGATCAAAAAACAAACTACCTTAAAAAATAATACTTAATTTAATAATTTCGGGTTCGAAATTTTTATTTCTATCTCGGTCATGACAACAATATTTTCATTACACCAATAGTCTTTCCAATTAAACAGTCCAACATGATGTTCAGGTATTCCATATACCGTTTACTGTTTCTCTGACTTTCATCTGGTGTAAGCAACTGGAGAAAATCAATGCTATTCATCATCAGTCTGCTTATTCAATTTTTTACCGTATGGGCCGTTTTCTTTTTTGGGCTCAGCCGTAATACCGGTGCGATCACCACCATTATTGTGGCAATCGCTACTGCATTTATCAGTCCATGGTCGCTGATTTTTGGTATTCCACTCATTCTGATCAGTTTAGTTGTGATGATTGAAGCTTTAAGGATGGCATTGATTACCAAGCCTGCCTATAAGGCGCTGGCAAATGCCATGCCGACAATGAGCGTCACCGAACGTGAAGCCTTGGATGCAGGCACCAGCTGGTGGGAAAAAGACCTGTTTATGGGGGCACCGGACTGGTCCAAGTTTGAAAGCTATCCTTATCCTACTCTTTCGGCAGAAGAACAATCATTTCTGGATAATGAAGTAGAACATTTATGCTCCATGCTGAATGACTGGGAGATCCATCATCACCTTAAAGACTTGCCGCCTGAAGCCTGGAGCTATATTCGGGAAAATGGTTTTTTAGGCCTGATTATTCCCAAGGAATATGGCGGTCGTGCTTTTAGTTCATTTGCCCAAAGCCGGATTATGAGCAAGATTGCTTCGCGCTCGTTAACGGCTGCGGTGAGCTGTATGGTGCCTAACTCTTTAGGTCCCGGTGAGTTATTGCTGCATTACGGAACTGAAGAACAAAAAAACCGTTATTTACCGGGTTTGGCCAAAGGTGAAGAAATTCCCTGTTTTGGTCTCACTAGCCCAGAAGCCGGTTCAGATGCAGGGGCAATTCCGGATACGGGTGTGGTGTGTTATGGCGAGTTTGAAGGTCAGCAAATACTTGGCTTACGCATGCACTTTTCCAAACGCTGGATTACCCTCGCCCCAATTGCAACCGTGATTGGTTTGGCATTTAAGCTATATGACCCTGATGGGCTATTGGGTGATAAAACCAAAATTGAATATGGCATTACCTGTGCGCTGATTCCTGCCAGCCATGAAGGTGTCAAAGTGGGTGCACGACATAATCCCGGCTCGCCTTTTATGAACGGAACTGTGGATGGTAAAGATGTCTTTATTCCATTGGACTGGATTATTGGCGGATCTAAAAATATTGGTAAAGGCTGGCGTATGCTGATGGAATGTCTGGCGGTCGGTCGCGGCATTTCCCTTCCTGCACTTTCGACGGCAGCAAGTGAAATGACCTATTTAACCGTGGGAGCTTTTGCCAAAATTCGTCAGCAATTTAAAATTTCCGTGGGTAAATTCGAAGGTGTACAGGAAGCCACCAGTGATATAGCCAGTGACACCTACATGCTGGAAGCTTTTCGTTATTTGGTGACCTGTGGCCTGAATCTAGGGGGTAAACCTGCAGTGATGACTGCAATGGCCAAATACTATGCCACTGAAACCATGCGCCGCGTGGTCAATCATGGCATGGATGTGGTCGGTGGTCGTGCCGTGCAAATGGGGCCACGTAACTTTTTAGCTCTCGCCTATCAGGCTATTCCTGTCTCCATTACGGTTGAAGGTGCCAATATTCTCAGTCGTTCACTCATGATTTTTGGTCAGGGTTCTATGCGTTGCCATCCTTATCTGTTTGAGGAATTACAACTGCTGCAAGCCAAGGATAAAGAGACTGCCCTGACCACTTTTAACGAAATGCTGTTTAACCACTTAGGCTATACCTTTAACCGTACTGCACGTGCATTTGCTTATGGCTATATCGGTGGCTCTTCAGATGCACCCAAAAGTGCGGATGAATTTACCCTGCCCTATTACAAGATTATTAACCGTTTAAGTACTGACTTTGCCCTGACTGCCGATATGTGTTTGGGTCTGCTTGCAGGTGACATTAAACGTAAAGAGATGCTGTCTGGTCGTTTAGCCGATATTCATGCCAACCTGTTTATGAGTACCGCTATTCTTAAATATTATGAACATGGCAAAAAAACTGAGGCGGAACAGGTTCATGCAAAACTGGCACTAGAAAAATCACTGTTTAATGCTCAAGAAGCCTTTTATGGTTTGTTTGCTAACTTCCCCGTCGGTATTGCGGCTGGCTTAGTCAAGTTTATCTGTTTCCCACTTGGTCGCCCTGTTCACAAACCAAGTGATGCCTTAAAACGACAAGCTGGCGAGATCATTATGCAGGACAATGCTTTCCGCGATGAATTGAAAAAGCATGTATTCTATAACACTGATGCAGATGATGTGACGGGTCGCATGGAATCGACTTTTAACATGTTGCTTGAGTTAGAACCGCTGTGGGACAAGTTCAAAAAAGCTGAATCGAAAGGGCAATTTAAAGGTTTAACTTTTGATGAACGTCTTGCAGATGCGGTAGAGATAGGTTTTGTAACTCAAGAGGAAGCAGCAAGTCTTCTCACCTACAATGTCAAACGCTACGACAGTATGCTGACTGACGTTTTTGATTCTGAACTTGATCAAGCGCTGGAACTGGAAAATCCTTATAATGATGAGGAAGAATCTGCGCCAATGCCTGACCCAAAACAGCAGGAACCGTTATCTCCATAAAAATTTCAGCAATAAAAACGGCTGTTTGCAGCCGTTTTTTATAAGTTAATTAAAAATAAATTCAAATATATTTCTAATGCATAAGCTCTTTTATTGAATTTAATTCTAAATATAAAAAAATTGGGTACAGCTTATTTTCTTGAACTTTAAAGGGGCGGTATAGCAAAATGAAAAAATTAATACTTTTAATAAGCTTAACGACTAGTCTAGTCCTATCAGGATGCTCATCTATGATGAAAAATAGTATTAGTTATTCTATACATTATGATTCGGGAAAATTTGTCTATAAAAATAACTGGCTATTGTGCGGTAATTTTTATGATAGCGATGGAAATATGCTTGTAAAAAGAAAAACTAAATATTTAACTACAGATAGCTCTTGCAAAGTCGAGCCAGAAGGTTATGTCCCTCCACAAATTATTATTGAATATGCTCCGTGGTTAACTTATAAAGAGCAGATAAAAAAAGGATATGGCGTTCCTGAAGAACTACGTTATGGTGGTGGCGAAGAGGCAGCAAAAAAAAGACTAGCCATAATGGCAGCACAACAGGAAGGTGTAGCAAAAATTCCAACCGCTGCATGGAAACGGATTGTACTCACTCCTCTTAAAGATATAGAAAAGTATAAGTACCAAGTTCCTGAAGGGAAAGGCAACCGAAGCCGAGGTAAAAATATCCATTACATCATTTCCCTTAACCCCGATGGTAGTTACAGCATAGAAACCAAATTGTACTGGGTGCAAAAATATCAATTAAAATGGAATTAATACTTTATTTGAAATGGATCAAAGCTAATTATGGGACAATATTAATATTTAAACCTGCAAGTGAAGTTAAAGAAAAATGAAAATAAAATTAATAACAATAAGCAGTTTATTTATTTTAAATGGCTGTCAAGTAACCGCACCTATCATGAAAAACAGTATTAGCTTTGAAATGGATAATAAATATTGGCCGGTCCATAGCATAGTTTACAAAAACAATTGGCCTGAATGTAGAAACTTAGCAGGAACACCAGATACGATAAAAAAGCAAAGATATATTACAACTTATAGTAGCTGTAAGGTATCTCCTGAGGGTTATGCCCCTCCACAAATTATTATTGAATATGCGCCTTGGTTAACGTATGAAGAGCAGATAAAAAAAGGATATGGCGTTCCTGAAGAACTACGTTATGGTGGTGGCGAAGAGGCAGCAAAAAAAAGACTAGCCTTAATGGCAGCACAACAGGAAGGTGTAGCAAAAATCCCAACCGCTGCATGGAAACAGATTGTACTCACTCCTCTTAAAGATATAGAAAAATACAAGTACCAAGTCCCTGAAGGCAAAGGCAATCGTAGTCGGGGTAAAAATATCCATTACCTCATTTCCCTTAATCCCGATGGTAGCTACAGCATAGAAACCAAATTGTACTGGGTGCAGAAATATCAAAGATATTGGAATTGATACTTTATTTGAAATGGATCAAAGCTAATTATGGGACAATATTAATATTTAAACCTGCAAGTGAAGTTAAAGAAAAATGAAAATAAAATTAATAATAATGAGCAGTTTATTTATTCTAACTGGTTGCCAAGTAACAGCACCAATCATGAAAAACAGTATTAGCTTTGAAATGGATAATAAATATTGGCCGGTCCATAGCATAGTTTACAAAAACAATTGGCCTGAATGTGGCAACTTATCAGGAACACCAGATGCGATAAAAAAGCAAAGATATATTACAACTTATAGTAGCTGTAAGGTATCTCCCGAGGATTATGCCCCTCCACAAATTATTATTGAATATGCACCTTGGTTAACGTATGAAGAGCAGCAAAAAATTCCTGAGCTTAAAGGGAAAAAAGTTATCATTACTGGTGATAGAGTAACCCCTTATGGGATTACAAAAGATGCATTTATAGGTAAGGATGAAAATGCACTTAAATACAATACAACCATTCTTAAGAAAAATATTGAATCTGCTATCGACAAACTCTCTCTTACTGCCTGGAAACGGATTGTACTTACCCCCCCCTAAAGAAGTAGAAAAATATAAGTACCAAGTTCCTGAAGGGAAAGGCAACGCTCGTCGTGGCAAGGAAATTCATTATATGATTTCATTAAAACCTGATGGTAGTTACAGCATAGAAACCAGATTGTACTGGGTGCAAAAATATCAATTAAACTGGAATTAATATTTTATTTAGAATATCAAATCACATGACTAGCGATATGGACGTCGCATGTTTGGTAGGGATACAAGGACATATCCTCTACCAAACAAAGCATTTTTATCTTGCGGACTCAAAATATCAACACAAAAAAAACCACCTCACGGTGGCTTTTTAAATCTAGAAATTAAGAACTTTGAAGCAAATAGCTGCCGATCAAGAACAATGTTTGCAGCCCAACGACTGCCATAAAAAACATCCAACCTTTCTTACGTAAATTCGCTTTATCAACAGTTGTATATGTCACAGTTTTTAGCATTGTGTCACCTCACTTAGAGATTCAATCCTGAACTTATATTTAGTGAACCATCTTTCCTCTATATTGCATCATCATTGTGCATAAAACACACAAATACTCTTTCACTGCAATATAAAAGCAAAATCCAAACCAAGTCCAGTGAGAGAAAAGAAATTAAATAAAATTAAAAATATATACAAAATAAAAAAGCCACCCGAAGGTGGCTTTTTTCAAAACACTTCAGAATTAACCAATGAACTTACGTGCGTTGCGGAACATGCGTAACCATGCACCATCTTCAGTCCATTCTTCAGGTTTCCAAGAATGCTGAACTGCACGGAAGTTACGTTCAGGGTGCGGCATCATAATTGTTGCACGACCGTCGATAGACGTTACCCCAGTAATCGCTTCTGGTGAACCATTCGGGTTCAATGGATATTGTTGTGTAGGGTTACCGAAACTATCTACATAACGCAAGCTAACTTGGTTGCCTGCATTTAACGCGGCAATCTTGTCTTCACTTGCAACCACACGACCTTCACCATGCGCAACCGCGATTGGTAAAATCGAACCTTCCATACCGTCTAACAAAATCGAGTGAGACTTTTCAACACGGACGTTAACAGCACGCGCTTCAAAAACTTCTGAAGTGTTGCTGTGGAAACGTGGCCAAGCATCAGCACCTGGAATCAGTGGAGCCAATTGAGACAACATTTGACAACCGTTACAGATCCCTAGAGAGAAGGTTTCTTGACGATTGAAGAATTTCTCGAACTGGTCACGAAGTTTCGGGTTAAATAACACCGATTTCGCCCAACCACCGCCTGCGCCCATTACGTCACCGTAAGAGAAACCGCCACACGCCACTAAACCTTCAAAATCATCTAGGTCAATACGGCCTGCAAGCAAATCACTCATGTGAACGTCCACAGTGTTAAAGCCCACTTTATCAAATGCAGCAGCCATTTCCACATGACCGTTTACACCTTGTTCGCGTAAAATAACCATGTTTGGACGGCGTAAATTGATATACGGCGCTTCCACAGATTCATTCAAATCAAATGTCGGTAATGCGATTAAGCCTTTGTGTTCTTTATTGGCAATCAAGCTATATTCTTGATCTGCTGTTTCTACGTTGTCACGTAAGCGTTGAATTTGATGTGATACTTCAGTCCATGCTTGTTGTAATTCAACACGGTCAAAATTCAAACTATTTACAGTCAAAGCATCAGTGCTATTCACTGTGCCCACTACTGTAATTGCATCTTTCAAGCTAGATGTTGCAACTTCAGCTTCTAGTGCAGTCCAATCCGCTTTTGAAATTTGCAATACTGCACCAATTTCTTCTGCAAATAAGCTTGCTGTAGATTGATCTTCTAATGCTACGCCTAAACGTGAAGCGAACATCATTTCTGCAACAGTTGCCAATAAACCGCCATCACCGATGTCATGGTAAGCCTGAATTAAGCCACGGTTGTTCCAATCTTGCACCAATGCAAAGAAGGCTTTGAAGTCATCAAAGCTATCTACATCTGGTGTGATTGAGCCAATCGCTTTGTACACTTGCGCTAAAATTGAACCACCTAAACGGAATTGACCTTTAGATAAGTCAATACGTACAAGTACAGACTCTAGGTTTTTAAGTTCAGGGGTTAATGTTTTGCGAACATCAGTTACGGGTGCAAATGCTGTAATTACACCTGTCATTGGTGACGTTACAGATTTGTCGATGCCTTCGTCATTCCACGTGGTACGCATTGACAATGAGTCTTTACCCACTGGAATTGCAATACCTAACGCAGGACACATTTCCATACCGATGGCTTTTACGCCTTCAAATAGGGCTTGGTCTTCGCCTTGTTGACCCGCTGCTGCCATCCAGTTTGCAGACAATTTAATGTCACTAATCTGGTCAATTTTGGCACACATAATATTAGAAATAGACTCTGCAACCGACAAACGTGCAGATGCCGCTGGATTTAACAATGCCACTGGTGGACGTTCGCCCATTGCCATTGCTTCACCCGTGTAACCCACTAAGCTGGTCGTTGTAACTGCAGCATCCGCTACAGGCACTTGCCAAGGGCCAACCATTTGGTCACGTGCAACCATACCTGTAATTGAACGGTCACCAATGGTGATGAGGAATGACTTAGATGCAACGGTTGGATTTTTAAGAACACGGTAAATTGCATCTTTCAAATCTGTTACAGATTCAGCTGTAAAATCATCGCCTTGACGTTCAATTGTTTCATATGAACGGCTCATACGCGGTGTGCCACCAAGCATCACTTGCATTGGCATATCCACAGCTTTGTTTTCAAACAATGGATCTTCAACGGTTAAGTGACGTGCTTCAGTCGCCTCACCCAATACCGCAAACGGACAACGTTCACGTGCACAGATCGATTCAAATAACTCTAAAGAACTTGGACGAATTGCCAATACATAACGTTCTTGCGCTTCGTTTGACCAGATTTCCATTGGAGACATACCTGACTCTAATGATGGAATCTTACGAAGATCTAGTACTGCACCTAACTCATGGTCATTCACAAGTTCAGGCATGGCATTCGATACACCGCCCGCACCGACGTCATGTACAGACACGATTGGGTTGTAATCTTCCATACGCCAGCAAGTATCAATCACTTCTTGGCAACGGCGTTCCATTTCTGGGTTTTCACGTTGTACAGATGCGAAATCCAGGTTTTCACCCAATTTACCGCTGTCTACAGAAGATGCTGCACCACCGCCTAAGCCGATCAGCATTGCAGGACCACCCAGCACGATCAATAAGTCGCCCGGTTGAATTGGATCTTTTTCTACATGGTCAGGACGGATGTTACCGTAACCACCAGCAATCATAATTGGCTTGTGAAAACCTTTTACATCACCATTTACATTTTGTTCGAACGTACGGAAGTAACCATTTAACGCAGGACGACCAAATTCGTTATTAAATGCAGCACCACCTAAAGGACCATCAATCATGATCTGGAGTGGAGACGCCATACGCGATGGTTTGCCGTAGTTTTCTTCCCAAGGTTGTTCAAACCCAGGAATATTCAAGTTAGATACGGTGAAGCCGGTTAAACCCGCTTTTGGTTTACCGCCACGACCTGTTGCGCCTTCGTCACGAATTTCACCACCTGAACCCGTCGCAGCACCTGCAAATGGTGCAATCGCTGTTGGATGGTTGTGGGTTTCCACTTTCATGAGGATATGAGCAGCTTGGCTCTTATATTTATAAACGTGGTGACCGTTTTCATCCGGTTTTGGATAGAAACGTTGTGTGTCATAACCCACGATTACAGAGGCATTGTCTTTATAGGCTGACAATACATCTGCAGGAGATTCTTTATAAGTGTTCTTGATCATCTGGAACAATGACAATGGTTGTTTTTCACCATCAATGGTCCATTCTGAACCGAAGATTTTATGACGGCAATGCTCAGAGTTTGCTTGAGCAAACATCATCAACTCGATGTCATGTGGGTTACGACCCATCTTGGTAAATGCTGCAGTTAAGTAGTCGATTTCTTCATCAGACAATGCAAAACCAAATTCAGAGTTGGCTTTAACCAGTGCTTCTTTACCTTGACCTAAAATATCAATGCTATTTAAAGGTTTTGGTTCAGTCTCGTTAAATAAAGCAGCGGCATCCTCAATTTGATTGAAAACGCTTTCAGTCATGCGGTCATGCAATGCCAGTTTTACTTCATTGGATATTTCAGAAATACCCTTTAAAGTAAACAAAACACCGCGTTCAAGGCGGTGTATCGGGGTATTACAATTGGCAAAAATATCAGTCGCTTTAGAAGACCACGGAGAGATTGTCCCCAAACGCGGTGTTACAAGAATTTGAATTTCATCACTTGCCGCTTGGCGAACTTCAAAAGACGCACCGTCATTTAACAGTTGTAATGCAGATTGATGCTGCTGCTCGTTGAGCGCTTGATCAAACAGATAAATCCATTGACTTTCAATTGATTGAACAGAACTCATTGACGCTAAACGGTTTAAGAGTTGAGTTTTCTTAAAAGAAGAGTGTGCTGGTGCACCGGCCACGATAAACATGCTGATTTTGGCTCCACGGGCAGGTCTTTTGGACCATACCGCCAATGTGACTTAGAGAGAGCGCATATTCTACTTCGTATTGACCAAATCAGCTAGATAGAAATTCACGAATGTGCCATCTATTCATGCAAGAATCCTGAAGAATACTTTAATTTTCAGATAAAAATTTTGAATTTTATCTCTATCGTATTCTTTAGCATCTTGTTTCTAAATGTGATTTAAAATGGGTAGGGTTATTGCCTATCAAGGGTTTTCAGCAAATGAACCACCGCCTCTGCTACAATTTTAAGTGATTGCAGATCAACCTGATTAATGATGTTGCATGATGTCACCAGCACTGAGATAACACGGCGGAAACTCAAACACACCCACTTTCATTTGTTCATTAAATAGAATAATCGAGCTGCAAGACCGCAACATTCTCAGACTTTGAATCTGCATAATCAATGTGATTAAAGGTGATTAAAGGTGATTAAAGGTGATCAGGAAACATAAAGCATTTCCCTGCCTGTTGATATGCTCTATTCAAAAGACAAATCATGTCGCACTACTCTAGTCTGTTTGGCTTTTTTTTGGCATGATGATTTCAGGTCATTACTGAATAATCATAAATGGAACAAATGCGTTGGTTAGAATTACTTTCAACAGTTCGTATTGGTAGCAAAAAGCAAAGTACAGAACAGGCACGTAGCCCCTTTCATAAAGATTATGACCGCATTATTTTCTCACAAAGTTTTCGCCAGCTAAACCGTAAAACCCAGGTTCATCCGCTGACACAGCATGACGGTATTCATACCCGTTTGACCCATTCACTGGAAGTGTCCTGTATTGGCCGTTCACTCGGCATGCTTGCGGCGGAAAAAATTAAAGATCAACTGCCAGTGTGGATTTCCCCTGCCGATGTCGGGGCGATCATTCAGGCAGCCTGCCTTGCCCATGATATTGGCAATCCACCTTTTGGACATGCCGGTGAATATGCCATTCGCGAATGGTTTGATGATGCTTCACATGGCAACTTTTTAGCAAAGCTCTCGCCTGAAGAACAAGCCGATGTACGCCAGTTTGAAGGCAATGCCCAAGGTTTACGCTTACTGACCAAAATTGACTATCATCCCAATGATGGCGGCATGCGTCTAACTTACGCAACATTAGGGGCTTACTTAAAGTACCCATGGCTGTCTAAAACCATTGCCTCGCAAGGTGACCGCCCTGCCAGTCAACGGGCAAAGTTTGGGTGTTATCAATCCGAAAAAGAGATTTTGAAGCAGATTGCAGAGCAGCTTGGTTTAATCCAACTGGGTGAATATCACTATTGCCGTCACCCACTGACCTATTTACTGGAAGCGGCAGATGACATTTGCTATGCGCTGATTGACCTGGAAGATGGCATTATTTTAAACATGCTGTCTTATGAAGAAGTGGAACCGATTTTCCTTGACCTGATTGCGGATTATGGAACACCTCAAGAACTTTCCATGGAAACCACCACCTGGCAGCAAAAAATTGCCGCTTTACGTGGTCGGGTAATGAAACGTCTGGTGGATGAAGTGACCACAGCTTTTGCCAAACATCACTATGAGATTTTGTCTGGGCAACTCAAAGGCAGCTTGTTGCAATATTGCTCCCAAGATATTGAACGCGGTATTAACCGGGCGAAGAACCTGGCGCGTGACAAAATTTTTGAACATCCGCAAAAAGCTGGACTCGAGATTATTGCCCATCAAAGTCTGCAAAATATTTTAGATGCCTTTATTCCCTTAACCACGCCGCATAAGACTTTAAGTTTTAAGGAACAGCGCTTGATGTCGATGCTGCAACGTGCCGGGGTCAATTTTGAAAGTAATCACTATGAAAATATTATGCAAGTCTTGGACATTATTTCTAAATTTTCAGACCATCAGGCCTACAACCTGTCGCAAGAATTGCAAGGTAATAAAGCTGGTTTAATCTAAAGATTTCGCAGATATTTTGACCAGAATTTTTGTGAAATTTAAATAAATATGCGTGCGCATTTTGCCTTTCCTGCAAATGCTCACTACTATGCAAGCAACGATAGATAAGTGAAAAAATCAAAATGATTGGATGTCTCATTGGTGAAGTGTTTGCTTTGGAAGCACCGACAGTACTATTAAATGTAAATGGCGTGGGCTATGAAGTGGATACACCGCTTTCTACATTTTGCCAATTGCAAAAAGGGCAAAAAGTGACTTTATGGACGCATTTAACCGTGCGTGAAGATGCTCAATTGCTTTACGGCTTTTTAGATGCACAAGAAAAAACCATTTTCCGTACCTTGCTTAAAGTAAATGGCGTTGGTCCTAAAATGGCGCTCGGTATTTTATCGACTTTAAGTATCGATTTACTGATTCATACCGTTGAAAATGAAGACCTCAATACACTGGTTAAAGTTCCGGGTGTGGGTAAAAAGACCGCTGAACGCTTGATGATTGAACTTCGTGATCGCTTTAAAGCCATGTCTTCAGGCAATGTGCCGACCAATTCAACAGCGCCACAAATTCAGTTTATGGGTAATTCGGCTGTTGCTGAAGCGGAAGCGGCTTTACAATCACTGGGTTATAAACCGGCTGAAGCTCAAAAACTGATTAATGCCGTGAAAGGTGATTACACCGAAGCCGGTGATATTATCCGTGCAGCATTAAAATCGATGAATAAATAATTTTTAGTTAATTAATTAACTCATTCAGATTTCAGATACACGTTTGGCGACATGGATGTTGTCTAGTCAGATTAGGATATAGGGATATATCCTCAAGCCAACAAAAGATTTTTGTTACCTTGCGCAGTATATATACTGCTCATCTTTCAAAAGTAAATACCGCCTACGCAAAGGCAAAACGAGTCCGAGAGATTTTTTGAGGCTGTGAATTCATCCAGCTCAAATCAACCATGTAGGGATAGATTCAATAAATATGCAAGACCGTCTCATCAGTGGTTCTGAAAAACCCGAAGATCATTTTGATCGTGCCATTCGCCCCACTTCACTGGATGACTATGTTGGTCAGCCGGTGGTACGTGAGCAAATGGAAATCTTTATTGGCGCAGCACGTGGTCGTGGTGAAGCACTTGACCATACCTTAATTTTTGGCCCACCGGGTTTGGGTAAAACCACGCTTGCCAATATTATCGCGCGGGAAATGGGCGGTAATTTAAAATCGACTTCTGGCCCAGTACTGGAACGTGCCGGCGATTTGGCTGCCATGCTGACCAATCTGGAAGAAGGTGACGTTTTATTTATTGATGAAATCCATCGTCTTTCTCCAGTGATTGAAGAAATTTTATATCCTGCAATGGAAGATTACCAACTTGATATCATGATTGGTGAGGGACCGGGTGCACGTTCGATTAAACTGGATTTACCACCGTTTACTTTAGTGGCTGCAACAACTCGTGCAGGCTTACTCACCTCTCCACTGCGTGACCGTTTTGGTATTGTGCAGCGTTTAGAATTTTATTCGGTTGAGGATTTAACCCATATTGTGACGCGTTCAGCATCGTTAATGGATGTTCCCATGACTGGTGATGGCGCTAAAGAAATTGCCCGTCGTGCGCGTGGTACACCGCGTATTGCCAACCGTTTACTGCGTCGTGTGCGTGACTATGCACAAGTCAAAGGCAACGGTGAAGTCAATCAGGATATGGCGCAACGTGCGCTGGATATGTTGAAAGTCGATAAAGATGGTTTAGACACTTTAGACCGTCGTTATTTAAGCATGTTGCTTGAGCGTTTTGATGGCGGTCCTGCCGGTGTGGAAGCTTTGGCTGCTGCAATGGCTGAAGATTCAGGCACATTGGAAGATGTAATTGAACCATATTTGATTCAGCAAGGTTATGCGATGCGAACTGCTCGAGGACGTATTGCCACCAATATGGCATATTTGCAGTTTGGGATGACACCGCCTGAGCCGAAGGATAAATGAGAAAAGGGAGATTTATTCTCCCTTTTCTCATTTTACATTTTGATTGAGTAGCTTGATTAAGCTAGCTTTCACAACATCTAACTCATTAGAAAAAGCAGCTATTCGATCATTTAACTGATCTTTATTTCCATCAAGCTGTATTCTAATTTTCCATAGTGAATCCATTAGCTCCTTCAGCTGTGTTTTGACTGTTTGATGATGTGAATTAGCTTCGCAGTCTAAAAACAATTCAATTTGCATATGGTAATATGCGACTTGGGATAAATAATTGATTAAACTTTCAATTAAATCCCCTCTTTCCATTCGTCCAATTTCTAAAGATACAACACTGTTAAACTTCATCAACAAAGCAAAATATTCAGCAATGACGTTTCTAAATTTATCAATTTCTGAACTTCTATATAAAAACTGTAATTCTTGTTCCTTCAGCATTTTTTGGTTATTCAAAACTTTATCTGTTGTAATCCTATGCGTTTCAGCCGCTTGTTTAATATCCTCACTTACAGTTTTAAACGACATCTCTGTTAATTTAAAACTTTTGCGCCCATACCAGTAAGCTAACCAAGTCGCGAATAGACCTAAAATTACAGCAATTAAAACAGACAACCCAAAAGAGGAAATGGCTGTTTTATCTGTTGAAGCATTCAACTCCATTTGTGTTTTAGCGGGCTGTTGTAAAACAATCGTTTGTACATTTGGCTGTTGCGGTACAGTCCACGGAAGCTGAATTATTAACGCTTGTTTGCCTTCTTGTTGTGCCATCTTTCCCAACTTAGTTGTTAAATATGTGTTGGGGATATCTTAAAGGTTTTTTCTTTTAATTTTAATCAATTAGATACTTATAAATTAGAGATAACACGTACCTCTTCCACTAACATCAACTCACACGCACCACCGCCTGTATCTTCACGGCTTATAGAACTACGCCAAGTCCATCCATCTGAAGACTTCACTTCCACCAACTGTCCTTTTAAATAAATCAAATCATCTTGATCAATTTGAGCCAGTTGTTTGGCGATGGCTTTGGTTGCAGGAATCAAGTGCGTATTGGCACTTTGTGTTTCAATTTCACGTACTGGAATAGGTGGAGCATTTTCATAACGCCAATGATACCAACGGTTGCTTTGGCGAATCGATAACTGTTTATAAACCTCAGGATCAGCCATTTTGTCCCATCCCAAAGCAAAATCGACAGGGCTAATTTCAGATTCACGCCCAAAGTTATAATTTTCTCTAGATAAAACCCGAAACTCTCCCGTATAAGGCTGCAAATTCGTCATGCTATAGCCATTAAACTGATGAATCCCCGCTGTGGTCTGATAATCAGCTGCATCTGAAATACCTTTATCCGGTTTCAGCCAATAATTCCACAGTGCAAAGCCAATGGCGAAAATAACTATATATTTAAAAAAGCGACTCATCTAAATCTCGAATGTTTAGCTAGGCTGTAATAACTTAATAAATTGAATCGAATTAAATCTCTGGGACACAGATCCAAAAACTAACTCTTATAACAACCGCAACTTATTAGATGTTAATTTCAAAGTAAAATACATAAATTTACAAAGCAAAATTATAAATAAAAACCTTTTATTCCAATCACTAAAATAAAGCATACCTTAAAGGTATATTTAAGATACCTACAGGGTTTTGGTTAAATTTAAAACAATATGCAATTCTATAGAGTCACTTTAACTATTTCAAACTCTTAAGGTTCTCCCAAAATATGAACATGTACAAGCAGATCTCCCTTTGTCTTCCCCTTATCCTTTGCAGCCAACTGAGCTTTGCAGACTGGATTGATGATTCCGTTAAAAATGTTGAAGCACATACTATTAAGCTTCGCCAACATATTCATCAACATCCTGAACTTGGAAATATGGAATTCAAAACTTCTGAGCTGGTACAAAAAGAGTTAAAATCTTATGGCATTGAAGTACGTAAAGGCTATGCCAAGACAGGTGTGATTGGGGTACTTAAAGGGGCAAAACCGGGTCCAGTGATGGCATTACGTGCAGATATGGATGCCCTGCCGATTGAAGAAAAAACTGGTCTTCCTTATGCCAGTAAAGCCAAAGCCATTTATCAAGGTGCAGAAACCCATGTCATGCACGGCTGTGGTCACGATGCCCATACAGCCATGTTACTGGGGGCTGCCAAAGCCTTAGCGGCGAATAAAGACAAAATTGCAGGTACTGTAGTCTTTGTATTCCAACCGGCTGAAGAAGGCGGTGCCGATATTGATAACTTTACCCAAGGTCATTTAATCGGTTCACGTAAAATGATTGCCGATGGCGCATTGAACAATCCAAAACCGGAAGTCATTTTCGGCATGCACGTGATGGCAGGCATGCCAAGCGGCAATATCCTGTATAAAGATGGCGCGATTCTGAACAGTGCCGATCATTTACGCATTCAGGTCAATGGCAAACAAGTCCATGGTTCTATGCCTTGGCTTGGTCGTGACCCCATCTATGCTTCTGCGCAAATGATTAACAACATGCAAAGTTTAGTCAGTCGTACTGCAGATTTAACTAAAGGCATGGGTGTGGTCAGTATTGGCAGTATCCACGGCGGAACAACAGGTAATGTCATCCCCGATCAGGTCAATATGGTCGGCACCATTCGCTCCAACAGTGAAGATGTCCGCCAAGGCATTTTGAAAACTTTACCGAAAATGGTCGAACATAATGCCGCAGCCAACGATGTCACGGCAAAAGTGGAAATTGCGCCATATGCGCCAGTCACCACCAATGACAAAACCTTAACCCAGCTGATGCAACCCACGCTTGCCCAAGTCAATGGCGAAGATAAACTGCATGTTCTGGACAACAATGCCAGTGCCAGTGAGGACTTTGCCTATTATGGACAGCTCATGCCGTCCTTATTTGTCTTTTTGGGCGCAACGCCTGCCGATCAGGACATGACGAAAGCCGCACCTAACCATAACCCGTTATTCATCGTCGATAATGCAACTTTAAAAACTGGGGTAGAAAGCCATGTGCGCTTCATCCTTGATTATCCAAAAGTTGCCGAACAGGTACAGTCAGACTGGAAAAAGATGCAAGCTGCGAAAAAATAAAGTACATTTTTAAAAGGTGAGCATCTTTTGCTCACCTTTTTTATATCTAAAGGTTTTGTTGAGTAAATATAGAATAGATTTCATTTGAAACCTTGTGCCATTGGACTAAAAACTCAAGCTGCTAAACTGCAACGCGTTACACAGCTTGACTCTTAGCGAAAAAAACGTCATTTTCACAGATCTTTTAAGCCGCTAAAAGTACTGCTAAAACCATAAAACTGAATTGAAAAATGGGACACAATCATGGCGAATAAATTCGAATTCAACATTCGTGTATATATTGAAGACACTGATGCAGGCGGCATTGTCTATCACGCGAATCATATTCGTTTTATGGAACGTACTCGTACCGAATGGTTGCGCGCATCGGGTGTGGACCATTATTGGCACCAAAAAGATTACAACTTTGTGGTCCATAAAATTAACGTGAAATATTCACGCCCAATCTTGATGGATGACCTGATTACCGTGACTGCGAGTGTAGTTTCGTGTAAAGCGACATCATTTGTATTGCAACAAAATATTTATCGTGGTGAAATCATGCTTGCATCTGGCGAGGTCGAGTTGGCATGTATAAGTGCAGAAATGAAACCTCGTAGACTTCCAGACGAAATTCGTGAACTAATTCTTAAAGAGTTAGAACAAGACTAAAAAATTTATTGGCACATGTAACTATGGCAACAGAACTAGAATCATCTTTACACATATCAGATCTTATTTTACACGCAAGTCCCATCGTTCAACTGGTAATGCTCGTGCTCCTGCTCGCATCTTTATACAGTTGGTATCTGATTGCCAAGTTACATATGAGTTATAAAAAAGCCCAGGCAGATGATGAACATTTTCAAAAAATCTTCTGGTCTGGCGCTGAACTCAATACGCTATACAACAATGCCCAGCTCAATTCCAAACGTACCGGTCTGGAAGATATCTTCTATCAAGGTATAGGCGAGTTTTTTAAACTGAAAAAATACCAGGCCCCGAATACGCAAACCATTGAAGGTACAGAACGTATTTTACGTGTCGGTTTAAGCCGTGACCAAGGTCTGCTTGAACAAGGCTTGGGCGCACTTGCCAGCATTGGTTCTGTCGCACCATATGTCGGTCTGTTCGGTACCGTTTGGGGCATTATGAATGCCTTTATTGGTCTGGCTGATGTTGATCAAGTGACTTTGGCCACCGTTGCTCCGGGTATTGCCGAAGCTCTGATTGCAACAGCGATTGGTCTGTTTGCTGCAATTCCTGCTGTATTGGCATTTAACCATTACACCGCCAAAGGTGAAACAGTCTATTCAGACCGTGCATTATTTGCTGAAGAAATGGTGGCGCTATTACAACGTCAAACTGTGAGCTCTGCACAGGAAAATGACTAATGGCAATTCAGCGTTCTGGACGCTTTGAGCGGGTCAAAAAACCACTAAAAAGTGAGATGAATGTCGTCCCTTATATTGACGTCATGCTGGTACTTTTGGTGATTTTTATGGTCACAGCACCCATGATCACCAGTGGGATTAAAGTCGATTTACCTCAAGCCAATGGCAATCCCATCGAATCTAAAGATGCGCCTACAATCGTGACGCTGGATCAGGATGGTCTGTATTATCTGGAATATAAAGGTCAAAGAACTGGTCCTGTTGATCTGGCTCAGTTGACGAGTCTTTTAGTGGAGGCACAAACAAAAGCCAAGGATGACAATAAGGAACTGAATGTTGTCATTAGTGGCCATACCACACGTCCTTATGGAGATGTCATGGCTTTAATGTCTGGTCTTCAAGATGCTGGTTTAACACAAGTTAGCTTACTCACTAAGCCTTTAGAATAAAGTATGAAAGATTTGAAAAAGCCACAATCCAAAGAAAAAACAATTGCACTTGGATTTACCCTCGGGATCCATGCTGTGGCAATCACTGGCTTACTTTTTTTGGGCATGAGTAAACCTGTCGAACCGCCTAAACAAATTAAAATGGTTTTGGTCACGCCTGAGGATTTGCTCCCTCCCGATCCTGTGCCTTTAGAACAGACAGACTCGACTGAAACGGCACATGAAAAGGTTGCGGAACAAGTTCAGCAAACGGCAAAACCGAGTGTTGAACCTGCACCTGTTATTCCAGTTACGCAGCCTAGCCCTCCTACTCCAGCACCAGCACCAGCACCAGCACCAGCACCAGCAAAGCCTGATGCAAATAAAGATGCACAGGAAGCTAAAGCTGCTGCTGAAGCAGTGCAAAAAGCGGAACAGCGAGCTGCCGAAAACGCAAAAATTGCTGCAGCAAACAAGTTAAAAGCTCAAGCTGATGCTCAAGCCAAGGCAAAAGCCGATGCTGCTGAAAAAGCCCGAGCTGATAGCGCTGCTAAAGCTAACGCGGCTGAAAAAGCGAAAGCCGACGCTGCTGCGAGGGCCAAAGCTGATGCAGTGAATAAAGCCAAATCCGACGCAGCGAATAAAGCTAAAGCCGACGCTGCAAATAAAGCTAAAGCCGATGCTGCAAATAAAGCTAAAGCCGACGCTGCAAATAAAGCTAAAGCCGATGCAGCCAATAAAGCCAAAGCCGATGCTGCAAATAAAGCTAAAGCCGATGCAGCCAATAAAGCCAAAGCCGATGCTGCAAATAAAGCCAAAGCCGACGCTGCAAATAAAGCCAAAGCCGACGCTGCAAATAAAGCCAAAGCCGACGCTGCAAATAAAGCCAAAGCCGACGCTGCAAATAAAGCCAAAGCCGATGCAGAAGCCCGTGAACGTGCTGCCGAGGAAGCCAAAGCATCAGCTGCAAAACAAGCCGCTGAAGAAGCTGCGACTAAAAAAGCGGAAGCAAAGAAAATTGCCTCAACTGCAAAACGTGACTTTGAAAATAAAGTTAGACGTGCGTGGGATATTCCAAGCGGCTCATCCGGTCAGAAAGCCACTGCCCGTGTGACCTTAAGTGACAGTGGTACAGTGCAATCGGTTATTGTCAATTCAAGTGATCCGGACATGAAAGCAAGTGTAGAAGCTGCGGTACGTGCAGCAGCGCCTTACCCTATGCCTTCCGATCCAGATGCACGACGAGAAGCAAGAACATTCACTTCAAGCTTTACTGCGAAATAAAATAAAAAGCCACATCAAATTTAATTGATGTGGCTTTTTTGACATATGAATTCAAATGTTGCTAAAAATAGATAATATTTTATTCACTTTTCACAGTCTTATAACAGTTTAGTCATCATGATGTACTTCCAATAAAGCAAAATCATGCCATTATGTGACACAACCGAATTCACAATAATTTACATTTTTTAGAGTACCTAGCGGATGATGGAAATGACGCGTAAACATTTACTTTGCCTAACCGTTTTGACAGCTTTAAGTCCCGTTTTAGCAACACAGTCTTATGCACAACTGCATTTAGAAATTGCCAAAGCACCCGAAGAAGCACCGAAGATTGCCATTATTCCGTTTAATAATGACCAAAGCATTTATCCGATTGTCGAAAATGACTTAAACCGTTCAGGCAAATTTTCAAGTGCTTCAAAAAACCTGCCTGCAACAGCAAGTATGAATACACCCAATGCAGAGGCATGGAAATCTGCAGGTGTTCCTTATGTGGTTACAGGTACGGTAAAAACGACTGAAAATGGCGCATATGAAGTTCACTATCAACTCTATGATGTCGAGAAACAGCAATATTTATTAAATGAATTACTGACAGTTCCTGCTTCACGTATTCGCCAAGCGGGTCACACGATCAGTGATGCAATTTATCAGGCATTGACGGGTATTGCAGGTGACTTTAGCGGACGTATTGCTTATGTACTGCGCAACCCGGCTACGCCTGAACAGCGTTATACCCTGCAAATTGCAGATACCGATGGCGAACAGCCTAAAACCATTCTGACCTCTCGTGATCCAATTTTGTCCCCTGCCTGGACACCGGACGCGAAAAAAGTTGCCTACGTTTCATTTGAAACCAAACGCCCTGCAATTTATGTACAAGACTTGGCCACAGGTCAGCGTGAAAAACTGGCGAGCTTCCGCGGTCTAAACGGTGCACCAAGCTTCTCGCCAGATGGTAAAAGCATGCTGTTTACTGCATCTCTGCATGGCAACCCTGAAATTTATCAAATGAATCTGGAAACACGTCAGTTGCAACGTATGACCAATGACGGTGCCATTGATACAGAAGCACGTTATGCCCCAGACGGTAAATCATTTATTTTCACCTCTGACCGAGGCGGTTCACCACAAATTTATACCTATAACTTTGCAAATAATACAAGTAAGCGCCTGACGTTCCGTGGTGCATTTAATGCACGTGGCACATTAAGTGCTGATGGTAAAAAAGTGGCATTAGTCCATCGCCCAAGTGGCAGTAATTACAAAGTGGCTATTCAGGACATCAATACCGGTATTACCAATATTCTGACCCCAACCAGTCTGGATGAATCACCAAGTTTCTCGCCAAATGGGCAAATGGTGGTCTATGCAACACGTGAAGGGAACCGTGGTTTATTGTCCATCATGTCACTGGATGGTCGTTTCCGCATGAATTTACCCAGTGAACAAGGCGAGGTTCGTGAACCTGCCTGGGCACCAAAATAACAATTTAATTTAAAGCAATCATGATCATGGAGATAAAGATGAAAGTAGTTAAATTATTGGTCCTTCCTGTTCTTGCAACAGCGTTAGTGATGACTGGTTGTGCAAGCCGTAAACCTGCAGCTGAAATTCAGGCAGGTCAAAATCCATCTGAAGCAGCTACAGTAAGTACTGAGGGCTTAAGTGAAGATGCAGCTCTAAATGCGCAAAACCTGGCAGGTGCTTCTTCTAAAGGTGTGACTGCGGCAAATAAAGCCTTCTTGGCAAAACGCGTTGTTCACTTTGACTATGACAGCAGCGATCTTTCTAACGAAGACTATCAAACCCTTCAAGCACATGCACAATTCCTTGTGGCAAATGCAAATTCGAAAGTGGCTTTAACCGGTCATACCGATGAACGTGGCACACGTGAATACAACATGGCTTTGGGTGAACGCCGTGCTAAAGCGGTAGAAAGCTTCCTGATTACCAATGGCGTTGCTGCAACACAATTAGAAGCAGTTAGTTATGGTAAAGAAATGCCGATTAATGCAGGTCATGATGAAAATGCATGGAAAGAAAACCGCCGCGTAGAGCTTAACTACGAAGCTGTTCCACCATTATTAAAATAATGGTTTGAATAAAAAAGCGCTCAACTTAGTGGTTGGGCGCTTTTTTATATTTTAAGCTTTTTCAGATTCATTCGCTTCATCTTTCGAGCTTTGCATGGATTCAATCAGATCATGCTTGTTGAATTTTTTATATTCCGGTTTTGCTTCGTAAGCTTTCCAGGCTTCCTTCACTTTCTCGTCAGAAATATCATTTAAATTCATAGCTTCATTTGGCGTTGGAGTCGCATCAAACTTTTGCGTTGTCATAACTGTGCTCCTATCACTATTTTAATACCTTCTATTCCTCAACATAGCATTTTCCAAGAAACTTACAAGAGTAAAATCACGACAAATAGTCGAGTTTAATTGTTCTTTTGCTGCGTTCTCATCTAAAATGATCCCCCATATTCTTTTGATAATTTTTTATCATTTTCTAATTGGAGTTTTCCTGTCATGTCATACCTCACCCTTTCCCAATTTCTAGAACAAAAAACAGGGAATCTAACGCCTGAACTTGCTCAAGTAATTGAAACAATTGGTAATACATGTAAAGCCATTGATCAGTTATTACAAAAAGGAGCCTTGGCGGGTGTATTGGGTAGCGCACAACACGAAAACGTACAAGGTGAAGAACAAAAGAAACTTGACGTTATTTCAAATGATTACTTGATCGATGCTTTAAAAGTTCATCCACATGTCGGCGGTTTGGCTTCAGAAGAACTCGATGAATTCACCCCTGCGCAAGAAAATGGTGAATTTCTGGTATTGTTCGATCCACTTGATGGTTCAAGCAATATCGACATCAATATGTGTGTCGGCACAATTTTCTCTATTTTGCCTGCTCAAAATGCAGTGACCAAAGCTGAGGACTTTATGCAACCCGGTACCAATCAGGCTGCTGCAGGTTATGTATTGTATGGTCCATCGACCATGATGGCGCTTACCGTCGGTGCGGGCGTTGTATTCTTCACTTTCGACCCTGAAACTCAAGAATTCCTTTTAACCTCTGAAAATATTCAGGTTGCTGCGGATACCAAAGAATATGCGATTAATGCTTCAAATCAGCGTCACTGGGAAGAACCGGTAAAACGCTATATTGGTGAACTGCAAGACGGTAAGACTTCAGTACGTGGCAAAGACTTCAACATGCGTTGGGTCGCGTGTATGGTGGGTGACATTCACCGTATCCTTTGCCGCAGCGGTATTTTCTTATATCCCTACGACACCAAAGATCCTCAAAAAGCTGGTCGTCTTCGCTTGATGTATGAAGCAAATCCGATGAGTATGCTGATGGAACAAGCGGGTGGTGCATCTACCACGGGCCGTGTTCGTATTCTTGAGATTCAACCGACCGAACTGCATCAACGTGTTCCTGTCGTGATTGGATCTAAAAACGAAGTTGACCTAGTTACTCACTACCACCATTAATTTAAAAAATGGAAGTAAGTGTTTTGTCGCTTACTTCCACGGATAATTCTCCCATGCCAGCTTTTTTTCTCGAATCAAAAGACAATACAAAAATCAAACACCTACGTGGATTGATTGAACAAAGCTCATTCCGTAAAAAGAATCGTCAAACGGTACTCGAAGGTACCCATTTAAGCCTTGCTTGGTTAGAACAGGGTCGAAGCATTAATTCTATATTCACCACCGAAGCTGCCTATAGTCATCCTGATTTAGAAAAAATCGTATCCTTGTATGACGGTAATGTTTTTGTACTGAGTGAAGCTTTATACAACGACTTAAGTACCCTAGGCACTTCTTTGGCATGTTTGGCAATTGTTGATTTACCTAGTTCAAGTCAAGCCTTGAATTTTAAGGAAGATACTCTAATTCTAGACAATATCCAGGATCCGGGTAATGTGGGAACTTTGCTCCGTTCCGCTGCCGCTGCCGGCATTGAGCAAGTTGTATGCACTAAAGGTTCAGCCTCAATCTGGTCACCGCGCGTTTTGCGTGCAGGTATGGGTGCGCATTTTTCTCTACACACCTATGAAAATATTGTATTAGAAGATCTGTTAGAAAAATTCACCATACCAGTCTATGTTACCAGCTCGCACCAATCTGAAAGCCTTTACTCAAAAAACTTAAGAAAACAGTGTGTCTGGATTTTGGGCAATGAAGGTCAAGGTGTTTCTGATTATGCACTTAAGTATGCTGAAGCTGTTTCTATTCCACAGCCTGGTGGACAAGAATCATTAAATGTTGCCGTTGCAGGTTCGATTTGTTTCTTTGAGATGGTTCGTCAACGTTTATAAGCCTGTTGTTTCGTTACTTTATTTTAAACATCACCTGCTGATGCTTAAAAATAGACTACACTAGAAAAATAATAAGTTTTTTGTCAACCAAACCATTATTTCCAGCGTTATATAATGTATGAAAATGGGAATAATGGTGGGTGTCCAATGACAGGATTTTCCATCTCTATGGATTCAGCACCGAAACAGTCTCAAGCGGAAAATTTGAGTATTCTGAAGAGTACGGCTGAACAGCGCCTGAAAATTTTCATGCAGGATGTGACGGGGCGTGCCTTAGTGATGATGGAAAGTGCGACTCAAGGTCAACAAGGCATTGCGATGGATTTAGTGCAAGAAGCATTTATTTCCCTGCATAAAAAATATGCCGAAAAGCCGACTGATGAATGGTATCCCCTGTTTTACACCATTTTGAACCATAAACTACAAGACTGGCGCAGAAAAGAAGTCCGTCGAGCACAACCTTTTTCATTTTTTAAAAAGGTTAACCTAGATGATGACGATATTGAACTGAATGATATTGTCGATGAAAACACCCCCAGTCCATTCGATTTTCTTGATCAAGCCGTGACTGCCGAAGAAATACAGAAAGCCATTTCTCAGCTCCCTGTTCGACAGCAACAAGCTTTTATGCTGCGTGCTTGGGAAGGTTTTGATACACACACCACTGCACAAATCATGGAATGCAGTGAAGGTAGTGTAAAAACGCATTATCACCGTGCCATTCAAGGTCTGCGGAACTCGTTGGCACATTTGAATCCATATTCTGGAGGGTCATCCGAATGAAACAAGATGATTTCTTAAAACAAGTTACTTCCAAACTCGATGGACTCGCACAACATCATAAAGACAAACCTGTTGTGATGAATCATGTCATTGAAGAAATTCAAGACCGAGAAACTGCCCGTTACGGACTTTGGAAAATGTCAGGATTTGCACTTGCTGCTGCAATTGCAGGTTTTGTGGTCTTCCCAAATTCTATTGAAATGGCTGCAAAGCCTCAGAATCAAGTTGTGGTTACTCCAAAATTATCGCCCCAAATGGTTGAAGATTTGGAGATGTTAATGGTTTTAGGCGAGGACAAAGTTCCACATGGCAGCTAAAAAATTAGCATTTGCTTTTTGTGCACTCGGATTTCTGCAAACCAGTTTCGCTGGTTTTGAACGTTTTTGGATTTTTTCTAAGGATGCGGACACTCAATTGGCAGAAACATGGGAAACTCTGTCAGATGCTGAACAGCGTGCACTTATTCAGCGTTATCAATCGCTAAAAGAATTGCCTGAAGCACAAGGTACCGCTTTGCATCAGCGTATGGATTGGTTTACCCAGCTTCCCGAGCAAGAAAAGCAAAAAATGCGAGAAACCTGGCAAAAAATGAGTAGCCAAGAGCGTAAAGATTTAGGCACACGCATGCAAAAGGCAACACCTGAAGAAAGACCCGCTATTCGTGATGAATACGTCTCTAAATATTTGCAGCAGCCTAATATTAGCAATCATTAATACTTCAAATATTCAATAACAGTAATAAAAAAGCCTCTTTCGAGGCTTTTTTATTACTTATTTCATTCTATAACGTCGATATAGACCCAGTCCGGCAAGTGCCAATAGACCATAAACACCGAATGATCCACCACCGCCACTGCTTGAGTTGGTGTCTTTTGCTGTATTTTTCAAGGATAATGTTGCTTCGTTGGAAATTCCACCATCTGCATCAAAAATTGCATATTGAATTGGATAATCAAACTGACTAAAACTATTTTTCACCGTAAATTGAATCTTGCCACCGTAGCATTTATCACGGATATAAGCCTCTGGACACGGACCTTCGTGTTCAGCTTTCATGATTAACCCTGCTGGCAAGGCAGCAAATCGAATCGGAATATCTTGACCTGCATCATTTTTATGATAAATCGCTTTCGATTTCGTAATCGTCAATATCGGACCATCACCATCATCGTTGTCATTTTCTAATGGATTTACATTCACGCTTAGATTTTGATTCGCATCCAGAACATAATTGTCATCTGTTGCAATAGGGGCAATATTAGTAAAGCTGGCTTTTAAAATACCTGATGATTGTTGAGATTTGCCACCTTTTTCTTTGATGGTGTATTTACAATATGCATTATCTCCATTTTCTAACAATGCACCGCTGGTACGATAAATCATGATGCGTTTGAGATCTGCTTTCCATTCACACTTTAAGTCATCCATTGAACCATTCAGTAACGGCTGACCATCTTTAATGTTGAGCACTCCAATACCAAACGGCTCTGCAATAACGTCGTAATTTTGAGTATTCAAGACTTTAATACGATATTCTTCATTTGCAGTTTTAGGAACGCGCTCTTCTGCGGCAATAGCAAGTGCAAAAGGATCAAAATAAATCGCACGATATTTTTGGTACTGTTTGGTGTATTTATACAGATTTTCGTAGTTGGTCAACTCTTCCTTAAAATCTTCAACATCTTCTTTTTTTTCATTACTTTGAGTAATCAGTTCCTTAAGTTCATCAATATTTGACTGATAGTAATCTAACAAAGTTACTAAAGATGAATTCTTAAGATCAGTTATATCAACCGCTGCTAAATTCATTTGCTCAACAGAACCAATATCACAACTGCTTTGCAGATCGGGATTTAACTGTAAAACCGTGTCATCAGCACGTTCTAGAAGTCGTTGATCATAATCGCTACAGCCACTGCTTTTTACATCAACTAAATCCGTGGCTGTTTGATTATTGCGTGGATAATACAGTGGCAAGAATGTGTTATATGGAGATGCAGGGATCAGCTCAGAAAGTAGAGTCGAGAAACTTGTGGTCGAGACATCAATATTTTTCGAGTTTTCTACTGTAGCATCTAAAGTGCTTTTCGGTAGCATACATTGATCTGCACCCGTACCTAAATTCAACGCATTTTTTGCCAAAATAAACATGATATTTTCTTTTGGCACATCCGTATTAGAATAGCGGCACGATTTCCCCCCCTGATTAAAGGCTAAAACATTAAATGCCCCGTATTTGCTGCCATTCTCATCATAGAGCAACGTACTATGCGCTTCATTCTCTACGATGGTGTTACTGGTCATTGTGATAACAGAATAAGGACTCAAACGATTTAAGCCATCTGTGACCATACGCAGAATACTACCATTAGTAATACTGGCTTTATTTTGCGCAATGGTATTGGTCAGTAAATCAACTTTCGCTGAACCACAAAAATCTAAGCTACTTAAACTGTTACTTGAACCATTTTTAATAATACTATTACGTTCAAAATAAATGACCGGCTTGGTATCATCCATATTGCCGTAGCAGTCCATCGCGATCACACTACCTTTTGCTGCTGTGTTCCCTTGAATTAAACTGCCATTAATTGATATTTTCTTTTCAGTATTCAATGCAACATTATAAATCGCACCACCTGCAACCTCTGCTTTAGAATTAACAATCGAACCATTATTGAAGATTAAATCTCCACCAATTAGTACAGCACCACCACGCCCATTTTGCCCAGCTTGGGTACCCGCATAGCCATTTTCAAGCTGAATATTGTTGAGGGTAAAGCTAATTTCAGTTTTACTGGTATTAAAGATTCGTGTACGGCCCTCACCACTAATCATGGTTTTAATACCTTCCAATGCTGGATAGGTTTGGGTTAATTTATTCTTTTCTTTATAGTTTTCACGCGATGCGCCGCTAATTATTACGTTCGATTCAGGCACTAATTCCGAATTTAATTTATATGTACCGGCTTTAAGTTGAATATAGTCTTTTTGACCAAACACCGTATTACCCGGGGTACAGCCACCATAAGCTGCATTTTTTTTCGCCGTGATAATCGCTTCACGAAGCGAACAGGCATTGGCATTTTCACCATTTTCGTCTAGAAATGTGGTGACATAAATGGTTCTATCTTCTGCTGCCATCAGTGACATAGCAGACAAAACCATGACACAGAGCAGTCCTTTTTTATAAGTGTGCATCACTTTTCCTTTTTCTTATTTTTTAAAGCGGCGTATACCCACCAGTCCCAATACTGCAAATAAGCCGAACAATCCCAATGCCCCACCCGAGGTTTTTACAGATTTATCTTCAAATTCATTGTTGGGTTCTTGCACCATGTAGGCTTCTAGCACTATATATTTTTTATTTTCATTGAAATGCGTCGATGACGTGACAATTTGTAGATTAAAAATATCCGCACCATGCCAATTACCATTTGGGGTATAGACCAAGTTACCATCAATATCCAAAGTCAATGTTCCTTTCGACTTTGTCAGCGTTTGATCGATATAAGCACAGCCGTCTTGCCAATCACCGCCTGCTGGGTTTTTCATTTTAAGCAAGCTTTCGCATTTTTCTTTTGGATATAAGTCACTGTCACCCAAGTATTCTAAAATATTTAGCTTAGCAACTTCGCCTACTTTTAAATCTTGTCCAATACGAGACTTAGAGATCGGTACAACAATTTCAATCGCGCCGCGGTCACACCAGCTATTATCTATAGTTCGATTTTTATTACGTTGATCCATGGTCTCACAGACCAATTGCGTACTGTCTGCGGACAAGTCAAGACGACCTTTATTCAAGATCAAGGTATCAAACATATTTTTAGCGGTGAGTAAAATACGCGGGCGGATATAACCCAAGAATGTATCTTTCGGCGTGCTATATGGGCACAGTAAAGCATCTGGATCTTCCATTAATGATTTACAACTGCCTTCACTGCTGTTACTGGCAAAAAGTTTGCTACCAGTCCAAAATTCATTTGGATATTTGGCATCGCCACTCTTACATTCTGTGCCAACCAAATTGTTTTGTAATAAGGTTTTATCATCTGAGTTAAATTGGCAATTCGTACCGCTACCATTTCCCACCACAATACTGTTGGCAAGATAACCGTAGCCTTCTTTTGAATCGAATTGTACCCCCGCCTTATTGCCTGCAATCGTCACATTATTTACAGCAATACCATCACGGATATTGATGATATAACCACTATTATTTAAAAATGTACTATTGCTGAGTTTATTTATATTCTTATCGTTTAGCAGAGTGACATCAGCAATGGCTTTTTCACTAAAAATATTAGCAGCACCTGAAGTTGTATTGTTGTTTTTAAATACGACACTACTCAATCTAAATGCCGGTCGTTGACTATATAAAACTGCACCCGTGACGGCTGTATTGTTTTCCACAATACTATCAGTGATAGATACTTCGCTAACATAGTTTTGTGTTGCACTACTCTCACCAACATTATAAATTGCGCCACCTAAGCGTGCGTTACCACCCGACAATTTGACGTATTGCAAGACTAAACGTTCATTGTTATAAAAAATTCCGCCTTTATCAGCACAAACACTCTTATTACAGCCTTCAAAACTCACTTCCTTGATGGTAATCAAAGCTAGGTCTTTCGGATCATGGTCAATATTGAAAATTTGATCTTTGCCCGTCATTTTAATGATGGCATTATTCAAGCCCGGAACTGCATCTTCAGTCACGGTGGTGTCATAATATGTTTTTAAGGCCAGACTAGCTTTCACATCAACTTTAGCATTGAGGGTATAGGTTTTTTGTTTGTCTAATAGAATCGTTGACAAAGCATTTTTACCCCCACAGCCCATATAGCCTGCTTCAGGCATGCCTTTATTGACATATTCAATGGCTTCTCGCAATGAACATTCACTATCATCTTTGGTAATATCATCTGTAATGGTGACAGTGATTTCTGCACTATAAGCATGTCCTGCTAGACACAGCATCCCTATGCCTATGCTCCGTTTGAGCATACCTTTCTCCTTATATTCTTTTATCTTTTTATTCTGAAATTGCATGTTCCCTGCAATTGCGAATTATTTTGCTGTACTTTGTCACAGCTAGAGTAATTACTCAAGATTTTTTATTGTTTACCGATATTCATCAATTAATGCATAAATTTGTCTTAAATTTGCATGACTGATTTTTGTTTTTTCACCTTTTAACAGCTGGATTAATTGTTCTAGAGTTTGTAATAAAATAGAAGTTTGATGAGGCCCATGCAGCAACAAATAATCGATAATTTGTTGATCAATGTGAATTCCTCGACGTGTTAATACGGATGTGACTAGCGCATAACGATCTGCATATAAACTCCCTGTCGGCACTTTAACGCTCACCGCTTGAGTCAAACGTGACTGTAAATCCGGAAGTTCAAGTTTCAATTCAATAGGTGCAACACGAGAAGAGAAAACTAACTGCCCTCCGCCTTCATTATTATAATTAATTAAATGAAATACTGCTTTCTGCCAATGTGGAACACCACTGATGGCTTCGATATCATCCAATGCCACAAGGTCATATTGATCTAATGAGGTAATGGCTTCAGTTGGCGCATCAAGCAATTCCAGTAATGAGACTTGAATTGCAGACTTGCCAACCTCTAAGTAAGAATCGCAAATAGCAGAAAGCAAGTGACTCTTACCAGAACCTGCACCACCGTACACATAAAAACGGTTTATTAGACCGGCATGAAGCTGTCGGACTGCATCAATTACATGGCCCCAGCTTGGACCCGAAAAATCACTAATTCGGGCATCCAGTTGAGGTTCTATATCTAATTGCAGTTGACGCATATATGTGTTTTGACCTTAGGGTTCTTTATTGTCTATCAATTCAATCTTACTCGATTTTTCAGCATCTTGCAGACTTTTTGATTCTTGATTTTTCAGCTCAATATCAACATCTACTTGATCCGCCTTAAACGAAATTGATCCTGCTCCCGCCTCTTGTATAACTACAGGAGATTGCCCATAGATACGGCTCTTTTCATAACAGTCACGTGCATGGCGTAACAGCACGACAATAATCGCAGCAACCGGTAAAGCAATCAACATACCCAAGAAACCAGCAAGCTGTGCACCTGCCAATACCGCAAAAACCACTGCCACTGGAGATAAACCAATTTTATCACCGAGTAAAAAAGGTTGCAGAACATAGCCTTCAACGGCCTGGCCAACCATGAACACCACACCCACCAACACCAGTTGCATCCAATCAATACCAAACTGGAATAGTGTTGCAATTACAGCAGCTATCATCCCAACAGCAAATCCCAAATAGGGGATAATACTGGCCAGTCCCGCAACCATCCCAATAATCAGCCCTATTTCAAGACCAATGATTTGCAAGCCAACTGCATACACCGTACCGAGCAGGAACATCACCAAAAACTGACCTTTCACGAAGGCGCCTAATACGCTGTGACATTCACCCACAATATGTAAAGTACTTTTCTCATAAGGGCGAGGAATTAAACGACGCATATTATCGAGCATACGATCCCAATCTAACAGGAAATAGAATGCAATAATGGGGATCAGAACAACCGTTCCGCCAATCTGGATGAAATTCAACCCTGATTGCGCAACTTTTAACAGCATGGCCTGAATACTATCTGCGCTATAATTGGTCTGAATATATTCCATGACCACAGTCGACATTTGCTGCGTATCGATTTCCATCGGCTCGACACTAAAAGTTTGCGAGACCCAAGGCAAGAAAGTGTAATTTAACCAGTGAATTCCTGCTGGAATACTGTCTCGCGCATACATCAACTGTTGCCAAACCAGTGGTACCAGATACCACATGGCCAAAGTCAGAACCACACCAATGCCAATAAAAACAATACTAATAGCCAACCAGCGCGGCAAACCGATCTTATGAATTTTATCCACTAACGGGCTAAATAAATAAGCCACCAAAAATGCAGCGACAAAAGGCAATACCACGGGTTTAAGCAGATACAAAACCCAAAGGATTAATGCAATTCCTGAGAGTATAAAAATGCGACGTAAGGTACGATCCACCATGCAAATTCGCCTTTTTTTGGTTTATTCGTTATAGAAAGTAAAATATTTGAATAAAGATAGCATTTTAGCGCATAAATAACATAAGAGTTTCGTATATTCGGGTATAATCGCCGCGCGAATGCGGAGACTTCATTATGAGCAACTCAACTTCCCCAAACACTGGTTTAAGCTATAAAGATGCGGGTGTCGACATTGAAGCGGGCGACGCACTTGTCGATCGAATCAAATCTGTCGCTAAGCGTACCTCACGTCCTGAAGTTATGGGCGGATTAGGCGGCTTCGGCGCTCTTTGTAAAATCCCTAAAGGTTATGAAGAACCTGTTCTCGTATCTGGCACAGATGGTGTTGGTACAAAATTACGTTTAGCACTCAATTTGAACCGTCATGACACGATTGGTCAAGACTTGGTTGCAATGTGTGTAAACGATCTTATTGTATGTGGTGCTGAACCATTATTCTTCCTCGACTATTATGCAACTGGACACTTAAATGTGGACGTTGCTGCAAATGTCGTGACAGGTATTGGTGCAGGTTGTGAGCTTGCAGGCTGTGCATTGGTTGGCGGTGAAACTGCTGAGATGCCAGGTATGTATGAAGGTGAAGATTACGACCTTGCAGGCTTCTGCGTAGGTGTAGTTGAGCAAAGCAAAATTATTGATGGAACCAAAGTTAAAGCTGGTGACGTATTGATTGGTGTAGCGTCTTCAGGTGCACATTCAAACGGTTACTCTTTACTTCGTAAAATTTTAGACGTGAAAAACGTTGATTTAACACAAATCGTGGATGGTCGCCCACTTGCCGATGTGGCAATGGAACCTACACGCATTTATGTAAAACCATTGCTTGAATTGTGCAAACAAGTTGATGTCCACGCTATGGCGCACATCACAGGTGGTGGTTTACCGGGTAACTTACCTCGCGTACTTCCAAACGGTGCTCAGGCTGTCGTGAATGAAGCGTCTTGGGAATGGCCAAAATTGTTCAAACTTCTTCAACGTGAAGGCGGTGTTGAACAACATGAAATGTATCGTACATTTAACTGTGGCGTAGGCATGGTGATTGTTGTTGATGCGCAAGATGCTGACAAAACTGTTGAATTGTTAACAAGTCTTGGCGAAAAAGCATGGACAATGGGTCATATCCAGGACAATGCTGAATCTGTTGCCGGCGCTGATGAAAAGATTCGCGTAATTTTTGCATAAAGAACCGCACATGACCAAAATTGCTGTCCTCGTTTCAGGCAGTGGAAGTAACTTGCAAGCCCTGATTGATGCCAATCTGTCAGGTCAAATTGTTGGGGTCATTTCCAATAAGCCTGAAGCTTATGCTTTAGAACGTGCGAAAAAAGCAGGGATTCAAACCGCTGTTATTGAACACAAACAATATCCAAACCGTGAAGCTTTTGATGATGTGATGCATCAACAATTGCTGGACTGGAATGTGGATTTGGTAGTTCTTGCAGGCTTTATGCGCATTTTAAGTGCCAAGTTTGTCAAAGCATGGGAAGGGAAAATGCTCAACATTCACCCTTCTCTGTTGCCGAACTACAAAGGCATGCATACCCATCAACGGGTACTTAACACCGGTGATGTCTTGCATGGCTGTACAGTTCACTATGTGACTGCTGAGCTGGATGCCGGTCAGGCGCTTGCTCAAGGTCTGCTAAAAGTAAATGTGCATGATGATGTAAATACTTTGGCCGATCGCGTCCATGTACTTGAACACGTCATCTACCCGCAAGTGGTGGAATGGATTTGTTCAGGAACAATTCGGCATACTGAGCAAGGTGTGTTGTACCGTGGTCAAGCGATGCAGGAACCAGTTCAATTTTGTAAGTTTTAAACCGAATTTTATGCAATAAAAAACGCATCCCAGGATGCGTTTTTTATTTGTGAAAAATATGATAATTAAGCTGGTGTTTGAATCAGCTGTTTGACCAAGTTAACTACTTCAACCGGATGTTCCAGCGGGAACATATGTCCGCCTTTAAATACTTCAAAAGGAATATCAAATTTCTTCTGAACTTGTTGTGGAAACTTGCGTGCCAGAAAAGGTCCCTTCTCAGCCACCACCAAATGTACAGGCACCTGTGGCTTAACTTGAGGCAACCACCAGAGCGATGGATTGGTTCTAAAGATATTAACCTCATCCATTTTAGGAATGGTCAGCTCTACGCCACCACGCAATGGATCATCCTTCAAGGCATGATCGATATAGGCCTGAAAACAGTCTGCTTCAAAGTGCTGGTAAAAACCTTTGGGTCTTAATAGTTCTGCAGCCTGTTCACGAGATTGCCAATGATCGCGACGGCGTTTGGACAAACCTGCCGGAGACATTTTGTCCAGTGCTTTGAGCTTAAACAGCTTCGCCACATGTAAGGCAAAAGCCTCCTTGCCCATGATCATTGGTGGGTCAAGCATGATCACCTGACTAAACAGCTCAGGGCGTTTTAATGCCGCCTGAAAGGTCAGCACAGAACCCAGTGAATGCCCAAGTCCGATCACTGGACGACCGTGGGCTTGACGTACAATACTGTCAATGACTTGATTGGTCAGGCTGTGCCAATGGTTATCAATGGGATAGCGTTTATCCGGCCCAAGCAGTGGTACATAAATAACATCGTATTCATCTTTGAGTAAATCAAATAGCTTTTGGTAGACTTTTGATGGCACGCCATTGGCGTGCGCAAAATGGATCAGTGGCTTCATTGTAATTTGGTCGTTTGTTCAGATTGGACTTGTTGTGAAAGTGAAGTTGCAAAACCCTGACCAATCGCACTTCCCATACGGCCAAGTACAGAATCGAAAGGACTATATTCAATGGTGTAATTGACTGCTTTTTCCAGTTTTAATTCGCGCTTCAACGTATTTAAGCTACCGGTACGATCTGCAATACCCAATTTCACTGCCTGATCGCCAGTCCAGAATAAACCAGAGAAGATTGCCGGATCTTGAGATTTCAACTTCTTGCCACGACCCTGTTTTACCGCGTTAATAAAATGATCATGTACATTATCAAGCACTCCTTGCACATGCGCTTTTTGTCCAGCATCAACCGGTTGAGTCATGGAAAGCAATGCTTTGTTTTCACCTGAAGTCATGGTGCGGTCTTCTACACCAAGCTTTTGCATTAAGCTATTCACGCCGTAGTTCGGCATAATGACACCAATAGAACCGACCAGGCTGGATGGATTAACAATGATTTCATCGGCAGCAGACGCGATGTAATACGCACCTGAGGCACCCGTATCACCAATCACGGCATAGAGTTTTTTACCGGCATGCTCTTTTTTCAAATATTGAATTTCTTGCCAGATTTCATCGGACTGAACCGGTGAGCCCCCTGGTGAGTTAATATTTAAAACGACAGCTTTACTCTGTTTGTTTTCAAAGGCTTTCTTCAATGCCTTGACTGTAGCAGTGCTATTGACACTTTGCTTGTCTGCGGCAATGGTGCCAATAATATCCACCACAGCAATATGCGAGCTGGTCGTTGCCGTTGCATCTGTGGATGAGGTACTGCAACTTTTCCCCAATACCACTAAAATAAACAGGATATAAGCAAAAGTTAGAAATTTAAAAAAGATTCCCCAACGACGTGCACGGCGCTGCTCTTCTACAGAGGCTAAAACGGCTTTTTCTAAAATATGCCATTCTTTGCCCGTGATATTTTGTGAGTTATGTGGTGTATTCTGAACTTCATTTTCTGGTTTTGGCGGCCAATCGGACATGCAAAATAATCCAAGGATGAGTTAAATTGAACTCATTATATACACTGAATCATAGAAATCTGCCTAAACAATCTATTTTCGCCTATAATATTTGCACTTTTTGACTCTTTATATACATTGACGATAGGCAATGACTGACAATACTCCAACGGATAGTACATACCGCTTATTGAAATTCATAAGCCGGCAACCGATTCAAATTTCTAGATTCGTCGCTCGAATGTTAGCTGGGCTGGTCAATTTTCTAAAAATGTCAAAAACCTCAAATACGATTCGCCTTAATCTTCAAATCGCTTTGCCAGAATTAAGCGCTGAACAACATGAGAAGATTATTCCAAAGGCGATTCATAACGAGCTAACTTCATATTTCGAATTTTTTAGTATCTGGGGTGCAGATAACACTAAAAATATTGCACGGATCCATTCAATTAGCGGTGAACAGCTACTTCATGAGGCACTCAAGGCACCTGAAGGTCTGGTACTGATTATCCCGCATTTTGGCACGTGGGAAATCATGAATGCCTATTTGGCTCAATTCACCCAAATGACCATTCTGTATAAACCGGTCAAAAATGAATCTGCCGATCAATTTGTACGTGCAGCCCGCAGTCGTGAACAAGCCCATTTGGTTCCAACCGATGAATCCGGGGTAAGACAAATTTTTAAGGCCTTAAAACAAGGCGGCACCACAGTAATTTTGCCAGACCACACTCCGAATATGGGTGGGGAAATGATTCCTTATTTTGGCATTCCGCTGGCCAGCAGTAATTTAAGCGCCAAACTGATTCAGAAAACCAAAGCCAAAACTTTATTTTTATATGCACTGCGGAATGACAATCAAGGTTTTGATATGCATATTGAGGCGATTGATGAGCGTATTTACCAAGGCAATGCCAATCAGGGTACCGGGGTCATTTTAGCAGCCATCGAAAATTTAATCCGTCGTTATCCAGAACATTATCACTGGAGTTATAAGCGCTTTAAAGCCAATCCTGAACTAGATAGGGTTTATCATTTAAATACAGAAGAAGCGCTAAAACGGGTTGCCGAAGTTCGCGCGAAAGCAATTCAGCCCGAGATCGCTTAAGGCTTTAACCACAGCCGTGAATCACGTTCAAACTCTATAGCCATGATGTTTTTGTGTTTGGAAAATCGAATACTGCCCTGTTTTAGCGTGGTAAGTAACGGAATATTTAATTCTTTTAATCGTGATTCAAGCACTACGCTTGGATGCCCATACCGATTGTTAAAACCTGCTGATGCCACGGCCAGTTTGGGATTTAACTGCTTTAAAAAATGATAGGCAGAGCTATGTCGACTGCCATGATGTCCCAAAACCAGCACATCAACCTTTAAGTCTGGATAATCCTGTAAAATCTGATATTCGGTTGGCCAACCGGCATCTCCCATCAATAAAAAATTTTGATAAGGCTGCGCATTTTTGACCTGCAAATAAACCACACAGGACATTTCATTTTTTTCATCCTTAGCATTTTCCAACTGCTCAGCTTTGGGTGATAAGACTGTAAAATCGACTCGATCGCTCCATTGCCACTTTTGACCTTGATGACAATAATCAAACTGGCTGGAATCGGCGACCTCAAGCTGTTCATTTGAATATACATTTTTAATGGGTAAATCATGTTTGATAGACTCATAAGCGCCTTTATGATCCTGATCCAAATGGGTCAAAATCAGTTGATTCAATTCACTGACACCCTTCACCGATAAAAATGGCAAGATGATTTGCCTGCCCACGCTAAATTTAGCTTCATCATGATTTCCACCGGTATCAATCATCAGCGTCTGTTCTTGATCACGGACAAAAATGGCTTGACCTTGCCCTACATCCAGTACCGTTAATTCAAACTCATTTTTAGTGGAATCGATCATCATTAAGGGAACGAAACATAATACTGACCAGGTTTTCGGTAGCACGCCACGCGGTAAAAACAGAATGATCAAACCCAAACATAAACTGAGCAACATCCAGAAGTTCATGGCAACCGGTTGTAGTGCCGGTGAAAAAAGCTGATCTAAAAGCTGCATAAAAATAAGCAATACTGAAAGACACCCATCATTGATTTGAAAAATCAGGCTTCCCAAAGGTTCAAAAATGAAATAACACAACGCTGCAATCACATCCAAGGGAACGATCACCATACCAATCCAGGGAATGGCGAACAAATTGCTCAATGGCGTAATCCATGCCACCTGTTTAAAGAAAATCAGCATGAGTGGAAACAGCGCCAAAAATATTTTCCATTGCGATTCGATCAGAATTTTAACTTGAATCTTGATTGCCTGAGTCCTGGTCTTGATTTCTTCAGCATGACTTTGTTGCACAGTTTGATAAATACGTAACAGCACAAAGCACGCGCCATAAGACAACCAGAATGCAGCCGATAAAATACTAAACGGATCGAATATCAATAAAATAGACGCACTCAACAGCAAAATATTTAAGGCTTGAATCTTTTGTTTTAACAGTACAAATCCACTGATCAACAGGCAGGTGAGCAAAGTTCTAAGGGCGGGAATTTCAAAGCCCACAAAAGCACAATACAACAGTACGCAAATACAAAATGGCACAATCAACAGATACTGTTTTGGCCACTTTAAATACGCTTGCGGACAATAGCGGCCAATCAGTTGATGCAAGCTCCAGCATAGCAATAATGCAAAAATCAGCACATGCGGTCCTGATATTGCCAGTAAATGACTCATGCCGAAGCGTTGAAAGAACTGTTCTGTCTCGGGTTTGAGTAAGCTTTTATCCCCTGTTAATAAAGCCAAAAGTAAGCCTTTATGCTTTACCGGTTGTTGATCAATAAAATTGCGTAGCGCTAAGCGTTGCTGTTCCATCCACAGCTGGATCTGATTGGAAAAAGAATGCTGCTGCCTGACATATCGGCCATAACCCAAAGCAGAAATGTCCTGTTCAGGCAGTTTGTGTACCGATGTTACTTTAAAACCCGACATGATACTTTGCTGGAGATACCACTGCTCTTGATCAAAGACACCTTGCGTTGCATAGCTATGCGCCGGCAGAAGTTTACCCTGCAAGCGATAATATTGCCCCAGTTCAAGTGGCTGATGATGGGAATCTATTTCATGTTTTAACCATGCCTGCCATTGCACAACTTCAGCATGTCGATTCAGCACCTGTATTTTTTGTTGTATGGATGACTCACCCAATTCATTGAGATTTTTAACATAGGCAACTACTTCAACGTGCTCAGTCTGCCTTTCTCGAAGCTGTAAACGGTCATCCAGCTGATGCTGGGCATAGTTATAGCCAAGCGTAATACCCAGACTGAACCCAATACAAAGCTGTAAAAATTTCCACCACAAAGAATGAACTGGTTTTAAAACAGTGAGCTTTAAAAGCAAGGAGAGAATGAAAAGAGCAATACAAGGGATCAGCAAGGACTGCAAGAACGGGAAAATTTTTCCCATACTGCCAATACCGATGACCCAGCCTACGCACATTAATTGAATCATTATTTTTATAATATTTTTTATTTTGCGCAATATTAAAGCCCACCGCAGTGAGCTTCAATCAATTTTTAAAATTATCGATCAGTGTCTAAGCATCAATCCAGATCCCATCTTGCATATGCAAAATGGAATCGCCGGCTTGAGCCAATTGTTCATCATGCGTCACAATCAGCATCGCCATATTGAACTCACTGCGTAATTCACTCAACAGTTCAAAAATTTTCACAGCATTTTTGCGGTCCAGATTCCCGGTCGGTTCATCGGCTAGCATCAGTTCAGGTTTCGCCACCAAAGCCCGGGCCAAAGCCACACGCTGGCGCTCACCACCAGATAATTCGCCCGGTTTATGGGTCATACGGTGCGACAATCCGACACGATTCAGCAAATATTCTGCCTGCTCTTTGGACTGTTTATAGGTGGTGCCGGCACGCAGCATCAGCGGCATTGCGACATTTTCCAACGCAGTAAATTCAGGCAAGAGATGATGGAACTGGTACACAAAACCCAAATGCTGGTTACGCAAATAACCACGCTCAGCTTCACCCAAAGTATCAAAGCGTTTGCCATTTAGAAACACTTCACCTTCTGTGGGTCCATCTAAACCGCCCAAGACATGCAACAAGGTACTTTTACCTGAGCCACTTGAACCGACAATCGAAACAAACTCACCTGCCTTGACTTGCAATGACAAGTTTTTAATCACCTCGACCGTGGTTTTCCCATCGGTAAAACTTTTCGAGATATTCTTCGCTTCGAGGACAATATTACTCATAACGCAAGGCCTCTGCAGGTTGAGTTTTGGCAGCACGGAAAGCTGGATAAATCGTCGCAAGGAAGCTTAAAAGCAATGATAGACAGACAATCACCACTACATCTTGCCAGCGCAAATAAGACGGTAAGTAATTAATAAAGTAGGCATCAAACAGGTTCAAACCAAATGTGGTATTGAGCCAGCCAATCACACTACTAATACTTGAGGCAAAAATAATCCCGAGAATGGCACCAGAAACTGTACCAATCACCCCAATGATGGTTCCCTGCACCATAAAAATTCGGGTGATAGTTGCAGGTGAAGCACCTAGGGTACGTAGAATCGCAATGTCAGATTTTTTATCTGTTACCACCATGACCAGTGATGACACGATATTAAATGCAGCCACCAAAACAATCAGGAACAGCAGCAAGCTGACCATGGCTTTTTCCATCTGAATGGCACTGAACAAATTACCATGGGTAAAGGTCCAGTTCGATGCATAGAAATTGCTTGGCAAGTCTTTGACAATGTCATCCGCCACTTCAGGTGCAAGGAAGATATCATCCAGTTTTAAACGGACACCTTGGGCACCATCGGGCAAGCGCAACAAGGTCGAAGCATCATTCAAGGCGATATAGCCCATCATTGAATCGACTTCTGCACCAATACTAAAGATCCCGACAATTTTAAAACGCTTGAAGCGCGGTACTACACCGGCCGGTGAAGGCGTTGCTTCAGGCAGTACCAAGGTAATATTGTCATTTAAGCCCAAGCCCAGTGAATCGGTCATTTGTTTACCTAAAACAATGCCAAATTCACCTTTTTTCAGGCTATCAATACTGCCTTCAACCATGTGATTTTGAATGATCGAAACTTTCTTTTCATAGGAAGGTTCGATCCCTGTCACCATGATTCCGGCCACTTGTCCTTGCGCTGTAAGCATCCCCTGTAATTGGGTAAATGGTGCTACGCCTTTGACATGCTCATGTTGTTCAACTTTTTTTGCAAGTTCAGGCCAATTTGTTAAAATTTGTGTTGAAGAAACAGTCGCTTGAGGTATCATTCCTAAGACGCGGTTTTTCAGTTCTCGGTCAAAGCCATTCATCACAGATAAGACTGTAATAAGTACGGCTACACCTAATGTGAGACCGATCATAGAAACCAGAGCAATAAAAGAAATAAAGTGGTTACTACGCCGTGCGCGAGTATATCTCAACCCTATGTACAGCGAGATTGGTTTAAACATACCATTTAGTCCGAGGAATAATTATGGAAAATTCACAGCATCAAAGCGGCAACATGGAACGTCGCGTTATGTCGCGTATAGATGCTGCCTTGCGAGTTAATTATCAGATTATTTCTGATGATGTCGCGTTTAATGACCCTTATGATCCTAACTTTGTGCTGCCACGCTATTTTCTACTACTCGCAGAATTAGATCAATTTGATCACGCAATAAACTACGAATTAGAACAATTATCTGAAAGAGATCAACAAATTGCTCGAATCTTATCCTTATTCAACCAAAAGTTAAACCTTATTACCGGTTCTTTGTACGATGCAATTGTACAATCCATGTTACCTATCCCGGAAAATGTCAATTTCTCGGAAACCGGATTCAGTTTCTTTAATGAGCATCCGATTCAGGAAGGAACCTATATTCACGTGACCTTAAGCCACCCTGAAAATTTCTTTCATATCGCAGCAACCGCACAAGTGGTCTATAGCCGAGCTGAAGACAATGGTAAATTCCGTACCGGTGCCTACTTCATCACTTTGCATCCACAAGACCGGGTAAAATTGAGCGAATGTATTACCGTAAGCAAGCCCAAGGATTAAAAATTTAAGGCTTGGATTTAATCTTGTGGGCGAGCTTACGACTCGCCTGAAGGTCACGGTAAAAATAGACAAATAGACCAAACAATAAAATAAATGCACCGACAAAAACCATTGCAGACAATGACTCGTTATTCAGTATCGCACCAATAAATAAAGCAATCATTGGGGTCATTACCGTGGTTAATGACAAGGTCGTGGCTTGAATATTTTGCACCAGTTTGAAATAGCAGAACATTGCAATTAATGAAGCCATCACCACAGCATAAAGCAGGGCAAATAATGACTTGGCATTTGGAATATGCGTTGGTGCATGCTGCCAGATAAAAGGCACAATACAGATTGCAGCCACCGTGGAAACAAAGATAGAACCGGTTGCCTGTGCCACCGGATCAACATCTGCATTGACTTTCTTCACCCAAAAAATCGATAAGGCATAAGTAAATACACTCAGCAACATGAGGCCTATACCGATCGGGTTGACATGCTGATTTTCACCGCCAAAACAGATAATGGCCAAGCCTGTAACTGCAATGAGCATGCCCAGCCACTGTAAGCGGCTTAGGCTCTGTTTAAAGCCAAAGCGTCCAATCAAACCTGCCATAATGGGTGCCAGACCAAACATCAGCGCAATAATGCCTGAGCTTAAATAGCTTGTTGCAATATAAGTAAAAATCTGCGATCCCATTAAACTAAACGACCCAGCCAAATAGCTATGCCATGAATTTTGATCAATGGGAAATTTGACCTTTAAAATGAGCAATAATGCGATGGCGAGTGGCAAGGCAATAAAGAACCGCAGCACCAATGCCCACATTAAATGCAGGTCAGAAACACTCCACACAATGGCCAATGGCGTGGTGGCCCAAATAAATACCAATAAGGCATAAGTTGAAACAATATTGGCTTTAGAAGGCATACGGGACTCGGCTTAAGGTGCAGTTTTACGTTTCTGTTTCTGGATGGTTTGATCGAGTGAACTGGAAAATTCACGTTTATCACGTTCAGAAATTGGCGGTGGTCCACCAGTGTTGACCCCTGCTCCGCGTAATGAGTCCATAAAATCACGTAAATGCAGACGGGCTTTGACATTCGCCGTGGTATACACCTCACCGCGCGGATGAATCGCAATACCGCCCTTTTCAATCACCAGAGCCGCAAGCGGAATATCTTGAGTCATCACGATATCATGCTCTTTCATGCGATCTATGATTTCTTTATCAGCCGCATCCGCCCCACTCATCACCTGAATGGAATTGATTCGAACTGAAGGCGTGATGCCTACATTTTGATTGGCGACAAAAGTGACTTCTAACTGATAACGGTCTGAAGCACGAATAATGACTTCACGTAGAATTTTAGGCAATGCATCGGCATCGACCCAAAGTTTAAATGGCAGCACACAGCATCCATAGCAAGAAAATATTAACAGCTAGTTTAGCAAATTCATGTGACAAGAGGATGGATAAATCCATTGAGTCAATTTCCCACTTTGAATTTGAATCAGATGACCCTGGTTTTTATACATAAATGAATCATTCATGTTTCTCTTCACCCGGCAATTTGGCCCATTTCTCATACTTTGATGGTTAAATTTAGCCCGATGACTTGAAATTTTGAAATAACCCTCGATTTAATAGATAAATACAACTCAACATCAATTGTGAATATGAAAAATCAAAATAGTCCAGAAATTATCACCATTGAAGATCAGAACTTTGGCAGCCATGTTGAACACTGGAACTTACTCACAGACAATCCAACGACAGATGTGCCAAAGTGGCTTGGTTTAGCGCTAAATTCACCGGTTATGCCGATGGGTTTATGTCCTCAAGAATGTGACATGGATGAAAGCACATGGCTGATTCAAGGACCCAAGAAAGCAGCGGTGCAAATCAATCAAGTGATTGCGGTTGAAAATAACAAGCCACAAGCTGTAAAAACAGCATTTCCAAGTTTCGAAGGTCCCTATAAAGTCGCTGCTAAAATTGAACGAATTATTAGCTGTAAATCAAAAACGCAGGCTGTTTTACGCTTAAATCTCGGTGCAAATACCATTGTTTATGCCTTTGATGCCCTGTATAGCGTTAATCACGGGCACTATGAAAAAGGTCAAACCTATCTTGCGCAGTTGAATGCGTGGGCTTATGAACTGGAAGCGGTTTCTGACCATGAACAACTGGTGGTTGATGACCCTGCCTCAATCAAACATCACCGGGCTTTAAACGATATTTTGGCGGCCAATGACGGCGTTGCCCCTGCCAATTTACAAGCGCAAATTGATGCCTGGGAGCCTAAATCGGAAGATGACAAAGAGCCGGTTACTGTCGATTTCTCAAAAATGGTGGCCTATCTGTACGGCGAAAATATGGGCCAAGAAGATGAAGCCTGGTTCCAGGGCAATATTGTCGGTAAAACGTCCATGTCCTTTATGGATCAAGACTACACACTTTATGACGTTGCCTTAATTCATGATGAAAACCAGGAAGCAACGCTGATCCGCATTGCGACCAAGAATGAAGCGAATCAAGACTTTCAGATTGGGCAATTTATTCGAGGCAATCTGTGGATTCAAGTCAATATTCATTCTAAAAAACAGTAAACTATAAACAGCAGCTGAATAGGATTGATCATCTATTCTCCAATTGAGCTGCTGTTTTAATTCCATTTTTTATTATATCGTTTCAACTTGCATTTTAAAGTTATCCACAGCTCAACATTATATTTAACGTTTTTAAATTCAAAATAAAATACACTTATCCACAATTTAAATTCAAAACTTTATATTTTTAAAATATACTCGCGATTATATTGGAGTGGTTAATTTTTAAGCATTTTATGTAGTTCAACCCTTGATGGAGAAGAAGCCGAGAATAAATGCGATATTTATTTCGTTAAAATAAATATTTTAATTACATATTTTTATTTAGTACTTTATTTAATCAATTTTTTATGATAAAAATGCGAATTAGAAATAGGAATTAACGATAAATAAATCGGAATCGAGCTTTCCATGAAAATCGTGCAAGAAGAAAATATACAGCAAGTTGAACATCAACTTGGAAAACGCTTCCAGTTAGATAACATTTCATGCTTATTTTTTGTATTAGGCATGTTTATGTCTGCCTATATTTTGCATCACTTTATTCTTTAAGCTTATTTTAATACCTTATTTTTAACAGACCGGTTTAGACAAAACTAATTTAACTCATAAAAATTTTAATCAATAAAAAGCCCATCATGTGATGGGCTTTTTTAGCTTTAAGGCTTAACCGTTGCGTTTGGCAAAGTCATCCATAAAGTTAACTAAGGCTTGTACGCCCTCTAAAGGCACGGCGTTATAAATACTTGCACGCATACCACCCACTGAACGGTGACCTGCCAAATTAACAAGATGATTTTGTTCCGCTTCTTTTAGGAACAATTTATCTAAATCTGCATTGGCCAAAGTAAATGGAACGTTCATAATTGAACGGTTTTGTTCCGCAATTGGATTTGCGTAGAAATCACTCGCGTCGATATAACCATAAAGCAATTTGGCTTTTTCAAGGTTAACTTTGTGAATAGCTTCAACACCACCATTTTCAAGTAACCATTCAAATACCAGACCAGACAAGTACCAAGCATAAGTTGATGGTGTATTCACCATTGAATCATTCTTTGCTTGCGCAGAATATTTCAAAATGCTTGGAATTTCAGGTTTCGCCTGATCAAGCAAATCTTCACGAATGATCACTAAAGTCAGGCCGGCAGGACCAATATTCTTTTGCGCGCCTGCATAGATTAGACCAAACTTAGACACATCAATGGGTGCTGAAAGAATGCTTGAAGATAAATCAGAAACCAATGGCGCATTCACGTCCGGAATGCCGGCAAATTGAATCCCGCCGATGGTTTCATTATCTGCATAATGCACATAAGCTGCATCATTGGATAAGTTCCACTGGCTTTGATCAGTAATGGCTAATTTCCCGTTAATGCTGGTGCCCGCTTCCACGACATTGATGTCGCCATAGCGTTGTGCTTCTTTCAGCGCTTTTTCAGACCAGATTCCGGTATGGATATAATCTGCTTTATTATTTTTGCCTAAAAGGTTTAAAGGAATTGCAGAGAATTGAAGTGAAGCACCACCCTGCAAGAACAACACTTTGTAGTTCTCTGGGATGTTCATCAATTTGCGTAAATCTGCTTCTGCTTTTTCTGCCACAGCAACATAGTCACTACTACGGTGACTCATTTCCATGATCGAAAGACCTTTGCCATGCCAATCGAGCATTTCAGCTTGGGCTTTTTCTAAAACGGCAGTCGGTAATGCAGCAGGGCCAGCACAGAAATTGTACGCGCGCATGATTTTTCCTTTCAAAGTGAAACACAATAAAATAACGGCATTTAACCACAGATAGCCTGTGCTTGCAGTAAATTATCCTGAAAATATTTCAATGCTGTCGGACATTTAAAGTCAAAACTTCAATAAGGATCTGTTGTTGTTTTCCCTTTGATGAGGTCATTAAACCGGTTCACCCACGATTAAATAACTGACTGTATGAACAATTAAACGAAAAATAGTACTAAAAATCACAATAACGATATGAATAAAAACAGCCCAAAATAGATAAAAAGTAAACTCAATCCTGTGTAGCCCAGACAAATCCATTTGGGTTTCATATTCATTTTTGTGGTTTTAAATTGGCTATTGCAAAGTGGCCCTGCGCATCCATCCAGTTTCAGATTGCTGCACCCTCTAAATTAGAATTGGCTCAACCAGATTGCTATGCCCAACTTTATTCGTATTCGCGCACCGTATTTTTATCGCAGGATTGAATGAGTTCATTTTCGCCTTAGTATTAAATAGTCCTTAATATACAATTGCATATTAAACAATACAGTTACTAACTATAAAGACATCTTAATTTCAAGCGATGTATAATTTGTTACAACGATGTTGAGAGCCAAATCTATGTTACTGAATTTGACATGGGCACAAGAAAATATAGACCAGACCATCAGAACGATAATCAAGATTGCCCTACTGTCTAGCACTACCCTTTATGCAACGACAACATTGGCTCAAAGCATCAGTTATGCACAAGCGGAACAATCGGTTTTAAATGATTCTTACAGCACTCAAGCCAATCAGGCCTTACAGCAAGCGGCAAAACTAGAAGCAGAAGCAGCAAAAGGTCTAGGGCTGCCCCGCGTAGATTTAAATGTCCGCGCTTATGCTTTTCATAATGAACTGGATATTCCGCTCGATTCTTTTAAAAATAATTTGGAACAAACCCTGTCGAATGGTGTAAATAGTCAAATTGACCAATGGCAAAACTCTAACCCCAACATTGGTAGTCTAGCGGACCCGCTTAGAAATGGCGTGAATCAAACCATTCATAGTGGTGTGGGTTTATTGCCAGATTCAGCCAATGTGGTTCTGGAAGATCAGGTGATTCGTCCCACGGTTTCAGTATTGATGCCGCTTTATACTGGCGGACTCACGTCAAGTGCCAAAGAAGTCGCCAACATTAAAGCGCAGCGCAGTCAGCTCAACACCCAGCAACAACAAGACATCCAGCGCTTTGAACTGATTCAGGCTTATTTTAATGCCCAACTGCAAAAGCAGTTACTCGATTCAAGCCGCTCCAATTTTAACGCCATGCAAAGCCACTATAACAATGCGCTAAAACTGGAACAGCAGGGTTTTATTAGCAAAGGTCAGCGGATGCAGTTTGAAGTGGCAAAAAACAATGCACAGCGTACTTATCAAAATACGGAAGCCAGTCTCAGATCGAGTCTTTTTCAACTGAATAATCTTTTGCAAAGCAGTCAAATTACTGACTTGAGCACCCCATTATTTGTAAATTCCGCGCAAAGCCAGTCGTTAAATAGCTTGCTGAAAACCTATCAGGATCAATCTTCGCTGATTCGTAAAATGCGGATGGATACCCAACTCGCGAATGCCAATGTCAAAGCACAAAGTGCTGCGAAAAAACCCAATCTTTTTGCTTTTGGTGAATACAGTCTGGATGAAAAACAAAACTGGATTGTTGGTGTGGTGGCACGCTATAACCTGTTTTCAGGGGTCGATAAAAACAAGAATATTCAGGCTGCAGAATTACAACGCTATGCTTCGGAACTGATGACCGAGCGCAGCAAACAGGAAATTGAAAATATCATTTATAAGTCATACAGCGAGGTGACCACTGCACAGCAAAGTCATCAACTATTACAGCAAAATATGAAAGCGGCTCAAGAAAACCTGCGTATTCAGACTTTATCTTTTAAGGAAGATATGGGCACAGCAACCCAAGTGATTGATGCGCAAAACACCTTAAGCGGTTTAAAAAGTGAAATGGCGCTGAATGCTTATAAATATGTGATGTCTCTGGCAACTTTATTGCAAAGTCATGGCTCGATCAATCAATTTCAAAGCTATGTCAATCAAGCTCAAACTTACTATATCCGTTAATTTTTGATGGGGAAAAACATGACTCAAGATCAAAACAAACCTGATCAAGATGTAGAAAATACCTCATCGGAAGGAAACTCTACAGATACTTCAGCTCAAAGCAGCAAAGTGGATGCTCAGGCGACCGCTGGACAGCAAAGCAATACTGGTACCGATAACGATACCGAATTTTTCAGTTATTCAGAACAAGTTCAGACGACTGAAACGACCGAGCCAAATTCCAAAAAATCAGCTGTGATTAAAGTGGTCGGCATCATTGTTTTAATTTTGCTATTGGGTTTAATTGCTTTTGGTCTATGGAAAAGTTATCAGCCGCAACAAGTTGAACTGCAAGGTCGGGTTGAAGCTGAAACCATTCATATCAGTACCAAAGTGCCGAGCCGCATTGAAGAAGTCTATATCCATGATGGCGATAAAGTTGCCAAAGGTCAGGAATTAGTACGATTATTCAGTCCTGAAATCGATGCCAAAAAACAGCAGGCTTTGGCTTCTTTACAATCTGCTTTAGCACTGCAATCCACTGCTGATCGTGGTTCGCAACAGGAAAATATCGAGAGTCTGTATGCCAACTGGCAAAGCTTTAAAGCTCAGGAGGCTTTAGCGAAAACCACCTATCAACGTGGTGCCAACCTGTTTAAAGAAGGTGTGATTTCCAGACAACGCCGGGATGAAATGCAAGCTGCAGCAGTTTCAGCCAGTCAAATGACCGAATCTGCCTATCAACAATATAAACGTGCCCAACGTGGCAGCACACCAGAACAGAAATCTTCGGCCAATGCTCAGGTGGATATCGCCAAAGCTGCGGTTGCGGAGGCCAATGCCTTGGAAGCTGAAACCAAATTGCTTTCCCCGATTGATGGCACCGTGTCTAAAACCTACGGTAAAGCCTCTGAACTGGTTGCAATGGGCGTACCTGTCGTGAGCATTATTCAGGATGATGATTTATGGGTCAGCGTCAATGTCCGTGAAGACCTGTATGCGCAAATTTATAAAACTAAAACCATCGAAGGTTTTATTCCAGCCTTAAATCAAACCGCCATTTTTAAAATTAAAAACATTGATGCTGAAGGTGAATTTGCCACCATTAAGACCACACGCCAAACCGGTGGTTATGACATTCGCAGCTTTAAAATCCATTTGGCTCCGCTACAACCGATCGCAGATTTAAAAGTGGGCATGAGTGTGCTGTTTAAAATTGCAGAGCCGAAATAATGCGGTCTGGCATGCTGCGGGAACTGCGCTATTTACTGACACATAAATGGGACTTGTGCCTGGTCACACTCGCGCCTTTATGTATGATCGTGTTGTTCAGCAGCATGTTTTATCAGGGCAAGCCTGAACATTTACCCATTGCGATTATTGACCAAGACCAAAGTGAACTGAGCCGAAATATTGAAAAATATGTCAGCCACAATGCCGTGCTAGACATCGTGGCTGTTTCACAAAGCCCGGATGAAGTCGAAAAGCTGCTCAATCAAACCAGAATCTGGGGCTATATTTCTATTCCAGCCGGTGCGGAACAGCGACTGGTTCAAGCCAAAGATGCCGAAATTAGTATTGCCTTTAATCAAAGCTATTTTAGCGTCGGGAATAGCATTTCCTCTGCAATGCTGGTCAGTACCGTAGAGGCTATGGCGGATTTTACTGGGCAAAATTACCTGCAAAATAAAATTCCTTATATCGATGCTCCCACACCAAATGTCAAAATATCTCCTTTATATAACCCCGGTTTAAGTTACGAGTTCTACTTGGAACCGTTTATGATTCCTGCGATTTTGCATTTACTGCTGTGTTGTTGTGTGGCTTTTGCGGTTGGGCAAGAACTGAAATTTAACACCACAGAACAATGGCTTAATCAGCATAGTATTTTCAGTGCATTACTCGCCAAAAACTTAACTTATGTACTGATCTTTACGGCTTGGACTTGGGCGTGGATGTTCTGGCTTATTGACATCCGTGGCTGGTTCGTCGCAGGTCATTTATGGCTCATTCTACTGGGTCAGTTTTTCTTTTATAGCGCTTATGCTTTTATGAGCAGCACTGTGGTTCTAGCGACCCGTGACTTAGCCAAATCTTTCGGTCTTATTGCCGTGTATGGGGGTTCATCTTTAAGTTTTGCAGGCGTGACTTTACCTTTAAATAATGCCCCGCTCTTTACCCAGTTTTGGGCCAACATTATTCCGTATACGCCCTATGCGAAATTGCAAACTGAACAATGGGTCATTGGCAGTCCTGTCTCCGTTTCACTATTACCGCTTGCTGTCTTAGCTATCTATTGCCTGTTCTATTTTGCGACTGCTTATTTCTTCCTGAATAAATATTTAAAGGGAGTTAAAGCATGAAAAATAGCATCAAAGACTTCCTGCATTTTTATTTAAAAACCTTTAAAGATATTGCCGCGAATAGCTCCATCTTGACCACTTTGGTGCTTTCGGTATTTGTATATAGTTTCTTCTACCCGACCGCTTATCAAGCCGAACATGCAGAATCTTTACCGATTGTGATTGTAGATGAAGAACAGAGCCTGATTACCTCCACCATTATTGGTGAAGTCTCGAAAAGTCCGAACGTGAAAATCGCAGCGGTTACTGGTAATTTTGCTGAAGCGGAAATGATGGTCAAAACCCAGCAAGCCGATGGTATTTTGCTATTGCCTGAAAATTTATCCGGCAGTATCCGCCGGGGTGAAGTCGGTGGCGTAGGCTTATATTTAAGTGCCGCCTATTTTTTAAAGACCAAACAGATTGGTTTGGGATTGGCGACTTCGGTTGAGCATGCCATTGCGGAACAAGCGCAGAAGTTTGGCGATATTTCACATTTTTCCCCTGCACTTTCCATTCATCAAATTCCGTTATTCAATAGCATGTCCGGTTATGGCAGTTATATTTTTCCCGCCATTGCCCCTTTAATTATTCATCAAACTATCGTTTTGGGTTTAAGCATGCTGATTGCAGGCTATCGACTGCAAAACTGGCGGCCCGGCAAAACTGAATTTTTTGCGATCTTTAGTGCCATTTTAACCATTGGCTGTTTGGGCTGTTTCTATTTATTTGGCTTTACTTTCTGGCTCTATGATTATCCGCACGGTGGAAATTTCTGGGGCATGCTGATTGGCGTACCGATTTTTATCAGCTGTGTGATTGGCCTGAGCATGGTAATTGCTTCATTTTTCGATCTGCCGGAACGTGCAGGACATGTGATTGTCTTTACATCCATTCCGCTCTTTTTACTGTCAGGGACAGCTTGGCCACATGCTGCTATGCCTGAGTGGATGCAATGGCTGGGAAATGTTTTGCCTTCGACTCAAGGCATCCAGATGTTTATTCAGCTCAATCAAATGGGCGTGCCATTAAATATCGTGATTCCAAAAATGATTTATCTGGCGACCATTGCGGCTGTGTTATTGACCTGGGGATATTTCCGTTTAAACCAGCCAAATAAGAAACAATCTTTTAATAGACTGCCTGATAAGATTCTTAAATAAAACCTCACAATCTGATTAAATTTCCAAATAAAACTGAGCTTTTTTTATCCTATCGCATTAATTGTGAAGAAAAAAGTTAGATTGAATATCTGAATGGATGCAAAATAGTCTTTATCCATATTCATGAATATTTTTTATATTATTCATTCCCATGCTCCCATTAACATGTCTTTATGATGTCGACAGCGTTATTACAGCATTTTTTCACTAAATATCTGATTTTAAGGGCTTAGCATGAAGAAGATTAAGATTAGTCTTGCTTGGCAAATCGTAATTGCGCTCATTTTAGGTGTGCTTGTAGGCTCTTTTCTACATTATTCTCCCGAATATCGTGAAACTCTGATTAATAATTTGCTCAGCCCTTTGGGTTCAATCTTTATTAATTTGATTAAGATGATTGTGATTCCACTTGTGGTTTCAATGCTGATTTTAGGTATTGCAAATGCAAGTCAGGGTCAAAATGTCGGTAAGCTCGGTTTTAAAACCATTGTCTATTTTGAAATTATTACCACAATTGCGATTATTGTGGGTTTAGTTGCGGCAAATGTATTTCAGCCGGGTGTCGGTATTGATATGTCGAGTTTAACCCAAACCGACATCTCTCAATATCAGCAAACCACACAGGAAGTCAGTAGCCATTCACATGGTCTGGTGAATACTGTGCTCTCTCTAATTCCTTCCAATATTTTCGGTTCACTGACTGATGGGCATATGCTGCCTATTATCTTCTTCTCGGTGATTTTCGGTATTGGTTTGGGGTCTTTAGCGAAAGAAACCAAGAAACCGCTCATTGACGTGTTGCATGCAATTTCTGAAACCATGTTCAAAGTAACGCACATGATCATGCTGTTTGCACCCTTCGGTGTATTTGGCCTGATTGCGGCAACCGTTGCGAACTTTGGATTTAGCTCTCTGCTTCCATTATTGAAATTGGCTCTTCTGGTTTATGGCGCTATTTTCTTCTTCATCTTTGTCATTTTAGGTTTAGTGGCTAAATTCTGTGGTTTCAGCATTTGGGAAATTATTAAAATTCTAAAAGATGAACTGATTCTTTCCTATTCAACTGCAAGTTCCGAAACCGTATTACCTCGAATTATGCAAAAAATGGAAGCCTATGGTGCACCTAAGTCGATTACCAGTTTCGTCATTCCCATTGGCTATTCGTTTAACCTCGATGGTTCGACCTTATATCAAAGTATTGCGGCGATCTTTATTGCACAGCTTTACGGTATTGATTTGAGCATCACCCAGCAAGTGATTCTGGTTCTGACCTTAATGATTACCTCTAAAGGGATTGCTGGTGTTCCAGGCGTGTCTTTCGTGGTGCTGTTGGCGACATTGGGCAGTGTGGGCATTCCACTTGAAGGCTTGGCATTTATTGCCGGTATTGACCGTATTTTAGATATGGCACGTACTGTATTGAATGTGATTGGTAATTCGTTGGCTGTGCTTGTGATCAGTAAATGGGAAGGCCAATTCGATGCTGAAAAGCAAAAAGATTATCAAGTTGAAATGAAACAAGCTGCATAATTTATAAAATCAAAAAAGGAAGCTTCGGCTTCCTTTTTTATGGCTTAAATTTATTTGCCAAGTCATTAATAACGGCTTGTACAACCAGCCAAGAAATATTTGTTGTATCTTCATCTGGGCTAAATCTATTCATCATTTGCTCATAGGGATGAATTAGATTTCGAAACTCTCGTAAAGAATGTGAATATTTTTTAACATCAATTCCTATCCAATCAAGATGATGTGCTACATCTATCATTTCTGCTAACTTCCATTCAGCAAAATTTTTTATTTTGTCATTCTTATCTTTTGGAGCATTCCTAGCTTGATTACCTTCTTTCATATTTTTTTGAAAAACACCTAAGAGTACTCCCTCAAGAATACTCCCCATTAAAATTATAGATGCTAAATATGCCTTTGACTCTATACACTTTTGAGTTTCATTCCATCTATTTTGAAGAATTTCACCCACACCTACGTCCAAACCCAGTGCAAGAAAATCAGGTGTAGGTAATGGTTTTAGTTCTCTCTCTATTTCTTGAATATTATTAAAATCTATCTGAATTTTTCTAAATTTTGGCTCAATACCTTCTAGATATATTTCAAAGCCTTCGACATACAGTATGCTATTTAAAGTCTTTAAAGCTTTAAAAACTATTTCTTTATCGCCACCATATTCTCGTGGAGAAGCCAGTCGTTTTAACACATTAGCTAATTGTTGACTTGTTAATTCATCTAATCTTTCTAAAACCCATTTAGCGCGAGTTGAACCATCATAAATATATGGCAAACCTATATTATGAAAAAATTTAGTAATTTTCGAACTTGATCTATATTCCGGATGAATTGATTCATTATTTCCACAAATAAACTCTGCTATTTGTTCCAGTGTCTTTTGATCCATATCCCCACCATTTTAATATTTATTAGATTATCTTCTTTTATAAAAAAAGAGCGCCTAAGCGCCCTTCTTTTCAAGTCAAAACTTATTCTTCGTCAGAATCTCTTAAATCTGATTCATTTTCAGCTTCATCAGCAATCGTTTCGTCATCAACCAAAGTTTCAGAATCAATCAAAGCTTCAGAGGCAATGACTTCTTCGCCTTCAACTGCTTCAATAAACTCGTCTTCTTCAACAGCTTCAACAGAAACAACACCCACCAAGACTTCTTCATTACCCAAACGGATGAGACGAACACCTTGTGCATTACGGCCTGTGGTTGCAACTTCTGAAGCACGTGTACGAACCAGCGTACCACCATCAGAAATCAGCATCAGTTCTTTGCTTTCATCAATGGATACTGCACCGACCAATTCACCGTTACGTTCAGATGTTTTAATTGCAATTACACCTTTACCGCCACGTTTTTTGGTTGGGAAGTCGCCCACCGGGGTACGTTTACCATACCCATTGGCACATGCACAAAGCACTTCGCCAGTTTCTGGTACAACCACCAGTGACACGATACGGCTGATTAATGCCGAATCTGAAGTATCTTCATCATCTGAATCTACATCAGTTTCCACTTCTTCAAGCTGCGCTGCTGCACCGATGGTCACGCGCATACCGCGTACACCTTTGGCAGAACGGCCCATTGAACGAACGTCAGTTTCAGCGAAACGAATGGCTTTACCTTCATTCGAGAACAACATGATTTGCTGTTCGCCATCGGTAATTGCCACACCAATCAAGGTGTCGTCGCCATTCAGCTCAATCGCACGTAAACCATTTGAACGAACATTACTAAACTGTTCAAGCTCTACACGTTTAATCGTACCGTACTCGGTCGCCATAAACACATAGAAGTTTTTACGAACTGCTTCAGCTTGCTGCGCAAAGTCGGCAATAATTTCATCATCTAAATCAGTCGTAGAAAGCTCAAGACCCAATTGTTTCAATTGAATACGTAATGCATCAGACAAGTCATCTGCACCATCTTCAAGCTCGGCTAAAGCCGCTTCAAGTTCAGCAAAATGCGAATTGATGATTTCATTTTCTTGCAGTTTCGCAGCATTGGCTTTCACAAATGCCTGGAAATCGGCCAGACGGTCTTTAAATTTCTTCGGTGCATCAATCACAGGAAGAATCGCTGTAATTGTTTCATTGGCATCCAGCGGCAACAAGTTCACCATTGGGCGACCTTTTGCACCACGAGACGCTTGCGGCACTTCGTATACTTTCAGACGATAGACTTTACCGACATTGGTAAAACATAGAACTGTCGCATGGTTCGATGTCACAATCAGATGCTGAATGTAATCATCAGTTTTCATTGAGGTTGCAGACTTACCACGACCGCCACGACGCTGAGCGGCATAGTCAGACAATGGTTGAGTTTTCGCATAACCTGTTTTAGAAACAGTCAGTACCATTTGCTCTTCAGGAATTAAATCTTCACGAGAGAAATCAATACGTGATTCAACAATAGATGTTTTACGTCCATCACCATATTGCTGAATAATCAGCGCCAACTCTTCACGAATCACGTTCATCAACAAATTAAAATCATTTAAAATTGCAGTATATTCAGCAATTTGAGATAATATATCAGAATATTCAGCATGTAACTTGTCTTGTTCAAGACCAGTTAAGCGGTGTAAACGTAATTCTAGAATCGCACTGACTTGGGTTGGTGAAAGACGGTAAATACCCCCATCAAAACCATACGGTTTAGCCAGGTCTTCGCCTTCAATAATTTCAGGACGTACAGAAACTGAACCTGCTTTTTCAAGCAATGCAACCACGCCACCCGCAGACCACTCACCGGCATGTAAACGCTCACGCGCTTCGCCTGGATTTGCAGAAGTCTTAATGGTTTCAATGATGCTATCAATATTTGCCAGAGCAACCGTCAAACCTTCCAAGATATGCCCACGTTCACGCGCTTTGCGTAACTCGTACATGGTACGACGTGTAACCACTTCTTGACGGTGACGGATAAACGCCGCAATGATGTCTTTCAAGTTCATCAACTTCGGCTGACCGTTGTCCAGGCAGACCATGTTGATACTGAAAGAGTTTTCAAGCTGGGTATTCTGGAACAGGTTATTCACAATCACTTCAGCGTTTTCGCCACGCTTCAAGTCAATTGCAATACGCATCCCGTCTTTATCAGACTCGTCACGAAGTTCTGAGATCCCTTCAAGTTTTTTCTCTTTTACGAGTTCAGCAATACGTTCAATGGTTCTCGCTTTGTTAACTTGATACGGAATTTCTGTGAAAACAATCGTAATACGGCCATTCTTCGGATCTTCTTCGAAGTGATATTTACCACGGATATGCAAACGGCCTTTACCGGTACGGTACGCATCCACAATCCCCGATTTTCCGTAAATAATACCGCCTGTAGGAAAATCTGGACCAGAAATATGCTGCATCAAACCTTCGATGCTGATATTTGGATCATTGGCATAGGCAAGGCAGGCATTCACGACTTCAGTCATGTTGTGCGGCGCCATATTGGTCGCCATACCCACTGCAATACCGGTTACACCGTTTACTAGCAAGTTGGGTACACGGGTTGGCATGACCTGAGGAATACGCTCAGAGCCATCGTAGTTGTCTTCCCATTCGACTGTATCTTTTTCCAGGTCAGCCAAAAGTTCATGGGTCAACTTACGCATACGTACTTCGGTATAACGCATTGCCGCAGCACTATCGCCATCTACAGAACCAAAGTTACCCTGACCATCGACCAATTGATAACGCAAGCTAAATTCTTGTGCCATACGAACAATGGTTTCGTAAACGGCTGAGTCACCATGCGGGTGATATTTACCGATTACGTCACCCACCACACGGGCAGACTTTTTATAAGCTTTGTTGTAGTCATTGCCTAACTCGTGCATAGCGAAAAGCACACGACGATGCACTGGTTTCAAGCCATCTCGCACGTCTGGTAATGCACGAGAAACAATAACACTCATGGCATAGTCGAGATATGAGCTTTTGAGTTCATCCTCAATGGCAATCGGTCGGATTTCCGATAGGCTCATGCATACTCCTTATTACTAACAGTATTTGGAACTGCTCGTTTTATATAATCAATCTAGCAAAAAATTAACCCAAAATAAGCTGAGTTAAAGTCTAAATACAGCCGTAAATTATAGCATAAATTCTGTTGTTTTTGTCTCTTATCCTGCATCTTAATCTTGTTAATTTTCTTCAATTTATCGTTTATTTTTTAATCTGTTTTAATTGTCGGCATTTTATGTGAATTAGTTCATTTTTTCACGGGTTTTAATTCAAATCTACACAGGCAATTCTTTATTGTCCCGCTGCATTAGGCGGCTTTTTTGTTCATTCGTATGCACAGAAAATCACTGATGAGTCATCCATCAACACCGCCACTCAAAACCCATTGAAATGCTGCAATTTGACTCGCTGTGGAATGCCATAAACCTGACTTGAAATTCAAGTCAGTCATGCTGTTATTTCGATGCGATTACTTCAAGCCTGGGTGAGTTAAATGGGTTAAGTCAGGCATGATTTATGTGATAAATTTTACCCAATAAAAAACGCCCCTGGAAACCAAGAGCGTTTTTTTGAAAGCTGTCGCCAGAATTAGACTTTAGAAACCAATTCAGGAATAACAGTGTTCAAGTCGCCCACTAACCAGTAGTCAGCAACTGCATTGATTGGCGCTTCTTCATCTTTGTTGATCGCAACGATCACTTTAGAATCTTTCATACCCGCCAAATGCTGAATCGCACCAGAAATACCCACAGCGATGTACAGGTCAGGCGCAACGATCTTACCAGTTTGACCGACTTGCATGTCGTTAGGAACGAAGCCAGCATCTACCGCAGCACGTGAAGCACCTTGAGCAGCGCCAAGTTTGTCCGCTAATGGATCAAGGATTTTGTGATAGTTTTCACCTGAACCCACACCACGACCACCAGAAACTACAATACGAGCCGCTGTAAGTTCTGGACGTTCAGATTTAACAATCTCTTCAGAAATAAACGTAGAGATGCCAGCATCTTGAACGTCGCCTACCGCTTCAACTGCTGCAGAACCGCCTGTAGTTGCTACAGGATCAAATGCAGTACCACGAACAGTGGCAACAACAACAGATTCAGCAGATTCTACAGTTGCAATTGCGTTACCTGCATAGATTGGACGTTTGAAAGTTTTAGGGCTTTCAACAGCAATGATGTCAGTAATCATGCTTACGTCTAAAAGTGCAGCAGCGCGTGGCAATACGTTTTTACCATTTGAGGTAGATGCAGCCAGGATATGTGAATAACCTTTGCCTAACTCAGCAATCAATTTAGCCACGTTTTCAGCCAACTGGTTTGCATAAGCCGCGTTGTCAGCAAGTAATACTTTGCTTACACCCGCAACTTGAGCCGCTTGGTCAGCAACTGCCTGAGCGCCAGAACCCGCAACCAATACAGTGATATCACCACCGATTTTTTGAGCTGCAGCAACAACGTTTAAAGTTGCACCGTTTAGTGCTTTATTGTCGTGCTCAGCGATAACTAAAATACTCATGATATTATCCTTCTGTATTAGATCACTTTCGCTTCGTTTTTAAGTTTTTCAACAAGCTCGTCAACAGATTTCACTTGTACGCCAGCTTTACGCTCTGCTGGTGGTTCAACCTTCACTGTTTTAAGTTTAGTGGTCGCTGAAACGCCATAATCTGCAGGTGACTTCACATCAAGCGGTTTTTTACGCGCTTTCATGATGTTTGGAAGAGCAGCATAACGTGGCTCATTCAAACGTAAGTCAGTGGTGATAATTGCAGGAATGTTCAATTCAACAGTTTGTAAACCGCCGTCAACTTCACGAGTCACCTGAACTTTGTCGCCAGCAACATTCACTACAGAAGCAAATGTACCTTGACCTGCGCCAAGTAAAGCACCAAGCATTTGACCAACTTGGTTAGAGTCGTCATCAATTGCCTGTTTACCAAGAAGGATAAGTTCTGGTTTTTCTTGTTCTACAATGCCTTTCAAGATTTTAGCAACTTCAAGTGCACCAATCTCATCAGCAGTTTCTACCAAGATACCGCGGTCAGCACCAAGCGCCATAGCAGAACGGATTTGTTCTTGCGCTTCTTTAGGACCGATAGAAACCACAACGATTTCTGAAACTGTTCCTTTTTCTTTTAAACGAACCGCTTCTTCCACTGCGATTTCACAGAATGGATTGATCGACATTTTAACGTTAGTAAGGTCTACCCCACTATTGTCCGGTTTAACGCGAACTTTAACGTTGGCATCAACCACACGTTTTACAGCAACAAGAGCCTTCATGTAATCCTCGGCTGTTTCAGCAAAAGTAAATGTTGAGAAAAGTTAGAATAACTCTTCACTTAAAATTTTTAGGTGCCCTATCTTGCAATGCGTATGGCATTTCGGTCAAGTCACAATTATCGAAAGAGCTGTAAAAATGCGTAAAATTACTTGAACTAGGCGTTCATATTTTTTTGAAGCGTTTTTATTAAGATGAATTCGCTCAATATTTATTTATTTTTTAAGCATTGATTTTTATTATGTTTTTATTTGATTAACCTCATCAAAAGTTCTGATTTAATGCTAGTTTTAGATGGGTTATTGGCTTGGAGACGTTATCCTTCTTGTACAAAAGGCAAAGTTGTGAAATGTCATTTAAGACAGAGCAGAAGCATTTACTTTATATATTTGCAGTAAATATGATCATTTTTTAGATTAAACGGGTAATAAATTACTTTTAATCTGCAAATCCAGTTCTAATTAAAAAGCATGTCATCACGACATGCTTTATATAGACATATTAATTAATGATTAACCAGGTGGCAGCAAGCATGAGTAAACCGCCCGAACTGCCATCAATCCATTTTTGTTTACGTTCATCGATTTGGGTTTTTTGGGTAATTTTGGCAAAAATCACACTCAAACTGTAGTACACCACAAAAATCAATCCAATAAAAATAAATGACAGGATTAGGCCTTGGGTCACGGTATCTCCGCTTTTATTAATGAACTGGGGCAAAATTGCAAAGTAAATCAGCATGCCTTTTGGATTCAGCAAAGCGGTAAAAAAGCCTTTTTGAATCGGTTTCGAGGTACTTTTGTTTTCAATCGCCAATTTTTTATTGCTAAAAACCGACTTGATTAAACTGAAAGCCAAAAATAACAGATAAGCAATCCCGAGCCAGCGAATGCTTTCAAATAACACCGGGAAGGAAACAATAATGGCTGCAATGCCTAAAGCCACCAACACAGAATGTACTAAATATCCCAGACACACCCCGATCGTTGCCATCATGCCTGCTTTTGCATCTTTACCCATCACTTGTGACAGGATAAATAACATATCTGGTCCAGGCGTAAAAATAAGGGGGATAACCGTTAAGGCGAACAGTGCAAATACAGACATTTCCTTTTTTCCCGTCGTACATGAGAAAGCTGAAATTAGTATCGAATAAATACCACAAAATAGGATTTCAATTTATTCTATAATTAGGATTATTTTTCGAATTATATTCTAATTTATGAAGTTATCTTCCAAGTCTATTTCAGTAAAGCTGGATCGTACCGATAAAAATATCATTCGTGCACTACAACATAATGGCCGCATGCAAAATAACGATCTTGCCCGTGAAATCGGGCTGTCGCCTTCTTCATGCCTGCGTCGGGTGAAATTGCTCGAAGAAGCCGGGGTCATTCAGAATTACACCACCGTGGTGGATCCGCAAAAAATCGGCTTACAACTGCTTTTGTTTTCGCGAATCTGGCTGGTGGGTCAGGATGCTGAAACCATTGACTGCTTTATTGAAGCGATGAAAGAGCTGCCTCAAGTGATGGAGTGCTATATTATTTTGGGTGAATGTGATGCCATGCTGAAAGTAGTGGTTCCCGACCTGGAAAGTTATCGTAAATTTCAGTCCACGCATTTAACCAAGAAAAATGGCATTACCAGTGTCAAAACGGATTTACCCAGTCAAATTATTAAACAGAGTTTCCAGCTTCCACTGGATGATCTTTAGGACAGCATGATGGGCATACAGCTTGAGACATCGCTTTTAATTTTAAGACCTTGGAAAGAGTCTGATCTCAAGCCGTTTTATGCGCTGAATTCTAACCCGGAAGTGATGCGTTATTTTCCTGGTTGCTTAATTCAGGAGCAAAGTGATGCGTTGGCACATAAGTTTCAAAGAATGATTGAAACTCAAGGTTGGGGACTTTGGGCAGTCGAATTAAAACAGGGTGGAGATTTTATTGGCTTCACAGGATTAAATGCTCAGCCGAGTCAATTTAGCTTTTCCCCCTGTACCGAAATCGCTTGGCGAATTCAGCAGAAATATTGGGGGCAAGGTCTTGCAACCGAAGCGGCAACTGCTTGTTTAGACTTTGCTTTTGATTCACTCAAGCTCAACCAAGTGGTTGCATTCACTGCAATACAAAACACAAAATCCCAAGCCCTTATGCAATGTTTAGGCATGCAATTTAAAGATTACTTTAATCATCCAGCTTTAGATCACACCAGTCCTTTGCAAAGACATGTGCTTTATCAAATAAATAATGCTCAATTCAGGCATGCTCAATTTAGCCAGACTAAAACAACCCGTTAAACATGATAATGTTGTAAAAAATCACGGTGTATATGACTTAAATCAATCAGGTCATATTCTTGAAGATTAAATATCTCCCACACTTCTAACAAGTCGTGTTTTAAATCAACATCCACCGTAGCAATCGGTCGTTCCTGCCATTGCAAGTCTGAAATCCAGATATAGCCTTGTTGTGTCTTAGTATTGAGCGCTTGTACCTTACCTTCAGCATTAATGCCTTGAACATGGGTATTTTCCGGTAAAGATGGCTCAATCGTGGGCAAACTTATTTCAACAAAATGCTTCACCTGACGCAGACCATAGCCCGCAAAAATCTCTTTTTGCTCAGTACTCAATAAATCATATTTTTCCTGAATATCTGAAATCATTGTTTTCCCTATCATCTTTTATTTCCAAAATTTATATAACATCCAGTGGAACAACAAATAATTTCATTACACTGCATTATTCATGCCACCCATTTCATATTTATACTTGATTTTTATACCTGATAAATTGGCTTTTTATTATTCTACAATAGTTTAAAACGCCAGCAATATTCCGCAATACTACAGCTGGATTTATTTAAGTTTCATTAATTTATGTTCTTTTGCTTAAAAAATTCAGAATTATATTAAAACAAAATATAGATCTTTTTAGATATTTACTATGATTTTTTGAGTTGTGCACGCGGATGTGCCTGATCATAAACTTGCGCCAAACGATCAAAATCAACATGGGTATAGATTTGCGTTGTGGTTAAGTTACTGTGCCCCAACATTTCTTGTACAGCCCGTAAATCTCCACTGTTCGACAACATATGACTGGCAAAACAATGACGCAATAAATGCGGATGCAAGTCGACATTTACCCCGGCACGCTGCGCCTGCAATTTAACCCGATTTTCAATTTGTCGTGCACCCAACGGATTGCCCTTTTGGGTAATAAACACATTCGCATCAGGCACAAAGTCACCATTCCATAACGGATAAACTTGCAGCCACAGCATTACGGCATCTTTGGCTTTAGAACCAAAAGGCACCACACGGGTCTTATTGCCTTTACCGGTAATGCGTAACAGTTGCCGATTAAAATCGATATCCTTAATGCGCAAGCCTTGTACTTCTGCCAGTCGCAGACCACTTGAGTAAAGCAGCTCCAGTATTGCTTTATCGCGTAACCACATTTGTTGTTCAATGGGTTTTTCAGGTTTAGGCTGATCTAGAATTTGATTAATGGTCTCAATATCTACCATACCCGGTAAAGGTCGAGGCAGGCGCTTTAACTGAAAATCATCGGCGGGATTAAAAGCCAGATATTGCCCTTGCTCGGCCCATTTCATGAATTGGCGAATGGAAGATAAAAGCCGTTGCAGACTACTGGAACTCAGTTGTTGCTGTTCAACTTTTTGCGCTAAAAACTCACGTAAATCGGTCGATTCAACATCTGTCAAATTGAGTTTTTTGATTTCACAAAAATTTAAAAAATCCGAGACATCACGTTCATAGGCCTGCAAAGTATGTTTGGATTGATTTTGAATTTCTCTTTCTTTTAACCACATCAGCAATAAATCAGCAGGAGAACGTATCTGCATCTCTGGATCAATCACGTTTTTTCTCACTGTATTTATCGGCGCCATTTAACGACAATTATAGAATTTATATTTAAACTGCCTCAGTTTAACAATCAAGCACATCACAGGATATGCCCTTTTCATCCATTGTATCTATTTGATACTAACTTGCATCATCCATGATTCCACAGATAAAAAAGCACCATCATGGTGACAGTGCTTTTTCGCTCAAAGCATGCGTTTTATTGCTGGTAAAAACTTAAATCGATACGGCCTTCATAGACATTTGCAGTTGGACCGGTCATCCAGACTACATTGCCCTCTTTCCATTCAATTTGCAGCTTACCACCGGCAAGTTCAATTTCTACTGCATTGGCCAGCAAGCCACGGCGCATACCTGAAACCGCAGCTGCACAAGCGCCTGTGCCACATGCCAGTGTTTCGCCTACACCACGTTCAAATACACGTAAACGCGCATGATTATCATCAATGATTTGCATAAAACCCGCATTGACGCGTTGCGGGAAACGTTCATGCGACTCAATTTGAGGCCCCATACCCGCAACATCAGCCTTAAGCACATCCTGAACAATGGTCACCGCATGCGGATTACCCATATTCACCACATCAATGATAATACTTTCATCATTGGCCAACGCTAAGCTGTATAGGTTCTCAGGCTGATCGGCAAGGAATGGAATCTGGTTCGGCAAGAATTTTGGATAACCCATATTCACGCGAACCCAGCCATTTTGCCCCAGTTCCGGCTCAACAATACCGGCTTTGGTTTGTACCTTAATTTTGGTTTTTGTGGTCAACTGACGTTCATGCACAAAACGTGCAAAACAGCGAACGCCATTGCCACATTGCTCTACTTCAGAGCCATCGGCATTAAAAATGCGATATTTAAAGTCAACATTGGGTAAATCTGGCGGTTCAACAATGAGTAGTTGATCGAAACCGATGCCGAAATGACGGTCAGCCAAACGCTGAATCGTCATGGTATCCAGATAAGCGCGCTGGCTGATCAGATCCACCACCATAAAGTCATTGCCCAGACCATGCATCTTGGTAAATTCTAAAAACATCCCGAATTACTCCTTAAGGCAATAAGCGTTCTTTATCCCACAATGATTCAATGCTTTCACGTTCACGAATCAAGTGTGCCTGATCATTATCGACCATCACTTCAGCAGCACGGCCACGGCTGTTGTAGTTCGAGCTCATCACAAAACCGTATGCACCTGCACCCAATACCGCGAGCACATCATTTTCTTGCAATGCAAGCTTGCGCTCTTTACCCAAGAAGTCACCGGTTTCACAGATCGCACCGACCACATCCCACTCTTTCGTTTCAACATCGCTACGTGGAGTGACTTCCTGAATATCCATCCACGCTTCGTATAAAGCAGGACGAATCAGGTCATTCATGGCTGCATCAATAATGGCAAAGTTACGGTGATTAGTCGGTTTCAATAAATCAACTTTAGTCAGCAACACCCCTGCATTGGCAGAAATGCTACGTCCCGGTTCCATATAGACTTTTAAACCGAGTTTTTCTAAAGCAGGTTTCAGTGCATTGGCATATTCGACAACAGATGGCGGAGTTTCATCTTTATAAGTCACACCCAAACCACCACCGATATCGATGTGTTTTAGATGGATACCGAGTTGTTTTAATTTCTCGATCATCATGATCACACGATCAAGCGCATCGACAAAAGGCTGAGTTTCGGTCAATTGCGAACCGATATGGCAATCAATACCCACCACGTCCAGATTCGGCAAAGAGGCTGCATATTGATAGGTTTCAAATACGCTGTCCGATGGAATACCGAATTTATTTTCTTTTAGACCGGTCGAAATATAAGGATGGGTTTTGGCATCGACATCCGGATTTACCCGTAATGAAATCGGTGCTTTCTTGCCGAGTTCAGCCGCGACTTTTTGAATGCGATCCAGTTCGGCATAAGATTCAACATTGAAGCAGGAAATACCGACTTCTAGCGCTTTCTTAATATCCGCTTCTGACTTACCCAAACCAGAGAACACGATCTTAGATGCATCACCGCCCGCTTTCAGCACACGTGCAAGCTCGCCTCCAGTGACAATATCAAAACCTGCACCCAGCTTCGCCAGTACATTCAATACCGCAATATTAGAGTTCGACTTTACCGCAAAACAGATTTGATGGTCGATAAAGCTAAATGCACGATCCATATCGAGATAATGCTTTTCAAAAGTTGCTTTTGAATAAACATAAAGTGGTGTGCCAAATTGCTGCGCAAGTTGTTGCAACGAACATTGCTCTGCGTGCAGAACCCCATTAATGCGGGTAAAACTCATGAATGTATCCTTTCGATGACGCGTATTAGATATTGAAAATTAATTCGTTTCAGCAGATGAAGCAGGAAGCTCTTGTTGTAACGGAGCTGCTTCTTTCTGTTCAGGCTGCTGTTTTGAATCAACATTGGGATATAACAAATATTTTGCACGCTTGTCGTAATCCGGGTCGCTCGGCAACTGCAAAGCTCCCGATTGACCACAACCGACCAAGGCAAAACCTGTTGCCAATAAACTGATGTAGCAAATGACAAGACGCATCTGACCACCTATCCTATGTTTTCGAAGAAGTATAACTCGATCACCGCCGTGACCAAAGTGCTAAACGCTAGAGATTATCGCTAGTTAAAAAAAAACGCCAGTTTCAGACTGGCGTTTTCATCAACAAAAGGCTTATTTATGTTTCGGTTTGTAGAAACCAAAGTAACCAATAATCAAAATAATGAACCAGATTGGACTGACCATCAGTGCTCGCATGGTATCTGCTTCTAATGACAAAACGTAAATCATGCCAATAAAGAAGATGATCACCACCCAACAGGTAAACAATCCACCTGGCAGTTTAAAGGTAGATTTGGCATGCAGTTCTGGACGGGTTTTATAATAAACAATATAACTCCAGATAATCATCAGCCATACACAGATGAACAGGATGGTTGAAAGCGTGGTTGCCAAAGTAAAGGCTTCAACAGTGTTCGGTACAAAGTACTGCAGTGCAGCACCCAAAAGTAAACAGACTGCAGAAAAATACAAGGCATTCGCAGGAACCGCGCGTTTATTTAAATGTCCAAATGCTTTTGGACCCTGCTCTTCACGTGACAGACCGAACAGCATACGGCTGGTCGAGAATACACCACTGTTCATGGATGACATGACTGACGACAACACCACCAGATTCATGATAATCGCTGCGGCAGCAATACCCGCCTGGCTAAACAGGTTTACAAACGGACTGATGCTCGGATCAATTTTATTCCACGGCGTTACCGACATCACAATCACCAATGCCAATACGTAGAAAATGATGATACGAATTGGAATCGAGTTAACCGCTTTAGGCAAGTTGCGCTCTGGATCTTTGGTTTCAGCCGCAGTTGTACCAACCAGCTCAACGCCCACAAAGGCGAAGATCGCAATCTGGAAGCCTGCCAGGAAGCCCGTTACTCCAGTCGGGAATATGCCGCCATGTGACCAAAGATGAGTAAATGAAGCTATCTCACCTGCGGTAGAGGTAAATCCGGTAAAAATCATCCATAAACCGGCACCAATCAGCACCACAATGGCAATAATCTTGATTAAAGCAAACCAGAACTCCAATTCACCGAATAATTTCACCGTGACCAGGTTCAAACCCATAATAAAGACAATGGCCGCGATACTGATCATCACCCCTTCGCCAGGCGTAAACGGCAACCCTCCGTTAAAGAATTGCAGGTAATAAATAATCGCGGATAAATCTGCAATACCAATCGTGATCCAGCATAGCCAATAGGTCCAGCCGACAAAGTAACCTGCCCAAGGACCAATTAAATCGGTTGCAAAATCAATAAAAGATTTGTATTGCAGGTTAGACAGTAACAATTCGCCAAGCGCACGCATGACCAAAAAAACCATAAAACCAATAATCATATAAATGATTAGAATTGAAGGTCCGGCCAGGCTGATGGTTTTACCTGAGCCCATGAATAGACCTGTACCAATTGCCCCACCTATTGCAATCAATTGCAAATGTCGATTAGACAAACTCCGTTGTAGTTCACCACCTTCACTGGTCGAACCTGTATTTTGATTTGACATTTATTTCATTCATCTTCGACATCTATGGCAACAAATTACCGCAAAAAATGCAGAAAACAACAAAAAACTGTGAACCATCTATATTTTCCAATTAAGTAAAAAAGTTAATTTATTTTTCTCATATACCAAACTAGTGAATAATTGATTTAAAAATAAACATTAATAATTCATTTTTAATGCTTGTAAAAGTGCTGAACTTTAGCTAAAAAATAAATAACCAAAACAATATGCTGATCAAAATTGAATTTTCAGCAAACAAAAATTAAAACACTTTTAAAGTATAAGGAATAAAAATTCAGTCGCGTTATAGCAAATCATCAGGAAGACCCAAATATGGCACATCACTTGCTTAAGCATTGATAAATCTAAATAAGCCATTTACAGAACTCAGGACGACAAGAAGAAAATATGATGCAAAATTTACAGTCAATAATGGAAACACTCAGCGGATGGGTTTGGGGTCCATATATGCTGGTACTGATCGTGGGTACCGGTGTATTTCTCACATTCCGTCTCATGTTCTGGCAATTTCGTATGCTGCCTTTGGCCTTTAAACAGGTTTTTGGCAAGCATCATCAAGCTAAATCACAGCCAGGAGATATTTCACACTTTGCCTCCCTGATGACAGCACTCTCCGCCACCATTGGTACCGGTAATATCGCGGGTGTTGCGACAGCATGCGTTCTGGGTGGCCCCGGCGCTGTGTTCTGGATGTGGATGACGGCTTTATTTGGTATGGCAAGCAAATATGGTGAAGGCGTATTGGCTGTCAAATATCGCGTTAAAAATGAAAATGGCCTGATGTCCGGTGGACCGATGTATTACATCGAAAAGGGCTTAAAGTGGAAATGGCTGGCGCTGATTTTTGCGTTCTTTGGCACAGTGGCTTCTTTTGGTATTGGCAGTTCAGTACAGTCCAATACGGTGGCACTTGCGGTGCAAAACAGTATGGGCATCGAAACCTGGATCACGGGCGTTGTGATTACCGTTTTCTCGGCATTGGTGATTTTAGGCGGTATTCGATCAATTGCTAAAGCAGCGACCCTTATTGTTCCTATTATGGCGATTGGCTATGTTGCAGGTGGTCTGATCATTATCCTCACTAACCTTGAGCTGGTAATACCTGCCCTGGAATTAATCTTTAAAGATGCCTTTACCGGTGAAGCGGTTGCAGGTGGTGCTATTGGTGCCGTGATTCGTTACGGTGTGGCACGTGGTGTCTTCTCGAATGAAGCAGGTATGGGTTCTGCACCTATTGCAGCTGCAGCGGCAAGAACCGATCATCCTGCACGTCAAGGTCTAGTTTCAATGACCGGGACATTTATTGACACCATCATCGTGTGTAGCATTACCGGTATTGTCTTGGTGATGGGTTTCATTATGGCCGGCAATAGTTTTGGAAGTGAAACCGGTGCCGTGCTGACGACGCATACTTTTGATCAATTGTTGCCAGGTGTGGGCGGTTGGCTGGTTACCTTCGGTATTATTTTCTTTGCCTATTCCACTATTTTGGGTTGGTGTTATTACGGTGAAAAATGCTGTACTTATATTTTCGGAGAAAAGTACGTACTGGCATATCGGGTGATTTATATCGCTTCAGTCTTCATTGGCTGTATCGCCACACTGGATCTGGTCTGGTTATTTGCCGATACATTCAATGGCTTAATGGCCGTTCCAAACTTAATTGCCCTGTTATTGCTTTCTAGCGTGATTGTGAAAGAGTCAAAAGATTTCATTGCCAAGCGCAAGTCAGGCGAACTGTATTAATTCAAGTTTTTTATCACTATCAATAAGCCACCTTAAGGGTGGCTTTTTTATTTGCATCTAGCGCTGTATGCTGTAGCCAGTTTTCAATTTTTGTATATTTCAAATAAAAAATATGGCCAAAGCGAAAAGTGTTTATCGATGTGAACAATGTGGTGCTGACCATCTCAAATGGGCAGGTCAATGTAGCGAATGTGGTGAATGGAACAGTCTGACCGAAGTCAGCATTGCACCTGCCGTGACCCATCGTGCGCAACCGAAAATAGGTGGCGGTTATGCAGGTCAAGTCGCCAATATCACCACCTTAAATAAAGTTTCCGTTTCACATGAATCACGCCTAGCGACCGGCATTAGTGAATTCGACCGTGTTTTAGGCGGCGGTTTGGTGACGGGTTCTGTAGTGCTGATTGGCGGTGATCCCGGAATTGGTAAATCCACAATTCTTTTACAAACCGCCACGCATATGGCATCTGCACAAAGTTCTGCGCTTTATGTCACCGGTGAGGAATCACTTTCGCAGGTTGCTTTACGTGCCCACCGTCTGGAGTTGCCAACAGAACATCTTCAAGTCATGGCAGAAACCTGTGTGGAACGCATTTGTGAAGTTCTGGCACAAGTACGTCCTGCGGTTGCCATTCTTGATTCTATTCAAACGCTGTATACCGAAACCTTGCAATCTGCACCGGGCGGTGTTTCCCAAATTCGGGAATCTGCTGCCTTATTGACCCGCTTTGCCAAAAACAGTGGCACCTCATTATTTCTGGTGGGACATGTGACCAAAGAAGGTGCTTTGGCTGGTCCGCGTGTTCTGGAACATATGGTCGATTGTGTTTTGTATTTTGAAGGCCAATCTGACTCACGTTATCGCATGATTCGTGCGGTAAAAAACCGTTTTGGTGCAGTCAATGAATTGGGCGTGTTTGGCATGACCGAGAAAGGCTTGCGTGAAGTTTCCAATCCATCCGCTATTTTCCTAAGTCGTTATGATGAAGCCATTCCCGGTTCGATTGTGATGATTAGTCGTGAAGGTACCCGTCCACTGTTGGTTGAAGTGCAAGCATTGGTGGACGATGCACATGGCCAGCCACGTCGTGTGGCCTTAGGTTTGGACCAGAACCGACTGAACATGCTGCTTGCGGTGATGCACCGTCATGGTGGCGTACAGACTGCCGGGCAAGATGTCTATGTCAATGTGGTCGGTGGTTTAAAAATTACCGAGACAGGTTCTGACCTTGCGGTTTTACTGGCCTGTGCTTCAAGCTTGCGTGGTAAAGCATTGCCTCAACAACTGGCTGTGTTTGGCGAAGTTGGGCTATCCGGTGAAATTCGCCCTGTGCCGAATGGTCAGGAACGGTTAAAAGAAGCGGTGAAGCATGGTTTTAAATACATTATTCTGCCCAGAGGCAATGCGCCGCAGAAACCGATCCCGAATGTACAGATCATTTCTGTGGCACGCTTACATGAAGCATTAAGCGAAGCCATGAGCTTAAGTGAAGAATTGGCTTAAGTCTTAAACATATGAAAGATTATGTAAAAAAAACACCATTTTGATATTGAAATTCGGTGCAAATGACTGCATAACTATAGGGCTATAATTTATTTTTTATTTAGGAAAAATTCGATGGAAGTTCGACAGCGTGGTTTGATGGCAGGTCTTTTAATGGCAGCTTTGGTGGTTGCACCAATGGCTGAAGCGAAACGTGCAGGTGGTGGTAAAAGCCATGGCATGAGTCGTTCTGCTACTCCAACCCAGTCTTACCAACAACCGCGTCAAGCTACTCCTGCTCCACAACCGACTACCGCACCTGCTCAAAAATCGGGTTCTGGTGTAGGTAAAATGGTAGCTGCTGGTGTTGCAGGTGCTGCAATTGGTGCAGTTGCAGCGAATGCAATGGCAGATGACAAACCTGCTGCAAGCGGTGCTGAAGCTACAGCACAACAGCAGGAAGAAAAAGGCGGACTTCCAGGCTGGATCTGGATTCTTCTGGCAGCAGCAGTCGCATTTTTCTTATTCCGTAAATTCGGAGCAAAAAAAAAACTAGCCGCTAACAATCCTTATGCACCAAACAATGCTGGCAATACAGCACCGTTTGGTCAACAAAATGCAGCGCCACGTACTTCAAACGACAACAGCAATATTTTTGGTCAGTCAGTAGGTGGTTCTGCAGGTGCAGCAACTCAAGCTCCATTTGGTAGTGCTTCAACCAGCAATGGCAATCAATTACCAGATGGTACTGAACCTGCAGCATTCTTGCGTATTGCTCGTCAGCGTTTTAACCATATTCAGTCGATGAATACAGCCAATAATATTGCTGAAATTCAACGTTATTTAACACCTGATCTTTATCAGTCTATGTATAACGATATTATGGCGAACCAAGACCAAGACGTTGCTGAATTCTCTAACCTCAATGCGATGGTTACAGATTCTTCAACTGAAAATGGTCAGTATGTGGTAAGCGTTCGTTTTACGGGTACTGTAAGCGAAGATTTAAACAGCTTACCGCAACCTTTTGCAGAAGTTTGGCATTTTACCAAGCCTGCAGGTTCTAACCAGGACTGGTTGGTTGCAGGTATTCAACAAGAGGCTTAAGGTCTTTTGAGTTAAAAACAGCGACTTCGGTCGCTGTTTTTTATGAATTCTATAAAAACAGATTAGATCCAAATCTTCTATAAACAGCCTCCAAGCTGATCCGATTCACCTACTCTGCCTTTGTTTACTGGTCTGTATTTAGGCTTTCTAAGAAGCAAAATCAACAATCACTCTTATTACTTATGTATATTGTTATCATGGCCTTAAGTTTCGTGATTAACTTAATCTAAAAAAGCACGCTATAATTGATCAGCCAATTTTCAGATTGGTTTTCTTAGTTTAAATATTTAGCTTCACTCAAATCTATCTTTGGATTTTTTAATGTCTGATCTCCCTATTTCTACCGAACTTTTTAACCGTGCAATGGCAGGCAACCGTGATGCACAATTTGAGCTTGCTGAAATTTATATGCAAAGTGAAAATGATGAGCATGTTGCCCTTGCTGAGGAATGGGCACTCAAAGCCGCTCAACTGGGTCATGTTGAAGCCATGTACTGGCTAGGTGAAGGTTATGCATTTTATGCAAAAGACATGTTGGAAGAAGATCCGGAGGAAGCAAAAACCTATTTTGAACATGCTTACCGCTGGTTAGAACAGGCAGCGAAACATAAACACCCTGCTGCGCTTTTAGAGTTATCGAATTTTTACCGTCGTGGCGATGTGGTGGCAAAGGATGTGACCAAGTCTGTTGAACTGGTCAAGCAAGCCGCTGAACTGGGTGAAGTTCAAGCCATGCGTGATTTGGCCTGCATTTATGAACATGGTTTGGGTGTAGATGTGGATGATGAAAAAGCCGATTACTGGCATGATAAAGCTCAGTCTACTGAAGAATAATTGAATTAAAAAGCCCATCAAATAATGGGCTTTTGTTTTATCCAGTTTTTAAATCTTAACTCTCGATTTTAAATATTAACTCTCGATATAATCGTTTTCTTCAACCACAATCACTTGTCGACAAATTCCGTCTACTCGACGTTGCTGCTCAAAAACTGAAGCTGGCATCGCATCAAAACTGTCAAAGAAACAGATTTCATCCGCATTGACATCATAAACAAGTGAGTGATTCCCCACCTCTTCCAATGTGTCGTAATAGACAATCACAAATTTATTTTGCTCAAATGCCTGCTGGATTTGCTCATAATTTAACGCGGGCAGAATAGGCAAACCCAGTTGTTCAGCTTCTTGATAACTGAGTTTTTCACTCTCCTGAAGATCAGGATCAGGATCGGTACAAAACTGAACATGATAGCCAAACTTTTTTAATCCAACAGCCAGACCAATGGTGGTCGTGCCATTTTCAGAGTCATAGCCACATACATCTACAAGTTGCTGAATATCGGCATCGATCCCTAAATGTTGCAGCAACATCCATACCGCAAAAATTCCGCCATTTGCTTCTAGATTAGCTAATTCTTCAGGCATTTCTAAGGCCATAATTTTCATCCAAAATGTGATTGTGCTGATAATAATATAAATATTTACTCTATTAAGGATTATTCCAACATCCAGCACTTTGGCTATCAAAAAACTCTATCTCCACTTTTGGAGAAATTTTTTGAATTAATTTTTCCACTTTATAACAATAATCCTGATCATCCTTGTAAACTGAAATAGCAACTTTACCACCCATTTTGTTTTTAAAAACTTGTGTTACCAAATGGTTTTCTTGATCACCCACTCCCCAGCCATAAATTACTAAATTTTTATTGTTATCAAATAGTTCTGGTAATATTTCATAATATATTTTACTAAGGTATTTACTAGTTCTAATAGATTCCTCCTTTCTTCCACCTGTACCCTCTGCCACAAATAAGGGAATGACATCATCATTCCAATAATTAGCTATATTATCTAAAAGATTTACATCATCTCCTCTTTTAATTTTTCTTTCTAAATTTAATGAATAACGAAATATAGATAAATTTCCATGCTGATAAAAAGTTCTTGTTATTTCCTTTTCTTCAGGCTTTAAATAATAAGGCTCTTTCAAAGCTTTCCAATCCCAATAAATATTTCCTCCGTTTTGAAAGCCGTCTTTGTAAATATGCCCATCACCATGGCAGCTCTCATTTCCGTACATGCGTATCCAATACAAAATTAAATCGTAATTTAAAGACACTACATCTTTAAAGCTTTTAGTAAACTTATAGAGCCTAGGCAGTTCGCTTTCTATTTGTGAATAAGAACAATGAACTACTTTGACTATCTTTATGAGGCTTTCTCTTAAAATCTTATACGCTTGGTCTGTTAATGTATCAACAACTCCAAGATGATTATTTACTAATTTAGCGTGCCAAACTAATCTTAAAATCAACTCAAAATCATCAGTTTCAAACTCTTTAAATAATTTTGCTATATCCTCATCAAATAACTTTAACTCTTCCGCTTTTTCTTTTAGAGAACGAAAGTCAAAATCTTGATGTAAAGCAATACTCGCGCCATTCCCTATGATTAAACTACCATCCTTATAGTCAGCTGCAATATCATTCCAATTTTTTATTTCATAATTTATTACTTTATTCATCATCAAGTTATCTAAGTACTCATTTATCAGTCAGATAATAATCAATTTCAGATTGGAACAAAATCAATTTCCAAGTACAATAGCCGCCTAGTCGAGGGATGCTGCGACTTTTTCACAGGCACTAAATGTGAAATCGCTAGGCTCGACGATTCGGTCAAAACTGCTGTGAAATACAGGTTTTGATCAAAAACGGCATCCGCGAACATAACGATCCAATCTATTTTTATCCTAGGAGATCCTGATGAACGCGGTTAATGCTTCATTTACAGATTATAAAGTTGCCGATATTTCACTTGCTGAATACGGTCGTAAAGAAATCAAACTTGCTGAAGCAGAAATGCCGGCTCTTATCGGTTTACGTAAGCGTTATGCTGCGGCTAAGCCACTTGCAGGCGCGAAAATTCTCGGCTGTATCCACATGACCATTCAAACTGCAGTTTTAATTGAAACTCTGGTTGAATTGGGCGCAGAAGTTCGCTGGACTTCATGTAACATCTTCTCTACTCAAGACCACGCTGCTGCGGCTATTGCTGCTCGCGGTATTCCTGTTTTCGCTTGGAAAGGCGAAACTGAAGAAGAATACATGTGGTGTCTTGAACAGCAAATCAATGTCAATGGCAAACCTTGGGATGCCAACATGATTCTAGACGATGGCGGTGACTTGACTGCTGTTGTTCACGAAAAATATCCTGAACTGATTGCTAAAATCCACGGTGTGACTGAAGAAACCACCACGGGTGTGCAACGTCTTTATGAAATGTTACGTGACGGAACTTTGAAAGTTCCTGCAATTAACGTAAACGATTCAGTGACTAAATCTAAAAACGACAACAAATACGGTTGCCGCCATTCTCTAAACGATGCCATCAAACGCGGTACGGACATGTTGATGTCTGGTCGTCGTGCACTTGTAATTGGTTATGGTGACGTAGGTAAAGGTTCTGCTCAATCACTTCGTCAAGAAGGCATGATTGTTCGTGTAACTGAAATCGATCCAATCTGCGCAATGCAAGCCTGCATGGACGGTTACGAAGTTGTATCTCCATACAAAAACGGTGTGCAAACAGGTAAGAAAGAAGACATCAATGTTGATCTTCTTCAAAATACTGACCTGATCGTAACAACGACTGGTAACTACCACGTATGTGACTCTGCAATGTTAGATACATTAAAAGCAGGTTCAGTGGTGTGTAACATCGGTCACTTTGACACTGAAATTGATACCAACTATTTACGTGGTTACAAATGGGTTGAAGTTAAGCCTCAAGTGCACCAGGTTTATCGTTCAGAAGACGAAAGCAACTATTTGATTCTTCTTTCTGAAGGCCGTTTGGTGAATCTTGGTAACGCAACAGGCCACCCATCACGTGTGATGGACGGTTCTTTTGCGAATCAGGTATTGGCTCAAATGCATTTGTTCGCTGAAAAATTTGCTGATCTTCCTGAAGAGCAAAAACAAGCTGCAATTCGTGTAGAACTTCTTCCTAAAAAATTGGATGAAGAAGTTGCTGCTGCAATGGTTGCTGGTTTTGGTGGTGTATTGACTACACTCACTCAAGAACAAGCTGACTACCTTGGCGTGCAAGTTGAAGGTCCATTCAAATCTGAGAATTATAAATACTAAGTTTGACCTCTCCTAACCTCTCCTAAAAGGAGAGGAACTTTCTCAATTTCATTCGAATTGAGGTCCTCCTTCTCCCTCTGGGAGAAGGTCGGGATGAGGGCAATAAAAAACAAAAGTATTGATAAAAAAGGATTTGAAAAATGACCAAACGTGTTCCAATTTCGTTTGAATTTTTTCCGACCAAGACTGATGTTGGCGCGGAAAAACTTCGTGTTGTTCATAAAGAATTACAACTGTTAAATCCTGAATTCTTTTCAGTGACTTATGGTGCTGGTGGTTCGACCCGTGAACGCACACTCGCTGCAATCAATGACTTTAATGGCAAAGGCACACCTGTAGCCCCTCATCTGTCTTGTATTGGTGATGACAAAGCACGTATTGCCGAGTTGCTTGATTTATACAAATCGCAAGGCATCGACCGTATTGTTGCGCTGCGTGGTGACTTACCTTCTGGTCAGGTGGGCTTGGGCGAATTGCCTTATGCACAGGATCTGGTACGTTTCATCCGTGAACATTCAGGCGATCATTTCACCATTGAAGTCGCTGCCTATCCTGAAATGCATCCCCAAGCAGACAGCTTTGATAAAGACATTCAACACTTTGTCGAAAAAGCCAATGCCGGTGCCAATGCCGCGTTAACACAGTTCTTCTTTAATCCAGATGCGTACTTTTACTTTGTAGACCGTATTCAAAAAGAAGGTGTGAACATTCCTGTTGCTCCCGGCATTATGCCCATTACCAATGCCAGCAACCTGATTCGCTTTGCTGATGGGACAGGTGCTGAAATTCCGCGTTGGATTCGCAAGCAACTGGCCACTTATGGTGATGACACTGCTTCAATCAAGGCTTTTGGTCATGAAGTTGTGGTGAAATTGTGTGAACGTCTGCTTGCAGGCGGTGCACCAAGTTTGCATTTCTATACCATGAACACGACAGATCCAACACGTCAACTCGTGACTGATCTGGGTTTAGCTTAATTTTTTTCTGATTTGTGAGTAATACTTAAATGCCGCGTTTTTATATTGAAGCTGATTTGGCTGTTGATATGAATGTTGAATTAACCGAAACGGTTTTTCATCATTGGGGAAAAGTATTACGTGCACAAGTCGGTGAAAAAGCCACCTTGTTCAATGGACAAGGTGGCGAGTATGAAGTCACGCTTGTTGAAGTTTCAAAAAAATCAGCAAGCGTTTCTGTCGATACATTCAATCCTGATGATCGCACTCCTGCCTTTAGCGCCTTACTTGGACAAGTGATGAGTAAAGGTGATCGCATGGATTATGCCATTCAAAAAGCAGTTGAACTGGGCGTTGCAAAAATCCAGCTGCTGACTTCTGAACGCTGCGAAATGCGCCTTAAGTATGATCGTGATCAAAAGAAAATCGATCACTGGCAAGGGATCGCCATTGCTGCTTGCGAGCAATGCGGGATGAATAAAGTTCCTGAAGTGTTAGCACCGCTCTCTTTGCAAGACTGGTTAGCCAGTGAATTACCCACCACCAAATTAGTACTTGCCCCGAATAAAGATCAAGTTGATGTTCTAGCCAATGCCACACCAGATATTGCACTTTTAATTGGGCCTGAAGGTGGACTCAGCGAAGCTGAAATACAATTATCCAACGATGCCGGATTTATAAATTGGTGTATTGGCAATCGCGTTTTACGCACAGAAACTGCCCCGATTGTTGCTTTATCTATTTTAAATTATAAAGTAACTGTATAGTTCATCTGATTTCAGATAAATACTGCCTGTTTCGATTGATTTTTCTCAATAACATAATTAATCTTGATTTAAAGATACAAATGTATATTCAAGATACAGTTTAGTTTTTTTAAACATGATTAATATTTAGAAAGCAATTATTTATCGCAAAACAAAAATAAGGTTTCTGCTTTTATGTCAGATATTCAAGATGAATATATTAAACAGCATGTGAGTGCTGCTCAAATTACCAATACGATTCGACTCAGTCGATTCTTTCTCATCAGTATTCTGATCGTTTCCTTATATGTTTTTGGCATTTATCAAATTTATTTTACAAAGCCATCTTTCTATTTCAATTTATGGTTTATTGCGACCGAACTCTTAAGTTGTCTAAGTTTACTGATCATCAGTATCTATTTTAAGCCGCATAATTTCATACTTAATCACGCCCATCGCTGGCTACAATTTCAATGCCTGGCAATAGGAAGCTGTATTGCGATTGGTATCAGTCTGATTTATTACTATTTACCGCAATACAACCCTAATTTCAGCCAGGTTAATGCATTAATTCTCTCAGCTTTATTACTGATTGTGAGCCAGGCATTTGCCCTGACTTTTTTAACCCAACGTCTAAATTATTTTTGTTTGACCTTTATTCCGGCCATTTTTCCTTATCTGGCTTCCCAATTTATTGCCACAGAAACCTCTAATTTTTTATTCCATTTAACGATCAATTTCATCCTTATTGTCATTTTACTGAGTGCAAATTCGACCACCCGTATTCATAAACGCATTTCAGCCCTGTATTCCAAAAACAACCGCCTGGTTAAAAATGCCGAACAGCAAGTGCTCTGGACCGATGAGTTATGCCAGCAATTACAAACTGAAATCAATAAATCCAAAGATATCGAATTACAACTTCAACTAAACAATCAATTGCTTGAACAGAAAGTCAAAGAGCGGACTTTTGATATTGCTAAAATGAATGCTGATTTGGAAAACCAGCAACAAAATCTGATGTTGGCACATGGCGTTGCGGGACTTCGGCCTTGGGACTGGAATATTAAAGATCGGGAAATTTTATTGACCGATTCCAAGCATCAAAAGACCTTGAAACCTTCAAAACAGCACCATCATCAGCTGGAAAATATCATTCATCCCGATGATCTTGAACACTTCCAAACCTCGATGAAGCAGAATTTACGCGGCCAAACCGATCAGTATGAAGCCACTTATCGAATTCAGCACAGCAATGGCAAATGGAAATGGGTACATGATATTGGCAGAGTCATTGCGCGCGACCCTGTTAACTATAAGCCTCTGCGGATGGTCGGCATTCGCCGTGATATTCATCAGGAACGAACTGATCAGGAACGCTTAAAACTTGCAGCAAGCGTGCTGCAACAAGCGGCTGAGGGGATATTCATTTTAGATGAACAACTTTGCTATATCGACGTCAATCCATTCTATGAGCAATTGACGGGTTTTACACACGACCAAATGATTGGCAAGCATTTATTTGATATCGCTGCCAGTTATAAGGCACAGCAAAGAAACAGTCATGCCGCCATCATCAATCAACTGAATAAAATAGGTGAGTTTGATGGCGAGCTAAATGAAAAATTCCTGTCTGGCAAAGAACTGACTGTCTGGATGCGAATTAATGCCATTAGCGATGAAAAAGATCGTGTCACGCACTATATTGGGATCGTTTCTGATTTAACGGAACGCAAGTTGCAAGAACAACGTCTGTCTTATTTAGAGAATTACGATCCACTGACTGACCTGCCGAATCGCTTTTATTATAACTATCAATTACATCAGTATTTAGTCACTCAAAAAGATTCGCTTAAACAACTTGCTATAATTCGTCTGAATATCGATCGCTTCAGACCTTTGAATGAATTTCTGAGCAATAGCGGTGGCGATGAACTGTTACGCCAAGTGGCGCAAAGGCTACGACTTACCAATGCTGAAGCATTACTGGTCGCTCATTTAAATGGGGATGACTTTGCCATTGTCTATGAAATCTCGCATATTCGCCCATCGGTTCAGCAGCATTGTGAACGGATGAGCAAGGCATTTTCATTACCTTTCAACATTTTTGGTCAGGATCATATTATTACCCTGTCTATGGGGATTTCTTTCTATCCAGAAAATGGCCGCCAACTCGATTACCTGAATAATTGTGCTGAACAGGCTTTAACCGAGGCAAAAAGCTTGGGTGGCAATACCATCCGTTTTTACTCCAATAAAAATTCCGCTTTACTTGAGCAAGGGATTTATCTGGAACGCGATTTAAGACTGGCAATTAACAACAATGAACTGATTGTTTACTATCAGCCAAAAATCAATTTTAGCGACCAAAACATTTATGGTTTTGAAGCTTTGGTTCGCTGGAATCATCCAAGCAAAGGCATTATTCCACCGAACCTGTTCATTCCCCTCGCTGAGCAAACCAGTTTGATCTCTGATATAGGCAGAATTGTTATACAACAAACCGCTAAACAAATCAGGAACTGGAATGACTTAGGCTTTAATAATATATGTGTCTCGGTCAATGTGGTTGCACAGCAATTGCAACGTGGACAGTTACTCGAAGACCTTGATCATGCCATTCAAACCTACAACATTTCAGGTTCGAGCCTAGAGCTTGAAATTACTGAATCATCGCTGCTTGAGAACTCGGTTACCGTTAAAAACCTGCTCGATGAAATCAAGAAACGGAAGATCAATATCTCGCTGGATGATTTTGGAACAGGCTACTCCTCCCTATCCTATCTTGCTGATTTTCCTATTGATATCTTAAAAATAGACCGCAGTTTTATCTCCAGAATTGGACAAAACAAACAAGAAGCCATTGTCAGTGCCATGATTGCCATGGGCAAAGCCATGGGCATGGTCGTGGTTGCAGAAGGCATTGAAACAGAGGAACAGCTTCAGTACCTGCAAGATCAGGAATGTGACATTGCCCAAGGCTTCTTGTTTTCAAAACCTTTACCCGAAAGTGAAGCAACCCTCTTTCTGGAACAACATCGACTTATACCTTCTTGATATAAGTCGGCACGCCTAAATATCAGTTTGCTTGAAAATGGCAGATTCACGACTGTGCTAAGGTCGCAACAAATGTTATATTCAATCAAATTAAGCAAAAAACCACCACCAGCTCGGGCTGGGCAACTCAAGCAACAATAGAGATACAGATGGACGATCAATCATTAAAACAGCAAGCTTTGTACTACCACGAATATCCAACCCCAGGGAAAATCAGTGTTACGCCAAGCAAACAGCTGGTCAACCAACATGACTTAGCGCTGGCTTACTCTCCAGGTGTGGCAGCACCATGTTTAGAGATTGAACGCGACCCATCAACTGCAGCACTTTACACAGCACGTGGCAACCTTGTTGCAGTGATCAGTAATGGTACTGCGGTTTTAGGTTTAGGTAACATCGGTCCTTTAGCGTCTAAACCGGTTATGGAAGGTAAAGGCGTACTGTTTAAAAAATTCGCAGGCATAGATGTATTTGACCTCGAAATTGCTGAAAACGATCCAGACAAAATTGTGGACCTCGTCGCTGCATTAGAACCCACTTTTGGCGGTATTAACCTTGAAGACATCAAGGCACCAGAATGTTTCTACATCGAGCAAAAACTTCGTGAACGCATGAATATTCCTGTATTCCACGATGATCAACATGGTACCTCTATCATTGTCGGTTCAGCCTTACTCAATGCTTTACAACTGACTGGCAAAAAAATTGAAGAGATCAAGATTGTTGCTTCAGGTGCCGGTGCAGCTGCATTGTCCTGTTTAGATTTGCTTTGCGCTTTAGGTGCAAGCAAACACAATATTACCGTTGCCGATTCACGCGGTCTGCTTACCACTCACCGTGACAATCTGGATGCATCAAAAAGACGTTATGTTCAGGATATTGAAGGCACTCAATTAGCAGACGTAATTGCCGGTGCAGATATGTTCTTGGGGCTTTCAGCGGCAGGCATTTTAACCAAAGAAATGGTTAAAGTGATGGCTGAAAATCCAATCATCTTTGCTTTGGCAAATCCGGACCCTGAAATTCTGCCTGAACATGCACACGAAGTTCGTGACGACGTGATTATGGCAACAGGCCGTTCGGATTATCCAAACCAAGTCAACAATGCCCTTTGTTTCCCGTATATCTTCCGTGGTGCTTTAGACGTTGGCGCAACCACCATTAACGAAGAAATGAAAATTGCCTGCGTACATGCCATTGCACGTATGGCGCACATTGAAGCAGATGCAGCATCTTATGGTGAAAAATCTGCATCATTTGGCCGTGACTACCTTATTCCACGCCCGCTTGATCAGCGCTTAATTCTTGAAATTGCCCCTGCGGTTGCACAAGCGGCAATGGATTCTGGTGTCGCGACTCGTCCAATCCAAGATTTCTCTGCATATCGTCAAAAATTGTCTGAGTTTGTATACAACTCTGCATTTATGATGAAACCGATCTTTGCTCAGGCAAAAACAGCACCTAAGCGTATTGCATATGCTGAAGGTGAAGATTTACGTGTACTTCGTGCCGTACAAATTGCGGTAGATGAAGGCTTGGCCTTCCCAATTCTTGTCGGCCGTACTGCGGTCATTGAAGCAAATATCAAAAAACTGGGCTTGCGTCTTGAACACGGTGTAAACATTGAAATTGTGGATCAAGAAAAGAACCCGCATTACGAACAGTTTGCTGATGACTACTATCAAACTATGCAACGTAAGGGCGTAACACCTGAGTATGCACATCGTGAAGCACGTCGCCGCTCTACCCTGATTGCTGCAATGTTAGTCAAACATGGTCATGCAGACGGTATGCTTTGTGGTACATATTCAAGCTATGACATTCACCTCGATTTCGTGAAAAACGTGATTGGCTTAAAAGAAGGTCGTAGCACGTTCTTTACCTTGAATGCATTGATGCTTCAAGATCGTAACCTGTTCATTGCCGATACTTATGTCAATACCAATCCAACGGCTGAACAGTTGGCGGAAATGACCATTTTGGCGGCTGAAGAAGTACGTCGTTTTGGGGTGATTCCACGTATTGCATTGTTATCGCATTCAAGTTTTGGTTCTGACCAGACTGATGCAAGCGCACAAAAAATGCGTAAAGTATTTGAAATTTTAAGTGAAATTGCACCTGAACTTGAAGTGGAAGGTGAAATGCACGGTGATGCTGCACTGGATGAAAATATTCGTCATTTCGCATTCCCGAACTCACGTTTCAAAGGTTCTGCAAACTTACTGATCATGCCAAATCTGGATGCAGCAAACATTTCATTTAACCTGTTGAAAGCGACTTCAGGTAACAATGTAACGATTGGCCCAATTCTGTTGGGTGCTGCAAAACCTGTGCATATCCTGACACCGACTGCAACAACACGTCGTGTGGTGAATATGACCGCGTTGACAGTTGCTGAAATTCAGCAGTCACAAGAAGGCTAGTCTTTAACTTTAGCAAAAAGCTAAGGTTCTTTACTTGAGAAAACCTCTATTCTGTAGCATGATTGCTTGAAGAATAGAGGTTTTTTCATGCGAGTTTATTTAGTAGGCGGTGCAGTACGTGATCACTTACTCGGTCACCCCTATCACGAAAAAGATTATGTGGTTGTTGGTGCAACACCTGAACAACTCCTTGCTCAGGGCTATCAGCCGGTGGGCAAAGATTTCCCTGTTTTTTTACACCCCCAAACAAAAGAAGAATATGCTTTAGCCCGTACCGAACGAAAATCCGGTCATGGTTATCATGGCTTTGAATTTTATACAGATACCAGTGTAAGCTTGGAAGAAGATCTGATCCGTCGCGACCTGACCATTAATGCGATGGCGATGGATGAAGATGGCAAGCTATACGACCCTTATAATGGTCAACAAGATTTAACCGATCGAATATTACGTCACGTATCCAATGCTTTTGTAGAAGATCCGCTACGTGTTTTACGCATCGCACGCTTTGCCGCACGTTATAAAGCATTGGGATTCACGGTGGCTCCTGAAACTTTAGCGTTGATGCAACAACTGGCTGAATCGGGTGAATTACAGGCATTGACGCCTGAACGGGTATGGAAAGAAACTTCACGTGCCTTGATGGAAAATCATGCTGATGAGTATTTCGAAGTACTTCGTGCCTGCGGTGCGCTAAAAGTTTTGTTCCCTGAATTGGATGCCTTATATGGTATTCCACAACGTCCTGAATATCATCCGGAAATCGATTGCGGCATTCATACCATGATGTCGCTACAGCAAGCCTGTAAAGCCAATTATTCACTCGACGTTCGTTTTGCTGTTCTGGTTCATGATTTAGGCAAGGCACTCACGCCAACCGAGGAATTGCCGCGGCATATCATGCATGAAGAGCGTGGCATAAAACCGGTCACTGAAGTGTGTGAACGTCTTAAAGTTCCCACCAATACTAAGCAACTCGCGCTTGCAGTATGTAAAGAACATTTAAAATGTCATCAAGCTTTGAATCTTAAACCGGGCACTTTATGGCGTTTATTACAGCGTCTGGATGTATTACGCCGTCCTGAACGTGTGGAAGCTTATGTTCAGGCATGTGAGTGTGATTCACGTGGTCGCTTAGGTCTAGAAGATCGTGAATATCCACAATCGCGATATGTCTTGGATGCAATGGACGTAGTTCGTGGCATTAAAGCGCAGGATTTGCCACCCGATATTAGTGGCCCTGATATTGGGGAAATGTTGATTCAACGGCGTATTCAAGCAATTGAAGAATTAAAAGCCCGTCAGATTATTGCTGCTATATAGCTCATAAAAAAGCTTCTCTTTTGAGAAGCTTTTTTATGTCGCGAGGATGATAAAAAATTCCCCTTTATTATTACAGAGGAATTTAAGACGATGATTTATATCAAGACACATCCGCAGGGAAAGTAATCACTTTTTCCAGTTTCATCTGTTCAGTCACAACCATCAATAAACGGTCAATGCCTAAAGCGATGCCGGAACATTCGGGCATCTGTGGTAAAGCAGCGAGTAGATATTCATCAATCGGCATCACATGCAAGCCAAGCTTTGCACGCTCAAGATTATCGGCTTCAAAACGTGAGCGTAAAATATCAGCATCAATCAGTTCATCATAGGCATTCGCTAATTCCAGGCCTTCAATATAAAGCTCGAAACGTGCTGCAACCTGTTCACCCTCTTCATCGACTTTGACTTTGGCAAGCGATGCCATTTCAGGGGGGAAATCGGTTAAAAATACTGGCGTATCAAAACCCAAACTTGGTTCAACCATATGTGAAAATAACAGGTCGATATAACCCAAACGGTCATTCCCCAAATCCAGATTCAGACCGACACGGTTACAGCAGTCTTTGAGCTGTTTTAAGCTAGCCTGCAAGGGATTGAGATCAAGACGGTCCATAAAGGCATGCTTGTAACTTAAAATAGTCGGACGCACTTCGCCAAAACGATGCGCCAAGGTTACATTGAGCAAGTCTGTGACTTCAAACATCAGTTCTTTCAAGCTTAAATTTGGGCGGTACCATTCCAGCATGGTGAATTCACTATTGTGTTTGCGCCCATGTTCATCATCACGAAAGACTTTGCAAATTTGGTAAATTGGACCGCTACCACTGGCAAGCAATCGCTTCATGGCAAATTCAGGTGAAGTCTGTAAATAATGAGTTTGTTTGCGACCACCTAAATGACGCTGAGCCTGAATAGAGGCTAGATGCACATCGGTTACACCGGCTTGGGACAATATTGGCGTTTCCACTTCAAGCACATCCCGTTCAGCAAAAAACTGACGGATTTGTGCATACATTTTGGCACGGGCTTTTAGTGCTTTGATATCACAGGTCGGTTGATAATTGATGGTTTTTGTATTTGCCATGCTCATGCTTTTGGGCCTCCGTGCGCTGCCCATTCACGGCGTAAGGGATAGGTTTTACGTAAATAATCAAAGGCTTTTTGATCCACTTTACCGTCTTTTAAGCAGGCACGCAGGTTGGTATCATCACGTGCAATATCATAAATGTGAGCAAGATGCAGTTTCAGTACCGACTTTAAATTCTGATTCTGGAAATATTGCTCACATACTGGCAACTGGGTTTCAAATTGTTTGTCGGCTGCGAAATTAAAAGTTTTGCAGAAGGCATCGTAAATCATTTGCGTGCCACGTGCTTTGCCTTCCAAGCTATAGCCCGCAATATGCGGTGTTACCAAACCAATCAGATTTAACAGTTGTTCTGAAATTTCCGGTTCATGTTCAAATACATCTAACACCACTTGGCGCTTGTTCTGTTGAATATCTGCAATCAGCGCTGCTTCCTCGACCACTGGACCACGGGCTGAATTAATCAAGATTGCTTCAGATTTCATTTGTGCCAAAGCATCTGCATTGATCAAATGAAAAGTCGGATGATTCCCTGTTTTAGTGAGGGGGACATGGGTCGAAATAGCATCTGCTGTTTTTAATAATTCTTCTAATTCAACTTGCTGAATCTGTTCACGATTCACAAAAGGATCATGACCAATCACCTTCCAGCCGAGTAATTTTGCCATATAGGCCAAACGAGAACCGACATTGCCCAAGCCAATAATACCAAGGGTAAATTGCTCATTTTTATCGATTAAATCCGGTTGCAAATATAGCAGTGCGGTAATCACATATTCCGCTACAGCCTGTGCATTACATCCTGCTGCATTTGACCATGTGATATTGTGTTTTTCTAAAGCAGGAATATCCAGATGATCGGTGCCAATGGTGGCACTGCCGACAAATTGAAGTGGGGTATTTTGAATCAGTTGTTCATTTACTTGGGTCACAGAACGAACCAGCAAGGCTTCAGCATCCTGTACATCTGCATGGGTTAAACTACGCCCCGCTGCTTGCTGAATTTCTCCAAAATCTGCAAAGAAATATTCGGTAAAGGCCAGATTTTCATCCGCAACGATTTTCATAGTGCGTTCCAATGACATGAAGACCGCTATGATAACGCTTAGCGGCAAATCTGACTATGCACCTTAGTTATAGAGCTGATTCTTTAAGCGATATGGAAGGATATTCAAATTTTAATAGCTTTGATGTTAAGTAAGCCCTAACCCAAAATACAATTTCCTCTCCAAAAAAAAAGACCGAATTCTGTAAAAAACTCAGTCAAATAAGAGCAACCAAAATAATAGTCAACAACCTTAACTAAGCTACTTTTCCATCAATAATACCCTGCGCCTTTAAAGCTCTTAATTCATCTGAACTTTTAAACTGCGATAAAACTTTTTCAGTATGTTCCCCTAACTGCGGCGCAGCATGCTTATATTCAACCGGTGTATCGGATAATTTAATCGGTGAACCGATCATTTTAAATTGATTATTTAATGGATGTGCGACATCCACCACCATGTCACGCGATTGAATTTGCGGCTCATTCAATGCATCTTCTATCGAGTTAATCACCCCGACCGGTACTTTTACCGCATGAATTGCAGTGACCCAATCTTCGGCATTTTTAGCCAAGAAATATTCAGACAATAAAGGAATCAATTCATCACGATGTTTAACCCGATCCTGATTACGTTGGAACTTTTTATCTTCCAATAATTCAGGCAACCCAATCGCAATACACAAATCTTTAAACTGTTTGTCATTGCCACAGGCAATAATAAATTCTTTATCTTTGGCCTTAAAGGTTTGATACGGCACGATATTCGGATGGTTATTTCCCATACGCTTTGGAGCAATACCCGAAGTTAAATAATTCATACCCTGATTGGCCAGTGTAGCCACCTGTACGTCTAATAAAGATAAATCGATATATTGACCACGACCGATATGTTGACGTGCCAATAAAGCCGCCTGAATAGCAACGGTTGCATACAAGCCTGTTTGTATATCGACCACAGCAACACCGACTTTTTGCGCGCCCCCACCCGGCAATTCGTCCTTTTCACCAGTAATGCTCATCAACCCTGACATGCCTTGAATGATAAAGTCATAACCCGGTTCTTCAGCACGTGGCCCTGTTTGGCCAAATCCGGTAATCGAGCAATAAACCAAGTTCGGATTAAGCTGATTTAAAGACGCATAATCTAAACCGTATTTTCCCAATGAACCGGCTTTATAGTTTTCAATCACCACATCGGCGGTTTTGGCAATTTCTCGAATCAGTTCCTGACCCTGTTCACTTGCAATATCTATTGCAACCGAATATTTATTGCGATTGGCACATTGATAATAACCTGATTCGCGTGTTGCAGTGCCTTGATTATCCAGCATCCACGGTGGTCCCCACATGCGGGTATCATCACCCACTTTTGGACGCTCAATCTTAATCACTTCTGCACCAAGATCTGCCAGAATCTGGCCACACCATGGACCTGCCAGTACACGGCTTAAATCTAAAACGCGAATTCCTTGTAATGCACCCATGTTCTACTCCAAAAACCAGCAGAAAATGCTGCTGGCTCTTTTTATTATTTAGCGGTAATTGTTTTGTTGGTTGTGGCCACGCTGCTCGGTGTATTCTCTTCTGTATCTGTGGCGGTGACCAATGAAGATTGCTGTGGGTCATATTGGCGTTCACGAATAAACAAGCCTGGAATCACACCCGCAATAAAGTAGGCAGCACCCATCACAATAAATGCCATGGTGAACGACCCGCCAGCCGCGATAATCCCGATGGTGGCAGGCGCAATGGCAGCGCCCAGACGCCCCATGTTATATGCACCGCCAATGGCTGTTCCGCGTACATCGGTCGAGAAGGTTTCCGCCATGTAAGTTGCATTTACACCGTACGGGATTCCGTAAAGGAATCCAAAGGTAATTAACAGATAGGCAATATTGGTTGGCGTGTTAAAAAAGATAATGACGGGTAAAAATGCAGCCGTTGCAACTGTACCAAAAACAAAAGTTGCCCGACGACCCAATTTGTCTGCCGCATAGCCGGCAATAATTTTACCGAGAATCATCGCTGTATATGCACCGACCATATAGCCTGTTAATGCCTTAAAGTTCATATTCAGTTCGGTTTCTAAATAGGTTGGCATCCAGTTATTGACACCGTAGTAGCCGAACTGCAAAAAAGCAGCTGTGCTCATCCATAACAGGAACATTTTGCGGTGCTGGGTATGTCCAAAAATACGCTTATAAACACTTTCAGAAGGAACTTTAGCAGTGAGGGCTTCACTGGCAGGCTCAATTTTCAACTCTTTACGTTTAAATTGTTCTATTTTTGCTTCCTGCCAAGATGCAGGTTCAGGAACAAAACGCATGAAAATAAGTGCGAAGGCAGCCGGAACAATGGTCACATAAAACAGCATACGCCAGCCATGATCAGGAATAATAGCTCCTGCCAACAAAGTTGCCACGATATAACCAATCGTTTGACCTGTCTGCAAGGTACCCAAAACAGTAGTACGGTACTTGGTGGGAACATATTCTGCCATGAGCGTATTACACGCCATGTAGAGCGAACCCAAGCCAAAGGCACCAATAAAGCGCAGAATCATGAATTGCTCATAAGTTTGGGTGAAGCCCAAAATACAGGTCATGATTGAAAAGAAAACCACAGACCAGGCAATGGTTTTTACCCGGCCAAATTTGTCACATGCCCATCCACCGGTAATACCACCCAGCGCCATTCCAGCAAGTGATGAACTTCCCAGCATCCCCGCTTGAAATGAAGTCAGTCCAAACTCAGCTTTTAAACTGGTTAGGCTGAATGACAATAGCATGATGTCAACACCATCAATTACCAGTGAAATAAATGCAAAGACAAATGCAATTTTCCAAGTGTTTTTATGAATGCGATGTACTGTACCTACATTGGATGGTAATTTTCTGCTGAGCGTTCCTGCTCCAGCCTGTATATCATTATTCATTTCCATATCCCTCATTTTCCCAAATGAGTCATCGGCAGTCCTATTCTTTCTCTACATTTACCTGAGATTCTTTATTATTTTTCTATCATTCCGTTTGAACTTTAAGCTTGAAAATGTACAGACTTACAAGAATTTTTCACGATGAATCCTTTACTTAAAGTTAATTATTAATTTTTTCAAGACAAAACGTCTCTAGGATGCCCACGAATGAGCATCCTGAATTGAAGAACTAAATTAGTTACCGAATGCAGCGATGCCGGTCTGCGCACGACCTAAAATCAGGGCATGCACATCATGAGTACCTTCATAGGTATTCACCACTTCCAGATTGACCAGATGACGCGCCACACCAAACTCATCGCTAATGCCGTTTCCGCCGAGCATGTCACGCGCAAGTCGTGCAATGTCCAGCGCCTTGCCACAGTTGTTGCGCTTGATCAGTGATGTGCCCTCAACCGAAGCAATGCCTTCATCTTTCATACGGCCAAAACGCAAGGCAACCTGTAAGCCAAGTGCAATCTCTGTCTGCATGTCGGCCAGTTTCTTCTGGATCAACTGATTGGCAGCGAGTGGACGACCAAACTGTTTACGGTCCATGGTGTATTGATGTGCAGTATGCCAGCAGAATTCTGCGGCTCCCATCGCACCCCAAGCGATACCGTAACGCGCACTGTTCAGGCAGGTAAACGGACCTTTTAAGCCACGTACTTCCGGAAAGGAATTCTCTTCCGGTACAAATACGTTATCCATCACGATTTCACCGGTAATCGAGGCACGCAAGCCAACCTTGCCGTGAATTGCGGGAGCTGACAGTCCTTCCCAACCTTTCTCTAAAATAAAGCCGCGAATATCACCAACATTGCCCTCAGCAGACACTTCCTTGGCCCAGACCACAAAAACATCTGCGATTGGACTGTTGGTAATCCACATTTTAGCGCCACTTAAACGATAACCACCATCGACCTTTTTGGCACGGCTAATCATGCTGCCTGGGTCAGAACCATGATCCGGTTCAGTCAAACCGAAACAGCCGATGTATTCACCAGTCGCCAGTTTTGGCAAGTATTTCTGTTTCTGTTCTTCCGAGCCAAATTCATTAATCGGCACCATCACCAGCGAGCTTTGTACACTGGCCATGGAACGGTAGCCTGAATCGACATATTCAATTTCACGTGCCACCAGGCCATAGCTGACATAGTTTAAGCCTGCACCTCCGTATTGTTCAGGAATCGTTGGGCCTAATAAGCCCAACTCACCCATCTCGCGGAAAATGGAAGCATCAGTTTTTTCATGACGGAACTGTTCAAGTACGCGAGGCAATAATTTGCCCTGGCAATAGGCATGGGCAGAATCACGGATCATGCGCTCTTCTTCTGTGAGTTGCTGCTCAATTAAAAACGGGTCTTGCCAGTTGAATTGAACTTTTGCTGTTTTTTTCATATTAATCATTTGATTCATCGCTTCCTCTGCTCGATATCATGTTCTATTTATCTGACTCGATGCTAGGGCGGAAAAATGATTCTTTCAAACGATAAATTTGCATGCAGATATACCATTTACGCATATCTTATTTGAAGCAGATAGCTAACAATGGATTTGGCATCTGTATTTATCGGACATTATTCGATTTTTAGACTAAAGTTGAATGGGTTTCGCATCTTCCTATGCCATTTTAAAATATCTGGTTCAGATAAAAGGATTTATCTATGCGTCGTCATATCCCATCTTTACAAGGTTTGTTGTGTTTTGAGTCTGCAGCTAAACATGCCAGTTATACGCATGCTTCACAAGAACTGTGTATTACTCAAAGTGCAGTGTCGCGGCAAATTCAGCAACTCGAACAATTCCTTAAACTTGAATTGTTCACCCGCACCCGGCATGGCGTCGAACTCACCCTTGCAGGACAGCAATATTACAGTCTGATCAAACCCTATTTATTGGGTCTGGAGCAAAGCACTTTAGACATTATGGCGCACAAAGGGCTAGGGGGAACGCTAAGATTAGGCGTGGTTCCAACTTTTGCAACCTGCTGGCTACTTCCTAAACTGCACCGCTTTAATGAAATTTACCCTGAAATTACCGTGCATTTGGAAACCAGCACCAAACCCTTTCTCTTTAATGAAACGATATTTGATGCCGCCATATATGCCGGAACACCACAACAAATTGCACACTGGCCAGGTGTACAAACCCATTACCTAATGAAAGAAGACCTGATTGCTGTTTGCTCCCCTCAGCTTATTTTAAAAAATTTTCCAGATGCACAAATGATCAATGAATATAGTTATGATTTAAGTCCTGAACAGCTCATCCAGCTTCCACTGTTACAACAAACCACCCGCCCGACCATTTGGCATGAATGGTTTAAAACCCATCAAATATTTCATCCAAAATCTTATGATGGCCATCGGCATGAACTGTTCTCCATGTTAGCGGTTGCAGCCAAGCAATCCATGGGCATGGCGCTCATTCCACAAATACTGATTAACTCAGAATTGCACAACAAAGAATTGGTCATTGCATCCAGTAAAAAACTCGAAGGAAGCCGTTCTTATTATTTAGTGCATTCCAGTCAAGAGTCCTCTCTTCTGATCCAAAAATTTATCGACTGGATTCAGCAGGAATTATTGCTTTCATCAACTCATCATAATGATAGAAATATAGAAGAATAAAAAAGCTTATTTCTATGCTTTGATTTAGTTCAACTGCGATATCTATGATGAATTGAAGTCGTGTTTTTTAAGTATTAATTTTGGATCATAATAAAATATGTATTTGCACTGTGTGAAGCAATCTTTCCTTTCTGCAATCATTTGCAAATCTTAATAATCAACTCTCAATATGCATCCGCTTAAGGACGTTTACATTTAATCTTTGAAGTCATTTTTACCCGATGGATATGCACAAATTTATCCAACTTTCTTCTTCATCTATACTTTAGTTTTTTTATGAAAAAAATTTTAGACAATAAAAAACCCCGATCAATGATCGGGGTTTTGAATTTGGCGGAAGCGGTGAGATTCGAACTCACGGAGGACTCGCACCCTCGTCGGTTTTCAAGACCGGTGCATTAAACCGCTCTGCCACGCTTCCAATGGCGGCTATGATATAAATAAAAACCCATCTTGGCAAACACTTTTATGCTTTTTTCTTACCGAGTGATTAAAATAAAGTCAAAATAGATTAATTTACTGAATTTTCAGGCTTTTCATAACGAATTTCATTGATATACCACTGTTTCTTGCCTAAAGGGGTCAGCACCTCAACTTCATCATCCACTTGTTTTCCGAGTAAAGCACGTGCCATAGGCGAATCAATTGAAATATGCTGCGGATGATGATCATAAATTTCATCTACACCAACCACACGTAAGGTTTTTTGTTCACCTTCCTCATTCTCAATATCCACCCAGGCCCCAAAATACACCTTACCCTCTTGTTCAGGTGAAAAATCAATAATTTTAAGCTCTTCTAAACGCTTGCCCAGGTAACGAACCCGACGGTCAATCTTACGTAAAATTTGTTTATTATATTGATAATCAGCGTTTTCACTACGGTCGCCGAGACTCGCCGCCCAGTTCACTTTTTGGGTAATTTCTGGTCGTTCTTCATGCCACAAATGCTGTAATTCTGCGACCAGTTTGTCATGTCCAGAACGTGTAATTAAGTTAGATTTCATAGTATTTTTTGATATTGGGCTTACAATTCGCTTACAAGAATGATCTATTTTATCCGCTATTTACACACAACTAAAGTTTATAAAATTAATTCTTCAATTAAATTAAATCTTTATGTTACATATTTCTAAAAAGTTTCGTACAAAATTTGACAAGTCTATTTTTCACCCTTATTATGCGCGCATGTTTTTAAATCGTCTATTTTTTAATCTATGTAGAAATTCTACATTATTCTCCTTTTAATCCAATGTCATTTTGAATGACGTCATGACTGCCCAACCCTTATTGAATTTATCAAACTTGAAAGAGCTTGAGGCATGTGCGCCTTTGCTTTTTAGGGCATAAATTACTTGTAGCGGAGACAACATGCACAGTAGTTCAACTTCTGGGGTGAGGCTTTGCCTTAACTCTTTAAAATCTTCTCTCTCATTAAAAATTCTTGCGTTCAGTACCCTGTTAATTCCATTTCACAGTATTAATGCAAGTAAATCGTACCAATACGATTCTGTCGTTAACGGCAAGCAACTCACCGTTGTTTCAGTTGAAAATTCAACCACAGTATTTAAAGATGGCTCCCACTTACATGGTTTTGGTTATGACCTCGCGCGTAACTATGCCAACAGCTTAAACGTCAAACTGGTGTTTAAGACTGTGCCTGATAACGCCACAGCACTAAAATGGGTATCGCAAGGTAAAGCAAACTTTGCCATGACGACAGCAGACGTCCGTTCAATTGAGCAAAAACGTCTGACTTCTTTTTCCGCAACCTGCGGTGATATCGGCAGCTTGCAACAAAATGGCCTAAATACCAGCCTGAATTGGGTATTTAAGCACGCGGATGATCCACTCACACAAACGGCAAGTGGTTTTGTCTGTCGGGGCAAACAGTCCGGCTCGATTCGTCAATTGGCTTCATTCTATAACCAAAATGCGGTTAAAGAAGAGTCATGGGATAGTATTCAGCGTGATCTAAATCAGCGTATGCCGATTTATAAAGCCAGTTTTAAAAATACTGCAGCAAAATACGATTTAGATTGGCACCTATTGGCAGCAATTGGTTATCAGGAGTCGTATCTGAAACCTAATTCTGTTTCGCCTACCGGCGTTCGTGGTTTGATGATGCTGACCAACAGTACAGCAAAAGCAATGGGTGTAAGTAACCGAACTGACCCTGCGCAAAGTATTGAAGGTGGCGCTAAATATTATGACCAGATGTTGAGTCGTTATTCTGATGTGCCTTATCCTGACCGTAACTGGTATGCACTTGTGGCTTATAACATGGGGCCGGGTGCAGTAAACAATATTCAGAAACGAATTCGTGCACAAGGCAAAAACCCCAATAACTGGGTCAATCTGTATAGTTATTTAGACCGTAACAAAGCCAGCAATGGCCGTTACCGTCAAGCGGTACAGTATGTGACGCGTATCCGCTCTTATTTAGAACATATTAAAACTACACAGTTAGTGAATATTTAATATCTTCGAATATAAAAAAAGCTTACCCAAGGGTAAGCTTTTTTTATGCTTAAAAGTTCTTAAGTGGTTTGCTCAAGCACTTTCTTGAATAAATCTTTTTGTTCTTGGCTTGGCTTGGCAGTTTGTAAAGCCATCAATTGCGACATATCGCCTTGAACTTTAATTTTGCCGGTCATGAATGCTTGCATTGCAGCCGCCATATCAAATTCCAGGAACACTTTACGAAGGGTTTCACCATCCATATTCAAAGTGGTTTTGGCATTTGGAGATAGACCTTTTTTAATTGCACCACCATCCAAAGACAATTCTGTATTGCCTTCTGATTCTGTCACTACTAAGTTAATTGCCAAATTTGCAAGTGCAGGTGGCAAGTTTAAATCACCCGCTTGAGCAGTTAAGCTATCTACAGTTGAAAACCAATCATCAGTTAAAAAGGTAGGCATGATCTTTCCTCAATTTATTCGTTCATTTGTGTCGCCTATCCAGACAACATCTTTGTGAAGCTATTTATGCTTGACGCTTGTTATAGCATGTAAAATTGTTTTCTGCTTAAGGTTTTTTGCACGATACGTTCAATTTTTATATTTTTAATACATTACTTAACTAAATCAAATATATAAAATAGACACCAATTCTAAAACTGGTGTCTAGCATCACCATTATTCAGCAGCGAAACCTAAATTCACCATATTGATACGTTTGCTTTGCGCTTCATCTTCTGTAGAACAGCTCGCGGTGAAATCAATTTCACGTTGCTCATCTAAAGCTTCAAAGTCAAACAGTTCACGATCGGCCAATTGTGACGGCGATACGTTTTGCATGGCACCAAAAATACTGTGTAAACGCTTCGGATATTGCGCATCCCATTCACGCAGCATATTGTTGATCATTGCGCGCTGCAGATTTTCCTGTGAACCACATAAGTTACACGGAATAATCGGGAACTGACGCATTTCTGCATACTTGATGATGTCTTTTTCTTCCACATAAGCCAGTGGACGAATCAGGATATTCTTCTTGTCAGATGACAAGAGTTTTGGTGGCATGGCTTTTAAGCTGCCGCCATGGAACAAGTTCAAGAAGAAGGTCGCCATAATGTCATCACGGTGATGACCTAAAGCCACCTTAGTCGCGCCAATTTCTTGAGCAAAGCCATATAACGAACCACGACGTAAACGCGAGCACACTGCACAATACGTTTTACCTTCAGGAGTCAGTTTTTTGGTAATGCTGTAGGTGTCTTTTTCCAGAATGTAATATGGAATGTTATTTTCTTCCAAATAACGTGGCAAGACATCTTCAGGAAAACCCGGCTGCTTTTGGTCAAGGTTCACCGCAACGACATCGAAATTTATGGGTGCAATACGTTTAAACTGCAACATAATGTCGAGCAAGGTATAACTGTCTTTACCACCAGAAATGCATACCATCACCTTGTCACCTTCTTCGAGCATTTTAAAATCACGAATGGCATGACCGACTTGGCGGCGAAGCTTTTTCAACAAACGGTAATATGCCGAACTTGTTGGCAGTTCTGGTTTGAAATTAAATCCTTGTTCGGACTCAACTGGCGAGTACATAGACGAGATTTACCCATAAATAAAAATACCGCGCAATTTTATCCGATCTGGCCTCACATCGCACCAAAAGAATGTAATTTCTGAAAATTGATTATTGTTGTCATTTTCATGTAATCAGCCCTATGTTATTTTGGACGATGCAGTTCAAATTTTGTTCATGATGCTTACCAATTGTACTTTTCCACAGTTGTCCACAAAACCTGTGGATAACTTTGTGGATTTCAAAAGGCTTGACAAGGTGTCTGACCTATTGTTTAAGGCTTCTATTTAAATTGATCATTTTTTGATCAATTTTATTATTTATAAAAATCAATGGCTTAATAGTGTCAAGTTATCCTGATTAAAAAAAATTAAATATTTTTTTGATTACTATCTCTGCAATTAACACTTGCTTTTTACAAACTTGCAGAGAAATAAGTTACACAATGCTTTTTATTCTGTTTTTTTTTGTTAAACTCCTGTTGAACTGTTTAGATCAGATTTTTTTCTCTATAAAAAAATGAAAAATAACATTGTAAGCATGGGACTTTATTTTTTGGGGTGTGTGACAGCTGGTTCTGTTGCAGCGACCAGTCATGCCGGCCAAACCATCTATCAGCTAAAAGAATCAAATGGCACGACCCTACTCACTAATAAACAGGGCCGTTACAGTCATTTAAAAGTTGAAAAGAAAACCTATTATCCTGATAGCAATATGCATAGTTATAGCAACTGGGGCTCATCTGAAGCTTCGGTATTGCCCAGCTATAGCCGTAATAAAAATGCCTTTGACCACATCATTAAACAGGCTGCTGCACAACACGGTATTTCTGAAGGCTTGATTAAAGCAGTCATGCATACTGAATCCGGCTTTAATGTCAATGCGCGCTCGCCTGTCGGTGCACAAGGATTGATGCAACTGATGCCTGCCACGGCGCGACGCTTTAATGTTTCAAATGCCTATGATCCCCAGCAAAATATTATGGCTGGGGCAAAATATTTGTCTTGGCTGATGAAACGCTTTAACGGTAATACTTCACTGGTTTTGGCCAGCTATAATGCCGGTGAAGGAAATGTTGCAAAATATGGCGGCATTCCCCCGTTTAAAGAAACCCAAGATTATGTAAGACGGGTCAGCAGCCGTTATAGCAACTTGTACTCAAATGGAATTGCCAGCAGTTCAACTTCAAGCAATAATGCCCCGACTGAAAATGCAAGAATTATCGCGCAATCTAATTCTGATGAGTCAACAGCATCGAACGCTACACCACATTATAGTGCGCAGCGCCAAATCATTATGGCCGCTGACGGTAGTTTTACCGATGCTCCTATAGGCTCGTTTGCCACGGCACATGCCACGGCTTCTGCGAAAATTTCAATTACCGACTAATCGTGTTGATTGTTTGAAATCTGCCTGCCCCCCCCAGAATTACTTATTTTTCTCCTTGAATTTTTAAGACTTACACCTCATATTTACTACGATGATTTTTGATTCATAAATCAGATTATTTTTTTATTATAAGAGGATTCTCTCAATGATGCGGATTGGTTTGTTCTTGCTTACCAACCTCGCGGTACTGGTTGTAGCTGGCATTATTTTGTCACTCTTCGGTGTCGGTAGTTACCATGGCGCGGGTGGCTTAAATCTTGGCAACCTAATGGTCATCTGTTTTGTCTTTGGTATGGTTGGTTCTATCATTTCCCTGTTCATGTCAAAATGGATGGCGAAAAAAACCACAGGGACAGAGCTTATTGATCCCAACGCGCCTCGTAATCAAGCAGAAGCATGGTTATTACAAGAAATTGCGCAATTGTCGCAACGCGCTGGTATTAATATGCCAGAAGTGGGGATCTTCCCTTCTTACCAGTCCAATGCTTTTGCAACAGGTTGGAACAAAAACGACGCTTTAGTAGCCGTTTCAACGGGTTTACTCGAACGAATGAACAAAGATGAACTTCGTGCGGTACTTGCGCATGAAATTGGTCACGTTGCCAATGGCGATATGGTGACTCTTGCCCTGATTCAGGGTGTCGTCAATGCCTTTGTGATGTTCTTTGCACGTGTCGTCGGTGATTTTATTGACCGCAACGTATTTGGTCGTGAAGACGGCGAAGCACCGGGACTGGCTTACTTCGGGATTACCATCGTACTGGATATTGTGTTTGGTATTCTGGCATCTTCTATCGTGATGTGGTTCTCACGTCAGCGTGAATATCGTGCCGATGAAGCAGGTGCACGTTTAGCCGGCAAACAAGCCATGATTTCAGCATTGTTACGTTTACAAGCAGAATCAGAACTGCCTGATCAAATGCCTAAAGAAATGAAAGCATTTGCAATTGCGGAAGGTAAGGAACAAGGTTTCAGCCTAGCCGCTTTGTTCCAAACTCACCCAACCATTGAACAACGTGTGGCTGCACTACATCAGTTAAACTGCCCATAAGATTTAATTAAAAATATCGTTTGATTAAATTGATATGAAAAAAGCCTCCACATGGAGGCTTTTTTAATGCTGTTGAATCCAACGTAACACGCACTATGCCACGAGCTTTTAAGACCGAGTTCTGGATGATGAAAAAAATTCCAGACTTAAACGTCCTCTATTCAGAATTATCTATTAGAGCTCTTTCATAAATCATTTTTTTAATCACTACAAAGGAAATTCCCTCTCCTTGTAGAAGACTTGCGGAGCATGCTCCTCAGGGAGAGGTTTCTATAAAAACACCCTCATTCTCCTGCAAAGCAATGCTTCTCATCCCAGAGGGAGAAAGGGCTTCAATATCTATTTAGATATAAATAGACCAACGATCATTTTTTGATTTATGAAAGAGATCTATTGATTAGAGTGATAGACCGATTGCAAACCCAGCATGCGATAAAAATTAGATGTAACGTTAAAATTGATCGCTGCTAAATTCGCAGCAATATAATTCATAGCTTTTATCCATAGCCCTTTTCCATAGTTCTTAGCCAGCGTTTTTATCCATCAATTCTTCGTTATAAATCTCAGCGAGCAAAATCAAAAAGCATTCAGTCCTTGAAACCATTGCCATAACCAGCTCAAACTAAACCACATTGCTATTAATATCAACACTAAAACGATTGCGCCCAAAAGGTCAGGAATATGTAACCACAACCAGGCCACCACAGGATTGCGCCAGAAGGCTGAGCTCTGCTGTTTATGCTCCAGGCTCTCATGCAAAAATGGATGAACCACATGGGAATCACTGCGGATCTGATATTCTTCGCGAATATGCTCATGCACAATCGTTAAAGCTTTACGGCTTGGACGAATAAAAATATCAAAAACCGTTCCAACCACAGGGATAAAACCAACTACAGCATCCATCATGGCCAGTTTGATCACTGGATTGAGCTTGCTTTGTGGCACCCCTATTTGCTTGGCTTTATAAATGGCATAGCAGGTCAATACAAATCCTGCGACATCTCCGGCAACGGGAATAGTACTTAATGCGGCATCCGCACCAACCCCCTGCTTGGTAAATGGAATCCGTACCACCGAGTCCATCATATTGGCAAACTTGGCCAAATCCCGCTCTAGACGCACCACTTCTTGCTGGCTAAGTTTTTTTTGTTGTTGCTCTGGCATAAGCCTTAATTCCAAGGAAAGCATTATCTAAACACTTGAGATTACATCATATCTTGTCTTGTTGCTGTGTATCGATATGATTAATAAAGCAGTTTAATGCGCTGTAATAACCAATCAGGATTCATAGCCAGAACACTATTATTGATTCATATAAGCGTCTATCACCCGACTCTTGCATCATGCTCATTTAATGCAGATCCACCACCAATAAGCATCATTAATATAATGCCTATTGATGTGATGAATAGCGCTCAAGATTCCTGTTGAGCTTTGCCCTTAAATAAAGTCCGGATCAGGACATACATAAATGGAATAAAAATCAGCACCAATATGGTCGCAAAAATTACGCCACCTAAAACACTGACTCCGATTTCCTGGCGACTGGCCGCCCCTGCACCAAAGGCAAACACCAGTGGAATCACCCCTGCGCCAAAGGCAAGTGATGTCATGAGAATCGGGCGCAAACGCAAGCTTGCACCTTCCAAAGCAGCTTCAATGACACTGCGTCCTTGCGCTTGAGCCAGTGAGGCAAACTCTACAATTAAAATGGCATTTTTACAGGACAAGCCAATGGTGGTGAGTAATGCAATCTGGAAATAAATGTCATTGGGGAAACCGACAAAATAGCTAAACAGGATATTCCCGCCGATCCCTAAAGGAATGGCACTCATCACAGCGGTAGGAATAGACCAGCTTTCATAAAGTGCAGCCAGACAGAGGAAAATAAAGCCAATCGAGATCAGGTAAAGTAACATCGCCTGATTACTGGATTGCTTTTCTTCATAAGATAAACCGCTCCATGCCACATCAATACCCGGTTGCTGCCCGACCAGTTTGGCAACATCTTGCATAGCCAGACCCGAGCTCACATCTTTTGCGGTATCGGCTTCCATCTGTAGTGCGGTATAGCCCATATAGCGGTTCACCACTTCAGGGCCACCGCTCCAGGTCACATTGGCAAAATTGCTAAATGACACCATCTGGTTCAGATCATTGCGTACATACCAGTACTGTAAATCTTCAGGCTTGGAACGGAATTCGGCATCACCCTGCATCATCACGCGCTTAATCCGGCCGCGGTCAATAAAGTCATTGATATAACTGCCGCCCCAAGCACTGGACAAGGTACTGTTAATGGCAGATTGCGACAGTCCATTGGCCATGGCCAGTTTCTGGTCAACATTGACTTTCAGTTCGGCTTTATCCGGATTGGAACGCTTATCCAGATTTTCAAAAGTAGAATATTGCTTTGCCTGTTCCTGCAGTTGCTTAAATTGAGTGTCCAGAAATTGACGTCCCTGACCATTCACATCGCGAATCCAAAAATCCAATCCATCGGTTTGACCTAAACCACTGACCGAAGATGGCATGCTGACATTAATTTGTGCATTGGGATTTTTTTTGAAATGTTTTAAAGCACGCTCACGAATGGCTTGCGCTGAATTCTCTTTTCCAGAACGCTCATCCCAATGGTTTAAGGCAATAAATCCTTGCCCCAGATTTTGCCCTGTTCCAGAAAAGTTACGCCCATAGCGAATCATCACCAAATTTACGTTGTCTTTTTCATTTTCCAGAAAATATTGTCGAACTTGTTCCCCTATTTCACGGCTTTTCGACATGGGTGCACCATCGACCAATTTAAACTGTACGCTTAATATGCCCTGATCTTCACTGGGAATAAAACTGGTCGGTAAGGCGCGATAAAACAAAGCAAAAACACTGATCAGTGCAGCAAAAACGACTAAGCAAATGGCTTTATGCTGAATAGTCAGATTCGACAATTTAAGATAACGATGTTTTAAACTATCCAACTTTTGATTAAACCACAGCGCCCATTTAGCCGGTTGTGGATTAGGCTTTAAAATCAGCGCACATAAAGCAGGCGTTAGAATCAGCGCGACAGCCAGAGATAAAGCCATGGCTGAAACCAAGGTAATTGAAAACTGGCGGTAAATCACTCCGGTCGAGCCACTAAAAAATGCCATGGGAATAAATACCGCAGTCAGCACCAGTGTAATCCCGATCAATGCACCACTAATTTCTTGCATGGACTCGATCGACGCTTGCTTCGCTGTTAATTGCTTCTCATGCATCAAGCGTTCGACGTTTTCAACCACTACAATCGCATCATCAACCAGAAGTCCAATCGCCAGTACCAAGGCAAATAAAGTTAAGGTGTTAATACTCATGCCCAGCACATACAGTACCGCCATGGTGCCTAGAATGACCACTGGCACGGTAATGGCGGGAATAAGGGTCGCTCGCCAGTTTTGCAGGAAGATAAACATCACCACAATCACCAGCAAAACCGCTTCAAACAGGGTCTTCACCACTTCCTTAATCGATTCTTGTACGAAAGGTGTGTTATCGCGTGGATATACCAGCTTATAGCCTTCAGGCAATTGTGCCGAAAGACGATCAACTTCTGTCTTAATTAAGGCCGAGGTCGCTAAAGCGTTGGCACCGGATGCCAGGGAAATCCCCATCCCCGCAGATTCAAAACCATTAATGGTATTAAATGATTGATAATTTTCAGCACCTAACTCAATACGGGCGACATCTTTTAAATAGATAAAACTGCCATCACGGGCAGATTTAACGATAATATTTTCAAACTCAGGCACCGTTTTTAAGCGCGAGCCTGACGTCACTTTAGCATTTAGATATTGATCTTTGACGGTTGGCAAGTCACCCACTGCCCCGGCCGCCACTTGGGTATTTTGCGCTTCAATTGCTGCCCGAATATCACTGGGCATTAAATTGTATTGTTTTAATTTTGAAGGGTTCAGCCAAATTCGCATCGCATATTGCGAACCAAAAACATCAACTTCACCGACCCCTTCAATGCGCGCCAGCTCTTCTTCCAAATGCGTCAACATATAATCTGACAGTGCAATATTGTCACTTTTACCCGATGCATCGTACAAGCCAATCACCATGTGGGTATCGCCAAGTGACTTGAATACATTTACCCCCTGACGCTGAACATCCTCAGGTAAACGATTCACTACCCCGTTAATTGCATTTTGTACCTGAACTTGTGCAGTATCAGGGTCAGTGCCATTTTCAAAACTAATGCTGATTCGACTACGGCCGGATGAATCACTACTTGAACTAAAATAAAGCAGATGATCAATGCCTTTGATTTGCTGTTCCAAAACCTGGGTCACACTTTCTTCAACGGTTTCTGCTGAAGCACCACTATAGGTGGCGCTCACCGTAATACGTGGCGGTGCAATATCTGGATAGCGCTCCACAGGTAAATTCAACACTGCAAAAAGCCCAAAAGCCATCACAATGATGGCCATTACACCGGCAAAAATAGGTCGTTGAATAAAAAATTTCGACAGCATATGACTTGATCGCAGTTTAAAGGAGTGATGTTGTTGCTAGACCTTAAGCATTAATGCTAAGGCCGCTCATTTATATTGATATTCAGTGACTGAAAGTCAAAATACAATAATATTTAACAGAAAAAATATTTTTCGTCATAAATAAGGAGAAACTATGAAGATAGGTCATTTAATCAGCCGCTATCGTAAGCTTCTTTTCCCATCTTTAGCATGCAACTGTTATTAGATTATTTCACAAAGGATTTTCATTAAAAAAGAAAAGCCATAACTTTGAATATGCAATTTTATTTAACTCAAACTCATAAATGCTCTGATCATATCCATATGCTCTATATCAATGATTTTTTAATATTCATGTTGATTAAGCCGTATCAACAACAATAATTTCTTCACTGCTCATCCTTTTTAGGATGTGTTTTTTTATATTCTGTTTTGATCAGCCATAAAAAAAACCCTGCTTTCGCAGGGTTCTTTTTGAATCATTCGGGAGGATTAACCACCGAATTGGTTCATTGTGTTTTTAGCGTCATCACCGGCTTTAAGCGCGTTGTCACCAGCGAAGATTTCTTTGTGATCATCACCGATGTCAGAACCAGCCATTGCTTGGTGTTTAACACATGCGATTGTACCGCGGATTTCTTTACGTTGTACGCCAGCAACATAAGCAAGCATACCTTGGTCGCCGAAGTAACCTTTAGCAAGCTCATGTGTAGAAAGCGCTGCAGTGTGGTAAGTCGGAAGTGTGATCAAGTGATGGAACACACCCGCTTCACGAGAAGCATCTGCTTGGAATGTACGAACTTTTTCGTCAGCATCAGCAGCCAATTCAGTTTCGTCATACTCAGCGCTCATTAATTTAGCACGGTCGTATGCAGATACATCTTTACCTTCAGCAACATAACGGTCATAAGTTTGTTGACGGAAGTTTAAAGTCCAGTTGAATGATGGGCTGTTGTTATACACAAGTTTCGCATTTGGAACTGATTCACGTACACGGTTAACCATGTGAGCGATTTCGTCAACGTTTGGCGTTGCAGTTTCAATCCAAAGTAAATCAGCACCATTTTCCAAGCTAGATACACAGTCAAGTACAACACGGTCAATTTGCGTGTCAGCACGGAACTGATATAAACCAGAAGGTAAACGCTTAGGACGGTGTAATTTACCATCACGCTTGATTAAGATTTCGTCTTCTTGCGCATCAGCAATATCAATTTCAACAGTGTCTAAGAAACCGATGTACTGAGAAGCGATGTCACCTGGCTCTTTAACCACTGGGATTTTTTGAGTCAAGTCAGCGCCTTCAGAGTCAGTACGCGCAACAATAATACCTTCTTCTACGCCCATTTCTAAGAATGCATAACGAAGTGCATGGATCTTAGAAATGAAGTCTTCGTGAGGAACGGTTACTTTACCTGCTTGGTGACCACATTGTTTCGCATCAGAAACCTGATTTTCGATTTGTAGTGCACACGCACCCGCTTCGATCATTTTCTTAGCAAGCAAGTAAGTCGCTTCTTCGTTACCGAAACCAGCGTCGATGTCTGCAATAATTGGTACAACATGAGTTTGGAAACCATCGATTTGTGCAGTGATTTCAGCAGCTTTAGCTGTATCGCCTGCTTCGTTGGCTTTTTTAAGCGCACGGAACAAATCGTTTAATTCTTTTGCATCTGCTTGACGAAGGAAAGTGTAGATTTCTTCGATCAATGCAGATACTGAAGTTTTTTCGTGCATAGATTGGTCAGGCAATGGACCGAATTCTGAACGAAGTGCAGCAACCATCCAACCAGATAAGTAGATGTAGCGTTTGTCAGTAGTACCGAAGTATTTTTTGTTCGCAATCATTTTTTGTTGAGCGATGAAACCGTGCCAGCAACCCAAAGATTGAGTGTATTTGCTAGAGTCAGCATCATATTCAGCCATATCACGACGCATAATAGCAGCAGTATATTTAGCAATGTCTAAACCAGTTTTGAATTGGTTTTGCATTTGCATACGCGCAGCATCTTCTGGGCTGATATCGCGCCAAGTGTTGCCGAATTTTGCTTTTAATTCGCGGATTGCGTCAATCGCTGTTTGGTATGTAGTCATGATATTTTCCTGTATATAATTTTAGGATTTCATCAATCAAAGGACTAAATCTGCAAAGTATTGATTTGTTCAGATTTAGAGCGCTTCGTTGCAATGGACACAGCTTAGTTTGACTGAAAAAATTAATCCAATAGTCTGCGAGAATCTTCAGTATTTATTTAAAAAATATGTAGATTAAAGTCTAATTATAATTATCGCCATATTTTATAAGTTACTAATTTTAAAAATTATTTAAAAAAACTAAAAAGTCTTTTTTTGTATAACAAACAATCAAGATGCTGTTTTATTCTTCATTAGACCTAAGTATAGGGCGGAATAAAAAACACCAGAATTCTTGTTTTCATCCTATTTTTTCTTATTTCATAGTCATGATTTTTAAAATACAATTGTATTTTATTTCACCAAACACAGCATTCTTAGCTTTATTCTGCATTCAAATCTTTAACTGTGAAAAACCCATCTGCTTTTTCCGCCATAAATTTATGAAATACAAATTTTCATCTAAAGGCCCATGTTATTTAAGTAAGTTCAACACACTTAAAACCTGCTTATTTTATGCGATTGCATGAGCCGAAATTTAAGCTTTTAAATACAGTATTGCAGAGATACAAAGCATCAATTCCATATTGTAATTTGCTTAAAACTCAATTGATAATCAGCCAGAATTTACAAGCGAGTAGAATGGCGAATAGGCTAACAAAAGTACTTTTGAGCCGGCTTTTTTTTCATCATATTTCCTACACAAGCCTTACTGCTTATGGCATAATTGACATAATTTCATGGTTTTATTATGGGTATTTTTTATATGAATCTGGAGCGGGTCGATCTCAATCTATTAATTTACCTTGATGTTCTTTTACGTGAAAAAAATGTTACCCGCGCAGCAGAACAATTGGGTGTTACCCAACCCGCTATGAGTAATATTTTACGCCGTCTACGTAATTTATTTAATGATCCGCTTTTAATCCGTTCTTCTGAAGGCATGACCCCTACAGAACGTGCTTTAGAATTACAACCTCGTATTCGTGATGCACTTTCTGACTTGTCGATGATTTTAGAACCTCGTACAGAATTCCGCCCTTATACCTCGAACCGCGTTTTCCGCATCATGACCTCAGACTATGCCGAAGCGACTTTAGTTCCTCGCCTGGTTAAAGCATTGCGTTCAGAAGCACCGAATGTGGTTCTCGACTTTTTAACTCCAAGTGATGTGTCTTACCGCGACATGGAACAAGGTAAAGTTGATTTAGCCATTAACCGATTCAATGAAATTCCACAAAGTTTCCATCAGGTCTTGGTTTGGCGTGACAGTTTTTCGTGTTTACTCAACAACAAACACCCCGCCAGCACAAACTTAAATCTGAAAAGCTATTTAGATGCACAGCATATCTGGGTGTCTAAAACCGGTATGGGCGTTGGCTTTGGGGTCAACCCGGATAAACAAGCCGGACTGGGCTGGATTGATCAAGCCTTAGAGCGTATTGGGCAAAAACGCAAAATTTCTGTTTTTACCCGTCATTATCAAATGCCTGCGCTTTTAGCATCTAATGTGGATTTAATCGCAACGCTGCCAAGCCGTATTGCCAAACTGCAATCGAATAATCCAAACCTGCTGATTAAAGATCCGCCGTTTTATATTCCAGAATTTGAATTGAAAATGGCATGGTGTCCGTTGTTGCATCATCATCCTGCACACCGCTGGTTACGTCAGCTGATTCTGTATGTAGCCCGCCAAATGATTGAAGAAGAAAATCGTGAATTTCTAATGAATAACTCACAATTTTCGCATTATTAATCGTAAAAATCCTTAAATTCTTCTTTTTTAAGATTATACTGTGCTAATTCAGGTAGTAATTTCATTACTACCTCTAGTCTTTTTGTGTTAAAAATATTCCATAATAATGATGATCTACAGGTGGATTCGTGAGCCTTTTCCAGAATATCCTCATCATCGTGATACTGATTGCGGGAGCCGGTTTTCTCTCTTTAACTGAGATTGCCCTTGCCGGTGCACGCAAAGTCAAACTTAAAATCCTCGCAGAATCTGGTGAGGAACGCGCCCAAAAAGTTTTAGACCTGCAAGAACAATCGGCTGATTTCTTTGCGGCTTCGCAAATTGGCTTAAACGCAGTTGCCATTCTCGGCGGTATTTTGGGTGAAGCAGCATTTCGTCCCTATATCGTAAATTTCGTGAATCGTATTTATCAAGGCCCATGGACTGAAAACATTGGTTTTATCCTCTCCTTTAGCTTAGTTACCTCGCTTTTTATTCTTTTTGCAGATTTAATGCCCAAACGCATGGCCATGATCGCACCCGAAAAAATTGCGGTTTCTGTGATTAACCCCATTCAAATTTTCATTAAAATTTGCAAGCCATTGGCCTGGGCCATTAATGCCATCGCGAATTTATTGTTCCGTTTGTTTAAAATCAATACTGTCCGTGATGACAATATTACCTTTGCCGATATTTCAGCAGTCATGGATGCAGGTGCGCAGGCCGGTGTACTACAAAAACAAGAACATCATTTCATTGAAAATGTATTTGAACTTGAAGAGCGTAATGTGCCTTCAAGTATGACCACCCGTGAAAATGTGGTGTTCTTTACCTTAAATGAACCTGAAGAAAGTATTCGACAAAAGCTGGCGGAATATCCTTATTCCAAATTCCTGGTCTGTAGCAATGACATTGATAGTGTGATTGGCTATGTCGATGCCAAAGATATTCTGGTGCGTATTCTGAATAATCAGTCGCTGTTACAATTAAATGAAAGCACCATCCGTAATGTATTGACCATTCCTGACACCCTGACTTTATCGGAAGTACTGGATCGTTTCCGCTCGACCAAGGAAAAGTTTGCAGTCGTCATTAATGAATATGCCTTGGTGGTGGGGGTGATTACCCTCTCCGACATTATGATTACGGTAATGGGTGACTGGGTAACAACGATTGAAGCGGATCAGCAAATCATCAAGCGTGACAATAATTCATGGCTGATTGATGGCAGCACACCGATTGAAGACATCAAGCATGCGCTCGAAATTGATGAAATGCCGGATGATGAAAACTATGAAACTATCGCTGGTTTTATGATGTACAAATTGCGCAAGATTCCACGTCCTGCGGATGCAGTGATATTTGGGGCCTATAAATTTGAAGTGGTCGATGTCGATCATTTTAAAATTGACCAATTGCTGGTCACACGTCTGCTTGAAAAATCAACAGAACCTGAAGTCATCGAACCACCTTCCAGCTAATTGGATCTGTTCCAAATCGATTCCCTACATTAAAAAATGTATAACCTTAAAAACCCATTCTTGTAATGGGTTTTTTAATATCTTTTTCTTATGAACATACTCATGCTTCCCTCCGCATTTCCTCGAAATTTTTATGGCTATTTCTGTGTTAAACCACTCGTACAGCAATTGATGAATGCACAGAATTTTTAAGCTCACCCGCAAGATGATTAATAAACATACAATTAAGTAATATTTTCAAATATTTAGCATTCAGCGTACTGAAGTGCTTATTTTAATAGCCTCTATTTAAAGAATATTTTTATGCTTGATAGTGAAACAAATCACATTTTTATTCAGATATTTTGTTTTATAGACCTATAGCTTAAGCTCTGTTCAGACTATGTATCTAACTTCAACAAACATAGTTCTGCACTTTCAAAGGATTGATTCTCCATGCTGACCCTATTAGGTCTTGGCATGATTTTATGCTTTATGTATTTAATCATGACCCGACGTATGAGTGCGCTTGTAGCACTCACCCTAATTCCCGTAATATTTGCTCTTATTGCCTATATATTAGGTTTCTTCTTTGACAGCTTAAGTCATATCGAAATCCAGAATCTTGGCGAAATGATGCTGGAGGGTGTTAAAAAACTTGCACCCACTGGAATCATGCTGTTATTTGCCATTTTATATTTTGCCATCATGATTGATACCGGGCTATTTGACCCGTCAGTTAAATGGATTTTAAGACTGGTTAAAGGTGACCCTTTAAAAGTAACGCTGGGAACAATCACCTTAACTTTAATCGTATCACTGGATGGCGATGGCTCAACAACCTATATGATCTGTGTGGCAGCCATGCTTCCTCTATATAAACGTTTAGGAATGAGCCCTTTGGTCATGGCCTGTCTAATGATGCTCTCCAGTGGCATTATGAACCTGACGCCATGGGGTGGACCTACTGCTCGTGCCGCCAGCGCACTGCATGTTGACCCAAGCGATGTATTTGTCCCTATGATTGTTCCCATGATCTGCGCCATTGCCTGGGTTTATTTTATGGGCTACATGTATGGACGTATGGAACGCAAACGTTTAGGAATTATTACCCTAGATGTCAGTCATGGCGATAATATTCAAATCTCTTCCAATCCAGAAGCGAATCGCGCTCATTTAAGATGGTTTAATACTTTATTAACTGTCGTGCTCATGATTTGTCTGGTCAAAAGTGTATTACCCATGTCGGTCCTTTTCATGATTGCACTTTGTATTGCCCTGGTGGTGAATTATAAAGATATTAATATGCAAAAAGATTTGATTGCCCATCATGCCGGAAGTGCTTTAAACGTTGTGGGAATTATTTTCGCAGCCGGTATTTTCACAGGTATTTTGGCCGGTACTGGCATGGTAGATTCCATGTCTAAAGAATTGGTCGCCATTATTCCTGAAAGTATGGGACCATTTCTTGCGCCAATTACCGCTGTCCTAAGTATGCCTTTAACCTTCTTTATGTCGAATGATGCCTTCTATTATGGAGTTCTGCCTGTGCTTTCTGAAGCCGCCCTGCATTATGGCATTAGCCCAGTAGAAATGGCACGTGCTGCAATTGTTGGCCAACCCGTCCATCTACTTTCTCCCTTGGTCCCTTCTACTTATCTTTTATGTGGTCTAGCCGGTATTGATTTTGGACAACATCAAAAATTTGCAATCAAGTGGGCCATTCTGACCTGTTTAGTCATGATGCTGGGTGGCCTAATTTTTGGTGGTTTTCCTTTTTACTCAACGCTTCCTTAAACATTAATGATAAAAAAACCCAAAAAGTTCGACTTTTTGGGTTTTTTCTTATTTTGAGGAAAACTATTTAAAGTTCTCAATCAAGTTCTCGATCACGAGAGCATAGTGAATACCAATATCTTCTTCTAAAATATTGTATGCATTATCAAACTGAACCATTGGCCAGCCTTCTTTCCAGAAAGGGAAAATATTGTGTAGATCGCGCGTTACAATTGCGTCTTCACGCAGAATCGCTTGCGCAACTTGTGATAAAACTTGAGCTGTTTCAGCACCGTCAATCGCCATGTAATCAATACCACGTACTTTTAAAATACGAATACGATCTTTTTTATATTTAATTTTTTTAGCTTGGCCGGCATTTAATCCTAATGCCAAAGTCACTGCTTCAACAAAGTTTTTTTCAAAAGTATCATGCAAAGCAACAATTGCCTGTTTATGTGCTTCTTGACGACCAGCTTTACCCCCATTAAGGATAATCTCTTTCGCTTCAGTATTTAGCACATCGTCTTTCATGGACTGTAAAATGTCTAAAATTTCGATATCGCTTAAAGATTCAGGAGATTGATCAGTCATAAACTGTCCTTGGACAAAAAATAATAAAGATCTATTTTCGCATAATTCATCATTTAATACAGGAATAAAATCTGCTTCACCACATTCTTCTTCAGCAAGCAGACTAAAAACAACACTTATAAATTATACTATTGATTTAATAAGGTTGAAATTTCTTTAGTCCCTTAAGACTTATAATTGTGGAGTCACACTAACAGCTCTATATCAAAATTAAACTCGACTTAAATAGTCAAAAGTTAACAGGAAATACTTTTTGCTATTCATTCCCCCAAGATAAGCTTATTTTTTCACTGTTATATTCCGTTAAATCATTTATATTAGCCCTACATTTTATGCCCCCCTTTTTAATTCTTATGATCAGCAATAAACAAACTTCCCTTTTTTTAAAACAAATGCGGGAACAATACCCGACAGCGTTTAAAAGAAATTATTTGTTTTATAGCATGATCAAAACCAAGGGCATTTTAGATGAGTTGAAAGAACTGATTCCGTGGGTTCTTGCAGTGATGATTTTCGTATCATTATCTATGAGTGGGGGGCATTTTATTTCGCTTCAACTTCCACAATTTGATACTTTTCGCGCGCATGGCATTGCTGTTTTAGCCATCATGTTGCTGTTTATGCTGTATACCCCATTCGTTATCAAGCAGATCAAACACAGTTCAACCTCCCTCTATCAACACTTACGTCATACTCCGGTTAAACTCGCTGTTTTGATTCTGCTTCAAGCTATTAATATTGCTTATATTGAAAGCACTTTTTTAGAAGTGATTCTATTCTTCTTCGCTTTAAGTTTTGGTTTTATACGCTTTTATAAAGAAAATATGTTCCGTGAAGACACTCAAAATGAGCAATATTTTTATCTGCAAGAAACGCGTCGCATCTGCTTTTGGTCCTATAAACAAATTTTAAAAATTAAATTTAAAATTTTATTGAGTGCTAAAAATTCAAAGGCTCGTCATGCCCTTGAACGACAAGAAAAAAAGTTTATCGAACTGCATATTCAGCTGATTCGTTATGAAAATGAACTCTGTAAAACCCATAAACATGTAGATGTTGAAACCTATTTAGATAGCTTGATGTAAATATTAAAAGTTTCATTCCCTGATCTGTTTTTTATTAGAAAATGATTATTTTTTTGCTGCGCTCAATAAAGGGAAAAGTATTCATGATCATGCAGAAAACTCTCACAAATAAACTATTTTTTAGTTATAAATACATGAATTGATTGAAAAGAAAGCAAACACACCGAAAGATGCTTGCCAAGTTTTATTTCGTCCTCTATTATTGCCGACATGCCCGAGTGGTGAAATCGGTAGACACAGGGGATTTAAAATCCCCCGCCCACAAAGCGTGCCAGTTCGAGTCTGGCCTCGGGCACCATTTTAAAACTGATTAAAATGGTGCAATAAAAGACCCAGCGATAAGCTGGTTTTTTTATGCCTAAATTATTAAACTACAATCAAACTAATAAAAAGAAATAATAAAAATGAACACAAATAACTTGCCACGCATGCTGTATTTCAGCCTGCTTATATTGCTTATCTCACCCTTTACTTATGCAGCCGAGCCAGAGCCAAAAATACCGAATCAGGTCATCTATTCTTTATTTTCTGGAACAATAACCCAAGATAAAGATCAGCTTATCTTACATCATTGCACTTTAGCCAAAGATCCGTACCTGCTTGAGTTTAATCATGCACAAGATGAAAAACGGATTCGCTCACTGCTGCAACAAGAGCCAAATTTTTGGCTTAATTTAAGAGCGAGTGCTTATCTAAAAAATGAAAAACGCTACTTAACGGTGGATGGGATAGCAGAGATCCATCCCAAAGAAAGCTGCCATCTTTCCAAAATGTTATTTGATTTAAATAAATCTTCGAATCTTAAACTAACCAATAGAGAGTGACTTACCACTCTCTATTAGATACCAATTCTTCCATTTCAATATCCATATAACCGTGATCTTGCACCACCATCATCATGGCTTCAGCAATATAATCAGCCGCAGTATCATCTAATGATGAATCAAGATCTTCAAACTGCGGTTTCATCTTGTTAATGAAAACAACTGTTTCGGCAGCAAAACGATAAATTTCAACTTCAGACAAATCAGGCTTTGCTACTTTTTTCGCAAACTGCTTAATTGTCTGTTTAACTTCAGCCACCAGAATATCGGGATAATATTCATCATCAAACATCGGGAGAAGTAAATTTTCAAACATACAAAACTCAAAAAAGACACGTGTTAAAGCGAGCCTGTATAACACAAAGCAATAAAATTACCAAACTAAACCATAAAAAAAGACTGTGTACTTACCCACCCTATTTTTTATTTAAACTTCCTGTATGCAATTAAACTGGAATCATCTCTTATGCACTTTAAGTAACTCACTAATTAATTAAAGATTATAGGTATGTACACTACACGCTCTTTGCTGGCTAGTTATCAAATGAACTGCACAAATAAAAAAATAAGTATTAAGTCCACTTAAATACATGCAGAATTCATGGAATATATGCACAGATTAGCTTTTAAAACATTTATATAACAAAGCCCTACTGCACAATATTAACTAAAGCTATCCACAAACAGCCAGAACGACAAAAGAAGATGCTTTGTCTTATTTTGTGGGAGGAAATCCAAATTTTCCGGGTGACAAAGGCTTTGCACTCGCTGGCTGGGAAAAGTGCGAAGTCGATAATGCTGCTATAAATATATCGGGTGATAGTACAACCAGTTTCGGTAAAGTTCACTTCACCAACAAGAATGGCGAAGTAACCACGGTCGATAAAACCTGGAAATTTGTAAAAGATAACGCAGGAAAATTACGCATTATTGTTCACCATTCTTCGCTTGAGAATAAAGCCAAATGATTAACTATTAAAGCAAAAAAGCCCGATAACCTATCGAGCTTTTTCTTACTTATACACCTAGATGATTCATTGCATTCCAGACTTTAATGGCATCATTCATCGCTTTGACATCATGCGCTCGTACCATACAAGCACCCTGTTGAATACTCATCAGATGTGCTGCGACCGAACCTATGGCACGGTTTTGTGCATCCGCCCCGCCCAGTGCTTCTCCAATAAAACGCTTTCTGGAAAGTGCAGATAAAATGGGATAACCCATGTCATTTAATTTATAAAATTCATTTAATAATTTTAAGTTTTGCTGTGCATTTTTAGCAAAACCAAAACCCGGATCAACCATGATATTTTCAGGTTTTACCCCTGCTGTTAAAGCATCATCGACACGCTGTTGTAGCTCTTTAATTACATCTGTGGTTACATTATCATATTGATTTAAATTATTCATGATGGTGGGTTCACCACGCATATGCATAATGATGACAGGTATATTCAGTTCAGCCGCCGTGTCGAGTGCCTGTGGACGGGTTAATGCACGCACATCATTCCAGATATGCGCGCCCGCTTGCACTGCTGCACGCATCACTTCCGGCTGTGAAGTGTCAATCGAGATAATCACATCATGCTTTGATAATTCTTCTACCACGGGTACCACTCGACGGATTTCTTCTTCAACGTCCACCGCAGATGCTCCCGGACGTGTGGATTCGCCACCGACATCAATCACGGTTGCTCCATCAGTCATCATTTGCAGTGCATAAGTTAGCGCCTGATCTTTTCCATTATGCTTCCCCCCATCACTAAAAGAGTCTGGAGTAACATTCAAAATGCCCATGACATGCGGTTGAGATAGATCAAGACTTAGCCGTCCACATTGCAATACTCGTTTTGGTAATGGCATCAACCGCATAATAACTCTCCTTAATATCTAATCCACAGTGTATCAAGAGTTGCTTTTATTCTGGCTGAAATCTTTTCAAACTCTCAACTTTTAAGCATAAAAAAGAGCCTCAATTGAGACTCTTTTTCGCACCAAACCTAAAGCATTAGCTTGCAGGTAATGGTGGTGGTGTTGCTGGACCATCAGTAGGTGTTACATCAATTACTGGATTGTCAGCAATATATACCTTAGGTGGTTGAGGTTCACGACCTTCCATGATGTCACGGATTTGGTCACGATCAATAGTTTCCCATTCCATCAACGCTTTAACCATTGCATGGGCAACATCTTTCTTACTTTCTAGGATATCGCGTGCAATTTTATATTGCTCATCCAGAATTCGACGAATCTCACGATCCACTTCTAGTTGGGTCGTTTCAGAAATACTGCGGCTACCAATACTGCCCATGAAAGATTGCTGTGCATCTTCTTCATAGACCATCACGCCCATTTTGTCAGACATACCGTATTTGGTCACCATTGCACGTGCCATTTTGGTTGCACGCTCAAAATCGTTTGATGCGCCGGTAGACATTTGATTAATGAATACTTCTTCAGCAATACGACCACCAAATAAAATGGAAAGTTCATTCAACATTTTGTCTTTATAATGGCTGGTTTGATCAAACTCAGGTAACTGCCAAGTTACACCTAAAGCCCAACCACGCGGCATAATGGTTACTTTATGCACCGGGTCTGTTCCTGGTAAACTTTCAGCAACAATCGCATGACCTGCTTCATGGTAAGCCGTAGCTCGACGTTCTTCATCACGAAGCACCATCGATTTACGCTCTGGCCCCATGTACAACTTGTCTTTTGCATCTTCAAAGTCATGCATATCAACTGTGTTCTTGTTGCGACGTGCTGCAAAAAGTGCCGCTTCATTTACAAGATTCGCCAATTGTGCGCCCGAGAAACCAGGCGTACCACGTGCAAGAACTTTTACATCCACACCCGTAACAGAAGGCAATTTTTTCATGTGAACATTCAGAATTTGTTCACGACCTTTAATGTCAGGAAGACCTACCATTACTTGACGGTCAAAACGACCCGGACGAAGTAAGGCTTTATCCAGTACATCTGCACGGTTGGTTGCAGCGATAACAATAATACCTTCGTTACCTTCAAAACCATCCATTTCAACCAGCATCTGGTTCAATGTTTGTTCACGCTCATCATGACCACCACCGGTACCTGAACCACGGTGACGACCCACCGCATCAATCTCATCAATAAAGATGATACATGGCGCATGGCGTTTTGCCTGTTCAAACATATCACGGACACGGGATGCACCCACACCCACGAACATTTCAACGAAGTCAGAACCGGAAATACTGAAGAATGGAACTTTTGCCTCACCTGCAATGGCTTTGGCAAGTAAAGTTTTACCGGTACCTGGAGGACCAACCATTAAAACACCACGTGGAATACTTGCACCGAGACGTTTAAATTTGGTTGGATCTTTCAGGAAATCGACAATTTCTACAACTTCTTGTTTAGCTTCATCACAGCCAGCCACATCTGCAAACGTTACTTTGATTTGGTCATCTGAAAGCATTTTTGCTTTTGACTTACCAAAACTCATCGGTCCGCTTTTACCACCGGCACCACCACCCATGTTGCGCATAAAGAACATGAATAACAAAATGATCAAAAGTACAGGGAAGCTGGCGATAAGAAGTTGCATCAACAAGCCTTGACGCGCAGGGGCAGTACCCTCTACGACAACGCCTTGTTTAATGAGGTTTGGCATAAGTTCTGGGTCTTGAATCGCAGGACGGATACTCTCAAACTCTGAACCGTTTGTTTTTTCACCACGAATTCTTTCACCATCAATTGTGACTTGCTTAATTTGACCAGCATTCACCGCTGAAACAAACTCTGAATAATTCATTGCTGTCGGTTGATTGCGGTCACTGATGTTGCTGAAAATTAGAATCAGCACACCGAGTATAACCAGCCACAATACGGCATTCTTGAAGAGATCGCTCAAAGCTTTATTCCCATATCAATCTAATTTGATCATGCCCAAAATGGGTGACCTTAATATAAGCTGAAGATCAGCTGTGCAATATTTTAAAAATGTACAAAATGCACAATTTTTAACGTCTTGGCAAGTAAACTTTATATAGAAGCCTTCTTGCGCCCTTGTCCGATCAAAAATACTTCTTTAGAACGGGCACGTGAAGCAGCAGGTTTTGCTGTCTTTAACACATCGAAGCTATCTACGACTTGTTTACGGAATTCATCAAATCCTGTGCCCTGGAACACCTTGACCACAAACTGCCCTTTCGGTCCTAAAACCTTGTTGGCGAAATCTAAAGCAAGTTCACACAAGTAGATTTGACGCGGTTGATCTACAGCCTTGTTACCTGATGTATTGGGGGCCATATCTGAAATTACAACGTCTACAGTGCGTCCGTTTAAAAGATTTAACAATTTTTCGAAAACTTCTTCTTCTCGGAAGTCACCTTGCAAAAAAGTAACATCAGGCAATGCATCCATTTCCAGGATATCGGAAGCAATCAGCAAACCTTTATCGCCGACTAATTTTCCGGCAATTTGCGACCAGCTCCCTGGGGCAGCACCCAGATCGACCACGGTCATACCGGGTTTGATAATTTTGTATTTTTCTTGCATTTCAAGAAGCTTATAGGCAGCACGCGCACGATAGCCTTCCTTCTGTGCTTTTTTCACAAACGGATCGTCTAAGTGCTCGCGCATCCAATCTCGACTGCTTTTCGATAACTTTTGGTTGGTAATGCGTGTCGCCATAACTCTCTAAATAATAAAAAACTTCTAATTCATGATTGTACGTGAAAAATATATCCCTTGCAGTATACATCTGTATCTAAATCTGATCTTTGGTATGTTTTTTTCAATAAACGAAATTGATTTTTTCACAGAATATAAAGCGTTTAAACCTGGCATTTGCTATACTAAGCCGTTTTTAAAATTAGGTTATCTTTATGGCGGCTTTATCAATTCAGGAACGCAAGCGTTTGCGTCAAATCGGACATGCACTTAACCCAGTGGTTATGCTTGGCGGTCAAGGTTTGACTGAAAATGTCATCGAAGAAACAAACCGTGCTTTAAATGATCATGAACTGATTAAAGTTAAAATTGCCGGTGAAGATCGCGAAGCACGTGTTGCTGCAATTAACGAAATTGCTCAAGTGACTGGCGCTGAAATAGTACAAACGATTGGTAAAATTGCATTGCTTTATAAAAAAGCTGCAAAACAAAATCCAAAACTTTCGAATCTTGTACGCCACGCACATTTGTCTAACTAAGCTGTATGGCCAGTTACGAACTTAATGCTTTCGATCGTCGCTTTCAATCTATCTCTTTAGTGGGCGCGATTGAACAACAAGGTCCATATGGTTTAAATGTGGGTTATTGGCTACGTGATCCAAATCAGCTCATGCAATGGCCTGAATTAGAACAGGGTAACCCACGTCAAGATTTCTTGTGGGAAAATACCTGTTATGAAATTTTTATTGGCGTTCATGGCGAAGATTTCTATCGAGAAATTAACCTCTCTCCTTCACAAGCTTGGCAGGTCTATCAATTCGAGGAATATCGTTATCCTGAAGAGATGCCTCCGCAAGCTGCAAATGACATTGAACTGAATCAACTCAAACGCACACATTACGGTTTAAATGTGAGCCTGGATTTGAGCGAGTTTATGTTAAAGCACAAATTAAAATGGTCGGATATGTTCTTGGGTTTAAGTGCTGTACTGAACACCTCGCAAGGTACTCAATACTACGCGATGCAACACAGCAGCCCGAATGCAGACTTTCACAACAAACGTGATTGGCTACATCAGTTCTAAAAAATAGTACGGATATTCGGCAAATAAAAAAGTGAGGCATATGACCTCACTTTTTTATGCTTTCAGTTTTTATGTTTTTAATACTTGTTTTATGTTTTCAAGACTTGGATTCAGGGAATATTACATATTGCGCCTATTCCCTGCCTTTAGTCTTTGATTTTTGCTTTGAATAAGAAATCAGCTTTTTAAAGCTGGTTTTTCCTCAGCTTTCTCTGACACTTTTTTCCACACATCTAAAGTATGTTCTTTAGAACGTTTGAAAGTTTCAGCCAGATGATCTTTGTGTTTAACAGAAATTTGGCTGACATCTTCTTTCAGCTCTTTACCCATTTTCGATAACTCATCAATCACTGAATTTAATTCAGATTTAACAAATTCTTTTAATTCAGCTAAATCTTTTTGTGAAAAATTAAGTTGCTTCTTAATGGTCTCAAGACGCTGTATGAGATCCTGTTTCAGATTCTGAACTTGAACTTGTACATCGGCCTGCACTTCTTTGGCTTCAGCTTTAACATTTTCAGCCGATTCTGACATCGCCTGTGTTACGTTTTGCTGTGCCTCTTTAGACGCTTGTCCCAACTTTTCGGCACCTTCAGCGACCACCTCTTTTAAGGCAGGTTTAGCTTTAACTTGTTTTTGTTCTGTAGTCATGGCTTTATTCCTAGAGTTATTACATGAGAGCTTTAGACTAGTCGATTTGATAAAATTTAAGTTTTGATTTGTCAGACAATTCTCATTTGCTTACATTTTACCTACATACGTTCAAAACAGACTTTTATTCAAAACACAAGGTATTTATCTTACATATTCGGCATAAATGGCATGGACTTCAACTGGTCGACTGCGTATAATGCCGTGTTAAGTTCAAGCGAGCAGACACAGGGAGGGTTGGTTAAAAAAATAGCCTTCCTTTTTTTTCGTCTTCTCGCTTTTTTACAGCCTAAATTTCAGGAGCTTTGGTTTGAGCACTCCCGCCATTTTAGCCCTCGCAGATGGAACGATCTTTAAAGGTACGTCTATCGGTGCATCGGGTAGTACGACTGGTGAAGTCGTTTTTAATACAGCAATGACTGGCTATCAAGAAATTTTGACTGACCCAAGTTATGCACAGCAACTTGTGACTTTGACTTACCCGCATATTGGTAATACAGGTTGTAATGATGAAGACGCTGAGTCAGGTCGAATTCATAAGGTATGGGCAAACGGTTTAATTATCCGTGACCTTCCTTTATTGCATAGCAATTTCCGTGCGAATCAATCTTTAAGTGAATATCTTCAACAACACAATGTTGTTGCGATTGCCGATATTGATACACGTAAATTGACACGAATTTTACGTGCGAAAGGCGCGCAGAATGGTTGCATCCTTGCAGGTGACAACATTACAGAAGAAGAGGCTTTAGAAAAAGCACGTGCGTTTGGCGGCCTGAACGGTTTAGACCTGGCGAAAGAATGCTGTGACCCGACCGGTTTCGAATGGACGGAAGGTTCTTGGACACTGGGTCAAGGCTTTTCTCAACCTGAACTTAAATTCCATGTTGTTGCATATGATTACGGTGTCAAAACCAACATCTTACGTATGCTGACTGATCGCGGATGCAAACTCACTGTAGTTCCAGCTCAAACGTCTGCAGAAAAAGTTCTCGCATTAAATCCGGACGGTGTGTTCCTGTCGAACGGCCCTGGCGATCCAGCTGCATGTGATTATGCAATTGAAGCTGTAAAAACCATTGTTGAAACAACAGATATTCCTGTATTTGGTATCTGCCTAGGTCACCAAATCCTTGCGCTTGCTTCTGGTGCCAAAACTGTGAAAATGCCTCACGGTCACCACGGTGCAAACCATCCTGTACAAAATCTTGAAGATGGTACAGTGATGATTACTTCTCAGAACCATGGCTTTGCAGTGGAAATTGATACCTTGCCTGCAAACCTGAAAGCGACGCACGTTTCATTGTTCGATCAAACCCTTCAGGGTATGCATCGCACGGACAAACCAGCGTTCAGCTTCCAGGGTCACCCTGAAGCGAGTCCTGGTCCACATGACTGTGCACCATTATTCGATCATTTCATTGAACTTATCGAAGCGTCTAAGAAGTAATTAAGGAAGCGATCATGGCTAAACGTACAGACATTAAAAGCATCTTAATTATTGGTGCGGGTCCGATTGTGATCGGTCAAGCATGTGAGTTTGACTACTCAGGTGCGCAAGCATGTAAAGCCCTTCGTGAAGAAGGCTACCGTGTTATTTTGGTGAACTCTAACCCAGCAACCATTATGACCGACCCGTCAATGGCTGATGCAACGTATATCGAACCGATTACTTGGCAGACTGTTGCACAAATCATTGAGAAAGAGCGTCCAGATGCTGTCCTTCCAACTATGGGTGGTCAAACAGCGTTGAACTGTGCACTTGCACTTGATGAACACGGCATTTTAGAAAAATTCAATGTTGAATTGATCGGTGCGAGTAAAGATGCCATTGAAATGGCTGAAGACCGTAAATTGTTTGATGACGCAATGCGTCGTATTGGCCTTGAATGCCCACGTGCTGCTGTTGCAAGCACCATGGAAGAAGCATTTGAGATTCAGGCGAAACTCGGCTTCCCTTCTATTATTCGTCCATCATTCACTATGGGTGGTTCAGGCGGTGGTATTGCTTACAACCGTGACGAATTCATTGAAATCTGTGAACGTGGTTTCGACCTCTCTCCTACTCACCAACTGTTAATCGATGAATCATTGATTGGTTGGAAAGAATACGAGATGGAAGTTGTTCGTGACAAAAACGACAACTGTATCATTGTATGTGCGATCGAAAACTTCGACCCTATGGGTGTTCACACAGGTGACTCAATCACTGTTGCGCCTGCACAAACATTGACAGACAAAGAATACCAAATCATGCGTAATGCATCGATTGCGGTTCTACGTGAAATTGGTGTGGAAACAGGAGGTTCGAACGTTCAATTCGGTATTAATCCGAAAGACGGTCGTATGGTTGTGATCGAGATGAACCCGCGTGTATCACGTTCATCTGCACTTGCATCTAAAGCAACCGGTTTCCCGATTGCTCGAATTGCAGCGAAACTGGCTGTAGGTTACACCCTTGATGAATTGAAAAATGACATCACTGGCGGTACCACACCTGCGTCATTCGAACCTGCAATCGACTACGTGGTCACCAAGATTCCTCGTTTTAACTTCGAGAAATTCCCACAAGCTGAAGCAATTCTAACTACACAGATGAAATCTGTGGGCGAAGTGATGGCGATTGGCCGTAACTTCCAGGAATCTTTGCAAAAAGCGCTTCGTGGTCTTGAAGTGGGCGTATGTGGTTTTGATGAAAGACTCGAAGTCGGTGCTGATGGCGCACGCGAGAAAATTCTTCAAGAACTTAAAGTACCGGGTCCAGAACGTATTTGGTTTATCGGTGATGCTTTCCGTCATGGTTTCACTTTAGACGAAGTGTTTGCTGCGACCAACATCGACAAATGGTTCTTGATCCAGATTGAAGACATCATCAAAACTGAAGATCAAATTAAGACTTTAGGTTTTGGTGATTTAAATGCGGACAACATCCGTAGCTTTAAACGCAAAGGTTTATCAGATCTTCGTATTGCAGATTTGATGGGTATTTCGCAAAAACAATTCCGTAAACACCGTTGGAACTTGGGCGTGACCCCGGTTTACAAACGTGTCGATACCTGTGCGGCAGAATTCGAATCAGATACTGCATACATGTACTCAACTTACGATGAAGAATGTGAAGCAAATCCGTCAACTCGTGACAAGATTATGGTCATCGGTGGCGGTCCTAACCGTATCGGTCAAGGCATCGAGTTCGATTACTGCTGTGTACACGCGGCGCTTGCAATGCGTGAAGACGGCTATGAAACCATCATGGTGAACTGTAACCCTGAAACTGTTTCTACCGACTACGACACTTCAGACCGTTTGTACTTCGAACCAATTACCCTTGAAGATGTTTTAGAGATCGTGCGTATCGAGAAGCCTAAAGGCATTATCGTACAGTACGGTGGTCAGACTCCGCTTAAATTGGCTCGTGCTTTAGAAGAAGCCGGTGCGCCAATTATCGGTACATCACCTGACGCGATTGACCGTGCAGAAGACCGTGAACGTTTCCAGCAAATGATTCAACGTCTGCAACTTCGTCAACCAAGAAACAGCATTGTAAAATCTGCTGAAGAAGGTATGGCCGAAGCGTCTAAAGTGGGCTACCCGCTTGTAGTACGTCCTTCATACGTGCTGGGTGGTCGTGCGATGGAAATCGTTTATAACGACGACGAATTGAAACGCTATTTACGTGATGCAGTTCAAGCTTCTAACGAAGCGCCTGTATTGCTTGACCACTTCCTTGATGATGCAACTGAAGTCGATGTTGACTGTGTATCTGACGGTAAAGATGTGGTGATTGGCGGTATCATGCAGCACATTGAACAAGCCGGTATTCACTCTGGTGACTCGGCATGTTCTATTCCTCCTTATTCTCTATCTCAAGAGATTCAGGACGAAATGCGTCGTCAAACTGTTGCGATGGCAAAAGAGCTTGGCGTAATCGGTTTGATGAACGTTCAGTTTGCGGTTAAAGGCAACGACGTTTACATTCTGGAAGTGAATCCACGTGCATCACGTACCGTGCCTTTCGTTTCTAAATGTATTGGTGAGTCTTTGGCAAAAGTGGCTGCACGTTGTATGGCAGGTCAGTCTTTGGTATCTCAAGGATTTACCAAAGAGATCATCCCGACTCACTTCGCTGTAAAAGAAGCGGTGTTCCCATTTGCGAAATTCCCGGGTGTTGACCCAATTCTTGGACCTGAGATGAAATCTACAGGTGAAGTGATGGGTGTGGGTACAACTTTTGGTGAAGCATTCTATAAAGCTGTGTTAGGCTCGAATGATCGTTTGCCAGGTAAACCAACCGAAGGTGAAGTGAAACATGCATTCTTGTCTGTACGTGAGTCAGATAAACCGCATGTTGCACGCATTGCGCAACAACTTGTTGATTACGGTTTCAAACTTGTAGCAACAAGTGGTACGCATAAAGTGATTACTGAAGCCGGTATTGAATGTGAACGTGTGAATAAGGTAACCGAAGGTCGCCCTCATATCGTAGATCGCTTGAAAAATGGCGAGATTCACCTCATTATCAATACATCTGAAGGTAAACAAGCTCAGCAGGATTCGTTCTCAATCCGTCGCTCTGCGCTTCAAGGTAAAGTGTATTACACCACAACCTTGAATGGTGCTGATGCTGTATGCCAAGCCTTAGCAATTAAATTGCCAATGGATGTATACCGCTTGCAAGATTTAACAGTAGGTTAATAAATTACCGATAAGTCCCGTCATCTTATTGGTGACGGGATTTTTTTTATTTATAAACCCTTAATTTTTATACTCACTTAGAGGGACAACAATGAAACGTTATCCTATGACTCCCGAAGGCAAAATTGCCCTAGAGAAAGAATTACATCAGTTAAAAAGTATTGATCGTCCACGTATTATTGCGGCAATTGCTGAAGCGCGTGAACATGGGGATTTAAAAGAAAATGCGGAATACCATGCTGCTCGCGAGCAACAAGGTTTCTGTGAAGGCCGTATTCAAGACATCGAGGGTAGACTCGGTGCAATGCAAGTGATTGATATTAAAACACTTGAACAAAACGGTCGTGTCGTTTTTGGGGTAACAGTAACGATTGAAAACCTAGACACCGAAGAACAAAAGACCTATCAAATTGTAGGCGATGATGAAGCAGACTTTAAGATCAACAAGATCTCTGTGAACTCTCCTATTGCTCGTGGTCTTTTGGGCAAAAGCGAAGGCGATGAAGTAAAAATCGTAACGCCTCAAGGTGAAGTGGAATACGAAATTGTGAAAGTTGCCTATCTTTAATTTTAAAGATTGAATACTTTTTAAAGCCCCTCTCTTGAGGGGTTTTTTATATTTAGCTTTCTGACACAAGCCGCTTAGCTTTTCACTTCTTTTAAAAATCCCGATGCAAATAAATTAAATGCATGTAAGGCCTCAGGAAGCACCTGCTCAGGATGTTCGCTAGCAGCGACCCATAGTGCAGCATTCATGGCAGCACCATTTAAAAATACTGCAGCAGCTTCAGGATCGACGGCTTTGATCCGAGCTGCTGCCAGTAATTGTTCCACACACTCACGCGTAGACTGCAAGCATTTATTCTGGCTTGGCCAGTGTGCAGGATCACCCAGCACCGCAGGACCGTCGAGCAGCACAATACGCTGGAATTCAGGATCTAAGGCATTTTGAATATAGGTCCGCCCTTCCAGTATCAAGCCTTCCCAAAGATCATCGGGCTGCTCCGGATGTTGCTGGGCAGACGAAGCCATCTCTGAATCAATTTGATCGACCACCGCAGCAAATAAGCCCTTTTTATCACCGAAATGATGATACAACGCTCCACGGGTCAGCCCCGCTTCTGCCGTGAGTTTATCCATTGAAGTATCTGCATAGCCATATTCCCCAAATGCACGGCGTGCCACTTCAATCAGTTTTTTACGGGTCTCGGCCATTTTTAATTCACGAACGGACATTTCTATTACCACTTCAATATTGCAGAAATTTTAATTGACATACGGACCGTATGTCAATTATGTTTACATACGAGGCGTATGTGAAACTTAAGCTGTTTTAAAAATATTTTTGAAATCAGACATTGAATGAGAATAGTCATGACAAGAACCGCAATATTTCCCCAAGACCGCCATGCCCTGTATGAAGAGCATGGTTATTCTGCTGCAATCAAATCGCAAGATTTACTTTTTGTCTCTGGTCAAGTCGGTAGCCGTGAAGATGGCTCACCTGAACCCGACTTCGAGAAACAGGTAGAACAGGCTTTTAAAAACTTAGCTGCAACTTTGGCAGCAGCAGGCTGTACTTTCGATGATATTGTCGATGTCACCACCTTTCATACCGATCCTGAAAAGCAGTTTGAAAGTATTATGAAAGTTAAGCAGCAAGTGTTTAATCAAAAGCCTTACCCAAACTGGACAGCCGTTGGCGTGAGCTGGCTGGCAGGTTTTGATTTTGAAATTAAAGTGATTGCCCGTATTCCTACAGCATCGACCCTAACCTAATCATTTGCTTTATTCGCAGTCGCTTGAGTATCTTTTAGATATTGTTCAGCAAGTTTAGACCTTGATTAGGTATAATTTCTCATTCCTTATTTTTTGTATCTCCCTTATGGCTGAAAAGTTAATTAATTCTCCTGTGAATCATTGGTGTGAGTTCGAGTTCATCTCTAAAACGGTGAAGAATCCGAATATTCATATCAAGGGAAATTACTCTTACTATTCAGCCTACTGGGATCAGGGATTTGAACGTTGTGTAGTGCGTTACTTACATGACAAACCTGCAACCGTAGAGAAACCGATTGATCAGCTTTATATCGGCAATTTTGTCTGTTTTGGCGCAGAATGCGTGATTATGATGGGTGGTAATCAATTACATCGTACAGACTGGATTTCAGCCTTTCCGTTCGATACCCGCAGTTTTGTGCCTGCGGGTGATACTGTCATTGGTGATGGCTGCTGGATTGGCTCGCGTGCCATGATCATGCAAGGTGTAAAGCTAGGCGAAGGCGCAGTTGTGGCAACAGGCGCAGTCGTGACAAAAGATGTCCCGCCTTATGCCGTGGTTGGTGGTGTGCCTGCCAAAATCATTAAATACCGTTTCTCTGAGGAAGATATAGAAAAACTGCTTTCACTGAAGCTTTATGACCTAGATGAAAAGCAGTTTTTAAAGATGCGTGATCAGTTGCAGACGGATAATATTGATAAATTAGTTCAATATTTTTATTTATTATAGATTAAAGCCCTTTATGTATGTATGACTGCCAATCTTTAATAAAATTATTTGAATGATCCAGTTCAAAAATTGACACCTCTTTTAAAACATTACTTAACTGATATTCAGGATCACTACTTTTCTTAGCATTTTCATATGCAGCAAGAAGCTTATCAATGAATGTATCTGTAATCTCCAAGTCCTTCTCTAAAATCAATCTAAACCACTCTGATTCTCCAATATCACTACTCCCATTAGAGCCCCATGTACTCAAATTATGTCTTTGCATAAAAAGGTGTTTATCATTACATAAATATTCATTTATTTTTTTGACGACTGAACTGATAAAAATATGATAATTTGCATAAGGCCCCTGTCCCATTATCAAACTAAGTAAAATTAAATTTTTCTTCTGATGTGATGTTCGCAACAAAGCATATTTATTCAGCTTTTTTATTAACTCTCGACTATTAAATTTTTTATCTAGTTGCAATCCTAATGCCCAATAAAATAGTTCACTTCTGTCATTAAGTGAATTCAACTCACCAATTCTAAATAATTGATATTTTATTACTTCTTCAAAATCATAAATATCACTCTCACTAGACATATGAACAGTAAAATCTATAAATTTTTCAAGATAATCACCATTCATTTCAGAATCATAGCCATAAAACCTTTTTACTGATTGTAATAATTGGGGCTTATTTATCACCAAAATAAAAACTATATTTTTAATATCAAAAAAATGTTTAATCCTTTCAATTAAACGAATCGCAAAGTCTGGTCGGCAACGATCTAGCTCATCAATAATAAATACCAAAGGTTTATCTAATTTTTCAGCTAGTTTAGAGAGTTCTTCCTTAAAATCCTGAATCGTTCGTTTTTCTATATGGTGATTTTCTATTTTCTTTTCTATTTGCTCTTTTACTTTAGATGCCATCTCATCACTAGCAACATCAAAAACATCTTTTCCTTCTTTATAGATTTCTTGTATTGCTTCACCTGCACCACCTAGACCTATCCAGTGCATACTAGCCTTAGCTGCAATCATTGGAATTATAGCGGCTAAAGAAATTAAGACTGATGCTGTCTTTGAATTAAAATCTTCAATCTCTTCAGCATCTATTTCATTAGAGCCTTTAAACGCTTGACTAATCTCTGCTGCAATTGTTAGAAAAGGATCATCAAGATAATCATTTGCGAAAGCATCTAAATAAATTACGTTATGATTTTCATTTTCTAAATGCTTTTGCCAATGCCTAACGAACCATGTTTTACCTTCACCCCAACGTGCATCCAATGCCAACACAGCACCACACTGTAAACGATCCACATAATTAGTGAGCTGAATACCTAAACACTTTCTCTCCCAAAGATCGCCTTCCCACGCTTTTTCAATATTTTCAAAATTATCACGCTGCCAATTCAATTGCTTTATTTCAGTCATTTCTAATTCATTATTAATAAGTTACTACACTTATGATATGACAATTTTCAAAGGCAGTTTGCCTATTTTTTTACATATAATTTCAAATTAAAAATCTGCTTACAATTTCATCATACTTTAGTTTTAACCCCTCTAATTTCCCAACCAATCCATGTTAGATTAAATTATAAAATCTTTTTGGGAAGTAAAATATCCCTATGAAATTACTAGGTTTTGTTTTATCGGAAATACAACTAGCATCAAGTTTTAACCTGTTTTAATACACAATAAATCATAATGCTAAAAGCATCTATTTAAGTAATGATTATAAGGAGAAATTCCCCATGGCTTATCACAATATTCTTGTTCCAGTTGACGGTTCAGAAACTGCATATGCAGCGGTTGCAAAAGCGGTTGAGTTTGCTAAAGCATTTGGCAGTAAAGTTACAGTGGTTCAAGTTTTATCACTCGATCCCTATATCGCAGCGGAATATATCTCTGCCAATCAAACAAATGATTTAATTGAACGCGCTCGTACAGCAATTTTAGAGTCGCTTGACGCTGCAAAAGCAAAGTTTCATGAACAAGGAGTTGAAGTAGAAACCAAACTCCTGGAAGGACAAGTGGTTCATCGTGAAATTGTCAAAGCTGCAGAAGAAAGTCATGCAGACCTAATTATCATTGGTTCTCATGGTCGTACCGGCTTTAAAAAACTATTCCTCGGCAGTGTCGCACAAAGCCTACTGGGTGAATCACATATTCCTGTACTGATTGTTCGTGAATAATAATTAGCCTGGCGTTTCCCATCTTTTTCTAAAGGTGGGAAATCGCTCACTTCAGCGTATTTATTGCTGTTATCCATCATTCATCCATTGATATTGTTTTAAATTAATCTTATCTCCAATCACCATCACGCCTTCTTCTAATAATTTTAAGCGTTGAATATTGTCACCACGATCATCCACTTTACTTAGGCTAATTTTTCCTTGCGAATTAATCACTCGATGCCAAGGAATTTTTGCATCATCTTCCAGATGCTTTAAAACATAACCGACTAGACGCGCATGTCTGGGCAAACCTGCCAGCTTGGCAATCTGTCCGTACGAAGCCACTTTTCCATAAGGAATTAAGGCAACTACCTGCAAGATTTGACGGGCCAATTCATCACTAGAACGACTGGAATGTTGTGGCATAGAGTGTCCTTAAATCATCCAATGAGTATTATCAAACATAAAAAAAGCCCTTTAAAGGCTTCTTCTATCAAGGCTTTAGGATTAGAAATTATCTGGACTTTCCAAGCGTTTCACTACTTTTACCTTTTCCGGATTATGCATGACCGCAACACCATCTTCGGCTTTTTCATCAATTAAATCATCTGGGTTATACACCGTAATGGTTTCATTACCATTGGCATCTTCCCCGACAATATACTGAAAACCTTTTTTGTTCATTTTATGGCATAGCCGTTGATACCAACCTTTAAAGCCCGTTTTTTCTTCATTCGGGTTGTAATAAAACGCATTCATTACCGCAGGCAACCCCAGCCCACAAACCAGACCTGATAATAATACCGCAATAAAGGTATAACCAATTAAGATACTGCTATATTCACTCAGTTCAGGAATGTTCGCGACCGCCAAGATCAAGGCCAGCGAAATCCCTCCGCGCACCCCACCCCACGATAAAATGGCCAAACTACCGTTATAGCTTTTGTGGCGAAAATTTGGAAAAAATGCAAAAGATAGGTAGTTGGCTGCAAAACGTGAAGCATGCAAAATAATAAAGGCAACAATACCGCCTAAAATCAAGCTGATGCTTAAATCTAAAATAAACAGTTCCAGACCAATCAGGGTAAACAGGAATGAATTGATAATCCCTTCAACGGTATGCCAAAAATGGTTTACTTCCCGGATTTCACGTTCCTGTAAAATTTCTTTCCACTTATTGCCCACAACCAGGCCGCCAATGACACAGGCAATTGGTGCAGAAGCATGGGCAAATAAGGCAACCAGATATGAACCACAGGCCAATAATGCAGTGGTTAAAATTAAAGATTCCATTTCATGTTTGCCACGAAGTAATCTTAAAATTCCCAGACCAAAGCCCCAACCAATAATAATGGCCACCACAATTTCATAGAGTAAGGTTTCTAAAGTACCGATAATAGTAAAATGTTCACCCTGCAATACATTTAACAAAGTCATGAATACGGCGATACACATGGCATCATTAAATAGTGATTCCCCTTCGAGTTTTACAATCAAATGATGCGGTGCACGTACCGAACTTAAAACAGCTTTTATCCCAATCGGATCCGTTGCACCCAGCGCAGCTCCTAATAACAATAGAACCAGGATATCGACATGCTTGCCTATCAGAAATTGATATCCGTATAAAACCACCCCGAAAAAGACCGCACAAAGTACCAGCGCAATACTCGCCAGGATACTGATCGGTTTCCAGTGCTTTTTTAAATCCGAAACTTTAAATTTTAAAGCGGAAGATGTCAGGATAAAACAAATCACCCCATTAATTAAAAAGTCATAAAAGTCAATATGACGAACCGCTTCTTCAATATTGTGGATATTAATTGTTATAAACTGATTACCACTGAGTAAACTCGCGCCCCATTGTAAAATAAATACAAAGATGGCTGAAACAATCGGCACACCAATGGCTTGCGGGAAACCCAAGACACGCTTATTAAAAATTGTCGTGGCAATAGAAAGGGCGAAAATGACAGTAAAAATCTGAAGAAAAAAGAAATTTCCCATTAAGGTTCCAATTTTTGCGATTCATGGGAATAAAGCGAACTCATCCAACTATTTCCAAGTAAAATATTTCATGAGATAACATTTATGAACTGAATCAGTTTAACGATTTTTTATAAGGCAAACAAAATAGTTAAGTTTTTTTACATATTTTTAGCAATGATTTAACATAGACAAACACCTGAGCATTTAGTGTAGCAACACTTTCTTTAATCTCCACATTAAGTTGAATTTATTCATGCATCAAACAGTGAAAACCATATTTCGACTTTTTTTTGCAGTTGTAATTTTTCTCATTACCTTGGCTTTATTTCTCAGTGCCTATTCTAAAAGCAAAGAAATTTTACAGGCAGATCAACAGCTTCAGCAAGCCAAACACATCTCGCTCAAATCGACCGCTCAAGAACAATTGGTTTTAATTTCCAATAATAAACGACCGGATCAAGCCATTTTTATTTTAATTGCCCAAAATGGTTATATTGTTAAATTACCCTGCGAGCATTATCAGCAAGATATCTGTACAGATGAATATAACCAGTTGCATACCCGACAAATCCAGCAGCTTGATCTGTTAAAGGTGGGTCAGCAGCATTATATTGAACATGTTCGTTATCAAGATAGTCGTACTCAAAAGCAGCAACAATGGTCTTATTCTGCGCAAAAAATTCAGCAGTTTTATCAGGCGGATATTGCCAGTTTAAAATACATTGTTTTTAGTATCGTTCTGTTTGCACTAGCAGCACTGTATGTCTCTATTCGGATTATCCGCAACTTTAAACAGTTTTTAATGCGCTAAACCGCTCAATAAAAAAGAGGATTTCAAATCCTCTTTTTTTTTCACTTTAACTCTATTCACTTTAAATGGATTGATTGAAAGTATCACAATCATTGATATTTCCCGATTTCAAACCGGTTTGAAACCATTTCATGCGCTGCTCACTACTACCATGGGTAAAGCTGTCTGGAACCACCTGTCCTGTTGAACGCTTCTGTAAATAGTCATCACCAATTTTGTGCGCTGCATCCATTGCTTCTTCAATATCACCTTGTTCCAGGAATTGGGTACGTTGCTGATTATGGTTGGCCCAAATTCCGGCAAAACAGTCCGCTTGCAATTCCTGACGTACAGAAAGTTGATTGCCTTGTACTTGACTGGACTGCGCACGTGCTTTTTGTACTTGATCTGAAATACCTAACAACGTTTGAAGATGATGCCCCACTTCGTGCGCAACCACATAGGCTTGGGCAAAATCGCCGGCCTGATCTTGACGTGACAGTTCCGTGCTGTTCTGCTCACCCGAAATGCCCATTTGCTGACGCATATCTTTAAAGAAGGCAGTGTCGATATAGACTTTTTGATCTGCCGGACAATAAAAAGGTCCCATCGCAGATTGCGCCGTACCACAGCCTGAATTTACTACACCACTGAACATCACCAGTTTAGGTGCGACATATTCGCCATTCAGTTGCTGCTGAAATACTTGAGACCAGGTATCTTCCGTGTCCGCCAAAACTGTCCCGACAAAATCCATTGCTTCTTGCTGTTCAGGAGTGGGATTGTCCAGACCTCGGGTTTCAGCCGGCTGTGATTGTGATGTCACCTGTTTGGTTGCCTGATAAGCTTGTTGAGGATCTACCCCAAAAAACTTCCAGGCCACAAATGCCACCACTAAGCCTAAAATACTAATACCACCTGCTTTGGCTCCACCTCCACCGCGGCGGTCTTCCACATTTGAACTTACACGACGTCCTTTCCAGCGCATAGTGATATTCCTTTTAGTTTGCTTTCGCTTAATTTAGCGAGCTTTTGTGATTATGCCTGTTTTGATTTCGGCCAGAACTTTTGAATGGTCGCAATCACCAATAGAACCAGTAAGCCGGCAACAAAACCAATGACGAAATTGATTAAAGTTGGCGTAAGTGCACCAATAATATTTCCAATATTTGGAATGTGTTGCGCCTGATCGACTGAATTCTCAGTTAAATGATGAAACCACGGAATGGTATGGGTAATAATCCCGCCACCGACAAGAAACATTGCAATGGTTCCGACAATGGTCAGCGTTTTCATCAGTTTGGGTGCAAAAGCCAGCAAACCGCGTCCAATGCTTTGCTTGAAGCTCGATGCCTGCTCGGTTAAATACAATCCCAGATCATCAATTTTGACAATCATGGCAACAAAACCATAAACCCCTACCGTCATCACGATGGCAATGATGGAGAGCACCAGCACTTTGCTGCCAAAAGTAGCCGTCGCCACCGTACCCAGCGAAATCACCACAATTTCAGCAGATAAAATAAAGTCGGTACGAATTGCACCTTTGATTTTATCTTTCTCAAACTTGGCTAGATCGGTTTCAATGGCAGTGAGTTCTGCTTCGGCAGCTTCTTGGGTCTTGGCTTTTTTATGATGCAAACTGTGCAGTACTTTTTCCACACCTTCATAACATAGAAACAAACCGCCAATCATCAACAAAGGATTGATCAGCCAAGGGGCAACCACGCTAATCAACAAGGCTAGAGGAACAAGAATGAGTTTATTAACAAAAGAACCTTTGGCAACGCTCCAAACCACAGGCAGTTCACGTTCAGAACGCACACCGCTGACTTGTTGGGCATTCAGGGCTAAATCATCTCCCAATACCCCTGCGGTTTTTTTGGCTGCCATCTTGCTCATGACAGCAACGTCATCCAATACCGTGGCAATATCATCTAATAATATTAATAAGCTACTCGCCATTCTTATTTTTCCTTAAAGTTTCTATCTTGCATTTTAAAGATAAATATTTAAAAAAACTGTATCAACTTCATTAAATTATTCTTATTTTTTCTATGTTGTGTTTTCATTGTGCCTGACATTGAAAAACATTATGCCGTACAATAAGGCCATTCATCAGCATATACGTGTAGTGCTAACTACTTTGGAATAGAGAGATAATGAGTAATCAAGACAATCGTCCTGTTATTTTGACTGGCGACCGCCCAACCGGACAACTTCATTTAGGTCATTTTGTTGGTTCTTTACGTTCACGTGTAGGACTACAAGATTCTCACCATCAACATCTCCTCCTTGCCGATGCTCAAGCCTTAACTGATAACGCGGACAACTTTGAAAAAGTACGTCGCAATATTATTGAAGTGGCGACTGACTATTTAGCCGTGGGTATTGATCCAAGCAAAACAACCATCTGTGTTCAATCATGCTTGCCTGCATTGAATGAACTGACCATGTTGTATTTAAACTTTGTGACTGTGTCACGTTTGGAACGCAACCCAACCATCAAATCTGAAATTCAGATGCGTGGTTTTGAACGTGATATTCCGGCAGGTTTCCTTTGCTACCCTGTAGCACAAGCAGCCGACATCACCGCTTTTAAAGCAACGGTTGTGCCTGTGGGTGAAGACCAGATTCCAATGATTGAACAAACCAACGAAATTGTACGTCGTTTGAATCGTCAAATTGGTCATGACTTGCTTCCAGAATGCAAAGCATTGCTTTCAAATGTCGGTCGTTTACCGGGTTTTGATGGTAAAGCCAAAATGTCTAAATCTTTGGGCAATACCATTGTGCTCGATGCTTTTGATAAAGACATCAAAAAAGCAGTCAATGCGATGTATACCGACCCGAACCATCTTCGTGTTGAAGATCCAGGTCAGGTTGAAGGTAATGTGGTATTTACTTATTTAGATGCTTTCGATACCAACAAAGAAGAACTTGAAGAATTAAAAGCACATTACCGTCGTGGTGGTTTGGGCGATGGTACGGTGAAAAAACGTCTTGAAGGCGTGTTAAAAGAATTGATTACGCCTATTCGTGAACGTCGTATGGAATTGCAAAAAGATCCTGATTACATCATGGATATTTTAAAAGCCGGTACAGATAAATGTCGCGATATTACCCAGCAAACCCTTGATGAAGTTAAATCAGGTTTAGGCGTGTTTCATTTCTAAAAGCGCTTAATCTACAAAAATGCCTTTCCTATAGTGAAGGGCTTTTTTTATGCTGAAGTAATGAGCAGCAAATCACACTAACCAATGGTTATTAACCTGAATTTACACAACTTTACTCAAATCATCATGAAATGACTCACCATTCATTTTATTATACTTTCAGTGCTTAGGGCTCTTAGAGTTCTAACATTCTCCTTAACCGAAACTGTGCAAACAGATTCGTTGTTCTACGCAGTGATCACCCCAATCATTGCGTATTTTTTTGCCTGAATTTTAAGCCACACTAAGTTTCAAGCAATAAAAAAACCCGCTCTAAAGCGGGTTTTCTAACATCAACAAATTAGTTTTTATGACGCATATGCGGGAATAAAATGACATCACGAATACTGGCTGCATCAGCAAATAACATCACCAGACGGTCAATACCAATACCTTGACCGGCTGTTGGAGGAAGACCATATTCAAGCGCTTCAATGAAGTCTGCATCGTAATGCATCGCTTCATCATCACCTGCATCTTTCTCTGCAACTTGTGCTTGGAAACGTTCAGCCTGGTCAATTGGGTCATTCAATTCCGAGAAACCATTCGCCAATTCACGGCCGCCAATAAAGAACTCAAAACGGTCGGTAATGTGTGGGTTGTTGTCATTACGGCGTGCAAGCGGTGAAGTTTCCGCTGGATATTCAGTAATGAATGTTGGCTGACGAAGTTTTGTTTCAACGGTTTCTTCAAATACGATAGTTTGAAGTTTACCCAGACCAAAACCAGGTTTAACTTTCTCTTTCAATTCTTCCTGAACAAATTTCGCCAGGAATTCACGGTCAGCTACATTTTCTGGCGTGAACTGAGGGTTATGTTCAAGAATTGCATCAAACATTGAGATTTTTTTGAATGGACCTTTGAAGCTGAATACTTCACCTTGATAAGGCACATCAGTCGCACCCAAAATGTCGATCGCTAATTTCTCAAGCATATTTTCAGTCAAAGCCATCAAGTCTTTGTAATCTGCATAGGCTTGGTAGAATTCGATCATGGTGAATTCTGGGTTATGACGTGTTGAAACACCTTCATTACGGAAGTTACGGTTAATTTCAAACACGCGTTCAAAACCGCCCACAACCAAACGTTTCAAGTAAAGTTCAGGTGCAATACGCAAGAATAAAGGCATATCTAATGCATTATGATGTGTTTCAAATGGACGCGCAGAAGCACCCCCTGGAATCACATGCATCATTGGCGTTTCAACTTCCATGAAACGTTCATTGGCCAAATACGCACGCATACCCGCAACCACTTTGGCACGGATTTCAAAAGTTTTACGAGTTTCTTCGTTTACGATCAGATCAAGATAGCGTTTACGATACTTCATTTCAGTATCGTTTAAACCATGGAATTTATCTGGAAGTGGGCGAAGTGATTTGGTTAAAAGCTCGAAATGTTCGATATGAACATACAGATCGCCTTTGCCTGAACGGCCAATATAACCTTCAACGGCAATAATATCGCCAAGGTCTAAGCCTTTAATGCTCGCCAGTACGTCTGGATCTAATTCTTTACGTGCAACATACAGTTGGATACGGCCAGTCATGTCTTGAATTACGATGAATGAACCACGGTTCAACATCACACGACCTGCAACCTTCACATAAACCTTTTCACCCGCTTCAATTTCTTCTTTAGACTTATCAGCGAATTGTTCTTGTAAGTCTTGAGCGTAATGTTCACGCTTGAATGTGTTCGGCCAAGGGCTGGTTCCCTTTTCCTTAGCATGTTCTTCAATATGCTTTAACTTGGCATGACGCTGTGCAATTAAATCGTTTTCGGAAATGTGTTGTTCAGAAGTCGATTGAGCGTTATGTTGCGTCATCTCTGCCTCGAATATATGTAAAAAACGGAAGTTGCATAGGATAGCAGATTTAGTATAAATTTCGTATGACTTATTGCCAAACACAAGTATTGATTTGCTCAACACAACCTTGTTTCCTTCACATTTAGGCTTCGGCCAATTGTTTGACGATCTCAAAACCTCGTTTTAAACCATTATTCATCAATTCCACATGATCTTTAGAGGTTTCCAGTTCTACACTCAGCATGGTTGAGCCATTTACATCTTCAAGCACATATTTTTCTAAAACACCGCTCCATTGTTTAACTTCTTCACTGTCTAAATCTTCAATGCCATCTTCCAGCATGCCCAAGTGCTTAAAGGTCACCAGTTTAAATTCTTCCAGCTCGGTAATGGTTGAAACCATGCCATCCCCATTGGCATCGAGAAAAACAGTTCGTCCATTTAATTGCCAGTCGGAATGCATGGATGAACCCGGAGCAAAATATTGGGTCCATTCGGTATAAGTGTCCGGATCCCACAGAATCTGCCACACCTTTTGTGGAGAGGCGTGAATCAAAATTTCATAATTTAAAATTTCCATCGGCTCACCTCAGCTTATATTTATCTTAATAAATACGAAGTTATCCAAATTTATTTTTGCCTGATAGGCAGGTTTTGTTATCTATGCTTAAAGCAACTTCCTTATTCTCCTATCTGTTTAATTTTAATTAATAATTTATTTTGTAAGTGGGTTTAACCCCTATTATGCTGTCCATTTATTAGACCAAAAGCTAACTTCTTTATTCGGCATAGTCACCTACAATAATTTAAGCAAAATGGTTGAAAAGGAAACGATTCAACTTTTCTATCTTTGTACATAAAAACAGCGTGAACTATAAAACAATGAATACATGCACTTCGAAAATCTTGTTTTTACATGGACTCGATTCCTCGCGTGAATCGACAAAATTCCATGCCATTGATGCCAATCAGAAATATTGCATCGATATAGATTACCGCAACCTGAATTTTCAGACGGTCGCCGATTTTTATCGCGATATTATTGCCAAAATCAAGCCTGAAATTCTGGTCGGACACAGCTTGGGCGCGTATTGGGCCTTGAAAATGTCTGCCTTGTGTAAAATTCCAACGGTAATTGCCAACCCGAGCCTTCATCCGGATTTTCGTGAAGATTACCCACCCATTAATGAAGATGATCTGGAACATGACATTGCACAGATTGCCTATTTAGAATTAGGCGATGAAATACTGGATATGTATGCCGTTCAGGAACAGCTCGAACCCTATATGATCGTTCAGGCTTTAGAAGGTGGTCATCACCGTTTAGCCAGTCCAGAAAACATCAATGATCTGATTCAACACATGCAAACGCATTTTCTAAAAAAATAAAAAAGCCCTGGTTTTGACCAAGGCTTTTTTATGACATCAAACCGATTAAGCGACTGCTTGTTCTGGCTGAGATTTATCATTTAATACAGACCAGACATCTAAACCTAAATCGCCGTGCAAATCAGGTAAATCAAGGAAGATGCTCGCACCCAGGATTTCATGGTTGCATTTGTCTACCAGTTGTTTCACCGCTTTTAAAGTGCCGCCTGTGGCTAAAACGTCATCCACAATAATAATTTTTTGTGCTTCGATATTCGCTGACATTTCCAGACGATCCCGGCCGTATTCCAGGCTATAACCTACGCCAACAACCGGTGGTGGTAATTTACCTGCTTTACGTACCAGCAATAAGCCTTTGCCCAAACGTTGCGCCAACAAACTCGCTAAAACAAAACCACGTGCTTCAACCGCGACAAAGCTGTCTACCTGTTCCAGTTTATCAGCAGGAATACTGGCAATGAGAGCATCGGTTAAAGGCTCAATTTTACTCATAAACAAGGGGGTTAAATCGAAGAAGCAAATACCCGGTTTAGGGAAATCTTGGACAGTACGAATGTGAGACCACAAAGTTGTAGACAAATTGCTCATGGGGAGAAAGACAATGAAAAGAGAATATGTGAATTTTAACGCTTTATGAGGTTCATGACCAGTAAATGATCATAGTTACAACGCTTCAAAACACAGCAATACATTATAAGTATTTGATTTAATTGTATTTGTTTTTTAAATAAATATTAAATATAGATTTATCTGACCTTAAATTAACAAAATTTGTTTATTTTCTCTCCCCGACCTTAGTCTATATCCGACTTTTCAATAGCATAAAGGCATTTCTTCAGCTTCTCAAAGCTGCACAATTGATGAACATTTTGACATTCAGATTGAATTTAAATTGTTAGACAAAAACCTTATTTAGCTGTTTTTATGACAAGTTTTGTCCTGCGAGGCAATTCTGGTTTCAAATTCAGCGATTAAACTCCGATATTTGCTTTACATTAATGCTAGAACTGCGTAAAAATTTGACTGAATATGTACCTTGAAAGTCATATCATTAGAGTCATGCTGTATATGGGATTTTACTGACTTCACATTTTAACAAGTCAGTGTTTTGGAGAGTCAAATGAAAAAGTATCAATGCATCGTTTGTGGATGGATTTATGACGAAGCTGAAGGGTGGCCACAAGATGGTATTGTCGCAGGTACAAAATGGGAAGATATCCCAGATGACTGGACCTGCCCGGACTGTGGTGTATCAAAAGTTGATTTTGAAATGGTTGAAATCTAATAATTGATACCAAAGACCATAGTAAATGGTCTTTTTTTACGTCTTATAGAAAACAGTTTGGAGAAAAATATGCATCCTATCGTCATCATTGGTTCGGGTATGGCGGGATATACCGCAGCGCGTGAGTTTCGTAAGCTAAATCCCGAGCATGAACTGGTCATGATTTGTGCAGATGATGCGGTAAACTATGCTAAACCCACGCTGTCTAATGCTTTAGCCGGAAAAAAAGCACCTGAGCAAATTGCATTAGGTGATGCCAGCAAAATGAGTGATCAACTGAAGATGCGTATTGAAGCGCAGACTTGGGTTAAAAAAATTCAAGCTGAACAGCATCAACTGGTTTTAGAGAAAGATGGACAACAAAGTATTCAACCTTATTCAAAGCTGGTTCTAGCAGTCGGTGCAAACCCGGTTCGTCTGGCGATTGCCGGTGATGGTAGTGATGACATTCACGTGGTCAACAATCTGGATCACTATAAAGCCTTCCGTAAAAATCTCGCTCAACATCAAGATAAACGTGTGGTGATTTTAGGTGCAGGCTTGATCGGCTGTGAATTTGCCAATGACTTGCAAAACACAGAACATCAGGTAACCGTCATTGATTTGGCTCCGCAGCCTTTAGGGCGTCTGATTCCTGATTATGTTGCGGCATCTTTCCAGGAAAAACTTGAAGCGATTGGCATTCACTTTGTACTCGGCACCACGGTTGAAAAAGTAAATAAAGTTGAAAATGGCGACTATCAAATTACTTTAGCCAATGGTCAGTCTGTTGTCGCGGATGTTGTACTTTCAGCAATCGGCTTACAGCCGAATTTAGAATTGGCAAAAGCTGCTGATATTCACTGCAGTCGCGGCATTTTAACCAATGGTCATTTAGAAACCAACCAGGCCGATATCTACGCGGTTGGCGACTGTGCAGAAGTCAACGGTTTGCTGTTGCCTTATGTGATGCCAATCATGCAACAGGCACGTGCTTTAGCGAAAACCTTAAATGGTGAACAAACCCATGTTCATTATCCAGCGATGCCTGTGGCCGTTAAAACCCCGGCTGCCCCACTTACAGTACTTCCGGCACCCGTGGGTGTGGATGTCACTTGGGAGACTGAAGAACTTGAAGATGGCATGATTGCCAAAGCTGTAGATAGTCAAAACACCTTGCGTGGTTTTGTTTTATTGGGCACAACTGCAGCAAAACAGCGTTTAAGTCTAACTAAACTGGTACCGGACTTGATTCCTGCAGCAGTTTAAGGTTTTAATACAAAGGACATTTTTTCAGCAAAATGTCCTTTTTTAGGAAAACAACAATGAATAGCGCACTCAACTTTACAGGCTCTCCCTATACCTCTTTTATGCATGAAACCAGAGTCAATTTAGGCAATGGCGTTGAACTGCATGTAGAAATGGGCGGAAATCCTAAACATCCTGCAATCATGCTGATTATGGGTTTAGGTGCGCAAATGTTGTTTTGGCCTGATTTTTTCTGTAAATCACTGATTGATCAAGGTTATCGTGTCATTCGTTATGACAACCGCGATATTGGTCTTTCCTCTAAAATTCGTCATTCAGGACCCCGACTCAACACCTTAAAACTGATGGGTCGCTTTGCTTTAGGTCTGGAAAATCAGGGTGCGCCGTATAATTTATATGATATGGCAGAAGATGCCGCACTGCTGATTGATCGTTTGGGACTGGAAAAAGTCTCTGTGATTGGTGCTTCAATGGGTGGCATGATTGCACAAATTCTGGCAGCCAAGCATCCTCAAAAAGTCAATAATTTAGGTTTAATGTTTACCAGTAATAATCAGCCGCTATTGCCACCGCCTTTTCCAAAACAGCTTTTTAGCCTGATCGGTCGACCTGAATCGACGGATGAAGAAGGTATCGTGAATCATAGCGTGAAAGTTTTTAACATTATTGGTTCACCTGGGTATATCAACCAGATTGAGATTATTCAGACTGCCCGTAAATTATATCAACGAAGTTATTATCCAGCGGGTGTACTTCAACAATTTTTAGCAATATTATGTACCGGTTCTTTGCTACAATTGAGTAAGCAAATTCAGCAACCTACCCTTGTGGTACATGGCTCTCGTGACCGTTTACTGCCACCGAGTCATGGCAAAGCAGTTGCAAAGGCAATTACAGATGCTAAGTTTGAATTAATTGATGGAATGGGGCATGATATGCCTCCGCATTTTATTCCATATCTTAGCGGACTATTTGCTGATCACTTTAAATTAAAACATTAGGACACTATGGCTGCATTACCCTCTTTAAGACAGCTGTCATACCTCGTTACACTGTCTGAAACGCTACATTTTACTGAAGCTGCGCGCCGTTCATTTGTGACCCAATCGACTTTGTCAGGCGGAATCATGGAGTTAGAGCGTTTGTTAGGTGGAGTCCTCGTTGAACGCGACCGCCAAAATGTACGTTTAACTCCGCTTGGAGAGCAGGTTGTTGCTCGAGCCCGTGTTTTATTGGCTGATGCTCAAGATCTGATGCGTTTAAGTCGTGAGATGAGCGAGCCTTTAACTGGTGATTTACATTTAGGCATTATCCCCACTATTGCACCTTTTATTTTGTCGAAACTTTTAGATGAAGTGCATAAACAACTGCCTAAAATTCAATTGCATTTGTATGAAGCGCAAAGTGAAAAAATTGTCGAAAAATTAGAACACGGCAATCTGGACATGATTGTTTTGGCACTGCCTTTTGATACACGTGGTTTAAAAGTTGCTGAAATTGCGAAAGAAAATCTTTATTTGGTGCATCATAAAACCGATCAAAACGCACTGAATGTCAAAACTTTAGATGATTTGGATTTATCACGTTTAGTGTTACTTGAAGAAGGTCATTGTTTACGCAATCATGTCTTAAGTGCCTGCCCAATTGGTGAACGCAAAAATGATCATCGTTTAAAGGCCAGTTCATTACCAACACTGGTTGAAATGGTTTCTGCCAATTTAGGCTTTACCCTGCTTCCTGAAATTGCTATTCATACCAATATGATTAAAGCGAATCCAGATTTAGTGGTTAAAGCAGTTGAAGCTGCGCCAAGTCGTACGCTCGCTTTGGTCACGCGTAAAAGCACCCCATTGCAAAGTGAATTTGACGTGCTATTGCAAATTTTGCAAAAAGTCACCCAAAACCTTCATTAAAAATAAGCGATCCATTAAAAGGAGCAACTGCTCCTTTTTTTATTGCCCAATTCTCTTGCTGAGCACGGCTTTCGCTCGAATAAATTCTATTATTGAAATAAAAAAGGTTTACCACAACGGTAAACCGAGTTTGAAGTTAAAAGATAATATCTTACACATGGATGAATTGAGTGATGTGTGCTGAGAAAACAGGAGGTTTTAACTTGGTAAACTATAGACACTCATCAGGAGTTTACCATGAGCAAGAAACAGAAGACTTACACCGCAGAATTTAAAGTTGAAGCAATAAAATTGATTGAAGCCAATCAAGGCAATGTATCGGAAACAGCCAGACAACTTGGCATTTCAATGCAAACTCTTTCAAATTGGAATAATAAAGCAAAGACTGGCACCTTAGCAGGCA
>NZ_SJNZ01000010.1 GCF_004331155.1 Acinetobacter terrestris
CGGAAAAATATGCAGGCTATTCAACTATCTGCATCAAATGGATATCACTTAAAACAGCGTAATAAGATAGAAACGTTATTCAGTTTACTGAAAGGACAATACAATTTATTGACGAGTAGAGCACGTAGTATGCATGGATTTCTTAGTGGTATTTATGCATCGTTATGTGCATATCAATTATGTCATCAGAATAAGCCAACAATTCAAATTATGGAATCGTTGGCTTAAACAGGATTCGGGTTAAATTAAATTTATAGATAAAAACATAATTAAAAATAAGCTAGGCCAGATTAATATGATTTAATTTCTCAGACTCAATATATTTTTATTATTAGAATAAAACAATTAATTTTTTAGTATGACCAAAATATAAAATAAAAGATTTTATTATCATATGAGTTGAAAAAATTAATATTTTTAGAATATTTCAATCATAAAAAAACCTATAAAGATATTTGATGCCACACCTTTATAGATTTACCTCTATTTAACTTTTATGGACTAATCTTTTATGGATCAATCTTTTATGGATTAGTATTGATCCGCTCTGGTTATTCTTTTTAATTCCGGATTTAATCTTTCACGCTCAAGACGTTCGATCTGGGTCAGTTGATTTCGAATTGGACGTCCATCCTGAAATAAAATCATCTCTCCAGGCTCAAAGGCTGTCCAGACTTCATTTTGCGTTAAAGGCTCTGTCGTAATCACCGCAACTCGATCTTCAGGTGTTGTCACCTGACTGAAATCAACTTCTACATCAAGATCAATCAATTGTGCCGGTTTAAATGGGTATTCTCTGACCAGCCAATGCAGTTTGGTAATGGCATAAGTAAACAGAGCCTGCCCATTGGATAAGCAAAAATTAAAGGTGCCATGTTCGGCAATTTTGGGCGAGACTTCAGCCAACAGATCAAAAATTTGATCCAGCTTCGGTTCATGATAACCAAACTTGAGCACCAGCTGATCGAGTAAAAAACAAAATGCCCGTTCACTATCCGTATTTCCCACCGGGGTAAAACGACCGGATAAAGCGGGATTAAAACCATGTAAATCGCCATTATGGGCAAAAATCCACTGCCGTCCCCACAGTTCACGACTAAATGGATGCGAGTTTTCCAGAGTAATTTTACCTTGGGTCGCTTTACGAATATGGGCAATCACATTGCGTGATTTGATGGGATAGTTACGCACCAGTTCGGCAATCGGAGACTCAACTGCTGATTGGTTGTCGACAAAAAGCCGGCAGGCTTTATCTTCAAAAAAAGCAATGCCAAAACCATCACAATGGTCGGATGTAATGCCCGCGCGTTGAGAAAAACCACGAAATGAGAAAGTCACATCCGTTGGCGTAGCACAATTCATTCCGAGCAACTGGCACATAGTCTTGATCAAACAGCAAATACAGGATTTTTCTATTTTGCATGACTGGGGAAAGCGTTGCAAATCTCAATTTAGCATAGCGTCCACTATTTTATGCATTAGCTCATTAATACCAGTCAAATACTTCATTTTATTTAAAATTCAGTTGAGACAATCTAAACAAGGCAATAAAAAAAGCCTCACAAGGAGGCTTTTTAAAATGACTGTTTTAATGCTTGGCACGGTTGGTAATTAAAGTCCCTACCCCATGATCGGTAAAGATTTCCAGCAAGGTTGCATGTGGAACACGGCCATCTACGATATGCGCACTGACTACACCGCCTTTCACCGCATCCAGTGCACAACCCACTTTAGGAATCATGCCGCCATAAATCACGCCAGTTTCAATCAAGCGGTCGACTTCTTGAGTGGTTAAACCTGTGAGCAAGTTTTTATTTTCGTCTAGAACGCCAGAAATATTGGTCAGAAGTATAAGTTTTTCTGCACCTAAAGCTTCAGCCACTTTACCCGCGACTAAATCGGCATTGATGTTGTAAGTATTGCCTGCATCATCTACGCCAAGCGGTGCAATTACAGGAATGAAATCACTGTTGGTGAACATTTCCAATACGTCAGTCTTCACACCCACAACTTCACCGACCAAGCCAAGATCAATCTGTTGTACTGTGCCATCTTCAGCGGTCTTTTCCATCAACAGCTTTTGTGCACGCAGCAAATTGCCATCTTTACCTGTTAAACCAATGGCACGTCCGCCATGTTGGTTGATGAGGTTAACGATAGATTTGTTCACGCTGCCGCCCAAAACCATTTCAACCACTTCCATGGTTGCAGGATCAGTTACACGCATGCCATCAATACGTTCAGATTCACGGCCGAGTTGCTTCAGGAATGAGTCTACTTGCGGACCACCACCGTGCACCACAATTGGATTTAAACCGACAGTTTTTAACAATACAATATCACGTGCGAACGAGCTTTCCAGCTCTGGATCGGTCATTGCGTTGCCACCATATTTCACTACTAGCGTCTTACCCGCAAAACGTTGAATGTACGGCAAAGCTTCAGTCAAAATTTGTGCTTTGTCGATGCCAGTATGCTGATGTGGCATTCGCCTCTCCTTATTGAGCATCTAAAATGTCTTGTGCGATTTTAGGATATCGTTCACTTAACATGGAAACAAATGTGTGTCGAATCGCGTTTAATCTTACAGGATTGTCCGCATCAAAGCGTACTGTAAAGTATTCACCGGTATTCGATGCTCGAATAATGCCAAATCCATCTTTAAAATCAAGTCGTACGCCATCAATTTTACTTAATTGTGCGCCCAAATCGTGACTTTTAATTTCAACATCATGTAATACCGCTATCGGTTCTTCACTATGGGTACTAATGTAAAGATCTTCAGTACAACTGCGTTCAGGATAAGCCAACAAGGCTCTGGATAGAGTTAAATCCGGTTTTTGATCCAAATATTCGAGCACACGCAAAGCCGCATATAGACCATCATCATAGCCAAAACCACGTCTATCATTAAACACATAATGACCTGCGTATTCTCCGCCAAAAACTGCTTTTCCTTGAGATTGCAACATATACGTCCGCAAGAAAGAACTGCCCGTACGAATCATTTTCGCCTGCCCGCCTAGGCGATGCACTGTATTTCTCACCATGGTCGAACATTTTACATCGTAAACCACTTCATGACCGGGATGCGTTTTCAAACACATCTCAGAAAATAAGGCCAGTAATCGATCTGCTGAAATAATCAAACCATGTTCATCAATTAATACCAGTCGATCACCATCGCCATCCAGTGCAATCCCCATATCGGCTTGCTGCTCAAGTACGGTTTTTCGTAATTCAACAAGATGTTTTTCTTGTGAAGGATCTGGTGCATGATCGGGAAAATTGCCATTCGCTTCACAGCGGATAGTAGTGATCTCACAGCCTAACTTTTTTAACACCAATGCCGCACAGCGCCCTGCCGAACCATTCAGACCATCGAGAACCACTTTAAAAGGACGCTTTAACTGGATATCTTGTAAAAGTGCTTGCTGATATTCGAGACAATATTCAACGACAACTTCATGCTGAACCGGTTTAATCACTAGTTTTTCTGATGAATCAAAAGTGCTACTTGCACTTATACCGACTTGTTGAATCATGTCAGGACAAGGAGGTTCGCCCTGAACAATCCATTTAATTCCATTATCGGTTTTGGGATTATGGCTTGCTGTAAGCATGATCCCGTTACCCTCAAATTGACGGGCAATAAAATATAATAATGGTGTTGAACAGCAACCGATGATGGTCGCATTCAAGCCTTTCTCTTCACATACCTGTCTAATGATTTCTGCATATTCTGGACTGGTTAAACGCGCGTCATAACCAATGGCAAGTTGAGTCTGTCCAACCTTCTGATATTGGGCAACCAATCCATAGGCAATCGCTTTTACAATTTCAGGAGTTAAAAATGATATTTTTCCACGAATATCATAAGCACGAAAAATTTGTGCCGGGAATTTTTTATTCTTAAAATTCATGATGATTTCTTCTAGTTAAAGTAACCCATAAAGTGAAAATTTCAGGGAATGCTTGATTAGGCTAGACTTCATAAGCCGTACATCATCTTAAGGGAGAAGATGAGCATTTTAAAAGCATTTCATATTTTTAATCAATGGTAAAAAGTCTTACAAGTATTTTTTAAGAGATACAATACACAATTGAAAAACAGAGCATTTATTCCATTTAACAACCCAACTTAGCAATAAAATTTTTACTTACAAAACAATAATTTACAAAACAAAAACAAAAATCACCCAAAGATTTAAGAATACATTGAAATAGGTGTGTTCATTCCAATGTTGTAAATCCTTGTTTACGAATGCTTTAATTAGAAAAACAATGAAATAAAGAATAAAACCTGATAACAAACAGTGATTGCTGCTTATTTATCAGGTTTTAAATTCTTTTAAACTAAATCTACAGTTTAGCCTTTGCCGGTATGACCAAAACCGCCTGCACCACGTTCTGTAGCCACAAACTCTTCCACTTGTTCAAATTCAGCGTGCACCACAGGAACGAGTACATATTGAGCCAAACGTTCACCTGGCTCTAAAGTAAATGCGGTTTGACTACGGTTCCAAACCGATACCATCAATTCACCCTGGTAATCTGAATCGATTAAACCCACTAAGTTTCCTAGAACAATCCCGTGTTTATGGCCTAGACCAGAACGCGGTAAAATTAGACCGGCAAAGTTTGTATCTTCAATATAAATCGCCAAACCTGTTTTAACCAGTACAGTTTGACCAGGTTCAATGACAGTCGCTTCTTCTACACAAGCACGTAAGTCTAAACCTGCTGAACCCGAAGTCGCATAGGTGGGCATAGGCCATTGCGTGCCTAAACGTGTATCGAGTACTTTCACTTGAACTTTCATCTGTTCTTTCCTAATTGCATGGTTTAAATGGTGGATTAGCGCTTAATCAGCGCACGTAAATTTTCGAGATAATGCTGCGCTTGCAATTTTGGATCAATATTGCCGGCCAATTTTTTCTTGCGGCCGAGCCAGTCCAAATCATCTTGCGGCAATTCATCAAGGAACCGGCTTGGGGTCATTTGCTTCATTTGACCGCCATTTTTACGCTGCTCAGCCAAGGTAATGGTTAAACCTTGACGTGCACGAGTAATTCCCACGTACATCAAACGGCGCTCTTCCTCAACGGTTTCTGCAGCAATGGAATTTTTATGCGGTAATAATTCTTCTTCCAAGCCAATCAAATACACATAAGGAAATTCAAGACCTTTTGAAGCATGCAGAGTCAATAAATTGACCTTATCAGTATCTTCTTCTTCCTTCTGCTGCTCGAGCATATCCAGCAACACCATTTTACGGATCACGCTTTCAATATTTTTCTCATCGACATCTTCCGCACGATTAATCAGGCTTTGAATGCTGCTGTACAAGATTTCAATATTGTCGATCTTGGTTTTTTCTTGCGCAGGTGTTGCCGCTTGCTCTTTGATGTAATCGATATACCCGGCTTCAAGCATCATCTGGCGAATGATTGGTACAGGCTCGTCATCTTCGAGTAAGTTACGGGTAAAATTACCAATAAAATCGGCAAATTCTGCCAATTGTGTCGTGGCTTTTCTTGGCATCACCATCGTCAAACGCTGATCACCTGCCGCGGTGAGTAACGACAAATGATTTTCCTGTGCAAACAGGCCCAACTTCTCTAATGTCACCGGACCAATCGCACGTTTAGGCGTATTAATAATCCGCAAGAATGCACTGTCATCTTCTGGATTAATGATGATACGTAAATAGCTCATGATGTCTTTGATTTCAGCACGGCCAAAGAACGACTGACCACCCGACAATTTATACGGAATTTGCATTTGGCGTAACTGGGTTTCTAAAACCCGTGCCTGAAAATTACCACGATATAAAATCGCATAATCTTTCCAGTTTTTTCCGTTCATCAGTTTATGTGTGATCACGTCTTTGACCACGCGTTCTGCTTCATCATCATCATTACGGCAGGTAATGACCCGAATCACGTCACCATGACCTTTATCTGACCAGAGCTTTTTATCAAAAATATGTGGGTTGTTACCAATGACAGTATTGGCTGCTTTCAAAATACGGCTGGTCGAACGATAATTTTGTTCGAGTTTAATTACTTTTAGATTCGGAAAATCTTCTTTCAATAAGGCCATGTTTTCTGGCTTGGCACCACGCCATGCGTAGATCGACTGATCATCATCGCCTACAGCGGTGAATTGTCCCATCACTCCAACTAGCAATTTCACCAAAATATACTGCGCAGTATTGGTATCCTGATATTCATCGACCAACAGATAACGCACACGGTTCTGCCATTTATCGCGGACTTCAGCATTTTCCTGTAATAAACGGGTTGGCATCACGATCAAGTCATCGAAATCTACCGCGTTATAGGCACGCAAATTACGCTCATACAGTTGATATAAATGCGCAAATTGCACGTCTTCTGCTGTCTCGCAAGTAGTATGTGCTTGCTCGGGCGGAATCAGGTCATTTTTCCACTCCGAAATCATTCTCATTGCTTTGGCAATCAGCTCTTTACTTTCTGCTCCGGACAAATTATCACGATGCATCAAGTCCATCAGAATGCGCTTGCAATCATCGGCATCTAAAATCGAAAAATTATTTTTTAATGGGGTATGTTTAATTTCTAAACGAAGTAAATTCAAACCAAAAGTATGGAAGGTCGAAACAGAAAGCCCTTTAGCCTCTTCACGAGATAATAGTTTTCCGACACGCTCTTTCATTTCACGTGCAGCTTTATTGGTAAAGGTCATGGCCGTAATGCGATGTGCAGGAATCCCGCAGTTCTGCACCAAATGTGCGACTTTTCGCGTAATAACGGATGTTTTACCTGAACCTGCCCCTGCAAGTACTAACAAGGGTCCTTGAGTGTATTTCATGGCTTCAAGTTGCTTGTCATTGAGTTGACTTGCCGACGACATAGTATTTCCTCATTTTGATTCGAGCTAGATTATAGTCGCCAAAGCCAAACTTGCATAACCTAAAATACAGATTTGACATTCATAAAAAAACCACCCGAAGGTGGCTTTTTTATGACAAAACTAAACTTATTTAGTTTCGTAAACAGAAATTTCTACACGACGGTTTTGTTCACGACCCGCAGCTGTTGAATTGTCAGCAATTGGAGAAGTTGAACCATAACCTTTCGATGTCATACGCGAGCTTGAAATACCTTGTGAAGCCAAGTAGTTTTTCACAGAGTTCGCACGGTTTTGAGACAATGGGTTATTGATTGCATCAGTACCGGTATTGTCGGTGTGACCATGAATAACCAAGGCTAATTTGCTTGCGGTACCATCTTCACGAAGAACTTTAGCAACGTCATTTAACGCTGATTGGAACTGTGATTGAATAGTAGAAGAATTGGTCGCAAATGTTACGCTTGGCATAACAAGATTAATCGAACCATCTTGGTTACGGCCTACATCTACACCAGTACCTGCCAATTCTTGACGAAGACGTTTTTCTTTCTTATCAAGAAGTAGACCTGCACCACCGCCAACAACTGCACCAATCGCTGCAGCTTGACCCATTTTATCTTTGTCAGCGTTAGAGTATGCAATACCAGCACCCAATAAAGCACCTAGACCGGTACCAATTGCGGCTTTGTCATATTCCATATTTTGACAACCCGAAAGTGCCAAAGCCCCAACTACAGCTGTAATTACTAGTGCACGCATCGCATGCCTCCTTCTTGTGTTTTGTTGTATAGTGGAATGATGGATTAAAAAAAATGGGCATACCATTGATTTTTTGTAAATAATTAAAGCTTTAGTTACATTTTGTAATACTTTATGCTGATGAGCAAGCTATCTTGGACACAATTTCTACATAGTTGCATGAATAGACTTTTTTATTTCAAATTCTACAATTATATTAAATGCTGAAAAAAAACATTAGACGACTTCATCTTAGGACTGTTCTTAACTATGTCATCGCAAATCAAGAAGCAACCTATATTAAAAAAATTATCTCGCGGACTAACTGTAGGCTCGGTCATTACCGGAAGTACTTTTTTTCATGGTCCACCCGTTCTGGCATTGGGCTTGACCAAACTAGTCAAAAAATCACATAAAATTGATGAAACGAATATTCAGATTACTAACAGCTGGCTCAGTGTCAATAATTGGCTGATTGATCACGTGTTACCGCATTTAAAATGGGATATCAGTATTGATGATGATTTAGACTTGAGCATGCAGGGTCGTTACCTGATGACCTGTAATCATCAAAGCTGGGTCGATACCACTGTAAATCAATATTTTGGCTTAACCCGTATGCCCCTGACCCGTTTCTTTACCAAATGGGAACTGATCTTTATTCCATTCGTTGGACAAGCCTTTAAAATTTTAGGCTTTCCGATGATGAAACGTCATAGCAAGGAACAGATTGCTAAAAATCCGGAACTTAAAAAACGTGATATGGAAGAATCACGCAAAGCCTGTGAACAGTTGTTAAGTCAGCCTTTTACCCTGCTAAACTATTTGGAAGGTACGCGCTTCACCCCAGAGAAGCATGCGGCACAGCAATCACCGTATAAAAACCTACTCAAACCTAAGGCGGGCGGTTTAGCTTTGGCCCTGAATATTTTAGGGGATAAAATTGATGCCTTGGTGGATATGACCATTGTTTATCCGGATGGCGCGCCGGGTTATGGTGATTTTTGGTTGGGTGATGTTAATCGTATTGCGGTCAATCTGCGTAAAATTGAGATTCCAGGCTGGGTACTCGGCGGTAATTATGAAGATGATGCTGAATATCGTGAACACTTTCAGCAATGGGTTCATGAATTATGGACTGAGAAAGATCAACTGATTGAGCGCATGAAACAAGGCTTGGCTGCAAAAGCATAAATAGTATTTAAGGAAGACAATGAAGCAAGATGACACGATAGCCAAGCCCACCTTTCATTTCGTGAAGAAAGACTCTTGGGGTTGGAAAGTTGCACTGGGCTATGACATTTTTATGATGGTTCTGATCATCATTAACCTGTTCTGCTTGAGTGCCAATGCCATCCTGATGAGTGATTTTGGTGGCTGGTTATTTGGCTTCATTCATCTTCCTGAACTGTTGCAGTTTTATCGGACAGAATTACGTCCTTGGGTGATTATTACAGAAAGCTGGTTTACCAGTTTTCTCGTGATTGAACTACTGATCCGTTGGGGAATTGCTATCATCGGGCAACATCATAAACGCTGGTTTTTCTTTCCTTTTATTCATTGGTATGAAATTCTGTCGATTATTCCGCAACTGCGTTTTTTGCGTTTATTACGTGCCGGTTCAATCGCCTATAACCTGCATGAACATGGCTATAAAGTGATTCCGGACAGCTGGTATAAGCGCGCCAAATTTTATTATCATCTGGTACTCGAAGAACTCACCAGCCGTATTGTGATTACTGTTTTAGACAGTATCAAGCACGAACTTTCCACCAGTACCACGCATAAAAAACTGATTGAAGATTTAGTTGCGCATCACCGTGAAATGTTTGCCACTGCCCTGGCCGACATTTTGCAAGAATCTTTGGGCAAAGAGTTGCAAGCGCAAAGAGTCACCATTGCAAAAAACGTCGGAAGTATTGTCAATCAAGCGATTGAAGATACGCCCGAACTCACTCAATTATTACGTTTAATTCCGATTGTCGGTGGACGTATCGAACAACAGATCCAAAGTATTGGGCAACGTTTGGGTGAAAATATTACCCAAGGTCTGATTGAACCGTTCGCTCAGAATAATAAAAATAAAGAAAACCTGGCTTATTTAGAAATTTCAAATAAAATCAGTCAAATACAATTTGAAAATAATAGCCATGTTGAAAGACTGGTGGAGTCTGCGGTTTTTGAAAGCTTAGAGGCGATTCGCCAACAGGTCAAAGTAAAACAATGGCAACAAATGCTGGAACAACATGATCAAGTTAAAGAATGATCATCAGATAAAAATATTTAAAACGTCGCTAGAGAAATCATTCAATTTGTTCTAGGATTTGCTCTATTTACAACATCACTTCGACATAAAATGAATGAGTCAGAAGTATTAAGGAATAATTATGGCTGATATACGGATAAAAGGCAGAATGGTCAATGCGATTCGCATTAGCTTAGACACCAATGATCATGATGCAATCCGCCAGCAACTCGCGCCAATGCTGCAAAAAGCATTTCCACCGGGTACATTAGTTGTGATTGAAAGTTCAGTTGAACAAGAACTTATTGCCTTAATTCAATTATTGATCAGCCTAGAAGTACAACCTATGGCTGTGACTGAGGGTCTACTTGCGGATCAGGCTCGCGCAATTCAATTCCCGGTGATTTCTGCAGACCGTCCAATGCAGCAAGTCAAACCGACAAAGGAACAGGTTGTTGAAAGCAAAGTTGCGCCTGCAAAAGAACAAGCCGCGCCTGCTGCAGAAACGGTAGCGGAAGACATTCCAGCGCCAGTGATTCGTCATGTGACTTCTTATCACGATGAAATTTTGCGCACCGGTCAATGCCTGGTACAAAATCATGGCGATATTATTCTCAATGCCGGAATTAACAGTGGTTCTGAAGTCATTGCTTCAGGAAATATACATATTTATGGTAGCGCGCGTGGTAGAGTCATCGCCGGCGTAGGCGGAAACGGTGCAGCACGTATTTTCTGCCATTCCCTAGAAGCAGAACTGGTCTCGATTGCAGGTACATATTGTGTAGCAGATGACATTCCCCAGCATGTCCTCAAAAAAGCTGTACATATTTACTTGAATGATCAACAAGAACTTGTCTTTGAAGTTCTCGAATTTTAATGTATAAATAAACACCAAAAGCCCCATATCTAAAAGGGGATTTGAACCATAACAGGAGTGGATTCGGTGGCGAAAATTGTTGTCGTAACATCAGGCAAAGGTGGTGTAGGTAAAACTACGACTAGTGCATCTTTTGCAACAGGTTTAGCCCTTCGCGGTCACAAAACTGTTGTGATCGATTTTGACGTGGGTTTACGTAACCTAGATTTAATCATGGGCTGTGAACGTCGCGTTGTTTATGATTTTGTGAATGTATTAAATAACGAAGCTCGACTTCAACAAGCGCTTATTCGCGATAAAGATATTGAAAACCTATATATCCTTCCTGCATCACAAACCCGTGATAAAGACGCCTTGACCGATGAAGGCGTAGCACGTGTAATGGATGAACTTTCGCAAGAATTCGATTACATTATCTGTGATTCGCCTGCGGGGATCGAGCGCGGTGCAATCATGGCCATGTACCATGCGGATGAAGCGATCATTGTGACCAATCCTGAAATTTCTTCAGTACGTGACTCTGACCGTATTATTGGCATGCTTGACAGCAAGACCAAAAAAGTAGAACAAAACGAAGGTCGTATCCGTAAACATCTGTGTATTACACGATTCAATCCAGAACGTGCTGATAAACAGGAAATGTTAACGATTGATGACATTTCTAAAGATATTTTACGTGTTCCTACACTCGGTGTAATTCCAGAGTGTCCAAGTGTTTTACAAGCATCAAACGAAGGGAAGCCGGTAATTCTCTTTACTGAAGATGCAGCAGGTCAGGCTTATGATGACCTTGTAGCACGCTTCTTGGGTGAAGAACGTCCTTACCGTCATATCTCGGTAAAACCTAAAGGTTGGTTAGCACGATTATTTGGAGCTTAACAAATGGCAGGATTCTGGAGTAAATTATTCAGCAACGATGATAAACCTTCAAGCGCACAAACTGCTAAAGACCGCTTAAAAGTAATTGTTGCCTCTGAGCAAGGTTTAGGTAAACGCTTAAGCCAAGACAAAATTGACCAAATGAAAAAAGAAATCATGCAGGTGGTCAACCGTTATGTTCGTGGTGTGGATGAGCAGCATATTCAAATGTCGGTTCGTTCTGAAGCAAACATTGAAATGTTAGAAATGAATATCAATTTGCCTGAAGAGCGATAATCTGAATTCTGATTAGTCAAGCAAATTGAATCAAGGCAAAATATGAGACTGGATCAGCAAACTTAAAGCGCTGCTTTAAGGCTTTGCCCAGCCGCAAGATGAGAAGCTGTGCTTTGAGTTGGCAGGGTCAATCCAAGCACTGCTTTTGCTTGTCCTTCATATTTTGCCTTTTTTTATTTTATCCAGTATACCAAGGAGTTTGCGATGGCATTATCTCAGCCAGCAACGTTCAATGAAGAATGGTCAGACGAGCGTGTATTTGCCTATTTAACACAGCTTCCTCCTGCAGGCGTGAATGCCGATTTTCACGTGCTTTATCATGCATTCAAACATATGCGTCCAAATGACTATGAACGCTTGTTGACGCAATTCGTTGCCGATGGCCGTGATGTCAATGCAACCAATCCTGAAGGTCAACGCATTCATGATGTGATTGCTGAATATCCTCGTCAAAGCGAAGGGTTCTTGGAAGTTTTGGCTAAGTTTGCTTAATCGAATTTCTATAAAAAAAGCCTGCCCGTTTAAATAAAACGAGCAGGCTTTTTTTATGCTGAAGATAAACAATCACATTAAGACAGCAGCAACATCAGTACAGGAAAAGTCACTGCAAAGCATAGTGTTTGCAAGCTAATTATCCCTGCCATGAGTTGGCTATCACCATTAAAATAACGCGTTAAAATATAGGATGCCGATGCCGTAGGTAAGGCAAAGAACACGACTAAAACAATCGTTTCAAACTGATTCAAATTCAGCGCATAACAAATCAGATAAGCCAAACCTGGCACCACAATTAAACGCCCCAGAGTATTCAATAATAAGCGCGAATAGTCATGTTTCAGGTCTGCAAACTGCAAAGCCGCCCCGACGCAAATCAATCCCAATGGCAGACTCATACTGGCTAAAATTTTAAACAGTTGTTCCAAACCGGAAAATAACGAGAGCTGTAGCAGATTAAAAATGATTCCAACCAGACAGCCCAAGATCAAGGGATTTTTGATCAGAGAAAATAGAATCTGAGCCGGTTTTAAACCCTGCCCTTGTGAAAAAGCCAGTACTGAAATTACATTTACCAAAGGAATCGCCAGTGCAATCATCATGGCAAACATTTGCATGCCCTGAGCGCCAAACAGCAAAGACATAATGGATAAACCAATATAGGTATTGAAACGAATCTGGCTTTGCACATATACGCCAAAACGCGCGATCGGAATATGAAAAAATGCCTTTGCCACCCACAACGTGAGCGCAGTAATTATGATGATGATAAACAGGGCCAATAACACCTGAGTAATCGTTGCGAGTTCCAATTTTATATAAGCGAGATTATTAAAAAGTAATACCGGAAATAAAATCAAATAATTCAGTTTTTCAGCGCCACGCCAAAATTCATCTGTTAGAAACTGTGTCCGTTTAAATATATAACCCATGGCAATTAACATAATTAATGGAAACAACGCCATCACAACATTCATTCTCTACCCTTCGTCCCTAAATTATATTTCCGCTCTATGACGTGAATAACCTTGATCATTTTTAATGTCCAGAAAAAGGCCTGCTTATGCAGGCCTTGAACTCAGTATGAAAATTTAGACCAAAATGTCACGTTTACCGTTGGCACCCATGCCACTGACAATCCCGTTTTCTTCCATCTGGTCGATGATACGTGCCGCACGGTTATAACCGAGACTAAACTTACGCTGTAACGATGAAGTTGAAGCCTTACGTGTTTCCAGAACAAAGGACACACATTGGTCATACAGGGCATCACGATCCGAACCACCATCACCATCTTCAAAACCACGCGAAGTGGGTTCTTCATCATAAGGCGTTAGAATTTCATCGACATAATTCGGAGCCGCACGTTCACGCCATGCATCACAAATATTGTTCACTTCATCATCGGAAATAAACGCACCATGCACACGTTCCGGCTCAATTTTACCAGGCCCCAAGAACAGCATGTCACCATGACCCAACAGGTCTTCTGCACCACTGGCATCCAAAATGGTACGCGAGTCAATTTTACTGTTTACACGTAAAGCCACGCGGGTTGGAATATTGGCCTTGATCAAACCGGTAATCACGTCGACCGATGGACGTTGTGTCGCAAGCAGTAAATGAATACCCGCAGCACGTGATTTTTGTGCCAAACGGGTAATCATTTCTTCAGCTTTTTTACCCACCTGCATAATCATGTCGGCAAATTCGTCGGCAACAATCACAATGGATGGCAATGGCGTTAAACGTGGCGCACGCTCTCCTACAACCGAGTCACTCGCTTTCCACGTTGGATCAATCAGGTCTTCACCATTGGCAATCGCTTCATCAACCTTGCGGTTATAGTCGCTTAATTTACGGATTTTTAAATAAGACATCAGCTTATAGCGACGTTCCATTTCATTAACACACCAGTTCAATGCATTGACTGCATCTTTCATGTCAGTCACAACTGGCGTAAGCAGATGTGGAATATCGTTATAGTTGGCAAGTTCCAGCTGTTTCGGGTCAATCAAGATTAAACGCAATTGATCCGGTGTATATTTCAACAGCATCGATAAAATCATCGAGTTTACTGCCACTGACTTACCAGAACCGGTTGTACCTGCGACCAGCATATGCGGCGCTTTACCCAAGTCAGCAATGACCGGATTACCCGAAATATCTTTACCCATCGCCACCGAAAGAATGCTGTTTGGATCGGTAAAGGCAGGGATGGTCAACAACTCGATCAGGCGTACCATTTCACGTGTGCTATTCGGTACTTCAATTCCGATATACGGTTTACCCGGAATCACTTCGACCACACGCACCGATGCCATTGACATTGAACGCGCCAAGTCACGTGAAATATTGGTCACTTTAGAAGCTTTCACACCCGGTGCCAGATCTAGCTCAAAACGCGTCACTACCGGCCCCGGTTGTGCTTCAACCACTTTGGCTTTGACATTAAACTCTTGTAGTTTAATTTCAAGTAACTCAGATAAACGCGCTAACTGTTCCGCAGTAAAATTGACTTTTTTATTCGGATCGACTTTATCCAGTAAATCCAGTCCCGGTAGTGGGGGCAAATCTTTTCGACGTGCCGCTACCTGCATTGCAAGGGACATCGGACGACCTGAGGCATCGGTTAACGGTGCATCAAAATCAAATTCGTCTTCCTCGACAGGTTTGCCTGCAGTTTCCTGCCAAACTTCGCGGAACACATCTTTATTTGATGAAATTAAAGCTTTTTCATCTTCTGAAATAATGGGTTGCTGAATCTGGGTTTTTATTGCGCTGCTGACAAATGCGGATGATTGTGCATAGCTGCTGGTTGTACGCACGGGAGCAGGCTCTTCAATATCATCAATTAACAAGTCATCCACCAGCAAATCATCAAGTCCATCAAACTCGTCATCTAAAGCCGAATTCTTAGGTGTTGTATGGATCGAGGGTGAAACTGTCACTGGAGATGAGGTGATCACAATCTTTTCTTCAACAGCTGATGGCGCTTGTTCAGTTTCTACATGATTAAATGGTGTATGCACATCTGTCGCTGTTTTGCCATGTGGAACTGCGGCAAGCAGTTCATCAAAGATTTCATCGTCATCCCAATCCAGATTTTGTTTAGAGGTCTGGGGTGTCGTTGCTACAGGTTGCTCATCAACAAAGGCTTTAAAATGTTCATGCGGAGTATGCAGTTCAGATTCTTCAGCTGCTTTTAATAAAGCGTCAATATCTTGTTTATGTTTTTGGTTTTCATCTGAGTTTAATGCACGCCAAACTTCGCCCGTCGCAACGACTCGTCGCGTATTTTCTTCCAGACGATGGGCTTTTTCCAGGACTTGTTCAAGTTCAGCTTCATCCTCGGCATCGATCAGCTGTTGCTGTGCATAGTGTTCTTTTTCCACCATGTCATTGAACAGGCGCTCTGCAGCCTGATCACGCACCATAGGGGATGTTTCTTGAACTTCACGATGTTCTGGAGCAGGCGTTACACTCTCTACTGCAGTTTTCTGCTTGGCAATCGCCACCGATTTTTTGATTTCAGGCGTGGTGCGGTCAAATGCAGACTCGGTTTCCGGAACATTTTTATAAAATAGATCTTGTAAATAAGCAGGTGTGGCTTTGAGCGTGACCCAGGTTTTATTCCATTTCACGCCAAATGACAGGGTAAATAAAACCACCCAAAACACCACAAGAAAAATGGTTGCACCATATATGGTTAAAATTTGCGACAGGCTTTCACCCAGCTCATAACCGATGATCCCGCCGGATGAATTGTCTAAAGTGTCGGCAGGTACTTGCCAATACAAATACAATAAACTTGCTGTCGCCAGTAAAATAAAGAACTGTGCAGAATATCGAAAAGGTTTATTCAAAAAGCTATACGGCCACCAGACCTGAATCGCCTCGACGAATAAAAAGATCGGAATCAGTAAACTTGCCCAGCCCAAGAAACCGAACAGTAAATCTGCGATCCAAGCACCTGCCACACCGCTGGCATTCGACACCTGCTGTGTATCACTGGAAATATGCATCCAGCCTGGATCAAAAGGCGTATAAGTCACTGTTGCAAGGAATAAATAAATTCCAAAAGAGACCAAAAATAATGTCATTATTAAGCGCTGTGCATAAGCACTCGACACCGCAGTCATATACTGTCCTGTAACCAATTTTTCATTCATGTTTTTTGTAAGAAACTAAGACAAAATAGTTTCGCAATTAAACTCGATATTATGCACCTGTTCCAAGGAAAAAGATGCAATATTATGTAGAGGCTGTTGATACAAATCCTATGAATTAAGTATCTAGCACAGCGCTCATGTTGTATATAGCTCAAATCGATTTCAATGATCAATAATATCGACATCGAACGCACACAACTGTTATCGAGTTTCACGTATAATTTCACAAATTTCTAAATAAAAAAAGGATGCCGCGAATGAGCGCTCGTCACTCACGTTTGATTATTCTAGGTTCAGGCCCTGCTGGTTATAGCGCAGCTGTATATGCTGCACGTGCCAACTTGAAGCCAACGCTGATTGCAGGCTTACAATTGGGCGGTCAATTGACCACCACCACTGAAGTCGACAACTGGCCGGGTGACCCTGAAGGTCTAACAGGTCCTGCACTCATGGAACGTATGCAAGCGCATGCTGAACGCTTTGGTACGGACATTGTCTATGACCATATCAATGAAGTTGATTTAAGCGTTCGTCCATTCGTTTTAAAAGGCGATACGGAAGAGTTCACTTGTGATGCCCTGATTATTGCAACGGGTGCTACAGCGCAATATTTAGGCCTTGAATCTGAAGCTGCATTTATGGGTCAAGGTGTAAGTGCCTGTGCAACCTGTGACGGTTTCTTCTACAAAAACCAAAAAGTGATGGTTGTGGGTGGTGGTAATACTGCGGTTGAAGAAGCGCTTTATCTTTCCAACATTGCTTCACACGTGACTCTGGTTCACCGCCGTGACTCTTTGCGTTCAGAAAAAATTCTTCAAGATCATCTTTTTGAAAAACAGAAAGAAGGCAAAATTAGCATCATCTGGAATCATCAAGTGGATGAAGTCCTCGGTGACAGCAAGTCAGGTGTTACTGCAGTTCGTCTGCAATCAACCCAAGATGGCTCTAAACAAGATGTAGAAGTGACCGGCCTATTTGTTGCCATTGGCCACAAACCGAATAGCAGCATGTTTGAAGGTCAGTTGAACCTGCGTGATGGCTATATTCAGGTTCAAAGTGGCACTGCCGGCAATGCAACTGCTGCATCTGTTCCGGGTGTATTTGCTGCGGGCGATATTGCAGACAGCGTTTACCGTCAAGCGATTACCTCAGCAGGTTCAGGCTGTATGGCAGCCCTGGATGCTGAAAAATATCTTGATGCTTTAGGTGAATGATTCAAGTAAATTAATTCCACTAAACAAAAAAAACCGTCCTTCTTTGGGCGGTTTTTTTTGTATGATAAAAACCATAAATGCTTATTGCACGTTACTGTTCTCGTTCAGGCCAAATCCCATGCATCCATTAGCACCCTCAGAATTCATTTTCCCCGATCCCATCGAAGCCGATCCCGATGATCAAGGACTTATTTGCATAGGTGCCGACCTCTCCCCTGCTACGCTTTTTGAAGCTTATACCCATGGTCTGTTTCCCTGGTTTAGCGAGGGTGAACCAATTTGTTGGTGGAGCCCTGAACCGCGTTGCATTATTCGCCCCAACGATTACCACCCGAGTAAATCTTTAGTCCGCAACATGAAAAAGTTTGATTATAAAATTACGATTAATCATGCTTTTGAACAGGTGATTCGTTCCTGCTCCTTACCTCGTAGTTATGCAGAAGATACCTGGATTTCTGAAGATATTATTGATGGATATTGCCAGTTATTTGATGCCGGTTATGGCTATAGCATTGAAGTTTGGGATGAAGGCAAAATTGTCGGTGGTTTATATGGTGTGACCATTGGGCATGGCTGTTTTGGTGAGTCGATGTTTAGCACCCAAACCGATGTTTCAAAAATGGCTTTTTATACATTAATGCTGCTGGGTCAGGAAAATCATCTGCCCTGGATTGACTGTCAACTGGTCAATGATCATCTTTTAAGCCTGGGTGCTTGTACAATTTCTCGCCAAGCGTATCTTAATTCGTTACAAGATGTTGTTAAACAGCCATCTATAGATTGGAAAAAATATCAAGAGGGTGTATTTTCAAGTAAAACAATAGCGCAACACGCGCGATTAATTGAATGAAAATAACAGAGGGATTGCCATGAATTCGTATCACCCAAAATCCCTATTGAATGATTTACAGTATTATATTACGCCACCGCATAGCTGCAGCTACCTGGAAAATAAATCAGCGCGGATGGTCTTTTTAGATCCTGCACATCGAATTGATGTGGTCAGTTTATCTGAACTTTCCCGTTTGGGATTTCGTCGCAGTGGCGATTTTGTCTATCGTCCAGAATGTCACTTATGCCGCCAATGCCTGTCCAGTCGTGTCCCTGTCACTGAATTTCACATGAACAGTACCCAGAAAAAGGCATGGAAACGCAATCAAGACCTGACGGTTAAAATCACGCGCACTGCGGATGCCTCTGAAATTCATTATGCTTTATATGAACGCTATATTAATGAGCGTCATGCCGATGGCGATATGTTCCCACCTAGCTTAGATCAATTCGAAAAATTTCTAGTGCATAGCTGCACGGACAGTTTTTTCCTGGAATTCTGGAAAGACGACAAGCTGATTAGTGTTTCGAGTTGTGATCCCTTGGATGACGGGGTTTCTGCGGTCTATACGTTTTTTGATCCTGATGAAAATCGACGTTCACTGGGTGTATTTGCAGTGCTTAAACAGATTGAACATGCCAAAGCTTTAGCTTTGCCTTATGTTTATTTGGGCTATTGGGTGCCGCATTCCAATAAAATGAATTACAAATCTCAATATGTACCTTTGGAGCTACTGATTGATGGACAATGGCGCCGATTAAACCGTTTGCTCAATCAAGAAGAAATTCAACAATTGGGAAACTCCCTGATGACCACCTTGCCCTCTGGATGGAATAACCCAATTATTAAATAATATTATTGATGATTTAAAAAAATTTACGATTTAAAAAGTTGTGAAAAATCATCACTGCATGATTTCACCATAATAATGGCATGCTCGCGAGAGCCGTCTGGTTTTGGATAATAGTTTTTACGTAAATCAATTTGATGAAAACCGGCTTTTTCATACAGCGCAATCGCAGCTAAATTACTTTCCCGCACTTCCAAGAAAATTTGCAGCGGATTATTTTTCAACTGTGCAATTGAAGCTTCAAGTAATTGAAAGCCTAGCCCTTTGCCTTGCTGACTCGGATGAATAGCCATCAGTAACAGATTGGCTTCATCCAGCACCGGTTGCAAGATACAAAAACCGACCACCTGCCCCTGCTGTTCAATCACGGTACAAATATAAGAATCCATTGATTCTTCAAACTGTTTTGCGGTCCACGGATGGCTTTGTACCAATTGCTCAATTTGCGTAATGCGGCTGACATCCGCTTTTTGCATTAAACGAATCATCTTCGTTCATCTTTTAAATAACAGAAGCTTGGCATTATAGGAACTTTGGATAAAAAATCGAGTAAAAAAAAGGGCAATATCAATTGCCCCAAGTATTAACAGCTCTTAAAAACCTAATTTAGCTTTCCAAGTCGTCAATAAACCCACAGTATCCAAATCATTCGGATGAAAACCTGGTTTAAAATAAGCCAACATTTCCTTACCCATACCCGTAATAATGCCTTTCGATGGACTATAGGCATAAGCATAAATTTCTTTTAAAGATTTTAGATTTAACTGTTTGTCCTCTTTGAGCAAACGTGCAAGAAAATAAGATTGGGTAATAAACAGGATCACCATTGCAATGGTTAGAGAACCAGTTCGCAAAGCATAGGCTTTATAACCCCGGCCAAATACACCTTCAAAAACATCATAAGCCACGGCTTTATGTTCATTTTCTTCAATCGCATGCCATGCCCACATGGTTGCCATCGTCTGGTCAGTCATTAGCGCTTGAATATGCGGATTACGTAGTAATTCTGAAGCGATGGTCGCAGTAAAATGCTCAAGTGCAGTTGTTGCAGTCAAATCGACCATTTCTTGGGTAATACCGACGGGCTTTCCTACTTTTGCCATAAACTTACGTGTGGTTTGAATGACTTTATCGGTATAACGATCGAGTGTATCGACATCATGCCCAAATTTTTGTGCGGAAGCATTAAAACCAACATGCTCATGCGTATGCATGGCTTCTTGACCAATAAATGCAGAGATTTCTTTTTGCAAAGTTTCATTGTCTTTAATGGCTGGATGTTGACGCACTGCACGTACGCTATCAATAAAGAATTTCTCACCGGCTGGGAACAAGGCAGATAATGCAGTCATAAAATGAGTCAGACCTGCAGAACCATTCATCCAATATTCAGGCACCTTATCAAAATCAAAATTCATACGTCGTACAGGAAAGCTTGCACCCGCACGGTTAGTAATATTGACTTTTGCATTCATGACGCTTACTCCTATCTAGCAAAATGATTTTGCTTAATACACTTATGTTTGTTTTTCTTCATTCTTATATTACGTATTTAAAAAATTGCGATAAGTGCAGATAAGGTCAGGAAAATATCAGTTAAGGACATGAGGAGAGAAAATAATGATAAATGAAATTATTTTTTCGACGCAAGGGAATAAAGCGCTGCTTCATTTCGATGCAAGGGAAAAGAAGAAGGATTAAAATCATTACGACACAAGACACTCTCAATAAGAAATCATCATGCATAAAAAAAGCGCCCCAAAGGAGCGCTTTTTTATACAATCAATACTGATTATAGAGTTACTTTAGCAACTACACCAGCACCAACTGTACGACCACCTTCACGGATCGCAAAACGTAGACCTGGGTCCATTGCGATTGGGTGGATCAATTCTACTGACATTTCAACGTTGTCACCCGGCATTACCATTTCCACGCCTTCTTGTAATTGGATTGCGCCAGTTACGTCAGTTGTACGGAAATAGAATTGTGGACGGTAACCGTTAAGGAATGGTGTATGACGACCACCCTCTTCTTTAGAAAGTACGTATACTTCTGCGTCGAATTTAGTATGCGGTTTGATTGTACCTGGTTTAGCAAGTACTTGACCACGTTGCACGTCTTCACGTTTAGTACCACGTAGAAGAACACCACAGTTCTCGCCAGCACGACCTTCGTCAAGCAATTTACGGAACATTTCCACGCCAGTTACAGTCGTTACAACTGTATCTTTAATACCAACGATTTCAACTGATTCGCCAACTTTAACGATACCAGATTCAACACGGCCTGTGACTACAGTACCACGACCTGAAATTGAGAATACGTCTTCGATTGGCATCAAGAATGCTTTGTCGATTGCGCGTTCTGGTTCAGGAATGTAAGAATCAAGCGCAGCAACCAATTCGATTACAGCAGATTCGCCATATGGACCATCATTACCATTCAATGCTTGAAGCGCTGAACCACGAATGATTGGAGTATCATCACCTGGGAAGTCATAAGTAGAAAGAAGTTCACGAACTTCCATTTCTACCAATTCAAGCAATTCTTCGTCATCAACAAGGTCACACTTGTTAAGGAATACAAGAATGTAAGGTACACCAACCTGACGAGAAAGAAGGATGTGTTCACGAGTCTGTGGCATAGGGCCATCAGTCGCAGCACATACAAGGATCGCGCCGTCCATTTGAGCAGCACCAGTGATCATGTTTTTAACATAATCGGCGTGACCTGGACAGTCTACGTGTGCGTAGTGACGAATCGGAGAATCGTATTCTACGTGTGAAGTATTAATGGTAATACCACGTGCTTTTTCTTCTGGTGCAGAGTCAATTGCTGCGTAATCTTTCGCTTCACCGCCGTAAGTTTTTGCACAGATTGTTGCAATTGCAGCAGTTAAAGTTGTTTTACCATGGTCGACGTGACCAATTGTACCCACGTTTACGTGTGGCTTATTACGTTCAAACTTAGCCTTAGCCATGAGAGCTTCCTTTTATAACTACTCATGCAGGGTTACTGCATGAGCACTTGGTTTTTAACTATGAATTAGTTTGGGCTTATAGTAATCGAAAGATTACTCGTCGTCACCTTTTTTACCGCCAGATTGGAACTTAGTAATGATGCCTTCAGCCACGTTACGTGGAGTTTCAGCATATTTAGCAAATTCCATAGAATAAGTCGCACGACCTTGAGACATAGAACGCATAGAAGTTGCGTAACCAAACATCTCAGCCAATGGAACTTCAGCTTTAATTGCTTTAGTACCACCAGGTAAATCTTCCATACCCTGAACCATACCACGACGACGGTTTAAGTCACCCATGATATCGCCCATGTAGTCTTCTGGAGTTTCTACTTCAACTTTCATGATCGGTTCAAGAAGGATAGGATCTGCTTTCATGAAACCATCACGGAACGCGTAAGAACCTGCCATTTTGAACGATAATTCATCAGAATCGACATCATGGTAAGAACCATCAAATAATGTCGCTTTGATACCCACAACAGGATAACCAGCCAATACACCATTCTTCATACGTTCTTGAATACCTTTGTCGACCGCACCAAAGAATTCTTTAGGTACAGTACCGCCGACAACTTCTTCAGCGAACACGTATTCTTTACCAGCTTCTTCGACATTCATAGGTTCTAAACGAACATATACATGACCGAATTTACCTTTACCACCTGTTTGACGTACGAATTTACCTTCTTGCTCAACAGTCTTTTTGATTGTTTCGCGGTAAGCAACCATTGGTTTACCAATGTTCGCTTCAACGTTAAATTCACGTTTCATACGGTCGACAAGAATGTCAAGGTGAAGCTCACCCATACCTGCGATGATGGTTTGACCAGATTCTTCGTCAGTGCGAACACGGAACGATGGATCTTCTTTCGCCAAACGACCAAGCGCAATAGACATTTTCTCTTGGTCAGCTTTTGTCTTAGGCTCTACAGCTAAAGAAATTACTGGCTCAGGGAATTCCATACGCTCAAGTGTAATGACGTGTTTCTCATCACAAAGTGTATCACCAGTGGTAACGTCTTTAAGACCTACACATGCAGCGATATCACCAGCGCGGATTTCTTCAACGTCTTGACGTTCGTTCGCGTGCATTTGCACGATACGACCAATACGTTCACGTTTAGATTTAACTGGGTTGTATACTGGGTCGCCTTGTTTAAGCACACCAGAATAAACACGTACGAAAGTTAAGTTACCTACGAACTTATCATTCATGATTTTGAATGCAAGCGCAGAGAACGGTGCTTCGTCAGATGCTTCACGAATCGCTTTAGTTTCAGCTTTGTCGTCAAGAATACCTTCGATAGGCTTAACTTCAGTCGGTGATGGTAAGAAATCAATAACAGCATCCAACATACGTTGAACACCTTTGTTTTTGAATGCTGTACCACAAAGCATTGGTTGGATTTCACAAGCCAAAGTTTGAGCACGAATACCAGCAACGATTTGTTCTTTCGACAAGTCGCCATTGTTTAGGTATTCATCCATCAATTCTTCAGAAGCTTCAGCCGCAGCTTCAACCATGTTTGTACGCCATTCTTCAGCAGAAGCTAGAAGTTCAGCAGGGATTTCACCGTACTCGAATTGCATACCTTGTGAAGCTTCATCCCAAATGATCTGTTTCATTTCGATCAAGTCGATAACGCCTTTGAAGTTTTCTTCAGCGCCAACAGGGATTACAACTGGTACAGGATGTGCACCAAGACGTGTTTTCATTTGTTCAACAACACGGAAGAAGTTTGCACCAGTACGGTCCATCTTGTTCACGAATGCTAAACGAGGCACTTTATATTTGTTTGCTTGACGCCATACAGTTTCTGACTGAGGTTGTACACCACCTACAGCACAGTAAACCATACATGCACCGTCAAGAACACGCATAGAACGCTCAACTTCAATTGTGAAGTCAACGTGTCCCGGGGTGTCAATTACGTTGATACGGTGTTCTGGGTATTGCTTAGCCATACCAGACCAGAAACAAGTTGTAGCAGCTGAAGTGATTGTAATACCACGTTCTTGCTCTTGTTCCATCCAGTCCATTGTTGCTGCACCATCATGTACTTCACCAATTTTGTGAGATACACCTGTGTAGAACAAAATACGTTCTGAAGTAGTGGTTTTACCAGCATCAATATGAGCAGAAATACCAATGTTACGGTAACGAGAAATTGGGGTTTGACGAGCCATGATTTCTTGCATTCCTAAATTTGTTGTTTAAAACAGGACGCTTTAAGTTGCTAGCAACTTAAAGCGTTTTGATAACAGTTCAGTAAAACTGAACTATCCTCATCCTGATTAAGGTCTTTAAACCTATTAGAAACGGTAGTGAGAGAATGCTTTGTTGGCTTCAGCCATACGATGCACGTCTTCACGTTTCTTAACTGCTGAACCCTTACCTTCAGCTGCATCAAGCAACTCACCAGCAAGACGTAAAGCCATAGTTTTTTCAGAACGCTTAGCAGCAGCTTCTACTAACCAGCGCATAGCTAAGGCAGTACGACGGGATGGGCGTACTTCCATAGGCACTTGATAAGTAGCACCACCAACACGGCGTGCTTTTACTTCGACCATAGGACGAACTTTTTCAAGAGTAGTCTCGAAAAATTCAACTGGGTCTACTTTAGATTTTTCTTGAACGCGGTCTAAAGCACCGTAAACGATACTTTCAGCAATAGATTTTTTACCATCTTGCATTACGTGGTTCATGAATTTAGCGATTGTTTGGCTGCCGAACTTAGGATCCGGAAGGATTTCACGGGCAGCAACTACGCGACGTCTTGGCATTTTAACACCTATAAATATGACACTTCAGGTTTATCCAGCATGAGTACAAAGTGTCATGTACTGTTCGCTGGCCTTACTACACGTCGCTTGAATTTCACAAAATTAAATGCAGAAATCAGACAAGCGAGACGATAAAGGATTGCGGTTCTACGTTCTTAAGAAACGAATCTCGAAAGATTATTTCTTAGGACGTTTAGTACCGTATTTAGAACGAGACTGGTTACGATCTTTAACACCAGCGCAGTCTAAAGAACCACGAACGGTATGGTAACGTACACCTGGTAAGTCTTTAACACGACCACCACGGATAAGAACAACACTGTGCTCTTGTAGGTTATGGCCTTCACCACCGATGTAGCTTGATACTTCAAAACCTGAAGTTAAGCGAACACGGCAAACTTTACGCATTGCTGAGTTAGGTTTTTTAGGTGTAGTAGTGTAAACACGTGTACAAACACCACGACGTTGTGGACAAGCCTTCAACGCAGGAACTTTTGATTTTTCAACCAAAGTAGTACGACCCTTACGGATCAACTGATTTGTTGTTGCCATTTGGCAATTCTCCCGTTAATAAAAAGCCTCAAAAAAATACTACTTTTCGAGGGCAGACAATTGTAAGCGAAGATAGAAAAATGGTCAATATTCGAGGCCATATCAAATATCAACCATTTCCTTATAATTAGGGCGTTTGAAAGGATTTACTAGGCTTGGGCTTAGCTTTTAAGATTTCTTTTTTGTAACTTTACTCTTTGCTGGAGCAGTTTCATCCTTTTGTTCAGATGTTTCGCTAGAAGATTGCGCTGATTTCTCTGCACTTTCTTCTCCCTGATCTTCTGAATCATAGTTCTGTTTAGCCTCATCCGATTCAGGCTCTTCTACAGGAACGGCAGGTTTCTGCGGTTCAACCTGTTCGTGCGGTTCAACCATTTGCTCCGCTAAAGATTCCAGACCCTGCTCAACCTGTTCATCCTGGTGGTCTTCATCGGCTTTAACAACTTCTGTTTTCTTTTTGATGGTGACATTCGAAATGGCATTATTGTCAGGTATTTGAATATCCTGATCCAATTTAAGTTCACTTGGCTTCACATTAACTTCAGGTAAATGCTCCAATAATTTGGGTGTTGCCTGAGCCAACAAGGCCAAAGATTTTTCATAAGCCGCAATTGGCGAGATCTCTACCCCTTGATGTTGTTGCAAGTAACTTCGGGCGTGAGAAAAGATTTGTTGTGCTTTCTGGTTTACGTCTTCAACCAGCTTCCAGCTATACGCTGCACCAATGCCCGCTCCTGCGACCGGTGTCAATTTGCTGATGATTGAAATTTTGGGAATATGATTCAACCACTCCCATTTCATTTCACCATTTTCATTGCTTAACCATTTTTTCAGTGCTGCCGCATCATTGCTTGAGCCCAACATTTGCTGGAATTGAGAAACATCATGGGTTCTCAACATCCCTGATATAGCTTTTAGCGCCATCAATACACTTTGCTTTTCCGCAATCTGGCCTAAATCAATTTGTTTAAACACGAACTGAACAATGTCCTGTTCTGTTTCTTTATTCAGCTCAAAACCATAGGCACGTCCAACCTGATAAATCATGCGCAAAGACATGATTAAAGACAACGGCACATCAACTGCTGAACCGACCACACCTGTGGCTCCGGTCACGGCGCCTTGCATAGAGGCAATCCATTTATTCTGCTCTGCCAAGGCTTGGCTAATTCGCTTTGAACGGTCTACATCTTGGGTCAGTTCCTGTAAATCTTTTGCTCCAGCCTGATCAAGCACGGCATCGACTGAACTGAGATTTGAAGTAAACTGATTGAGCTGTTCAAAAAAATAATCCGATAATTTATCTGAAAATTGTGGGGAAACAAAATTGGCGACGCGCGTTACCTTTCCATACTGACGACCGAGCAATTGTCTCGATACATTGGGTAAATACTCGCGCAGCATTTGTTGAGGATTATCATATTTTTGGACTTCAAAGGCATTCGTTTGACGGGCACTTCCATCAATCACCTGACCATTTTTTGATGGTTGCAGGACCTTGGTCACTGCACTCGGAGCGGCATGATTCAGTACACCCATTCCAGCTGCACTGATCTTTTTAGCCACTCCAAAGGCATTTGATAGGAATCCATGTGAATGTTTATTATTGATATCAGTCATTCTTTATCCTCGTTTTCACTTATTACAATTATTGATAAATACTAGGTATAGTCTAAGTTTATCTCAATTTTAATGTGTATCTTTTGGTTAATTAAACCGGGTAATTTTCACAAATAGACACACAGGGAAATAGGCATAATATTTGCCATAAGAATTCAAAAATCTTTCTGCTATTATAAATGTAATTGAAATACATGAGTAACGCGCTGGGTTTTGCCTGAGGCAAAAGATTCATTCAGCTGCATTTGCTCACATTACTACCATATAAGGGATCTGTAGATGAAACGTGTTGTAATCACTGGCATGGGGATCAACTCATGTATCGGTAATTCTTTAGAAGAAGTAACAAATTCTTTGCAAAACGGGATTTCTGGAACACGTTTTAACCCGACTTATGCTGAACTCAATTTTAAAAGCCACGTGAGTGCAGCAGCAGAACAAAACTTTGACAATATCGACCGTAAACTAAAACGCTTTATGGGCGTTTGTTCGATGTATGCCTACAACTCTGCCCTTGCTGCAGTCGAACATTCCGGTTTACAGGTTGAAGAATTGGCAGGTAACCCGCGTTATGGTATTACCGGTGGTTCAGGTGGTGGTTCAACTGCATCTGTCATTGAAATGAACGAATTATTGCAAACCAAAGGTGCGCGTAAAGTTGGCCCTTTCTTTGTTCCGCGTAACATGACCAACACCATTACCGCAAACGTGGGCGTGGCATTCAAATTACAAGGTGTGGCGCATACCATTACCAGCGCATGTGCGACTTCTGCTGATGCCATTGGTTATGCTTATAACCTGATTCAATTGGGCAAACAGGATTTAATGCTTGCGGGTGGCGGTGAAGAAGATCATTGGTCACAAAGCTTGTTGTTTGATGCAATGGGCGCGCTTTGCTCTAAATACAATGACACGCCAGAAAAAGCTTCCCGTCCATACTCTGCTGACCGTGACGGTTTTGTGATTGCCGGTGGTGGCGGTTTCGTGGTGCTTGAATCACTTGAACATGCACAAGCGCGTGGTGCAAAAATTCTTGCTGAAGTGGTCGGCTACGCTGCAAACAGTGATGGTGCAGACATGGTTGCGCCAAGCGGTGAAGGTGCAACGCGTTGTGTGCTTATGGCTTTAGAAGAAGCCAAACAGCACGGCGTAGATAAAATTGACTATGTGAATACCCACGGTACTTCTACTCCAGCGGGTGACATCACAGAACTTAAAGCCATGGAACGTGCATTTGGTGAAGGTCAGGTTCCTCCACTAAGCTCAACCAAGTCCATGACCGGTCACAGCTTGGGTGCTGCCGGCGTACAAGAAGCGATTTATTCGGTTCTGATGATGCAAAATGACTTCATTGCGCCAAACATCAACGTGACGGAACTGGATGAAGGCGCAAAACCATTTGATATCGTACTTGAAAAACGTGACGCAAAACTGAATACTGTGATGAGTAACAGTTTCGGTTTTGGCGGTGTAAATGCCTGTCTTGTTTTCAAAAAATGGGAAGGCTAAGCTAAGAATTGTTGATCATCCGGCAATGGGTGATCAACGTCTACACTGCCCTTAAAAGGGTGAATAGATGGATGCTCCTTCTGATGCTTTCTTGTGGGTAAAAGCATTACATATTATTGCTGTGGTTTGCTGGTTTGCAGCTTTGTTCTACTTGCCACGTTTATATGTTTATCATGCGATGAGTGAGGATGCCACGAGTCATCAGCGTTTCCAGATTATGGAACGCAAGTTGTACCGCGGCATCATGTGGCCGGCAATGCTTGCCACCCTCATCACGGCGCACTTTCTAGTTGATTGGGGTGATGCAACGCGGCATTACCATGAAGCGCTCTGGTTTTACCTGAAAGTTGGCTTGGTCGGTTTATTGGTGATCTATCATTTGGTCTGTGGTTATTACCGCAAAAAACTGCTGGTCGATGCACATTACAAGTCACACAAGTTTTGGCGCTTCTTCAATGAAATGCCCACACTGATTCTATTTGCAGTGGTGATTTTAGTGGTGGTTAAACCGCAGTTTTAATCCAGAAGATTTAAAAAGCCTCTTAATAGAGGCTTTTTTTATATGTTTGCTTAAGGACTAAATCTTCAATCTTTCCTGAAAATAATCCGGATAAAAAAGAGAGTGGCTTGAACCACTCTCTTTTTAATTGTCTGAATCAATGATTACTTTAATTCCAAAGACTGAATACGCTTTTTCATCCGTGGCAAGTACAAGATACGATACGTCACTCCCAGAATCACCAGCCAAAGCGGACTAATCATCAGGGCTTTTAAAGTATCCGGTTCCAAACTCAAAATAATTAAAGCAAACAGCATGAAAGCTAGAATGACATAGGACATCCATACCCCACCTGGCATTTTAAAGGTCGATTTGGCATGCAATTCAGGACTACGTTTTCTGTAGCGAATGTAGCAAACCATAATCAGGCTCCAGATACTAAGGAACAGGATGACGCACAATGAACTGGCCAAAGTAAACGCTTCAATGGTATTCGGCACGAAATACTGCAATGCTGCGCCCGCCATAATAAAGCAGCAAGAAAAAATAAGTCCTTTGGCCGGAACTGCACGTTTGGACAACTGGCTTAGGGTTTGCGGTGCCTGACCATCTTTAGCCAAACCAAACAACATCCGGCTGGTAGAGAAGACGCCACTATTCATGGAGGACATCACTGAAGATAAAACCACCAGATTCATAATAATGGCAGAGGTTGGAATTCCGGCATGCAGGAATAAAGTCACAAATGGACTCTGATCTCCCGGGATCTGGTTCCATGGCGTAACTGACATCACCACAAAGAGAGACAGCACATAAAATAGAATAATTCGCGTCGGAATTGCATTGATGGCTTTGGGCAGATTTTTCTCAGGATCTTTGGTTTCAGCTGCCATGGTTCCAATCAGCTCTACCCCAACAAAGGCAAACAGTGCAATCTGGAAGCCGGCCAAAAACCCGCTTGCACCTTTCGGGAACATGCCGCCATGTGACCAGACATGACTAAAGCTTGCCACAGCACCTTGCGGCGGCTGGAACTGCATAAACACCATATATCCGCCAATACCAATCAAACCCAAAATGGCTAAAATTTTAATCAGCGCAAACCAGAATTCAATTTCACCAAACAGTTTTACAGTAAGCAGATTAATACCTAACACCAACAGTACACAGCCTGCACTGATGGCGGCCTGCCCCATAGGGGTAAAAGCTTCTCCAGCCGGCAGCCAAAAACCGAGATAATTGATAATAGCAGCCAAATCTGCAATACCGACCAACACCCAGCCCAACCAATACGACCAGCCGATATAATAGCCCGCAGCCGGGCCAATCAGATCATGCGCCATATCGATAAAAGATTTGTAATGCAGATTGGAAAGCAAGATTTCACCTAATGCACGCATCAGGAAAAAGAACATCGCACCAATAATCATGTAAATAATTAGGATGGATGGCCCAGCCAGGGAAATGGTTTTCCCTGAACCCATAAACAAACCCGTACCAATGGCGCCGCCAATTGCAATCAGCTGTAAATGACGGTTGGAGAGTTTCCTTTGTAATTCATGCGGAGAAGATGAATCATCCAATTGATTCGTTGTCATATTTCAACATCCTTATAGCACTGTATAAACCAGACATTTGAATTGAGCCAAAGCTTCCTGATCGCTCAATCGTGCCTCTTGAAAATTTCTGCTTTAATCAAGACAGTTGCACTATTCCTTATCTAGTTGCGGGAGAGTATTTAAAAAAATAAAAGCTAAAAATTACTTTTGTGCTGCCGTCACAGCAATTTCAATCAACCAATCCGGGTTCACCAGATTCGCCTGAATAGTGGCGCGTGATGGTGCAACGCAGCCTTGTAACCAATCGACCCAAATTGCATTCATTGTTTTAAAATCTTCAAGATTTTTGATATACAGCTGTGCCGATAATAGTCGTGACTTATCGCTATTGGCCTGCGCCAATAAACTGTCGATGGTGGCAAGAATGTCGCGAGTTTGCAGTTCAACATCCTGTGCTGTGGTTTTGGGCACCTGACCTGACAAATACACCACCTGATTAAAAATAGTGACTGCACTCATGACTTCTGTGGTGTTGATGTTCTGGATATCTACATGTGACATATTAATTTCCCTATTCTGGATAACTGGATCTGGAGTAAATAAACGTTAAATTCTACTGTTCAATTTCAAATTGCACCCGAGCCGTGACTGCGCACATAAGCTCGTAGCCGACCGTTCCCGAACTTGCTGCCACATCATCGATAGCTAAAACCGTACCTGTTGATGATGTGCCCCAAAGCACCACTTCACTGCCAATTTCAGCATCGGGAATATGGGTCAGATCAACGGCCAGCATATCCATACTGACCCGACCCAGGATTTGAGTGCGAACTGAATTGACCAGCACAGGCGTGCCGGTTTTCGATATGCGCTGATAACCATCGGCATAACCACAGGCAACAATGCCAACCTTTAAAGGTTCGGAGGCAATAAAATGTGAACCATAACCAATACTTTCACTGGCTTTGACTTCTTGCACAGCAATGATCTTACTGCGCAGTGACATGGTCGGTTGCAGCTGCCAGTCCTGAATGTTATGCGCTGGATAATCTGGAGAACTGCCGTAGAGCATAATGCCGCTACGGATATAATCAGAATGTAGTTGTTGGGGATAACGCAGGATAGCGGCACTATTACTGATCGAGCATTTTCCCGGTAAATCTTTGATGGTTTCTTCAAAGATTTGTTGTTGATAGCCAATGCCGGGCTTCCCCAGGCGTTCACCATCCGCATCGGAAAAATGCGTCATATGAACAATCGATTTCACACATCCGAGTTGTTTCAAACTGTGCCAGGCAGTTCGGTATGCGTCTGGACTAAAGCCTAAACGATTCATCCCGCTGTTCATTTTTAAAAACACGTCGAATTGCGCAGAACCTTCAAACTGCTGCAGCCACTCAAGTTGGTACTGGCTGTGGACAGTAAAACTAAGATCCAATTCAACACAATCCTGTAAATCATGAACCTCGAACAAACCTTCAAGAAGCAGAATTTGACCCGGCCAACCGAGTGCGCGAACAAGTTTCGCTTCCGCAATATCGAGCAAGGCAAAACCATCGGCCTGTTGAAGAGCCTCATAGACACGTTCAATGCCGTGACCATAGGCATTGGCTTTGACCACGGCAAAAACCTGGCTGTCAGGCATCATGCCACGTGCAACCGCCAAATTATTGCCTAAAGCCGCCTGATGGATCACAGCCTTAATGGGACGTGACATATATTCATCCTTGAATAGTGATTTAGGGTAAATTAAGCCGCGTTGGGATAACGCTGAATCGATAAACCTTCAGTATTAATGTCGGTTTTATGATTGAGTACCAAATCGCTGATCAATTTGCCTGAACCACAGGCCATGGTCCAACCCAAGGTGCCATGACCGGTATTTAAAAACAGGTTACTGAAACGGGTCGCACCAATAATTGGCGTGCTGTCCGGTGTCATTGGACGCAGGCCGGTCCAGAATGTCGCCTGTTGCATGTCGCCACCCGGAAATAAATCCTGAGTCACCATTTGCAAGGTGGCACGGCGATTTTCATTCAAGCCATGATTGAAGCCACTCAGTTCCGCCATACCGCCGACACGAATACGCTCGTCAAAACGGGTAATTGCAATTTTATAGGTTTCATCCAGTACCGTAGATTGCGGGGCAAAAGCAGGATCTACAATGGGAATGGTGAGCGAGTAGCCCTTGACCGGATAAACAGGTAAATCCAGATTCAGCGGTTTGAGGAAATCACGTGAATAACTGCCAAAAGCCAGCACATAACGGTCTGCGGTAAGCACTTTTCCATCCACCACCACACCTTTGATTTCATTGCCTTCAACCACCAGTTTTTCAACGCTCTGGTTAAATTTGAAATCGACGCCCATGTCTTTGGCAAGATTGGCTAAGGCATTGGTAAACAGATAACAATCCCCTGTTTCATCATTCGGCAAATGCAAGCCACCGACCAGCTTATCTTGGGTAAAGGCTAAGGCCGGCTCAACTTTCGCCAGGTCTTGTTTAAGCAATAATTCATAATCCACGCCGCATTCTTTCAGGACTTGAATATCACGCTGTACCGCTTCAAGCTGCGCTTCATTACGAAACACCTGCAAGGTGCCCTTTGAACGGTTTTCGTAGTGAATACCGGTGGCTTTACGCAAATCTCTTAAGCAGTCGCGGCTATATTCGGCCACGCGGGTCATGCGTTCCTTGTTAATGGCATAACTTTGTGGATTACAGTTTTTCAGCATTTGTGCCATCCACTGTAATTGCCACATGCTGCCATCCATATTGATCGCCAGCGGTGCATGATGTTGAAACATCCATTTCACTGCTTTAAACGGTATACCAGGTGCTGCCCATGGGGTTGAATAACCGGGAGAGATTTGACCTGCATTACCGAAACTGGTTTCTTCCGCCGGGCCTGCCTGACGGTCTAATACAGTCACGCTTGCGCCTTGCTGCGCGAGGTAATACGCACTTGCAACACCAATAACACCACTACCCAATACAATTACGCGCATTTTCAATCCCTCGAGCAACATCTAGTTTATTTACCTAGTATATTTTTGCTTTGATAGTTTTTTTCACTGTTTTATTGACTATAATCCAGGTAATTCGATGGATTTATCGTGAAAAAAATCTAAAAAAAGGGAAAAACTGATGCGTAAATTAGACCGTATCGATCATCAGATTTTAGACATCTTGCAAAAGGATGGACGGATTGCGATTAGCGAACTGGCGGCTCGGGTAAATTTATCAACTACACCCTGTTCAGAACGGGTAAAACGCTTGGAACGCGACGGCATTATCATGGGCTATTACGCACGTTTAAACCCGGAACTGGTCGATCGGAATTTACTGGTATTTTTAGAAATCAAACTGTCTGCCAAATCGGGAGATGTCTTTGACCAAGTGGCCCGTGACCTGGTCGAAATTCCGGAAGTTTTAGAATGCCATCTCATTTCAGGCGAGTTTGATTATCTGGTAAAAGCGCGCCTGAAAGAAATGAGCGCCTATAGACGATTATTAGGGGATCTGTTAAAAAAACTGCCCTCTTCTGCTTCCTCACACAGTTATATCGTTATGGAAGAAGTCAAAGAAAGTTTCTATTTAGACCTGGGTTAAGGGGCGTGTATTGTTTTCATTAGCGCAGATGTGTTTTGGGCTGGCTTTAAACACTAGACATTAAAAAAGGATCACCCGATCCTTTTTATGCATTTGAAAACAGGTTTTACTTTAGCGCACGCACTCATTTAAATGCTCATTTAAATACTAATTTAAATGATCCAATAACTCGGCAAAACTCTCGATTCTGGCTTTAGGATTCGCTGCGGTTAACTCTTCATCTGCACCATAGCCATATTCCACCGCAATGGTTTCAATTCCATTACGGCGCGCCCCGAAAATGTCATGCTCACGATCACCCACCATCAAACATTCGGCAGGGTTTAACTGCTCTTTTTCAATGATATAAGCAATCAAATCAGCTTTATTGGTGCGCTCGCCGTTGAGTTCACTGCCATAGGCATATACAAAATATTGCAATAAATCAAAATGCTCTAGAATTTGCTTGGCATAAATTTCAGGTTTCGCCGTGGCCAAAAACAAACGGTAGCCTTGTGCTTGCAATGTTTTTAAAGTTTCAGACACTTCAGGGAAAACATGGTTTTCATATAAGCCGGTGACCACAAATCGTTCGCGGTAGCCCATTAACGCCTGTTCAGCCAAAATATCATCTGTTGCCACATTTAAAATTTTTGCCAGCGAAGCCTGTAAGGGCGGACCAATAATCCAGTCAATATTGACGTCATCTGCAATAGGATGGCCAATTTTATTCAAGCCATAACGTGCGCTGGTGGTAATTCCCACTTTTGGATCAGTTAATGTTCCATCCAAATCAATCAAAATATTTTTAATCACAGACTGACCCTTTCATCTTAAATTTTTACTTCACAAATACTATCGAGACTTGGCTCAAAGTTGCCTATACTAACGCAAATTTTGTGAAGAAGGACATCATTGTGCGCCCTACTGTACTTTGCTTTTCTGGTTTAGATCCCTCGGGTGGCGCTGGCTTGCAGGCAGATATTGAAGCAATTGGCCAAAGTGGTGCCCATGCGGCAATTGCCTGTACTGCCCTGACCATCCAAAATTCCCAACAAGTCTTTGGCTTTGAAGCAACATCGAAAGAATTACTGCTCGCTCAAGCACATGCAGTGGTAGGTGATCTACCGATTAAATGTGTTAAATCCGGCATGTTAGGCACCACGGACAATATTGCAGCGCTGGCCGAATTTTTACGTGAGCATCCTGAATACCTATATGTGCTTGATCCTGTCCTGGTTGCCAATAGCGGTGGTTCACTGGGCAATCAGGAAACACTGGTAAAGGCGTTTGCAGAACTAATTCCACTGGCTACAGTGCTAACGCCGAATACGGTAGAGCTTCGGGCATTAACCGGGATTGAAGATATCGACCAAGCCACGACAAAACTCTTTGCAATGGGAGCCCAAGCCGTGCTGGTCAAAGGCGGCCATGAAGATACGCCGGACTATATTCGCAATGCGTTATATATCAATGGCGAGCTGGTTTCTGAAACTCGATGCCCTCGTCTTGAGGGCGAATATCATGGTTCAGGTTGCTCATTGGCAAGCTTCATTGCCGGCCGTTTAGCACAAGGGGATGATTTAAAACAAGCGGTAAATCATGCTGAAACCTGGTTATTTGGCGTGCTTAAAAAAGCGGAAACTCCGGTACCCAATGGCCAGAAAATTCCTAAGCGTTTCTAAAAAACAGGATGGATCAAGCTGATCATCAATAGCTTTATGTTGTTTGAGATCAGATTTTTTATACTGATTTTTAGTCGCTCAAATCTGAATTTTATTGCACCACTCAAAAAATAAGGCATGTATAAATACATGCCTTATCATATCCATCAACTAAAGCTAGGCAATGAGTTCTTTAATCTTGGTGGTTGATCCATTGTTTTTGACTGATTCTATGCCTTTCTCACGTGATTGCTCACTTGAATAGAAGTGGCTACGACCAATAATCTGATGATTCACCGCTTTCAGGTTAAAATAAGGCTTACCATTTTTCCCGTCTAGACGTTCATAACGACTATTATCTATGCTATTTCTCTGAACTGATTCAATGCCCACCTGTACAGAGGCCTTTGCCTTATAGAGTTCACTGGTTAAGATGACTTCTCCATTTCCAGCTTTTAACACAAAACGATATTGTCCATCGTCGACTTGACTGATTTCATACCATCCAGCCATTTCAATCCCCTTTATTATTTTAAAATTTATAAGAATTTGATTATTTTTTATTGTTCAAAACATGCTGTTTTATAGAATATAAATAATTTTCGGTTTTTAAATGTGGTTATTTTGTAATCAAAAATATCTGAGCCTTGGTTTTATAAAAGTGCATTTTAGCCGGTTAAATTTGACTTAAATTGATTCAATAAAAAAATAAAGATCAAGAGAATAAAAGCAAATCTAGCCTCTTGATCATCATTCAAGCCTAGACAATTTTCTTGGAATAAGTGGCTTTCTGCATTTCTAAAATTTCCACGCAAATCTGTACGTTGACTTGGCTCTGCGGTGGTAAATGCTGTTCGATTGTAGTTAATAATGCTTGGGAAATTTCCTGTTGTAATTCCACACTGCGTCCGGTTAATAAAGAAACTTTGGCATGTAAATATGCTTGCGAAGCGTCTCCCAAGCCAATGACATAATCTTGCTGGCAAATGGCACGGCTTTTCACTTCATTGGCAGCCTTAACATATGCACCATCAAGCATGGCTTGGTTTAAGGCAAGTAAGAGTGGTTTTGGATCAAGGTTTTCAATATTGTCTGAATATTCAACATGGATATGGGGCATAACAAAATATTCTTTAAAGGTTTGCTGTTGTTATACCATTTCATTTGCCCAATCATAAGCGCAATCAAGCCATATTTAAGCCCAGTGCTGTTTTATAGATCAAACATTCACAACCTGTGTATATCCTTTTGGAAAGCTGATCCTTCCAGTCTTTCAAATTTTTTGGACAGATCATAAATTCTCAAGTGCATGATTGCTGCCTGATCAAACGGCCTCATAAAAAAAAGCCCCAACATCCCTGCTAGAGCTTTTACATTTCAATCTGGGTGAATTAAGCTTTTTTCACAAATTCAGATTTCAATTTCATTGCACCCACCCCATCAACTTTACAATCAATGTCATGACCATCGCTTGAGTCGGGTAATAAACGAATGTTTTTCGCTTTGGTTCCGACTTTAATGACCGATGAAGAACCTTTAATTTTCAAGTCCTTGATTACGGTAACTGTATCGCCATCGGCAAGGATATTGCCATTTGAGTCTTTAATAACCGTCGCCTGTTCAGCGCTGCTTTCACCCTCTTTCCATTCATGAGAACATTCCGGGCAAATCAGTAAATCGCCATCTTCATACGCATATTCTGAATTACATTTGGGGCAATTTGGCAAAGACATAAAAAACCTCAAAAACTCTACTATAGCATTTTATAAGTCAGTCTCTTGCTTAAAACCCTACTTATTTCATGGAATAAAAGCAGGCAAGATAAAGATCAGCCTTGTTCCAAAAGCTGTTTCAGTACAATCACATGGTTATAATCTTTACTCTTGGCTGCGGTAATTAAAGTGACTTGTTCCTGCTCAGCAATCTTCCGAATTTGCTGCAATGTCTTTGCCTGTTGAACAAGTTCCGCTGTATAGCGCTGTTGAAAGATCTCCCAATATTCAGGATCGTGCGCGTACCATTTGCGCAGTTCAGTCGAGGGCGTGATTTCCTTGGGCCACATATCAATTTGAGCATCCTGCTTTTTGATGCCTCTGGGCCAAAGTCGATCGACCAAAATCCGTTTACCATCTGACGCTAAAACTTCGGCATAGGCACGCTTGATTTGAATTTGCATGGGTCATCTATTTATTGATCCGGAATTTCGGCATTCACCAATAAAGTCAGCAATTGCAAGGATTCCTGCCATCCCAGATAACAGGCTTCTGCCGGAATTACATCTGGAATACCCGATTGGGTAATATGAACTTCCGTGCCCACAGAAACTGGGTGGAACTGAATCGTGACTTCAATTTGACCGGGTAAGTTTGGGTCATCGAACTGGTCGGTATAACGCAACAACTGGTTAGGCATAATTTCATGATAGGTTCCACCAAAAGACTGGCTGGTACCGGTGGTAAAATTGCTAAAAGACATTTTATAGCTGCCTCCCACTTTCGCATCAAGATGATGGACTTTGGCGGTAAAACCATGCGGCGCCATCCATTTAACCAAGGCATCAGGATCGATAAAGGCTCTAAACACCCGTTCTGGCGGTGCGGTGAATACACGGTGAAGTTTGACAGTACTGGGCATTGTTTTTTCTCACTTTTTGTTGTTTTGTGTGTTTAGTCTACTGCGGTTGATTCCTGGCTATGTATGGCTTTGGTATGACATTCAGAGCAGATTTTTACTGCATTTTCCTCTACTGAAAAATGCTCAACCGCTTCCAGAATATTTCTACATTTACAACAGCCCTGCTCAAGCAGATAGGTTTAATTTAATTCTAGCTTCCAAACATAAATAGCTTAATCCGGCATGTCATCAATCTGATGGGGTTCTGTACGCGGCTGGCTATTCATGTGATGCCTAAAAGACGATGAACGTTCATATGCCTGCATACGCACCCTCATAATGGAACCCAATGGCTGATGTTCTTTCACGCCATGCCAAGGGTTAAAAGACAGCACATCATCGGAATAAACCCGACGTGCCGGACTAAAAGTATCCTGCTGGGGAAAGTGCAAATGGCCAATGACCTGATGCGGTGATTCCTGCTCTTTCCACAGCACAGCCGCATCCTCGACAGGCATAGTCCTCAGATCGGTACATAGCTGTGCACGAATCACATAATCTGCTGCATTCTTCTGAAAGAAATCCCGGACGATGTCACGAATAGCGGAATCATCATTGATTTGCATCTGGATGCCGGTGAGTTTCTTCACGGAGTCAGATTCGGGTGCGACACTGATTTTGGCAATATAGTCACCATAACGAAGCGCTGCCATACTATGATAAGTTTCGCCCAACACATGATGCTGGCTACGTGCCAGACCTTTTAAGCTTGCAGGTGCGGGAAACCCTGCACGATTTACCAGATAATCTACGCCACGCATCACCTGACGCAAGCTGCGCATAACCGGTTCAGGCGCCTGTTCTGCCTCCGTAATAAAAGGCAGCATTTGCTTATACTTACGCACTGTCCCAAAAGTCAGCACCGGAATATTGACCATCAGAAAATCCTGGTGATGACCATCACTCGGATCATTCGGCAATAAGCGCTGCCCCGGCACGTTTAAAATTTTAAGGGCAAAACCATGAGGAGCCGGAGTTTTATCGCTATGCAGATCACCCGGCGCAGCCGATAGACGTACCATCACGTCATAATAGCCCGGATGAGCAAAAATCCCTTGAGCCAAATGAGCCGGCAAATTTTCAGGAACAGTCAAAATGCCTTTCAGGAAACCATGGGATTTTGCATGTGCATCACGAACCGCGTGACGGTGCCGGTCAAAAACCTGGTTATTGGTCTGCGCCATCTGTTCTGTAATATGCAGAATATCCTCTTCTTCATTTTCCTGTATTTGCTCGACTTCGGGACGATAGCTCACGTAATTCGCACTCATACTTGCTTCCTTCTGATTTTTTGAATATGGATCAACTGCACTGAATTTTTTGTATTAATCTAACAAGGAGTTCGCTTTACAAGTTAATTCATTGGTTAATGCTTTGAGGGTCTTTGGTAAATACGACATTCAGACCGAGTCAAAGACCGATGAGGTGAAAAATAGAGCACGTCAAAAAATTGAAAAGTGATTTAACTTTCCAAGTTTCGTGCTTATGCTTTGCTCAGAGGTCCAAATCATTTTCCAAAAATGATGAGTTTTGTTTTAGCTTTTAGCTTAAAACATCTTGAAGAGAGTCGCCCTTGGCTTGTTGCAACTTGGCGATTTCCTCTAGCTTTTGGGTTTGTGCCTTGTCACTGGTCAGTGTCTGAATTAAGTCGTCTGCAAGCTGGTTTAATAACAGCAGATCATCTTCACTCATCTGCCGAACCTGCTTATCCAGAACACAAAAGCTGCCTAACACCACACCTTGCTTAGTACGTAAAGGTACACCGGCATAAAACTTGATCTTATTTCTGTTTAACTCCGGGTTATGGGTAAACCGCGGATCTCGGTCTATATCTTCAATGATCAGTGCTTCATTCTGATGAACCAGATGGGTACAAATAGATTCTTCCCGGGGAATGCGTGCCTCTATCGGATTTTGATTTTCATCTGCCAGCGGACTGGCTGGGGTATTCACCCATTTTTCATCGACCAGGGAAATTTGCGCATATTTCACATTAAATGCCTGGCAGGCTTCTTCAATATACTGCTGATAAATCAGTAAAGTTTCAGGTTGAAGCAATTGCAGTTCATGCAAAGCCGCCAAACGTTCCGGTTCATTTTCCGCAAGCAATTCACGTGCAGGATTTTTACCCTGTTGTAGCATCAGCGCATCAATACTCAGCATCAATTCATTGACCGTGGATACTACGGCATCCGGTTGAAAACGGTTTTGAATCTCGTCCCGCAATTCATCGCTGACATTGCCCCAGGTGGCAAAAATAATTTTAATATTCGGCAGGCGTTTACGGATGCGATGATTCAACAAGCGAATTTGTGCCAAAGGCTGCCGATGAAACATGGAAATGCAAAGCATCTGGGTATTTTCTGGCAAGGATTCAAGCACATCCATTTTTGATTGAATCAGTACTTCATTATGGCTTTGCGCTGCAATTTTTCTTAAGTTTAAACCATGGGCCAACATGGAAGATGCCCATACATCAATTTCCCAACGCGCCCCCAGGCAGACCACTTGCGCAGGACCAGCGGTATTTGGAGCCGGGTACTTTTGCTGGAAATCATGATTAAACAGCTTCAAGCCCTGATGCATTCTTAAACGGTGCTCGGCACTTGCTTCGGTACTATGTCCTTGTGAAAATAAACGAATGGCGGGAATGGCAACATCGTCATAAAAGGCATTGACCTTACGAACGACGACTTCCTCACTGGGCTTTTTCGGCAATTTCTGTTGAATATAATCCTGGGCAACTTCAAGGGCATCCTCTACTTCATCGGCAACCAGGCGCTGGTAAAAGCGTTCCGGTGGCGTCAGTACCGGTTCGCTACCAATCAGGGTTTTGATAAATCCCAATGCCGGAATATAGTGAGCCAATACCAATAAACACGCCGTCAATGGCGTCGAGAGAATCAGTCCAGCAGGCCCCCATAGCGTAGTCCAGAATGTCGCCGCAAGAATAATCGCCAAAGTGGAAAGACCGGTACTTTCACCATACAACCACGGTTCAATCACATTGTTACTAATCAGCTCGAGTAACAGAATCAGCCCAATAGTCCAGAGCACCATATTCCAGCCCGGATCAACCGCAAATGCCAGGGTAATGGGAAATAAGGCCGAGATCATGGGCCCGACATAGGGTAAAAAGCGCATTCCGATCGCGACAATTCCCCACATAATGGCAGCAGGCACACCAATCAGCCATAAGCCCACGGCCATGGGAATGCCGAAAGTGACATTTACCAACAGCTGCATCCGCAAATAGGTTCCAATCCGGTCTGCTGCATCATCCAGTGCATCTGTACCGACGTTTAAATTGCCACCCAGCAATTTCAGCAAACGGTCATGCAAGTCTTTGCGACTGAGTAAAATCAGTACCACAAACAGAAAAACAATACCGACAGTGGCCAAGGGATGAAAGATTCTCGCGCCCCACTGCATTGCCGTTTCAGTGGTACTGGCTTGCTGCCCCACCACCTGCACCTGCTGCACCCCCTGGGTTTGTTCAACTGGCGTGACGTCCTGTATCGAGCTTTCCACCGTGTCAATGGTCTTGATGGCACCGTCCCATACACTTGGCCCAGAAGTATAGCTTTTCACCGAATCGAGTTTTTGTTTAATCGTGTCCTGATATTGCGGCAACTCCTGACTTAAATTCCCCAGTTGATAACCGAGATAAGTTGCAGCCCCCCCTATGACACTTAAAGCAAACAGCACCACAAGTGCAATCGATGGAAGTTGCGGCAAACCCCATTTTTTCAAGCGTGAAACTAAAGGTTCAAGTAAAAATGCCAATAACACCGACAGTGCCAAAGGAATCAGAATATCTTTTCCAAAATACAGGGCTAAAATAATCAGCGCAGCAATCACAAACCCCGCCATCACACGTAAAATATGCCGGGTCTGAGTTTCATCATTTACAGGAGGTAATGGAGATTGTGAATTTAGCGTTTTTTCCCTATTCACGTTAATATCCTTATTATTTTTGATGATTGTTTCTATATTTAAAATTTTATGTGCTGAAATTCTAGAGGGTTACTGTAAGTAATACCTATTCTGCTGATTCCCCTTTCAGTTCAAGCCCCTTATTTTTTATTCTTGGCCAAATATTTAGGCATTAAAAAACCCTAACCGTTTGCACTGCCAGGGTTTTGTGGTATCTCATTCAAAAAGAGCAATTCTTAATAAGCCATTGATGAATAACAGACACTATTTTTAAATATTATTCAATTACTTGAATTAACTTTTAAGTTCATCTTCCATGTCTTCGTCATCATAGACATAGGCCATGCAACCCCAGCCATCATATTCGCCGCCGTGTTGTTCAGCAATTTTAGTGAACCATTCTTCAATATCGACAATGTCTGAATAGTCAGGTTCCATATACATATAAATAGTGATAATCCACTCTAGCGTATCGGCTTCTTCATCTTCAAACAGGCTGATTTTTTGTTCTTCTTTCAGCAAATAAAGCGCACATTTTTCGGCTTGTTCTTGGGTATGAAAAGCAATCGAAAATTCAATTTCATGTGCTTCAGTCAGATCGTCACCATCTTCAGCCATTTGCCAAAGTACGTTACCGTTTTCGTCATCTGGGAATTGTTCAAAATCGCGTGTCATGGGCGTTTCCTTATCTTAATCATTTAAATCTATAACATTGTACCCAGATTAGCTCAAGTTTGTTTCATTTTAGCGCTTCAAAAGATTCTTTCTATTGCTGATCCATTCAAGTTGTTTTCTGTTTTATCCGTGCAAAATGGTCTGCACGCCATCACCCTTCCACCATCCGTTGCTGCATTTGAGCTTGCTGTTCTCGCTGTTTTTCCTTGAACGCTAGAACCAAGGCTGCAAACTTCAACTCTTCCAGACGCAAGCTTAAAAATGACGCATGAATGCGTGCATAACTAAATGCTGCACCGTAATGATTGATCAGAATAAAGTCATCCTGTAGCGACTGGATCAGCTCGCCCATATTGTCATGACGCAAGCGTGATAAATACAGGTCAGCCTTGCTGTTAAAAACATGGGTCACCAGAGCAATGGCTGAAAGCCAGCGCTTTTCTTCCACATAATCACAATCGCCCACACAATTATATTCAATGGCATTTTTGATTTTGTGCCGGACTTCTTTTAAATGAATTGCGGCATCTATGTGCTTATATCCATCGATCAACTCATCCAGAAGTGTATGCGCCGGCAATAAATACCCAGTGCCATAACCATTAATTTTATTTTCCAGAGCTCGTGAAATGTCCGTTAAATTTTGCTGTTGCGTGGCCTGATTGTAAAAACCATGCAATTTTTCTCTGGCCTCTATTTCAAGTTTCTGCTTGCTGTTTTTTTCATAACTGTCCAGATAATGCCGCACTTTTTCAATATAAGCCTTCATGTTCTGTAGCAGTGACTCTGCTTCAGTTTTGGTCACTTCTACAAAGTTCTCAACTTGATTTTTTCGCTCGGCTACATATTGTTCAATGTCCAGAATAGCTTGATACTGACTGAGTTTTTCAAGCTTATTTTTTAAAGTTCCCGTCTCTGCACGAAACATGTTTAATTCATGATGCAGCTCATCATTCTTTTGTTCATGTGCAGCCAAATTTGCCCGTGTTCGATCCAGATTGGCTTGCAATGACTCCAGATTAGCCTGTTTACTTTTCACTCGTTTTGTTGCGCGATAAAGGAGGAGCGCTAAAATACTTATTGTTGTAATCGTTGTTATGATGGATAGGTAAATCATTGTTATTATCTCAAAAACCCCACTTTACACTAGCTATTTTTTGATCAATTTTCAATCACCAAAACTAGGGATATTATTTCTATTTATATCGTACACAACTATTAAACTATTATAAAAAAACTATATTTTTCAAATTATTAATGATTTAAAAATATTTGTAATGATCTTGTTCATTACCCTCAATTCCAGCTTTTACTGACAATTATCACTCCAACCGGTGCACCCTAGACCTGCTATACAATTCCTGTAATACCGAGTTGAATTTTAATTCCTGAATCAGAAAGGCACATGGCCTTTAATTTCAACATCTGTTCCCGTTAACGGCTGCTTAAATGCCAAATAACTTGCGTGTAAAGCCATGCGTTTTAATGGACTTTGATAGGGTTCTGGATGATACAGCTTATCGCCAGTAATCGGATGTCCGATATATTGCATATGCACCCTCAGTTGATGTGAACGTCCGGTAACAGGCGTGAGCAGTACCCGACTAATATCTTCAGCTTGCGAATAATCCAAAGCCTGATACACGGTTTTGGCAGCTTTGCCCAATTCAAAATGCACCATTTGACGCGGACGATTTTCCCAATCGGTAATGAGAGGAACCTCGACACATCCCTCACCTTCAAGCTTGCCTTGTATTAACGCAATATAGTTTTTCTTTACTGTGCGTGCCTGAAACATTTTACTCACCGCGACTTCTACATCGCGGTGTTTGGCAAACATGAGGATGCCCGAAGTTGCCATATCTAAACGATGGGTGATTTTGGCATGCGGATATTTTTCCAAAATACGCAAATAGGCACTGTCATGATGCTCGGGTAAACGCCCCGGTACGGACAACAAGCCTGCAGGCTTTTCTATGACCACCAGATCATCATCTTCATAGACGATAGCAAGCGGTTCTTGGGGTGGCATATAAACAAAGTTGTTGTCGATCGGCATGTGCATACAGCATTTCGGAGAATGGGCGAAAAATAACAAGGCGAGATAATGCTGTCAATGCATCCTAAACACAGCAATGAGATTGAATTATTTATTGTTTGCACCTAATTTTCCAAATGCAGGTTTAAGCTGATCGGAAAGATCATCTTCAATCAACTGCAGCACCGGATTTTCTACCTCATAGTGCTTAATGGTAATTTTAAACTGGCCTTGAAACCATTGATTTAAATGCAATGCATAAGTCGCTTTATGACCTAGCCCCAAATGCTGTTTCAGCCGGTTCCTGATTCCTGAGGTAGAGGAACCCACATACATGACTCTGCAAGGTGCATTTAATTTTGCACAGGCATGGGTTCCCTGTTGTTTAAAAGCACGAAAATGATTAAAAGTCTGGTTAATGTCACCCTCCACTTGTTCAATAATATAAATTGCTTTAGAGATTTTGGGTAAATCATCCAAGGTTGAAAATATATATTCCTAAACAGGCAGAGCGGTTTTTGCCATAAAGCACTGCTGAATAAGCGTATCTAAATAACTCATATAATTTTATTACAATGCAATGACTTATCAAATATTTTAGCAGCTAAACACACAGGATTTAAGCATATTTTTATTTTCAAATTTTAAAGAATGAAATAAACTTTTTTTAGCGCGCAAAAAGCATCAATATTGAAATATTTATCCACCCTTATCTTTAAGGCTTATCTTTAACACTCTAGTTCACATCCTCCATGACATTAATCTGCAAGATAATAATCAACCGTTGAAACCACGCGTACTTTTTTCAAATACGGGGTATTACTGTCCCGGTCTTCTATACTAAACAGACCCTGATTTGCCGACTTGATTTTCCCCAAACTGCTTTTAGAATCGGCAGCAAATTTTTCTGCCACACTGCGTGCATTTTCAGTAGCTTGTTCAATCATGGCAGGTTTGATGTCATTGAGTTTGGTAAATATATATTCGGTTCTCTGTCCCGAATCATCTCCGCCAAAGGCAATACCTTTTTTACCTAAAGCCACCAAACGACTTTGTGCAGCACGTACTGCATCTATTTTGTGGGTATATACGGTGATGGTTTGATGTGCGGTATAGCGGAGCGCGACATTTTCATTGCCGCCATATTGCTGGGCGTATTTATCTGTTGTACTTGGCGAAGCGGTGGTAATTTCCTCGGCAGTAAAACCTTCACCTTTTAAAAATGCCTGAATTTGTTGGGTATTTATTTCCATGGTGTCGTACAACTGGGTCAGGTCTTGGCTGGCAGCGCTAAAGCGAATCGGCCATACTGCAACATCGGCTTTGACTTCGCGTTCGGACAAACCCTTGACTGAAACAATACGTTCATATTGTTTAATTTTCAGCGCGCTGCTGCCTAAAATCCATCCTGCAACAATCATCCCCAAGCAAATGAAAACGCCTAAAATAAGTGCGGGTTTGAGCTGATTCATCGGACTAAACTCCTTTTAAATATTATTCTAATTTAGACTTTACAGTTTTTATGTCTAAGACAACAGCATGAAAATATTGATTAAATTGATGTGACATCCGCACGGTTATTTTGCATTTAAGATTTTTAAAATGCTTGGGTCAGTTTCAACTTTTACCCATGAAATATATAGCAATTAAAGGCACCAGATTAAACAGTAAAATACCAATTTTATAGATCGCCATTCCGCCATAATGAATTGCATCAAAGGTCTCATCTGACAGATTGAACCATTTTCCGTGGACTTGTTTAATCCAGTCACGGGCAAAAATAATGGCCAAAAACCAAATCATTAATATGATGTAATTGATGAGTACGGAGGAAAGTAAAAAACGGCACCAAAAATCGAGATTCATATTGATTCTCTACGCGGTAGCTTGTGATTTCTAAAATAACAGATTTGATATGCTGAAACGAGTGGCTGATTTGTATCTACATTTTGTGGTTGAAATTTTATTTTAAGAATATGATTTTTAATTCATTTTGATGTTTTTATTATTTTTTATTCGGTAGAGAATTTTTGAGGGTGTTAGGGAAAACATAATGTTTAACTTCAACAATTATAGCTTTGTAAGCGATAACCTTATGCCTATAAACTCGTGATCTATAGCGTCCTAAGCCGAATCGAGACCTTCTGGGTAAGTACTACACTCACGTTATACGCAACTGGTAGCAATCTACTCTTTTCGATCCCCGTCACACCCTTGAGATATAATTTACCAAGTTAGGCTCGGGATTATTTCCCTAAGAAAAGCCAATTTAAATATTTTTTGGAAATTATTTTCTTTAAAGTTAATATTTACGGAATATTTAATCAAAAGCGCATAATTTACCGCTTTTTATTGCGTTTTATTGATCTTTTTAGATAATTTTTACTTTCTCGCTTTGCCTTTTTGATGCTAAGCATTTGGCTGCGTCCTACGCTTTATTGCTATGTCTAGTAATAGATGCACATGAGAATCTGAATGTTCCCATATGCACGAAAATAACCATTAAACCTTAAAGAAGGTGTTTTGCACTGCACCGGCAATCCACCACCATGCGCTGATGGCGACCATGCCACACATGATATTGGCCAGTATTTTATTGATTTTGCTGAGCTGGGAATGATAAATTTTCAAATTAATCAGATAAGCCAGTCCGCCCAATCCACCGCCAATCAAGCCGCCAAATAGCACTAGGACAAAAGGCCAGCCTGCAATTAAATGCACATATTTCGGTGTTTTTTCAGTTTCCATTATTTCGCTGGTGTGTTCCATTTTAATTTTCCTTGTGCTTTTTTAAATATATCTCGCCCTTTGCTATGAGCACTAATCCTAAAATAGATGCCCACAACTTGTGAATATTGATCTAGCAATATTTAAGCCATGAAATGTTTGTTCTACTATTTCACATACAGGTGATACACGTTTTTATTGATATAGGCATTTAAGCCGTCGCCATACTGTGCCAGTTGTTTCATGTTCTCGACATGTTGATAGCCGGCACTGGCATAACTGTAGGTATAAATTTTTGATTTTTTCTTGAATTGAACCCGAATAAATTCATTGCCAATTTCATAGTTGGCAACACCAGAGTCGTGATTGAGATCAAGATAATGTTCCAAGTGAGCAGTCCTGAAAACGATGAATTTCTTGTTTTTATATGGGGATAATTTGATTAATTTTCAAACAAACATCGGGTGTAAACGGCGATGTTCAAGTCATAAAAAAGCCCTATTGAGTATAGGGCTTTTGTTTAAAACAGAGGATAACTGTTTTATGTGTGCTGCTTAGGCAATTTTGTTGTTAAATATATTGCCAAGGCATTTGGTACACGGGGGTAAACGGTCTGTACCAATTTCTAAGTAAACGCGATGTCCGCATTGGACACAAAAATAGAAACCTATTCCGGGTTTTTCGCCAGCAGTAACCATCTTTGCTCTCCATGTGTTTTAGAAATGGTAAAGTTAGTATAACCCTACTGTGATGATTGTCTATTGTCCATTTCGCCAATTGATAGTGGCGTTTGGGCGAAGAAAATCGACTGATGAGAGGCAATCTAAAATCATTCCAATAACTTATACTCATATTCAAATGCACTTGAAGGGTTACCCACTACATCAATTTTCTTTTGATTCCGCAGTTTCTTTAATACGCCTTTAATTTTATTAACATCATTTTCACCAGTTAATTGCCGCACAAGTAGGTTTGTAATATATTTATTCGGATTCTGAGTTAAATATTCTATAATTACGGTCTCAATAGAAGCTAATCTTTTATGTTTCATTGTAACCATAAAAGAATTTTCTTTTTCCTCAAAATTAGGTTCAACTAAACCTGCTTTTCTCAACTCATTTTTAACTGTATCTAAGCCTTCACCAATATCATGATTTAATGGCTCCGGCAAATTATGCAACATCCTAACCAAATTAGGATTTCTAGAAAATCGTTCTTCGTATAAGTTATTTACTGTCATATATCCTGGTAGTTTACCAGGGCTTATCACTTCAATACGATCATCATATATTTTAATATGTATGTCATCATTTAAACTATAGTCACGATGTATAACCGCATTGACCAAGATTTCTTTAATTGCTTCTGCTGGATATTTCATTCGACTACCATCATATAGCTTAGCACCGTCTAAATAATCTTTTATTTTTTGGATTGCACCATTAATTAGTACTTCTAAAGAACCATTAATGGTAGCTGGCATTTCTAATAAATGTTCTCTTTTATAATTAGATTCTGTTGTTAACAGTCGATAAACTTTAATTGCGCATCGTGTATCCAAAGTTGCCTGTGGATCTTCATCAAACAAAATGACACATCCAACATTTGGCGCATAGGAATTATCGGACATATTAGAAATGAGACGTTGTTTTTTTAAAAATCTTTCTGGTTCTTGAGTTGTTGATATTCTTTGCATATATTCAGCTAAAACTTTTGAATCTATTATATCTTCTACACTGGCATTAGCTACAGCCTGACGCTCATAGGCCATAATACCTTTTGAATATGCAAGTGAAGTTATACGATCGCCTTTTATCTTATTTTTATTAGCATTAAGTCGAATATAACAATCTCCACTCGATGTATAATGCACTTTGGGACTTTTAGGTACAGATATATATAAAATAAATCCTGTTTCTATTGCTAAAAATTCAATACCAACACCTTCTACTGTAGGGGTGGTCTCTTCTAAAAGTACATTAACTATTGCATTAGCCTCTTCAGGATTACTGAAAGGGTTAATTCTATTACCATTATATTTGAGATCTTCAAGACCTATATATAGCTCTCCCCCATCAGCGTTAGCAAATGCAACAAATGACTCTTGCAACTTAGCGGGCTTTATATTTCTACTTTTTAAATCAAAAAAATGGTCTTCATTTGTTATTAATAGTTTTTGCAAATCTAAATCATCTAATGGTCGTACTTCAAACATCATTATGCTCAATCAAAATAAAAACCCCACTTAACAGTAGGGTCTTTTTACAACAATATCAATAACTTTCGAATATAATCCTCCCCAACCCTCCTTTTCCTAAGGAGGGAGTTCCCCTCTTTCTCAAAGAGGGGCTAGGGGAGATTTTATTTTTCTAAAAAATAAAGTTAAGCCACATTCCCTTCCAAGAAATCCTGTGCAAAGCGTTGTAATACACCACCCGCTTCATACACATGCACTTCTTCTTCCGTATCTAAACGACAAGTGACTGGCACTTCAATCGTTTCGCTCTTACCATCAACCGTTGCACGCTCAACCACCAAAGTCAAAGTCGAACGTGGGGCAATGTTGCCAATCACGCTATACAACTCAGTGCCATCCAAACCTAAGGTTTTACGGTCTGTACCTGCTTTAAACTCAAGCGGTAATACGCCCATACCGACTAAGTTGGTACGGTGAATACGCTCGAAACCTTCAGCTACAATCGCTTCTACACCTGCAAGACGAACGCCTTTCGCAGCCCAGTCACGGCTTGAACCCTGACCATAATCCTTACCTGCAATCACAATCAAAGGCTGTTTACGGTTCATGTAGGTTTCAATCGCTTCCCACATGCGCATCACTTCGCCTTCCGGCTCTACACGCGCTTTCGAACCTTGCTTAATTGTGCCGTCTGAACGGACCACCATTTCATTAAACAGTTTCGGGTTTGCCAAAGTTGCACGCTGTGCAGTCAAGTGGTCACCACGGTGGGTTGCGTAAGAGTTAAAGTCTTCCTCAGGCACGCCCATTTTCGCCAAATACTCACCAGACGCGCTGTCTAATACAATCGCATTCGATGGAGATAAATGATCGGTGGTGATGTTGTCACCCAAAATAGCGAGCGGACGCATATTGCTTAAAGTACGCGGTGCAGCAAGTGCGCCTTCCCAATATGGCGGACGGCGGATATAGGTACTTTGCGGACGCCAGTCATATAGCGGACTTACCGATTTTACTCGCTCGCCCAAATCAAACATTGGAATGTAGATTTTACGGAACTGTTCAGGTTTTACTGACTCTTTCACCAATGCATCAATTTCAGCATCTGATGGCCAGATGTCTTTCAGGTAAATTGGATTACCGTCTTTATCGTTGCCAAGTGAATCTTTTTCGATGTCAAAACGAATTGTACCGGCAATCGCATAAGCAACCACTAATGGCGGAGATGCCAAGAATGCCTGTTTTGCATAAGGATGGATACGGCCATCGAAGTTACGATTCCCTGACAGTACTGCAGTCGCGTACAAGTCACGGTTAATAATTTCTTGCTGAATTTTTGGATCTAGTGCGCCAGACATCCCGTTACAGGTGGTGCAGGCATAAGCCACGATGCCAAAGCCAAGTTTTTCCAAATCCTGCAATACACCTGCTTCTTCAAGGTAAAGTGCTGCGGTTTTAGAACCCGGTGCAAAAGATGATTTCACCCAAGGCTTACGGGTTAAGCCCAGTTCATTGGCCTTACGTGCAAGCAAACCGGCTGCAACGGTATTACGCGGGTTTGAAGTATTGGTACAAGAGGTAATGGCCGCGATAATCACCGCACCATCTGGCATTAAACCATCGGTACGCTGTTCAACCACACCGGCAATGCCTTTTTCTTTCAGGTCAGCCGTTGATACACGCGCATGCGGATTTGACGGCCCTGCAATGTTACGGGTCACAGTCGACAAGTCAAAACGCAGTACACGCGGATATTCCGCCTGCTTCATCTCTGATGCCCACAGACCAATTTCTTTGGCATATTGCTCAACCAGTTTCACCTGATCTGCTTCACGGCCGGTTAAAGTCAGATAATCAATTGTGTTCTGGTCGATGTAGAACATCGCTGCAGTTGCGCCATATTCAGGGGTCATGTTGGAAATCGTGGCACGATCCCCCACCGACATGCTGTCCGCACCTTCACCGAAGAATTCTAAATATGCACCCACGACACGTTCTTTACGCAAGAATTCAGTTAGTGCCAACACGATATCGGTTGCAGTAATGCCGGCTTGACGCTGTCCGACCAGCTCTACACCAATAATATCCGGTAGACGCATCCACGATGCACGGCCGAGCATGACATTCTCAGCTTCCAAGCCACCTACCCCAATCGAGATTACCCCGAGTGAATCGGTATGTGGTGTATGCGAGTCTGTACCCACACAGGTATCTGGATATGCCACGCCACCACGGTTTTGAATCACCGGAGACATTTTCTCCAGGTTGATCTGGTGCATGATGCCGTTACCGGCTGGGATCACATCGACATTTTCAAAGGCTGTTTTGGTCCATTCAATAAAGTGGAAACGGTCTTCATTACGACGGTCTTCAATGGCACGGTTTTTATCAAAAGCCTCAGGATCGGAACCACCGAACTCCACGGCCAATGAATGGTCGACGATGAGCTGTGTTGGCACAACCGGATTCACTTTTGACGGGTCGCCACCCTGGTCGGCAATCGCATCACGTAAGCCTGCCAAGTCTACAAGCGCGGTCTGGCCCAAAATGTCATGGCAGACTACACGTGCCGGATACCAAGGAAAATCGTGATCTTGTTTACGTTCAATCAGTTGTTTTAATGACTGCTCTAAAATGGCTGGATCACAACGGCGCACCAACTGTTCTGCAAGTACTTTGGAGGTATAAGGAAGTTTGACATATGCGCCTGGCTGAATATCTTCTACGGCTTGACGCACGTCAAAATATTCGAGCTGGGTGCCTTGCAGCGGTTTACGGTAGTTGTTGTTCATAGCTTACCTGCCTCTTGAATCATTTTTTCTTTACTACGTAATTGTTGTTGACGGTCACAATCGCTTCGATGGCATTGTACGCTGTGAAAAAGCCATTTCCCAAATCTTATATATTTCATTGACTTAATCTAAAAAACACCACTTTTAGAAATATTTGGTTACACAACCCTTGGAATATTTGCTCTAAATATGCATTTTTGGGAAAAACAGCAGGAAATCAGCCTCATTCTTTAGTATTAGATACGTTTTTTAGGATAAAAAACAACCTGAAGCCGTCCCTTTATTATGTTACTTAAAATTTTCTTATTTATATGCATAGTTTAGTATTTCTAAACTTGTTTTTATAAAATATCGAATGATATTGATAAAATTATTTTGATCCAGCCTTTAGAACTTCATTTTCGGCCTATTTGTCACTCGTCGTATCTTTTAAACCTTCTCTTTTTTAGTGAACTGGTTCTCAATATAGTTAAGAAGCATTAAACAATTAAAAATTTGCTCTTTAAGAAATATTCCAAGTACAAAAAAAAGATAAAGGTGAGATCAAATGTTAAAAATAGCCATTATTGGAGTCATCGCTGCTGTATTAGCACTATTGGTACAGAGTTGGAAAGGTGGCAATAATCCATCTAATCCATCTAATCCTTCACATCCATCTAACCCTTCCAATCCATCCAACCCTTCACATCCGGCGCATCCGCTTCCAACCGCATCGGATACCCTGATTAGCAACCCGCCCTTATTACAAAAAAATACCAAGGGTAAATATGAACTGATTGTGGCCTATAAATCTAACAAGTTATACAACCCCAATACCGGATTATGGGATCAGGTGCTGCTGCGTGGTTATTTAACCAAACCCAGTCTGTTTGATAAAAAGAAAGCCGGTGATTATGTCAATGACCTGCTGGTGGGTCCGCAAATTCGTGTAAAACAAGGTGAAACGCTTGCAATCAACCTCAATAACCAGCTCCCTGTCGAATCGGCAGATACCTGTCCACATCATGTGGAAAATGTTAATGAACCACATTGTTTTAATGCCACCAATCTTCATACGCATGGCTTGTGGGTAAGTCCCCAAGGCAACAGTGATAATGTTTTCCTGAAATTTGCACCTCAAGAAAAATTTGATTATCAGTTCAAGATTGAAAAAAACCATCCGGCAGGAACCTATTGGTATCATGCACATCTGCATGGCTCAACTGCCATTCAGGTGTCCAGTGGTATGGCCGGTCCACTTATTGTTGAAGGCTCCAGAGTGCCGAAAATTAAAAATGGCAAAATCACTGAAACCGGCGATATAGACATTCTTTGGAAAGATAAAGCCAAAAATAGCGATCAGAATGAAAATATCCTGCTGTTCCAGCAAATTCAATACCAATGCACCAATCCTGACAGTTCTTCTAAAGATCCCAAAAATTGTGTCGGCCTTCTGGAAGATTATTCTGGTCTGGGAGCATTCACATCCTGGGGAGACAACAATTACTACACCTCCATCAATGGCAAAATTTTAGGTGAGATGAAGGTAGATCAGAACCAATTTAATCGCTGGCGCATGATTCATGGCGGTATACGGGATACCATTGGCTTGATGATTAAAGAACTGCCGAATTCTAAAAAGTATACTGCTGCACAAACCATTAAGGCCTGTTCAGAATATCAAGCCGCTGATAAAAAGGCACAGTTTGACCAGCTAAAAAGTTTAACCGTGAATACCATTGCTCAAGATGGTTTAACCATGAATCACGTACAAAGCAGAACGCTTTCTGTATTCCAGCCCGGTTATCGTCACGATGCAATGATCGCCTTCCCGACCACCAATAAATACTGTATTTATGACATGCGGTTAAATGTGGATGATCAAATTAATGCACCATTGCCCAACCCACAACCACAAATCGCGCCAACTAATCCTTTAAATGCCCAGCTGATTGGATGGGTCAATGTAAATGCCAGCAAATTGCCGCTAAAAACAGCTGCTGAGTACTTGAAAGATCAGGCGAAAAAAATAGGTTTAAGCAAAGAAATTCAGACTCAATTGTCGCAACTTAATCTTTCTGCATTTACAGATCATGAGTCACTGATGACGCCAGAAATAGATCAGGCTGTTGCTGCAAAACCCAAACAGTTCAATGCCTTTTCGATCAACTTTGCGACAGGTAAATTCGGTATGCGCCATGATGAAAGCGATAGAACAATCATCAGTTATGCAGACCTGTTTGAAGGACCGGGAGCCATTGAGGGTCAATATGTCCGTCAGTTAGCACTGGGGCAAACCGATGAATGGGAAATTACCAGTGACAATGCAACCCATCCTTTCCATATTCATGTCAACCCTTTCCAGATTGTCAAAATTTTAGATCCTAGAGGCAATGATGTCAGTGTGGCAGATAACGACGTGAAAGATGGTCCGGAAGGCGCTGTTGATTCGCAATACCGTGGTTTAAAAGGACTGTTCAAAGATACGATCTTTGTGAAACAGGGCTATCGCATCATTGCCAGAAGCAAGTACAAAAAGTTTGAAGGTGATTTTGTCCAGCACTGTCATATTCTGGACCATGAAGATCAAGGCATGATGCAAACGGTGCGAATCTGCGGGGACAAATATCGTTGTGATTCGTCTTTACCGGCTTCTCATCACTAATTCATTTCTGCTTCATTCCTGCTTCACAACGAACGGCCAGCAATTTATATTGTTGGCTTTTTTATTTGCCTCTATTTAGTGCTTGCTGCACAATAGCTTGATTGATTTGTTGTATTGAAACTGAGGCCAAGCATGACAACGTCTACTGCTTTTACATCCTTCACTTTAAATGGTGTAGATGCGCAAAAATTCCTTCAAGGTCAAGTGACTTTAAATACCGAAGCCTTAGCAGAAAACCTGACTCGCTATACAGCAATCTGTAGTTTAAAAGGTCGTATTCAGTTTGGTTTATGGCTCAAAAAAATCAATCCGGAAAGTTTTGAAATTGTGACGACTCAAGATCAGGCTGAAGAATTTTCCAAACACATTAAAAAATTTGGTGCATTTTCAAAAATAAAACTGGAACAAGTTGGTCCAGTTTTCCCTACGCTCAATGGGGATACTACCGACTTTGCTGCAACTGAAACCGATATTGCAGCATGGCAGCTTCAAGCGATTGAAGCAGGCCAAGCCTGGATTGATGCTAACACTTCACAAGAATTCCAGCCGCAAGAACTTCGCCTGCATCAGCGTGAAGGTGTGCATTACGACAAAGGCTGTTATTTGGGTCAGGAAATTATTGCGCGTCTCTGGTTTAAAGCCAAACCCAAACACTGGCTGCATCTGGTTCAAGGCACAGGTGAAACTCCTGCTGCTGCAAGCAAATTGAGTAATGATGTAGAAGTGGTGAATAGCATTGCTATTGAGGGGGGGTATAAAGCACTGGTTGTTGCAAAACCTGCGGCGATTGCTGAGCTTGGATTACACGTTTTAGACCTACCGGAAGCTTTAAATGGCGATGTAGCACGTCCGCAATAATCTTCAAGTTTAAAATATCATTTTTAAAACATCATTAAAAAGCCTCCAAAATCGGAGGCTTTTTCAATCACAAATTAAAATCGTGAAAAAGTTTGTTCATGTCTTTAATCACATACTCTTTAAAATGAAATGCACGCGCATGTTTTGCATCAATACGTGCAGTCTTACCCTCATATTCAAAGATATAAACGCGGTCTTCTTTGCTCACCAAAAAGTTTTTGCCTAATCTCATCAGCAATGCGTCAAATTTGTCTTCATCCGGAATGCTTTCATCCAGATTAATCTGATCATATGCCCGTTTAATCGCTTTGATGAACATTCATATACTCACAATTTTATTCAGTTGCGATTTAAACAAACATTGAGAAAAAAGCAAAGTGAAGTTGCCTCCTCCAAGCCCTTTTTATGGCACAAAATTTCACTTGAAGTAAAATTTTAACTATAGAAAAACAATTCATGTTAAAACGGAAAGTGCTTAAAGCCGGTTTAAGCGACTCATGATTTATCGAAGCACTGATGAGACAGATATCAACAAAATTTTATTGCAATACACAAATCATGTATTTACATTCACATAATTAAACTTATGATGTTGTATTGAGTCTTCCACATACATTCTTAAACACATAAATGGAATTATGTGATTGTTTATAAAAAGGTTATAAAACTATGAAAAAAATTATACTTGCCAGCATCATTACCTTATCTTCACATCTTGCAATGGCAGAAATGGCAACAAATTCGGTTGATCCTGCATTTGCCAAAATTGAAGCATTGGTCAAAGCCAACGATATGAAGGGTGCATACCAGGAATTGGAAAAATTGGCCAAAGCGGGTAACCCTCAAGCCATTTATAACTTAGGCTATCTGACTCAAACCGGTCAAGGCACAGCCAAAGATGAGAAAAAAGCCATTAAGCTGTATGAAGAGGCCGCAAGCAAAGGTTATCCGGTTGCCAACTATGTATTGGGTAAAAACTACGTTGGCGGAACTTTGGGCCTTAAACAAGACACTAAAAAAGCCAAACAGTATTTGCAGAAAGCATCTGACCAAGGGTTTGCTGATGCTACCGTGGATTTCGCAGTTTTACTTTTTGCTGAAGGCACACCTGCCTCAGATAAACTGGCCTTGCAAAAATTAGATCCTTTAATTAAAAAAGGTAACTATCAAGCGGTTCATGCCAAAGCCTTATATGACATTAGTCAAGGCTTTAAAAATAAAAGTGAAGCGCCAATTAAACAAGGCTTGAAAAGCATTCAGGACTTAGCGCAAAAAGGCTACATTCCTGCTCTTATGGCAGTGGCAAATATGTTTGCAAATGGCAATATTGTTCCGCAAAACCTGCCTGAAGCGAAGAAAATTTTCTCTGCCCTAGCCAAAGAAAATATACCGCAAGCCAAGGAGTCTTTAGCAGCCGTGGATAAAATGATTGCTGAACAAGCAAAAAATCCAGCAAAAGCTGCCAAGAAAAGTTAAATTTTTTCCGATAAAAAAAGCCCCTGACTATGGGGCTTTTCTATGACTGGAAGAATCTGTTACCACCACATGGCTATCAGACCGCTCAGCAGCATAAAGCCCAATATCGTGCTTAACATTAAAGCGCTGAGTGCTTTATCACTGAGTCCATAGTGCTGTCCCATAATTCCAAAAACAATCGGCATGGGTAGTGCTGCAAGCAATGTCCCGGCATAAAGCATTTCTTGACTGACATTTGGCAAAATACTCAATAACGCAAAGATGGTCAGCGGCATCAGGATTATTTTAATTCCCACCAGAATTACGCTTTGCAGATCGACAGCTTTTAAGCTCATGCCAACCAGGCTTCCACCAATCACAAATAAGGCAATCGGAGATGCGGTTTTACCCAACATCTCCAAAGCCTGAACCAGATAAGAGGGAAGATGAATATTCAAGACCACGCACAACATGCCAAATATAATCGACAGAATGACCGGATTTTTAATCACATTGTGCAAGGTCTGCTTAAGCACCTGCGAGGTTGCCCGTTGTTGATGTATCCCTGCTTCAGCAATAATCAGCGTCAACGCTACAATCAATAAATTTTCAATAATCAGGGTCAGAGAAAGATAAATTGCTGCATGCTGCCCAATCAGCATTGTCAGGATTGCTGTGCCAATAAAACCGGTATTGGACATGGAGGCACCCATGGACAACACTCCAGCTTCGGTTAGACCACAGTGGAAAAATTTGCGGTACAACAAAAAGGCAAACGCAAAAATAATCAGTGAACCGCCGCCATATGCGATAAAATAACTGGAATTCCAGATTTCATCAAAACGCTTACTGGCTAAGGCTTGCAGCAAAAATGCAGGTAAAGAGATTTTAAAAACAAATTGACTTAAGCCTTTTATATGCTCGGCTAAAATAAAGTCGAATTTTACGCAGATAAATCCCAATAGAAGCAGCAGGCAGATCGGTAAAATCACACTTAAAACCACAACTGCTCCTTACGGCTCTTTATTGTTAGGCAAGATTAATTCTGCTCAATCACTGCATTTTTACATTTAAATTTTATTTCTAAAAGGGTTCAAACAGAGATTTCACACCATGCGGCTGACAGCGCAAATACTGGGGTGCAATTTTTATATGCGCACCCAAGGTCGCTGCTGCATGCCAAGGCCAACGTGGCTCATAAAGCATGGCACGAGCCAGAGCAATCGCATCGGCTTGCTCGGATTGTAAAATACTTTCAGCTTGCTCGGCTTCTGTGATCAGTCCCACTGCAATCACTGGAATCTGAACCACTTTCTTTATGGCTTCAGCAAAAGGCACCTGATAGTTGGCCCCAATTTTAATCTCTTGCTTGGCATACAGACCGCCACTTGAAACATGAATATACACAGCACCCAACTGCTCTAAAGCTTTTGATAAACCGACCGAAGATTCAACATCCCAACTGTATTCTCCATCCATCCAGTCAGTCGCGGAAATACGCACCCCAATTGGATAATCATGCGGTACCACATTTTTGATTGCCTGAAAAACCTCAAGCGTTAGACGAATACGATTTTCAAAACTGCCGCCATATTCATCAGTACGCTTGTTCGACAATGGCGACATAAATTGATGCAACAGATAACCATGGGCTGCATGCACTTCAATCAAATCAAATCCGGCATCTACAGCACGCACGGCAGCATCGGCAAAGTCCTGAATCACTTTCTGGATTTCATCTTTACTCAGCGCATGCGGTGGGTGATCGGTTGGGTTAAATGGCAAATCACTGGCTGAAACGGTTTGCCAGCCATGGGTTTCATCTGGCTTAAATTGACCTTTTCCATCCCAGGGTTTATCGGTAGAGGCTTTGCGGCCCGCATGCGCCAATTGAATACCAAAAGGCATAGGAGATAAAGATTTCACTTTAGCCAACAGCGCTTTCATTTGGGCACGTTGCAAGTCATTCCACAATCCCAAATCTGCATAACTGATCCGTCCTTCAGGCTGAACGGCAGTCGCTTCAATAATGCATAAACCCGCACCAGATAATGCATAATTTGCCCATTGCTGTTCATGCCAATAGGTCACTTCGCCCTGTTCAGTTGCCGAATACTGACACATCGGTGCAACCACAATTTTATTTTCAAGTTTTAAAGAGCCAAATTGAATGGATTCAAATAATAAAGACACACTTATTCTCCTTAAAATGCTTTAGTTAGGCTTAAACCTGCGCTCCAGTTCAAGCCATCTGCGGGTTCAAAGAAACGGCCATTCCCATCATTAACAATGACAGAGCCTACATACTCTTCATCAAATAAATTATCAACACGTGCAAAAGTACGCACTTTCCAGTCTGCATTTTTCCAGACATAACCGATATTGGCACTGGTAAGGGTATAGCTTGGCGCAGCATCTGAATTGATGTCGTCTACATATAATTTGTCGATATAGCGAACATCCAGTCCTGCATTAAAGCCAGTTTCAGGTTGCCAAGCCAAAGCGACAAAAGCCTGATTTTTAGCGACACCCGGAATGTAATTTCCTTTCGCCACAACCTTTGCAGGATCGGTATTGGAAATGTCTGCATCAAAAGTTGCATCGATAAAGCTATAACTGGCTTGAGCAGTCAAATCACGCCAAATATTTCTGTTCCACGATAGCTCTATGCCTTCACGTAAAGTTTTATCAGCATTTCTAAAAGTGGCGCGACCATTATCATTTCCTGCTGAAACAATATCATCTTGGGTTTTACTTTGAAAAATTGCTGCAGTGAAATTACCTAATTTATTTTGAGCTTTTAAACCCATTTCGTAGTTATCACTAGTTGCAGGTTGCAATTCAAAATTATTATTTTCTGTGTCACCGGCAGGCGAATAAGACATTTCAGTAAAAGTTGGGGTTTCAAAACCTTTTGCATAACTTGCATAAGCAGTTAAATTATCCTTTACTTTCCATGAAAGCGCTGCGGATGGTAGCACCTTATCGTAATCTGTCTTACCACTATTATTTAGATTTTGGCCTACAATGTAATGATCTTTAGATTTGTAATGTACATTGCTGTAACGTAAGCCAGTATCTAATGTCCAATTGGGTAAAAAGTCCCAAGATGCTTGCAGGTAAGGATCTAAATTCCAAAGCGTATTATTTTCATCACGACGTAAATCGCCTTTTACACCCTTTTCTGCAGTAGTAAAATTATTATAACCTTGTCGATCTTCATCCATCGTATCAAAAGCCAGACCTGCAGAAAATCTAGTATTTGGTACTAGTTCCTTACCTGTCCAACGTAAATCTAATCCATAAAAGTTACGATCAAAATCAATTACCCCGCCTGCTTGATAAGGCTTAACTGTTTCAGTTATAGGATCTTTGATTTGTGAAGTATCCGGAGTAGATTGGTATTGGGTTACTGAACGCTGTCCGGCATAAGCCATTATATAGACTTCATGCTGATCATTGATCGGCTTAGACCAAGTCAAGCCCGTTTGGGTTTGTTGAATTTCTTTACGAGCATTATATTTTGTAACGTTCGCTACCACTTGTTTAGGATTACTTTTCCAGTCCTCTCGTCTTAAGCCACCTGGATCATCGGCATTAATATCAACATGGTTCACAATCCAGTTCACTTTAGAACCATCATCCAGGTCCCAAGTCAGTTTGGCATTGCTTAACACTTTTTTGGCAGCGCTATGCTCACGATAGCCATCGGTATCAAAATAAGAAGAGCTTACGACATAACTCGGTTCATTGGCTTGATCTGCCCCGCCCTGCAAGACAATATCGGCACGACCTTTGTTATGACTACCGGCAGAGTAGCCTAACTGGATAGAGTCACGACCTTCGCCTTGTTTAGTGGTGGTTAAAATCGTCCCGCCAGAAGAGTTACCATAAAGTGATGAAAATGGTCCACCCAATACTTCAATATGATCCAGACTTCCTAGATCAATATTTGAGGTTTGCCCCTGACCATCAGGCATGGTGGCTGGAATGCCATCGACATATAAGCGGATGCCACGTACCCCAAAAGTTGAACGTGCGCCAAAGCCACGCATCGAGATTTGTAAATCCTGCGCATAATTTTCACGGTTATTCAGTTGTAAGCCGGGAACCCCTTTTAAGGTTTCAGATAAATTAACACCCAGATTATTTTCATTGTTATTTTGATCAATTCGATACACGGAAGCCGGTGTTTGCAACCAGTCTGTATCTGTGCGTGTCGCTTCTATTTTTAAGGTGGGCAACAAAACAGGTTCCGTAGAACCTGTTTCAGCATAGAGGTTTTGGCAGATGCATGCCGTCAGGCAAAGTAAAGTCATATTGATAGGAATCAGGTGATATCTACCTTGCATGGGCAGCTCTCTATGTCATATTAAAATACTACTTTAGAGCTTAAACCAAGAACCAAGGCATCGTCTACGTTATTTGTAGCGCCTGGGTTAATAACATATTGAATATTTGGACGAAGCATTAACCATTTGGTTGGATAATAGCTGTAGTTCAATTCAACATTGTATTCAGCACTGGCATTAAATGCAGGATTAGTCACATGGTCATTGATGTGTACACGGTTTACACCCAGACCTAAAATGTCATTCGGTTGAGAATCAAATAGACCAATATATTTCACACCAATTTGTTGTGAATTGTCCACTTTGGTGGTGGTACGGTCATGCCAGGTAAAGTTGGCAAAGCTATGCAAGCCTTGACGACCGGCACCCGTCGATGTCAATTGTTGTTCTACTGCCAACCAGCCACCATAGGTACGATCTTCAGCGACTGCACCTTTTGCATAAGCAATGTCGTATTGGTTTTTAGCGTCATCTGCAGTGTTGTATATTCCACCTACACGGTAGCTACCCGGCAAACCATTCACAAATGATTTAGGTTGCCATACCACTTCAACTGGAATGGTTACCCCATCCGCATTATCAGTATCCAAATTCCAGCCATGACGCTCTAAAGCATTTTCAGGGTTGTATTCATAGACACCCACTTGAGTAAACACTTCAGGCGTCACCTGATATTTCACACGCCCCCCCCATTGTGCAACAGGTGTGTTCATCCAAATCAGACCTTGCCATTTCCCCATTTGCGCAGCACAAAATGCTGTGCTTTGGAAATCACACGCCATCACGTTAAAGTCCATACCCAGACCTAAACGACCGACCTTGACACTGATGCCTTGCGCTTTAAAATTCTTTTCAATCGACAATTCGCTTAAACGTGTTTTTTGATTACCACGGCCAAAGTTTGCTTGAACATTGGCAAGTTGCGGCACCTCACCTTGTAAATCATCGACGGTTGTACTTTGCCCTTGACGCGCACTTAGCGCAGCACGAATCGTCACCCCATCCCAGCCTGCAAGTTTTTCCATATTAAAGGTTGAGCCTAACCATAATTGGCTCGCCACAGTCGGATCATTGCCGTCATCACGGCCACCATCAGCTAAATAGGCAGCATCAGCAGCAATATTGGCATCAAATTTCACACCTTGAGCAGCAAGTTCAGTACGTTTACCGTTCCAGTCCCCTAACAAATACTGACCATTTGGGACAAATGCTTCAGCGGCTTGAGTTTGGGTCATGGCAACCATCATCAAAGTTGGTAATAAAGCGAGACTAAATTTTTTCATACGAGAGATCACAGCAACGTTCGAGAGAATACAATTCAAATAAATTGTATATATTGTGTGAAAATTACATAATTTTTAAATATTAATCTCATCATTATTTTTATTATAGAGAAAACAAAAAGTTATACATAATGTAAAACAAATAACCAATAGTTTAATTAAACTTAAATATATTAATATTTTTCAATAAATTATGTAGAGAATTAAATTTAAAAAATTATTATGTTTATTAAAAAAGCATTTAAAATAAAACTTAACAGGACATTTTTAATCAATTTAAAAATGATCATTCTAGGGGAAAAGCATAAATTTTACTGACTGAACTCTACTTTAAAATAAAAACTTGCATTCATTCACTGGCAACCCGATATTAGCATTATCTACTCATACTAGAATCCAGCATGCCCGAATTACCAGAAGTTGAAACCACCAAAACCAGTTTATTGCCTTTAATTGACCAAAAAGTCATTTCTGTTCAAGTCCGTGAATCACGTTTACGCTGGCCTATTCCTGATGATATTCAGAAATTGAAGGGACAAAAATTACTAAAACTCACCCGACGTTCTAAATATATTCTGGCGGAGTTCGAACACGACAGCATGCTATGGCATTTAGGCATGTCGGGCAGTTTCCGTCTTTGTGATGCAAATACAGAATTGCGTAAGCATGATCATGTGATTATTCAGTTTGAAGATGTAGAACTGCGTTATCACGATCCGCGTCGTTTCGGCTGTATTTTATGGTTAGATCCCAACTCACAAAGCAAGTTGATTGATACTTTAGGTCCAGAACCTTTAAGTGATGCCTTTAATGCAGAATATTTAGCGGAAAAATTTAAAAAGAAAAATGTCGGCGCTAAAGTAGCGATTATGGACAATCATATTGTGGTCGGTGTGGGAAATATTTATGCCACTGAAAGCCTGTTTAACTTAGGCATCCATCCTGCTCAGCCCGCATCCAGTTTAAGCCGTGTTCAAATTGAAAAATTAGTGATCGAAGTTAAACGGATTTTAAAACAAGCCATTGATTTAGGAGGCTCTACCCTGCGTGACTATACCAATGCAATGGGTGAAAATGGCTATTTCCAGCAAACCCTGTTGGCTTACGGTCGCGCTGGCGAAATGTGCATAAACTGTGAAACGACTCTGGAAAATTTAAAGCTTGGACAACGCGCCAGTGTATTTTGTCCGCAGTGTCAGCCTTTAAAAAAAGTTAAAATAGCGACCAAGACTCCATCTAAAGGGAATAAAGCATGAAATCTGCCATCGTTCGTCATATTTTAGTGAAAGATAAAGAAATGGCTGAACAGCTAAAAAAGAAAATTAAAGCCGGTGCAGATTTTGCCAAACTCGCCAAACAGCATTCGACTTGTCCGTCGGGCAAAAAAGGTGGGGAACTGGGAGAGATAAAAAAAGGTCAGTTGGTTGGTCCAATTGATAAAGCTGTATTTACCTTGCCAGAGCGTGAATTACACGGCCCAATCAAAAGTCAGTTTGGCTGGCATTTGCTCGAAATTAAGTTTCGGATGGATTAAGCCTAATATTTTAAATTCTCTCTCTTTTTAGGAAGCGAGGAAAAATATTTCTCAAGGAAAAATATCTATTCGTGACCCCTCACCCCTTGCGCAGCAGTGCTACTCATCTCCCATAGGGAGAGGGAGTTTTCGTTATAAAATAACTTATCTGTGTTTTATAAATGGATGTTCCCTCTCCTCTTAGGAGAGGGTTAGGGAGAGGTAAATCACAAATAAAAACGGCATCTCAAGATGCCGTTTTTTATATAAATAAAATTAAAGTGGTGGACGTTTTTTCAACTCATCACGAATTTCACGAAGTAATTCAATATCGGCTGGAGTTGTTGGAGTTTCCTCTACTGGTCCTTCCTGTTTACGTAAACGGTTCATGAGTTTAACCAACAAGAACACGACCCACGCCAAGATCAAGAAGTTAATTAAAATCGTTAAAAAGTTACCGTAAGTCATTACGTTAACACCCGCCTTAGTTAAGGCATCTAAAGATTGTAAATTATCGGGGTTAGCGCCTAATACAAAGAATTTTTGCGTGAAATCAACACCACCACCGGTAATAATTGTGATTAAAGGCATAATAATGTCTTTAACCAATGAATCAATGATTTTACTGAAAGCGCCACCAATGATGACACCAATCGCTAAATCCATCATATTGCCTTTAATGGCGAATTCTTTAAATTCTTGAACAATACTCATATCTTTCTCCAGTTTATCTTTAAAGCTATTTCTTTATTAATTAAAATATTTTGCGAACTGTATCACATTGTAGTGCACTGATAACAGCGCATAATTCCCTGTAATTTACTCGGAATTATTTATTTTGAATATATGGAATTGCCAATTACAAACAAAAAAAATGCTACCCATAAATGGATAGCATTTTTCATAACATCACTCTAAATGAGCAAAATTATTTTAAATCTTATTTACCACGGTTACGTTTACGTTCGCCTTCAGTCAACCAACGTTTACGAATACGGATTGATTTAGGGGTTACTTCAACTAGTTCATCATCTTCAATGAATTCAAGCGCTTGTTCAAGCGTGTATTCAATTGCAGGTACTAAAGTTAACGCTTCATCTGTACCAGATGCACGTACGTTAGTTAACTGTTTCGCTTTAGTTGGGTTCACAGCCATGTCGTCAGAACGTGAGTTAATACCTACGATCATACCTTCATAAACTTCTAACTGAGGACGTGCAAATAGACGACCACGGTCTTGCAGTGTGAACAATGCATAGCCAAGACACACGCCTTGAACCATAGAAACTAGCACACCGTTTTGACGTTTCGCAACAGTACCCGGTTTAGCAGGACCATAATGCGAGAAGCTTGAAGTCATGATCCCTGTACCAGAAGTCATGGTTAGGTATTCCGAACGGAAACCAATCAAGCCACGTGAAGGAACAGTTGCTTCAATACGGATACGGCCTTTACCGTCTACTTCCATATTGGTCATTTCGCCTTTACGGAAGCCCATTTGTTCCATAACGAAACCTTGGTGCTGTTCTTCAACGTCAAAAGTTACGTTTTCAAACGGTTCTTGCATTTGACCATCAACTTCTTTCATGATCACTTGCGGACGTGATACGCCCATTTCGAAGCCTTCGCGACGCATGTTTTCAATCAGAACTGAAAGGTGAAGTTCACCACGGCCAGATACTTTGAAACGGTCTGGAGAATCAGTATCTTCAACACGTAATGCCACGTTGTGGATCAATTCACGATCAAGACGCTCACGGATATTACGTGAAGTTACAAATTTACCTTCTTTACCAGCAAACGGTGAGTTGTTTACTTGGAAAGTCATGGTCACTGTAGGTTCATCTACAGAAAGTGGAGGAAGTGCTTCAACAGCTTTCGGATCACAAATTGTGTCAGAAATGTTTAATGCATCGATACCTGTTACACAAACGATGTCACCTGCATTTGCTTCTTCGATATCTACACGGTCAAGACCATGGTAGCCCATGATTTTTAGGATACGACCGTTACGAGTCTTACCTTCTTTATCAATCACAGTGACTTGTGTGTTCAATTTTACTGAACCACGTTGAATACGGCCAATACCGATTACACCTACGAAACTGTTGTAGTCAAGAGATGAAACCTGCATTTGGAATGGACCGTCAACGTCAACTGCTGGCGGCTCAACGATGTCTACGATTGTTTGGAACAATGGAGTCATGTCGTCAGCAAGTTCTTCTGGAGAAGGACCAGCAACACCACGTAGACCTGAAGCATAAACGATTGGGAAATCTAACTGTTCGTCAGAAGCACCCAAGTTATCGAACAAGTCAAATACTTGATCAATTACCCAGTCTGGACGCGCGCTTGGTTTATCAACTTTGTTGATAATTACGATTGGTTTCAAACCACGTGCGAACGCTTTTTGCGTTACGAAACGAGTTTGTGGCATTGGACCTTCTTGTGAGTCTACAAGAAGCAATACACAGTCAACCATAGACATTACACGTTCAACTTCACCACCGAAGTCAGCATGTCCCGGGGTGTCCACAATGTTAATGCGGTATTCTGTGTTTGTACGAGCATCGGTCCATTTAATTGCAGTGTTTTTTGCAAGAATGGTAATACCACGTTCAGACTCGATAGCGCCCGAATCCATCACACGTTCGATCTCGCCCGCGCGATCGCCAAGAGCACCTGATTGCTGTAAAAGTTTGTCTACAAGAGTCGTTTTACCATGATCGACGTGCGCAATAATGGCAATGTTACGGAGAGTTTTAATATCTGACATGTATAATTCGATACGCTTTAAATTTGAGGGCAAATTATACAGAAAAATACAAAGTTTTAGTAGTGACAGTTTATTGACAGTTACAAGTTTTTTTGACAAATCACACTTTTTTTCATTTGTAATGTCCTGTAACTCGATTAGAATAACGACAAATTGCTGCTGTACCTGTCTTACATGTCTGATTTGAATAACTCTCCCGAGCAACAAGATCGCCTTGATTTGGTCTATGGATTAAACGATCGTCCTAAACCTTTCATCGCTTTTTTAGCTGCACTGCAACATTTACTTGCAATTATTGTCCCAATTGTCACGCCCGGTTTGCTGATTTGCTTAGCCTTGGGTGTGTCAAAAGAAGACACTAACATGATTCTTTCGATGTCATTGGTGATCTCGGGTATTGCAACCTTTCTACAATGTAAAAAAGTTGGTCCTTTTGGCGCAGGCTTATTAATTGTTCAAGGCACCAGCTTTAACTTTATTGGTCCAATTATCGGTATTGGTTCAGCGATGGTCGCTGCGGGCACCCCGGTTGAAGCCGTGATGGCTTCTATTTTTGGTGTGGTGATTGCCGGTTCATTTATTGAAATGACCGTGTCCCGCATTTTACCGTGGGTGAAAAAGCTGATTACGCCACTTGTTACCGGTATTGTTGTCCTGCTGATTGGTTTGACCTTAATTAAGGAAGGTTTAATCAGTATGGGTGGTGGCTATCAGGCGATGAGCGATAAGACCTTTGCCAACGCAGATAACCTGATCATGTCATGTACCGTACTTGCGATCATTGTTATTTTGAATCGTATCCGTATTACCTGGGTAAAAAGCTCCGCGATTCTGATTGCCTTAATTATTGGCTATACGCTTGCCGGTTTCATGGGACACCTGGATTTTTCCGGCTTGAAAGATGCCCCGATTGTTCAGATTCCAACCCCAATGCACTTTGGTTTAAGCTTCTCCTGGAGCTTGTTTATTCCGATGGCATTTATTTACCTGGTGACATCACTGGAAGCAATTGGTGACATCACCGCAACTTCCAAGATTTCAAACCAACCAGTAGATGGTCCAAAATGGATGGAACGCATTAAAGGTGGTGTACTGGTAAATGGTGCAAATTCTTTCTTGGCGGGTATTTTCAACACTTTCCCTAGTTCTGTATTTGCACAAAATAATGGTGTCATTCAACTGACTGGTGTTGCCAGCCGTTATGTGGGCATCTGGATTGCAGCATTATTGGTGATTCTTGGCTTGCTTCCTGCAGTTGCAGGTGTCATTCAAGCTGTACCGCAAGCCGTGCTTGGTGGTGCCGTTATGGTGATGTTCGGTGCTGTTGCAGCATCTGGTATTAACATTCTTTCAGGGGTGCAGCTTGACCGTCGTGCATTATTGATTATTGCAATCTCGCTTGCCCTTGGTTTAGGGGTTGCACAAGTGCCACAAATTCTGGAACATCTCCCTGAATTATTCCGTAACATCTTCAGTTCTGGTGTTGCGACAGGCGGTATTGCAGCATTGTTATTAAATATTATTCTTCCTGAATCGAAGAAATAATTTCATTTCAGCATCAACTCTGCCCAGCATTGTCTGGGCAGAGTTTTTCAATGGCGAGATAAAAAATGGATCCAAGAAGTGAAGTTGTCATTCGACAGCATGAATATCTTTCTGGACGTGTATTGCTGGTTAATGCACCAACAGATGATTTACTTTCCAATTTAGAGAAAGACATCACTCCCTGTTTATGGACATGGGATTATAATGAATTTCAATACTTTCAGCCACAACAAGCCAATGTCCACTTTGGTGTCGACCTTCCTGAAGGCGATTTTGACCAAGCAATCATTTTTGTGCCTAAGTCGAAAGAATTACTCAACTATATTCTACACAATGTAGTTAGTCGCTTAAGTCTGGGGGCTTCTATCTTTCTGGTCGGCGAAAAGAAAGCCGGCGTTGAGCGTGCAGCCAAGCAATTACAACCTTATGGTCAAGCACTAAAACTTGACAGCGCACGCCATTGCCAGATGTGGCAAGTCACCATTAACACTACAGTGACTGCAAAAGCTTTAGCAGATTGGGCGCAGCAGTATACGGTCGCGACACCTAATGGTGATTTAACCATTTGTGCCCTTCCAGGTGTGTTTAGTCAAAATCGTCTAGATGTCGGCACAGCCGCATTATTGCCTTTTTTATCAAAGGTGACTTCAGGTAAAATTGCCGACTTTGGTTGTGGTGCGGGCGTGATCAGTGCTTATCTAGCCAAACTGAATCCTAAAAATCGAATTTTTGCGATGGATGTTGATGCTTTTGCATTGGCGTCTACCCGCATGACCTTTGAAAAAAATGATCTTGCACCAGAACAACTTGAAATTACCGCAGTGACAGGTATTGAGGATGCTCCTCTCTTCTTGCATGCCATCGTCAGCAATCCTCCTTTCCATCAGGGCATCCAAACCGATTACAACGCCAGCGAAAGTTTATGTAAAACTTCACGACGTCATTTAAAATCGGGCGGCGAATTATGGATTGTGGCAAACCGCTTTCTGAATTATCCATTATTAATTGAACAGAATTTTGGTCAATGTACGACTAAAGCAGATCAACAAGGCTTTAAAGTACTGTTCGCCAAAATGCAAAAAAATGTTAAGGAAAAATGATGAGCGAAACAGGACAACCGCACCTACAGCGTAAGCTTGGTGCTCGCCATCTTAATATGATCGCCATTGGTGGTTCTATCGGTACAGGATTATTCTTGGCTTCTGGTGCAACCATTGCCAATGCTGGTCCTGGTGGTGCATTACTTGCGTACTGTTTGATTGGAATCATGATTTATTTCTTGATGACCAGTCTGGGTGAGCTTGCGACCCACAACCCCACCTCAGGTGCATTTTTCACCTATGGGACTAAATATGTGGAAGGTGGCTTTGGTTTTGCCTTAGGCTGGAACTATTGGTACAACTGGGCCATTACCGTGGCTTTTGAACTGGTTGCAGTACAGTTTATTATGAAGTTCTGGTTTCCAGACGTTCCTGGTTTCTACTGGAGTGCTATTTTCCTTGCCATTATTTTTGCTATTAATGCCATGACTGTTAAAGGCTTTGGTGAAACTGAATTTTTATTCTCTCTCGTCAAAGTGATTGCGATTATTGTCTTTATCATTATTGGTATTGCCATGATTGCAAAAATCATGCTGACACCAAATATGATGACCTTCTCCAACTGGACCAAAGGCGATGCGCCTTTTGTTGGTGGCTTGCAAGCCATGATTGGTGTGGCAATGATTGCCGGTTTCTCGTTTCAGGGAACCGAGATGGTCGGAGTTGCCGCAGGTGAATCGAAAGACCCTAAAAAAACCATCCCTGTTGCCATTAAGCAAATTTTCTGGCGTATTTTATTGTTTTACGTGGTGTGTATTTTCATTATCGGTACATTGGTTGCCTATGATGATCCGCGTCTTTTACAAGCTGCTGCAAGTGACAACATTACTCTTTCACCTTTTACATTATTGTATGAAAAGGCAGGTTTTGCTTTTGCTGCAGGTTTAATGAATGCGGTGATTCTGACTGCAATATTGTCTGCAGGTAATTCAGGCATGTATTCATCTACCCGTATGCTTTTCGATATGGCACGTCAAGGACGCGCACCAAAATGGTTTGCTAAACTTGACCCTCGTGGCGTACCAATGAATGCGCTTTATGCCACCACTGCAATTGCTGCACTCTGCTTTTTAACGACATTTATTGGCGAACAACAAGTTTTTAACTGGCTGCTCAACATGTCAGGCATGTGTGGTTTTATTGTCTGGTTAGGTATTGCCATTTCACATTACCGTTTCCGTAAAGGCTATTTAGCACAAGGCTATAAACTTGAAGATTTAGCGTATACAGCCAAGTTCTTCCCTTTTGCCCCATGGTTTGCCTTCATTCTTTGCTCGATCATTATTCTAGGTCAGAACTATGAAGCATTGACCGGTGGAAAAATTGATTGGTTAGGTTTGCTTTCAACCTATATCAGTATTCCATTATTTCTTGTGATCTGGCTCGGTTATAAATGGAAATATAAAACCAAGCTGATTCCATATAAAGAAATGGATGTTCAACCTGTAAATGTAGAACGTGATTAATTTTCTACCTCAATAAAAAACAGCCTTTGGGCTGTTTTTTATTTTTATAATATTGAGTTATCTGCCAAAAATTGTTTTAAAGCAAAACTAACTTCATTTTTATGGGTAGTACACAAACCATGTGGCGCTCCTTTAATTTGCTCTTCTACGCCCTGCTTTAAAAGCTTTACCGCCTGCTGGCTACAAATTTCTGGAGGTACAATTTCATCTGCCGTTCCATAAAGCACCAAAGTCGGCACAGCAATTTGTTTTAAATCTTCACGTAAATCTGTTTCCGAAAAAGCCTCTATACAATCGTAATGTGCTTTGATTGAACCCTGCATCGCAATACGCCAAAAATTTTGTACCACCCCTTCAGAGGTTTTATTGAGCAATTTGTCATAACCATAAAATTTTTTGGCAAAATCCAAATAAAAATCAGCTCTGTTATCCAACAAATTTGCACGCATTTCATCAAATACTTCTGGATCAGCACCATCTGGATAGTCATCTCGTCTAATCATTAACGGCGTCACAGCAGCAATCAACGCAAGTTTAGTGACTTTCTGCTGTCCATATTTCGCAGTATAGCGTGTGACTACTGCGCCCCCCGTAGAATGCCCGACTAAAGCAAAATGATCTAAATTTAAATGTTCAACCAATTGATGTAAATCTTCTGCATATTGATCGATCGTATGCCCAGACCACGGTTGACTTGACCTCCCATGACCACGCCGGTCAAATGCAATGACTCGATAACCATGCTCAGCCAGAAATAACATCTGGTCTTCAAAAGCATCACTGGATAAAGGCCATCCATGTGAAAAGACAACTACAGCACCTTTCCCCCAATCTTTATAATAAATTGAGGTACCATCTTTAGTCGTTAACATCTGGCTCATTGTTTTACCCTCTTTTTATTGTATAGGGGTATTTATTAGAACAAGATAAAAATGAAACAGTGTATTAAACAAGTTATGCTTATGTAGCAGATATAAAAAAAGCAGCCCTAAGGCTGCTTTTTTAAATCAGTTCAATAACAGATTATTGAGCTGCTGGAGCTTGCTCTTGAGCAGGTTCTGCAACAACTGTACGGCTACCAGAAATAGTCGCGAATACACGACGGTTCATAGCACGGCCTTCTTTAGTGTTGTTGTCAGCAATCGGTTGATCCCAAGCGAAACCTTGAGTAGCCAAACGAGCTGGATCTACATTGTATTCATTTACAAGTGAAGATTTAACAGAGTTAGCACGAGCCAATGATAAACGTTCGTTCAATGCACGTGGACCAGTGTTATCTGTATGGCCTTCGATGCGAGCAGTAGCGTTCGGATATTCAACTAACTTCTCAGCAACTTTAGCGATTTCTGGTTTGTATTGATCTTTGATGTTTGATTTGTTTGTATCAAAGAACACACGAAGTTCCATGTTAAGGTCTTCAGTCAACTCTTGTGGAGCTGGTTGAACTGGAGCTACAGGTTCAACTGGAGCAACTTCAACTACAGGAGCAGCCGGTTTCAAATGACCACCAAGAACCACATTAAGACCAGCTAAAGCTGTGTAGTTCCAGAATTGTTCATCAAAGTGGTATGTACCACGTGCTTCAGTACGTAGAGATAGCGCATCGTTTAAGCGCCAGAATGCACCTACACCCGCATTCGCTAAAGTACCTTCTTCAGTGTTACCACGATCACGACCACCTGCACCATTACGGTTGTCACGCGCTACACCACTGAATTTAGTTTTGTAGTGACCTGCACCACCAAGTACATATGGCTTGATTTTGCTGTCATAGTTTTGAGTGATCAAGTCAGAAGTAACATAGAAGTTACCGTTGATTTGAGTAGTCTTGTACTCAGCATCTAGATCAACCAAGCTATTTGCTTGACCAAAACCATGTGAACCGTTCATTTGGCTAACGTCGCCTTTCACTTGGTTATATTCAGCTTCAAAACCTAACCATGGAGTTAATTCAACACCAAGCGCAGCGCCAACGAACAAGTCGTCTTTCATTTCGCCTTGACCAAGTTTAGAAGATAACAACTGAGATTGACCATTGTTGTGTTTAGTATCTTGCCAAGTATAACCCAGCATTAATGGTGTAATAGTTACGCCAGCGTTAGCAGCAGCCAAAGGTGCAGCAACGAGCATTGCTAATGCAATACGACTCATTTTCATGAAATTATCCTCCAGAGATAACAATTGTTTTCAAGTTCAAGCTCAAGCCTAAATTTGGGCTATTCTGAGATGGGCTTTCTAATACCCCAGTTTTATTTTTAAGCCATTCACTTTGAATCATACAAACACTTTATTTCTTTTCCAAGTGCTTGATAATTTTAATCAAGTAAATTATTGACAAAATTACTTACAATTTCCGTTGTAATTCGGTAATTTTTTACTCAATTTATTCTTGTGAATAGCTTATTGTCACTTACCAATTATTTTAACAGCTTTCTTAAAAGTTGAGTAATAAATCTTACTCGCAAAAAAAACGATTAAAAACAAAATATTAATAACATAAACAATTAAAAAAAAACATATTATAAGGTTAATTTAATGATTTCTATACAAAAGAAGGGTTTTACACTCGTTGAACTCATCGTTACGCTCGCTGTTTTAGCAATTATGACTAGCATAGCTTTACCTTATTTTCATGAAACAATGGCTAAACAAGAAATCAAAAATATTACCCATAAACTCATTTCAAGTATTCATTTGGCGAAATCGCATGCCGCTATACACCACACCAATGTGGTTATTTGTCCCAGCCAAAATAGAGTGAATTGCCAAGCAAGCTATTGGAATTCAGGTTTTATTGTCTTTTTAGATGTCAATAAAAACAGACAGGTGGATACTGAGGAAAAAATTATCGATACACAATCAACTGAGCTAAAATATGGAAATTTGGATTGGAGAGGTACTTTAAGTATTCCAAGCTTAACTTTTCAAGCCTCAAATGGACTTCCGAATGGATCAAATGGCAGTTTTTATTATTGTTCTACTTATCAACAAACTCACTATAAAATTTTATTGAGCCGTATGGGACATACCCGTATTGAGAATCCGCTCACTTGCTAAAAACTTATCAGTCTAAAGCTGTAGAACAAACAGACTTTATTCCTGCTCATTTTTCAATATACTGCTTATGTTTGGAAAACAATCCACTAAAAAAGTAAATCTCGGAGAGACAAAAAATGACAGACATCGTAATTGTAAATGGTGCGCGTACAGCTATGGGCGGTTTTCAAGGTAGCTTAGCGGGTGTAACAGCACCTGAACTTGGTGCAGCTTCAATCAAAGAAGCCATTGCTCGTGCAGGATTACAACCAACTGATGTCGAAGAAGTCATTATGGGCTGCGTGCTGCCTGCCGGCTTAAAGCAAGGTCCTGCACGTCAGGCAATGCGTCAAGCCGGACTACCTGATTCAACTGGTGCAGTCACCATCAATAAACTTTGTGGTTCAGGTATGAAAGCCGTGATGCAAGCTGCCGATATGATTAAAGCAGGTTCTGCTGAAATTGTAGTTGCAGGCGGTATGGAATCAATGAGCAATGCACCTTATGTATTGACCAAAGCACGTGCAGGTTACCGCATGGGTCACGGCGATGTGAAAGATCACATGTTCCTTGATGGCCTTGAAGATGCTGAAACAGGCCGCCTGATGGGTTCTTTTGCCCAAGATATGGCAAATACCCGTGGCTATACACGTGAGCAAATGGATAACTTTGCCATTCGCTCACTGGAACGTGCTCAAACCGCAGTGAATGAAGGCTACTTCGCTGATGAAATTGTTGCTGTGACAATTTCTACACGTAAAGGTGATGTAGTTGTTGATAAAGATGAACAGCCATTTAATGCTAATATTGCAAAAATTCCAACACTTCGTCCTGCTTTTGCTAAAGACGGCACCATTACTGCAGCCAATGCCAGCTCAATTTCAGATGGTGCTTCTGCACTTGTACTTACTTCAGCAGACAATGCCTCTGCAAAAGGTTTAAAACCTTTGGCGAAAATTGTCGCTTATGCATCAAATTCACAGCACCCTTCTGAATTTACTATCGCCCCTGTTGGTGCAATTCAAAAAGTTCTCAACAAAAGTGGTTGGGATGCTTCTGATGTTGACCTTTGGGAAATCAATGAAGCATTTGCCATGGTGACCATGTGTCCTATGGATGATTTCAAGCTTGATTCAGCTAAAGTGAATATTAATGGTGGTGCATGTGCACTTGGCCATCCAGTAGGTTCAACCGGTTCACGTATTATTTTGACCTTGATTCATGCGCTTAAACGTACGGGCGGTAAAAAAGGCATTGCTGCACTGTGTATTGGTGGTGGTGAAGCAACTGCGGTGGCGATTGAGCTGCTTTAAATGTTTTTGAAGCCCCGCTTTTTTTTATAAAGATTGGGTTTAGGGGAGATTATTTAAGACAATCCCTCAAAATTTCCCTTTAAACCAGGGAAACACTCTCTTACAACCATAAGCATCATTCTATAGAAAAGCCTCCAATCGGAGGCTTTTCTATATCTCAAATCAAACCATTGAGTTCAACAAAGGAATATCTCAACTTTCTTGCTGAACCATCGCCCCTTAGAGAATTTCCTTACGAAGTTGCTCAGGCGATTTCATTGACAATAAACCGGGTGCCACATCAAATGCCGTTTTCGCACCGTACTGCCCCATTTGGTTCAGACGATAGGTTGCTCGTGCATAAGCAACCAAAATACTGGCTGTGAATTCTGGATTACTTTCCAGCTTCAATGAAAATTCAAGTACTTGTTTATGTGCATCACTGGTGTTGCCACTGCGAATCACAAAACCACCATGCGGCATGCGTTGATGGTCTTTTGCCAAAGTTGCCTCATCAATGAAACTCACTGTCGTGTCATAGTCAGCAAAATAATTGGGCATTGTCACAATCGTTTGCTCTACTACTGCAGCATCTGCGCCCTCTTCAAGTACCACATAGCACTCACGTGTATGTTTCTCTTTAGTGCTTAAATTTGGACGCGTGCCACTACGCACTTGATCCATCGCATCATTTGATGGAATTGTATATTGAACACCAGCTTTCACACCATCCACACGGCGAATTGCATCTGAGTGACCTTGACTTAAGCCTTTACCCCAGAAGGTATAGGTTTCACCATCTGGCAACAGTACTTCGCCAAATAAACGGTTAATCGAGAACATACCAGGATCCCAACCAATCGAAATCATGGCAGTTTTGTTGTTTGCTGTCGCAGGTGCATCTACCGCAGCATAATATTCAGGAATACGTGCATGGGTATCAAAACTATCGACAATATTAAACTGACTGGCTAAAACTGGACCTTGTTGCGGTAAATCATCTTTTGAACCACCACATAAAATCAATACATCAATTTTATCTTGGAAATCTGTAAGTGAGTCCATGTGGAATACTTGAGTTGCTGTGAAGCAAGGAGATACCGTTTCAGGTGCGCGGCGAGTAAAAATACCAACCAGGGTTAAATCAGGATTTTTTTGAATGGCTGTTTCAACGCCACGACCTAAGTTACCATAACCAGCAATACCAATACGGATAGAATTTTGCATAAAGACAAGTCACTTCATCATGAAAAAATTAAAAATAAATCAGAGGGCAATCTATTTAAAATCGTCCTGTTGATTCATTTTCTATACTCTAAAAATAGCACTCGCACCGAGTCACTATAAGCATAAGCGCACTTATACTACCGCACTTTGCACCAAATTAAAGCATTCAAAATAGTTAAAAAACAATCAGCTCATTAAATTTAAAGCAAATAAAAAGCCTGCAGAGCAGGCTTTTTATTTGAAAATAAGTAGCTAATTATTTTCAAAGAAGGCACTTAACACTGGGATTAAGCACCGGTTTGATAACGTGCCTGTGCAACCGCAGTCGATGCCTGATACGGATTTTTAAAATCATTTAAACCCGCAGCAGCTTCCTGAATATCTTTACCTTCTTTAACCACGAAAGTATCGAAGCCTGAACGTTTTAAATAATTCAGTACATCTTTAAAAATATCGCCAGTTGCGCGAAGCTCACCCTGATAACCTTGGCGGCGTAAAAGCGCTGCAAATGAATAGCCACGGCCATCATTAAAGCCTGCAAACTCAATAAAGATTGCATCAAGCTGATCCAGCGGAAATTCATTGACTTCAGGAGATGCATCTACAGTGATGTAAAGCGCTTTTTTACCTGAAACATTGGCAATTTGATCTAACTGTTCAACCGTTAAAACCACGTCACCTTGCGGTAATACGCCATCTTCACCCATCAATTGATAGGTATTGTCTGTAATCGTGCCATCTTTAGAGAGCACTTGTAGTGCGGTATTAAGCATATGCACGCTCCTTGAATGGTTGAATGCCAACACGACGGTAGGTTTCGATAAATTCTTCACCGTCAGCACGCAAATCAAGATAAGTATTCAGAATCTCTTCGATCACATCCGGTACACGGTCTGCTGCAAATGATGGCCCTAAGATGTCACCGATTGAAGCATCATGATCGGCATTACCACCAAGCGTGATTTGGTAGAATTCAGCGCCTTTTTTATCAACACCTAAAATACCGATATTACCGACATGGTGATGACCGCAGGCATTCATACAACCTGAAATATTCAAGTCGATGTGACCGAGGTTATATACGGTATCCAGATCATCAAAACGGCGTGAGATCGCTTCAGAAATTGGAATCGATTTCGCATTTGCCAATGAACAAAAGTCACCGCCCGGGCAGCAAATGATGTCGGTTAAGAAACCAATATGTGCACGTGCCAGGTTGTTCTTTTCAAGAATAGTCCACAATTCAAACAGGTCTTTTTGCGGCACATCAACCAATGAAATATTCTGTTCGTGTGTGGTACGAAGTTCACCAAAGGTATATTTGTCTGCAAGATCTGCAATCAAATTCATTTCTTCAACGCTCATATCACCAGGGGCAATACCGGCACGTTTCAGTGAAATCGTAACAATACGATAGCCTTTGACTTTATGTGCATTGGTGTTGATGTTGAACCATTGCTTGAATTTTGGATGCGCAGCAAACTGTTCAGAGAAATCTTCATCTGCATAATCTTGATAATCAAATGGCGTGAATTCTTCATCCAGTTTTTTCAAGATTTCAGGCTGAATTTTCAAAGTCTGAATGGTATGGGCAAATTCAGCTTCAACTTTTTCAGCAAATACTGCAGGCGTTAAAGCTTTCACCAAAATTTTAATACGTGCTTTATATTTGTTGTCACGGCGACCATGCAAGTTGTACACACGTAAAACTGCTTCTAAATAAGCAATTAAGTCTTCACGTGGCAAGAAGTCACGAATAAAGCTGCCAATCACTGGGGTACGGCCCAAACCGCCACCGACTTTAATTTTATAGCCGATCTCGCCTGCTTCATTTTTCACGATATACACACCGATATCATGGAATGAAACTGCTGCACGGTCTGTTTCAGCCAGAGCAGATACCGCAATTTTAAATTTACGCGGCAGGAAAGCAAATTCCGGGTGGAAGGTTGACCATTGACGAATCAATTCACAGGTTGGACGCGGGTCAGCAATTTCACCGGCAACCACACCTGCATACTGGTCAGTTGTAGTATTACGAATACAGTTACCCGATGTTTGAATGGCATGCATTTGTACAGTTGCAAGCTCTGCCAACATGTCAGGCACATTTTCTAGTGCAGGCCAGTTAAACTGAATATTTTGACGTGTTGATACATGTGCATAACCACGGTCATATTCTTTAGCCAAATCCGAAATTTTACGAAGCTGGTTCGAGTTCATCAGACCATAAGGCACAGCAATACGTAACATTGGCGCATAGCGTTGCACGTATAAACCGTTTTGGAGACGTAGCGGACGGTATTCATCTTCCGTCAATTTACCCGCTAAATAACGTTCCGTTTGGTCACGGAACTGTGCAACACGTTCATTGATCAGTTGCTGATCGAAATCAGTATATAAATACATGGCGTACAGCTAGTAGGTTCATTATAACGGCTGACAGCATAACGAGATTTAAACTATCAACAAAATGCGTTTTTTACATATTTAATAGCGGTTTTATTGATAAGCATGTCTGGATTTCACTGATATAGCCAGTTACAGCCAAATTCTGCTGCTTTTAATCAGATTTGATGTTGTTTTCACTTGCTTAGCATTATTTTTCATATGAAGAATAAATCTGAAAACCTTCGCACTTAAAGAGATCTATTTTTAGATGAAAAAAAAATTAGAGTTTAAAAATGATTAAATTTACGCAATAAAAAAGCCTGACGAATCAGGCTTTTTTAATTTTAATGATTATTTCTTTTGATCAGGCAAAGCATAGGCTACTAAATAGTCACCCATTTTAGTACCAAATGAACCATGACCTCCGGCCATAATCACAATGTACTGTTTACCGTTAATTTCATAGGTCATTGGAGTCGCCTGTCCACCTGCGGGTAAACGGCCTTCCCACAATTGATCACCATTGGTCACATTGAAGGCACGGATATAGTTATCCTGAGTACCAGCAACGAACATCACGTTACCCGCTGTAGAAATTGAACCACCTAAGCCAGGAACACCAATTTTAACTGCTGGCAACTGGAACAGGTTCGGCAAGCTGTCGCGGATTGTACCGATACGTTTTTTCCAAACCACGTCATGTGTATTAAGATCAACACCCGCTACAAAGCCCCAAGCCGGTTGTTTACAAGGTAAACCCAGTGGTGACAAGAACGCTTTAATCTCTACACCGTAAGGCACGCCGTACATCGGTTGAACACCAGCTTCCGTACCTGCACCTTTGGCAGTTTGTTTACGGTTTGGATCTGCAGGAATAAGTTTAGTCACAAATGGCAAACCAATTGGATTCATCACTGCAACTTGACGGTCTTGGTTGACAGACATACCGCCCCATTCAAACACCCCCAAGTTACCTGGGAACACTAAAGTACCGTTTTCAGAAGGTGGTGTATAAATGCCATCATAGTTCAACGATTTGAAGTAAACACGACACATCAACTGGTCAAACATGGTTGCACCCCACATTTGTTTGTCAGTTAATTTATCTTGTGGTGCAAGATCGAAATCAGAGAACGGTTGAGTGGGTGAATAACGCTCACCTTTGGTTTGCGGACCACGTTTCACCGTTTGTGGAACTGGTTTCTCAGTAATCGGAACAATTGCTTCACCTGTACGACGGTCTAAAACAAAGGCATTCCCTGTTTTAGTCAACACATAAATTGCAGGAACAATGTTGCCAGATTTGTCTTTGATGTCAGCTAAAGAAGGTTGTGATGGTACGTCCATATCCCACAAATCGTGATGTGTAGTTTGGAAGTCCCAAATCAACTTACCTGTAGACGCATTCAGTGCAAGCATTGAGTTTGCATAACGCTCGGCAAGCTCAGTACGATTCCCGCCCCAGATATCTGGAGTACCTACACCAGTTGGTACATAAACGATGTCTAATTTTTCATCGTAAGCCAATGGTGCCCAGGCATTTGGTGAGTTTTGAACATATTTTTGACCAGGAGCTGGGATTAGATTTGGATCTTCTGCGCCAGTATCAAATACCCAAAGCAGTTCACCGGTATTGACATCATAACCACGGATCACACCAGAAGGTTCTTCAGTAGAATAGTTATCTGTGGTTGAACCACCAATAATGATAGTCGTACCGGTAATAACTGGAGGTGAAGTCGGTACATAACCGCCTGGATATGGGAATGGCATGTCTTTTTGAAGATCAACTTCACCATTTTTACCAAAGTCGGTACAACGTTGACCATTGTCTGCATTGATTGCGACAAGACGGCCATCATTCACAGGAAGAATGACTTTACGTGGACAAAGTGCAGAGCTTGATTTTTTGCTTTCTAAACTTTTTTCAAATTGAACAGTGTTGCCTGCATCAAAATAAGACACACCACGACAGGTTAAATGCTGGAAGGTATTATCAGCTTTTAACTTCGGATCGAAACTCCATTTTTCCTTACCTGTAGCAGGATCAAGCGCAATCAGACGTTGATGTGTCGTACACATAAACATGTTGTTGCCAATTTTAATTGGAGTCACCTGATTGGTGGTTTCGCCCGAGTCATTCTCAGTTTTCATTTCGCCGGTACGGAAGGTCCAGGCAACTTCTAAATCTTTAACGTTGTCGCTGTTAATTTGATTTAAAGGAGAATAACGCACACCCGCTTGAGTACGACCATAAGCTGGCCAGTCTTCAGGCGCTACGCCAGTAGTGGCTTGCGCTTGTTTAGGCTGTTCAGTTTTAATTTCACCATGAATTTCTTGTGGGTCATTAAAAATTGAATAAATCATCACAACAATGGCAATGATCAAAGTACCAGACAATGCAATTTTACCTGTTTTAGCATCGCTGATCCCGCGAGAAACCGCAGGAATCAACAGCCATAAACCCAGTAAACCCAAGATATCGAAACGTGGTGCAAGTGCCCAAAAGTCAGTACCTGCTTCCCAAACACCCCAAATGACCGTACCCAGCATTAGTGCGGCATAAACCCAAAATGCTTTCGAATTCGATTTCTTAAGAAGAACCGCTGTTACCAATAATAATAAACCGGCAACGATGTAATAAATTGACCCGCCTAGCACAGCTAGCCAGATACCGCCTATCAGCAGGATTAACGCAAATATCGCCAAAATAATGACGCTAAATGTACGCATTCCTGTTGCTGTAGATGGATGACTCATATTAACCACCTTAATCTTTGATTTTTAGTATGGTTAATCAAAAAGATTCTTCATAACCCTTTTGATTAACCGTATGTACATGAGTTACAAAAACCAGCCTCTTTAAAAAAAATTAGAGGTAATCACAGTGGGTGATGACCTCTCAATTTTTTAAGACGCTGTATGAACCTTAGAATGCAGTTTGGAACTTGATTCCGCCAACCCACGCATTTTCGCCATTCTTATACGCGCCGACATGACGAATATATTGAACGTTTGGACGGATCGTTAACCAATTGGTTGCATGTAAACCGTAATAGATTTCTGCATCAATTTCTTCACTACGTTGATCATTCAGATCATCGTTCATGTTGATACGTGCAACACCGACGGCAATTTCGTCTTTAGGGCGAGAATCCATAGCACCTTTATAAACAAGGCCCATGTTTTGCATATCACTCACATTGTTGGTTTCAGAATCATGAACCGTTAAATTCACAAAACCGGTTAAACCACGAGAAGCGTCACCTTTATGTGCAGTCAATTGTTGTTTCGCAACAACCCAACCACCTTGATGATGATCTTTTTGATCATTATTACTAATTACTTCTGCATCAGCAGTGCTGTAGTAATAACCGGCACGATATTCGCCCGGAAGTTTTTCAGTACCGACTTTCGGCGTCCAAACCACTTCTGCAGGAATAATCGCACCTTTTGAACCATCTGTGCTTAAGTTAAAGCCTTTACCGCTTTCTAAATTCTCAGGGTTGTATTCATATACGCCGACTTGCGCATAAACTTCTGGAGTGACGTTATATTTCACACGTGCAGCCCACTGGCTTACAGGCCAGTTGTACCACTGATCGCCAACCCAGTTGCCCACTTGTGAACCACAAAGCGCCAGGTTCTGGAAATCACAGTCAAAGCTATTGAAGTCTTCACCTTCACCAAAACGACCGACTTTTACATCTAATTTCTGCTCCAAGAATTTTTTCTTGATCCAGAAATCAGTTAGACGCCAAGTCTGACCACGGCCCCACACTTCTTGTGCAGAACTTAAATGGCCATTTTCCACACCAGTAGATTGACCATTTAAAGCATCAGAAGTGTTTGATAGGTTACGGCCATTCCGTTCAGTCACGGTAATTTGAGCTTCGGTATCTTTCCAGCCAGCAATCTTTTCTAAGTCTAAGTGCGCACCAATTGCAAACTGGTCTGCGTATTCAGTTCCATGACTTGAGGCATATTTTGCATCAAGTAAAGTGGCCATTTCACCGGTATAACCGAAGCTAAAATCGTAGCCTTGATTTTGCAATGCAGTACGCTGACCATTCCAGTCACCGAGCATCCACGGGCTTTCCGCACTAAATGCATCATTTGCATGTGCTGCAGAAACACTAGATAAGAAGGCAGTTAATGCAACAGAAACCGCCTTGGCTTTAGGAGAAAAGTGCATATAAGAAACCATGATATATTTATATGTATTTTGTATATATTACGCCTGTTTTTTGTGAAATTGGTCAATTTTTTCTTCACAATCTTCTATCCCATCAATTAAATATTTTTAACCGTTTGATAAAAAAGAAGAAAAAAATGATCACCACTTTCCTTTTCCAAGTCGCTGTCCAGCGAAGTTATAGACATTTTTTGACCGGGAAAACTTAATTGGACAGCTTAACTGTTGCTCTGTCTGTTCTGAATTTGTATCTAAAGGCACCTCGACTGTCCATTGTCGTTGCTGCGCAAGTTCCGAATCAAGCGCCTCATCCAAATGCATGACCGGTTCAACACAAACGTCGTGCATTGCGAAAATTGCCTGCCACTCAGCAAAAGCTTTAGATTTTATTTTGTCCTGAATGGCCTGCTTAACCAGTTGCCGATCTGCCTCATCAAAAGAAGCGCCTTTTTCTAAAAGTACCGGAAGTTCCAAAATCGTGGCCAAGCCAGACATAAATTGAGGCTCTAAACTCCCGACAGATAAGTAGCGGCCATCTTGGGTCTGGTAATAATCATAAAAAGTTCCACCATTCAAATGCCCTTTTTCAGCATATTGTTGAGTTTTCCCTGCCAAGGATGCTGCAGCAGCCATATTATTCATGGTTACCACACAGTCGGTCATTGAAATATCAATATATTGACCCTGCCCGCTGCGTTGCCGTTCAATCACCGCAGATAAAATTCCAATCACTGCATGAAAAGAGCCTCCCGCAACATCTGCAATTTGAATGCCCATTGGCGGTGGACCACTGTCTTGTCGACCACTATGTCCTGCAATTCCAGAAAGTGCCAGATAATTGATGTCATGACCGGCTTTATCTTTATAAAGTCCGGTTTGCCCATAACCGGTAATGGAACAATAAATCAATCGCGGATTAATTTTGGCCAGGGTTGCATAGTCCAAACCCAGCCTTTGCATGACTCCAGGTCTAAACTGCTCAATCACAATGTCGAATTCAGAAATTTTCTGCTTAATGGTGGCAATATTTTCAGGATCTTTTAAATCCAGGGCGATGGACTGCTTATTCCGGTTCAAATAAGTGTGCGCAGTCGCTTGTCCATTGGCATACGGCGGGAGTAAACGGATTAAATCCGGACGTGTTGGCGATTCCACATGGATGACTTCTGCACCCATGTCAGCCAAATATAAGGTGGCGAATGGTCCAGGCAAAAGCGTGGAAAAATCGAGAACTTTTAATCCTTTTAAAGCACCGTCCATATTCTTTTTACTCACTTTATGTTGATTTTTCACCCATCTTAGAAATATAAATGCAATGAAACAATGTCATGTTCAGCCATTTACCTTGATCATTTCGGCAATTTAAGATGTAAATAAGGTAAAACATCTATTGTAAATTGCCACCCAAACACTTTTTAGCGTCATTTAGGTCAACAGCAAGTGAATACAAAAGAGACTGAAGGATTTAACATGAGCCGCGATACGATTAGTATCCATTTCGTGAATGCGGCTCTAACAGGCGTGAAGCGTCTAGGAATGGACGTCGAAACTCTATTGTCGCATGTCGGTATAGAGGCAGAATTACTACGCCAGCCTAAAGCGCGTATCTCTCCAGAACAATACACACGCTTTATTAAAATGTTGTGGATGGTGACCCAGGACGAACATGTCGGCTTCGATGTTCAACCGCGACGTTTGGGCACTTTCGCCATTATGTGTCAGTTGATTATTCACGCGAAAACTCTAGGCGATGCTTTGGAGCTTTCATCACAGTTTTATAAACTGTTTGGCGATGAATGGTCGGTAACACTGGAACGTGACAAACATGAAGCACGCCTTGTTCCGCTCATTCCAAAAAGCATGGATCCCGATCATTTCATTACTGAAAGTATGCTGATGATTTGGCACGGTTTGGCATCTTGGCTGATTGAACGTCGTATTCCATTGGAACGTGTACACTTTGGCTATCCACGCCCTGCCCATGCCGATGAATACGATGCACTGTTCTTCGCACCGGTGATGCAGTTTGATGCACCACGTACCGAAATTACCTTTGCAGCCGATTATCTGGATTTACCGCTTCGTCAAACTGAAGAAAATCTGGAAGAATTCTTAAAAGCTGCACCGGCTCAATTGCTGGTCAAATTCAAAAACACCAACTCTTTAACCTCACGTATTCGTGAAGTCCTCAAGAGCCAGATTGGTGAAGAAATGCCAACCTTAAATGATGTGGCCTCTATGCTGTACTTGTCTCCGCAGACTTTACGTCGTCGTTTGGCTGCTGAAGGTAAAAGCTATCAAGGGGTTAAAGATGCATTACGCCGTGATGCTGCGATTCATCTTTTACTCAACCCGGGCTTAACCCTAGAAGATGTAGCACAACAAGTCGGTTTCAGTGAAACCAGTACTTTCCACCGTGCATTCAAGAAATGGACGGGAGTTACACCGGGACTGTATCGCCAATTACACGGCTATCATTAATCCGTCATGGGACTCATTGTTTGTCATTAGATGACTCATCGTTTGTCATAAAAAATCCTCAATAGTGGACGAGATTTTTATAACACCGACTTTTTAAAAATTAATATTTTCTAGATTTTAATCAGTTGTAATTTTCAGAAGGATTATCGAAAGAGTTAAATAATTAAAATATTTAATTGTCATTATGGAACATGAAAAATAAAGAAAATGCTGCTCTTTAGCTTTAGAATCCAGAGCTTAAAAATATTGTTTCAGTTGTTTTAATCATAGCTATTTTGTGGGGCATACAATGGATGCTTCATGGCTTTCCAGCAGAAAGTTGAGTCTTCTATTATTTACTTCTAAACAGCCGTACTATCTTTTTTAAAATAATTAGAATTTTGGGGCAATAATGGATAATTCAGAATGTTTCATCACAGCATTGTACTACTCTGTAGGTGGGATCATTTTAGGTCTAGGACTAGCAATCTATTCATCTCTATATCTAAGTCTTACGATTAGCTCAGCTAAAATTGTCATTTTTACAGTAATTTCCTGTTTCGTTATAGGCTATTTATTTCCTAATAGCGTTGGCAATATTTTTAGATGGATTTGGAACTTTTTCGTTCATTAGAGGCTATATTCCACTCCTATTTAACGTAATGGCTGTTATATGAAAGACATTTGTTAGAACCCACTTAAAGATCTTGAGCCTAAAAAATCCTTTATCGAAAAATGATACAGCTTGAGTCGTCTTACACTCATAATGACATCGGTTGGGTCGCAATATGATGTCATTATGGTTCGTTAAAAAAACTAAGATACTGATATGGATTATCATGCTAATGACAAGCTATGTCTCGTTTGACCTAATGATTTAGATTCATTGTAGTCCCTCCGCCCAGATTCAAATGTCTGGGCTTTTTTATGGCCGAAAATTGGCAAAAAAACTCATTTGATCTGATCCGTTCTCGTCATTGCACTTCAAAAATTAATCATTACACTCGAAAAGTATAACAATTTAAAAGTCATAACAAAGGAACAGCTATGAGCGAGGCCTACATCATTGATGCCATTCGCACACCACGCGGAAAAGGAAAAAAAGACGGTTCACTGCATCAAGTGAAACCGATCACCCTACTCACCACCTTACTCAATGAACTAAAAGATCGTCACCAACTCGACACCTCCAAAGTCGATGACATTGTGCTGGGCTGTGTAACCCCGATTGGTGATCAAGGCGCTGATATTGCCAAAACGGCCGCGATTGCTGCAGGTTGGGACAATGATGTGGCAGGCGTACAGATTAACCGTTTCTGTGCCTCCGGACTTGAAGCCGTGAATATGGCGGCCATGAAAGTCCGTTCCGGTTGGGAAGATATTGTGGTGGCGGGTGGGGTTGAATCGATGTCGCGTGTGCCGATGGGGTCGGATGGCGGTCCTTGGGCACTGGATCCGGAAACCAATATGGCCTGCGAATTTGTCCCGCAAGGCATTGGTGCTGACCTGATTGCGACCATTGATGGTTATAGTCGCGCAGATGTCGATACTTTTGCCGAAAACTCGCAAAAGAAAGCTGCCGCAGCTCAAGCTAAAGGTTATTTCAATCAATCGATTGTGCCTGTCAAAGACAAAGCTGGCGTGACCATTTTAGCTCAAGATGAATTTATTAAGCCTACGACTACGGCTGAGAGTTTAGCCAAGCTCAATCCAAGTTTTGCCATGATGGGACAAATGGGCTTCGATGCGATTGCCCTGCAAAAATATCCAGAAGTCGGGCAAATCAATCACGTACATCATGCAGGAAACTCATCCGGCATTGTCGATGGTGCAGCTGTTGTTTTAATTGCCTCAGAAAAAGCGGTGAAAGAACAGGGTTTAAAACCGCGTGCCAAAGTTTTAGCTACGGCACTGGTCGGATCTGATCCAACCATCATGTTGACCGGTCCTGTTCCTGCAGCGCGTAAAGCCTTGGAAAAAGCCGGTCTAACGATTGACGACATCGACCTGTTTGAAGTCAATGAAGCCTTTGCTGCCGTGGTGATGCGCTTTATTACCGAACTGAAGGTTGACTCGGCTAAAGTCAATGTCAATGGTGGTGCAATTGCCATGGGTCATCCCTTGGGTGCAACTGGTGCGATGATTCTGGGAACGCTGCTGGATGAACTGGAACGTCAAGGCAAAAAACGTGGCTTGGCTACGTTATGTGTCGGTGGTGGTATGGGCATCGCAACCATTATTGAATTGGTATAAGGAGAATAACAATGAGCGCAATTCAATATGAAAAAAATGCGGACAATATCGTCATTTTAACTTTAGATTCTCCAAACCAATCTGCCAATACCATGAACGCAGATTTCCGTGTCGCACTGGAAGATACAGTTTCCAGACTACAGGCAGATGCAGAAATTTCAGGGATTATTTTCCGTTCAGCGAAAAAAACCTTTTTTGCTGGTGGCGACCTGGATGAACTGATTGAGGCAGAGCCGGAGTATGCCACAGCATTCTTCAACATGATTGAAGAGATGAAAGCCAAACTGCGTTATATCGAAACACGTGGTATTCCGGTGGTTGCTGCACTCAATGGCACGGCGCTCGGTGGTGGCTGGGAACTGGCTTTGTGTTGTCACCATCGTATTGCACTGAATGACCCGAAAGCGAAATTTGGCTTACCTGAAGTGACTTTAGGATTATTGCCCGGCGGTGGCGGGATCGTGCGTACTGTAAGACTACTCGGTTTGCAAAATGCCTTTCCACTGTTGATGGAAGGCAAACAATTTTCTGTCGATAAAGCCAAATCTTTGGGCTTAATTCACGATATTGTGGAAACTGAGCAAGAACTTTTAGACAAAGCCATTGCCTGGGTCAAAGCCAATCCTATCTCGCAACAACCCTTTGATGTGAAAGGCTATAAAATTCCAGGTGGTGATCCAAAAACCCCTGCTGTTGCTCAAGTGCTTGCGATTGCACCAGCCATGCTGCGTGACAAAACCAAAGGTTGTTACCCTGCCCCTGAAGCGATTATGTCCGCAGCCGTTGAAGGTGCGCAGGTCGATGTCGATACCGCACTGACCATTGAATCTCGTTATTTCACCTACCTTGCCACCAGTCAGATTTCCAAAAATATGATTGGCACGTTCTGGCATGGTCTGAACGCGATTAAATCAGGTGCCAGTCGCCCGAAAGACATTGCCAAATGGAAAGCCACTAAAGTCGGTATTTTAGGTGCAGGCATGATGGGTGCTGGGATTGCTTATGTCACTGCATCGAAAGGCATACAAGTCATGCTAAAAGATGTATCTCTCGAGGCTGCTGAAAAAGGCAAAGCCTACAGCCAAAAGCTGCTGGATAAAAAAGTTGCTCAAGGCCGTTTAAGCACTGAAAAACGCGATCAAGTTTTAGCACTGATTACTGCAACCGCTTCTGCAGAAGATTTACAAGGTTGTGACCTGATGATTGAAGCGGTGTTTGAAAATCCGGAACTGAAAGCCAAAGTCACCCAGGAAGCTGAAAGCTATTTATCGGGTAATGGCATTTTTGCATCGAATACGTCTACCTTACCGATTACGGGACTTGCGAAAGCTTCTAAAGATGAGAGCCATTTCATTGGTCTGCATTTCTTTAGCCCAGTCGATAAGATGCAATTGGTAGAAATCATCAAAGGTAAAAACACCTCAGCTGAAACTTTGGCTAAAGCTTTTGACTTCGTACAACAAATTGGTAAAACCCCAATTGTGGTCAATGACAGCCGTGGCTTCTTCACCAGTCGTGTCTTTGGGACTTTTGTGCAAGAAGGTTTACGACTGCTTGCTGAAGGGGTTCATCCTGCCAAGATTGAAATGGCAGCGCTCAAAGCCGGTATGCCTGTTGGCCCCCTTGCTATTCAGGATGAAGTGTCTTTGACTTTGTCTGAACATGTGGCTGCCGAGACACGTAAAGCCCTGCAAGCTGAAGGCAAAGACCTGCCACGTTCGGCTGCAAATGATGTGATTGAAAGCATGATTCATCAATTTAACCGTAAAGGTAAAGCTGCGGGTGCGGGTTTCTATGAATATCCTGAAGGGGGTAAAAAATATTTATGGGCGGGTTTAAGCCACTGGAAAAAAGATGTTGATATTTCCGAACAGGAAATGATTGACCGTTTTCTTTTTGTTCAGGCGCTGGATACTTTGCGCTGCTATGAAGAAGGCGTGTTGGAGTCGGTTGTGGACGCCAATGTCGGCTCGATCTTTGGAATTGGCTTTGCGCCATGGACAGGGGGTGCCATACAGTATCTGAATCAATATGGTCTGGAAAAAGCCTTGATCCGTGCCAACACACTTGAAGCCAAATATGGTGAACGTTTTAAAGCACCGCAACTGCTGAAAGATAAAGTGCACTCTGGCGAGAAAATTTCATAATCACAATTGTGCGATAAAGCATGAACGCCCTTACTTTTTATCGAAGATCAGGGCGTTCATGCATTTAAGGATTGTTTTTGAGCATTAAAAATACCTGTCCATTTTTAAGCCCTTGCCTAACACTGATATAAACTTTGACCTTATTCAAATAAATATCCAACTCTTAAAATTAATTTTAATCCCTTATTTAAATGAAGGGTTTAATCACTTATGAGTCGGCTTTCATTCTATTCTGTGTTATAAAGTTACATAGATTCCGATTTATTTTTATCCATTTTGGTATTTTCTCATGACTGACAATTCTTCTCCTGAAAAATCCCCTTGGGGCTGGAAAGCGCTCATTATTGCCTTTATTTTAAGTGCTTTTTTCATGGGGTTTTTCTATCTTGCCGTAAGCAATGAACCAGATTACATGCCGAGCCAACAGCAAAAAAATACCCAGCAGCATGCATTTAAAAATGCACCGGCAATGTCTGAAGATGCTTTGGCAGAAGCTAAAAAGCAGAAGCAAGCGGACTCTGCAACAGTGGAAGATCATCAACAAATGTTGGCAGAAGAACATGCTGCAATGACAGAAGCTGAAAAATCAGCTGAACATGAGCAGGGTCATTAATTCTTAGCTTCATAAAAATAAAAAGCCACTTTTATAGTGGCTTTTATTTCTTTAAAATTGAAAATTTAACAGCTAAGCACTCGCAAATAACAATCGCATATCAACATGTGGAATACCGCAATCCAGATATTGCTCCCCTTCAACGTTAAAACCCAAGCCTGCATAAAACTGAATGGCATGTACTTGTGAAGACAATTTTAAAAATTCGCGCTGTTGATGTTTGGCTTGCTGAATAATCTGTTGCATCAGCAGTTTTCCAATGCCTAAGCCGCGATGCGATTTCAGCACCGCCACACGCCCGACGCTGTTATTTTTTAACAATCGCGCTGTGGCAATCGGCTGATCTTGATCGTAAACCACGAAATGCACGGATATGGCATCTTCAGCATCCCATTCATCTGCAACCGCAATCTGCTGTTCCTGAATAAACACCTGCTCACGAATCAGTTTTGCATCATTTTGCAATTCATCCCAGCGACCTGTGCATATGCTAAATTGGCTCATCAAAAATTATCTTCCTAAAAATAAGGCAGCCTTACGACTGCCTCATCTATTTTAAACTGGTTTAAGTTAGCACTTGCAGCCAATATCCTGCTGATCCCACTGGTTATTGAGCAACAATTCAAGTGAATGCTTTTGAATGCCATACATCTCTTTTAGCGCTTGGATCTGAGCCAACACTGCCTGATCGGGCTGTTGATAATCTTTACGTTTGGTCGCCAAGATCATCTTGTTTTTACTGGTATGTTCCAAAGCCACAAACTCGAATACTTTGGTTTCATAGCCATAGGCTTTAAGCAATAAAGCGCGAATGGTATCGGTGAGCATTTCCGCCTGTTGACCCAAATGAATGCCAAATTGCAGCATCGGTTTCAGCACTTCCGGACTTTTGAGCTGTGGACGCAATTCCTTGTGACAACACGGCGCGCACATAATCATTTGTGCATTTAAACGAATACCGGTGTGAATGGCAAAGTCGGTCGCCACATCACAGGCATGCAAAGCGATCATCACATCCAGGTGTTCGGGTTGATAGGTGCGTACATCGCCCTGGAAAAAATCCAGTTGGGTAAATTGGGATTTTTCAGCCACCTGCTGGCAAAACTCCACCATTTTCGGATTTAGCTCCACACCGGTGACAAAGGGCATTTGACCCTGCTTTTCCAGATAATCGTATAAGGCAAAAGTGAGATAACCCTTACCCGAACCAAAATCGACCACGCGCAAAGCATGATCTTGCGGTGTAATTTGATCCAAAGCACCCGAGAAAATTTCTACAAATTTATTAATCTGTTTCCATTTACGCGCCATGCTGGGAATAATTTGCGCCTTGGCATCAGTAATACCTAAAGGCTGTAAAAAATAACTGTCCTGATCGACATAGCGATGTTTAGTGCGGTCATGCCCCTGCTGATTTTCTAAATTTTGTGTCTTGGCTGCGGATTTATTTTTACTCACCGTCAGCATGGCTTTTTTCTTGTTCTTTTTGAGCTGCAGCTCTTCTTCAGTAGTCAACAGATTGGCTTGTTTACACTGGGCCAATAGGTCTTGAACGAGCTGGCTGGCTTCTGCTAAAGGATAGTTCTTGGTGACGTCCTGAGTCTTATAACGATACAGGCAACTTAAAACAGGTTGCCCTTGCAGTGAAATGACTCGCAAGGTCATTTTCTCCAGATTTTCAAGTTCACCTTTATACTGGCTAAGAATCATTCGATCAAAACTTTGTGTTTCAATGGCTTGCTGAAAAGCATCTAAGAATTGTTGTTCCTGAATAAAAGGAGAAGCCAATTGAGACATACAGATCACTCGAGTAAATTAAGTGGTCAGTGTAAAACTTCTTACTTTAAAGGTAAAACTTCATTACTATACAAGTGTATTTTTAATTATAGAAAATAAGCGATGAGCACATCTAACTTGCAGAGCTACGATCCACATGAAGAAAAAATAAATGCGATTAGTCATGCACTTGGCGCAGTTTTAGCAGCCATTGCCAGTATTTTCATGCTGGTGAAAGGCAGTTATTTACCGCTAGGACAGTTTATTGGCCTATGTGTCTATGCATTGAGCCTGATCTTGCTTTTTGCCGCTTCAAGCTTATATCACTATGCCGAATCGCCACAACGTCGCGGTTGGTACAAAAAACTGGATCACACCGCAATTTATTATCTGATTGCCGGAACCTATACCCCCTTCTTGTCTATCGCACTTCCAACGGCAAAAGCACAGTACCTGTTAATTGCACTGTGGGTGATTGCTGTCATTGGTACATTATTCAAGTTAGTTTTCATTCATCGTTTCCAAAAGATTTCCCTCATCGCTTATCTGGTGATGGGATGGCTTGCACTACTGGTAATGGATGATATGCAACGCTTTTTAAGCGATCAAGCATTAACCTATCTTGTCATTGGTGGACTTGCGTACACCATTGGTGCATTGTTTTATGCCTTAAAAAGAGTAAGATATACGCATGCTATCTGGCATGTTTTTGTATTGATTGGCGCTGGATCACATTTCTTAGCGATCTGTCTTTACGTGATATAACCCTCTACTTCTGCATTTTTTAGTAACCCTAAATCCGTGGACATGAGCCGGTATTTCGTATTTTTTTAAGAAATTACGCCTTTTTTAAAAAGATTACGCTTTTAAAACTAATCTTTTTTATTTTTAGTAAGTGTAAGGTTTCTCATGGCGTCATCAAATTCTATTCCTGCTTCGGAAGAAGTAGCTACAAACTCAAAATTCCGCGTACTCACTGCGAGTCTTGTTGGTACAACAATCGAATTTTTCGATTTTTATATTTACGCAACAGCGGCAGTTCTTATTTTTCCTCATTTGTTCTTCCCTGCAAGTACAGATCCAACGACTGCAACTATTCAGTCTTTAGCAACCTTTGCTATTGCCTTTATTGCCCGTCCAATTGGTGCTGCCTTATTCGGACATCTGGGTGACCGTATTGGTCGAAAAGCCACACTGGTTGCTGCATTACTCACCATGGGTATTTCAACCGTGTGTATTGGCTTACTTCCAACCTATGCACAGATTGGTATTGTTGCCCCATTATTGCTTGCACTTTGTCGTTTAGGACAAGGGCTTGGTCTTGGTGGCGAATGGAGTGGTGCGGTTCTTCTTGCCACTGAAAATGCGCCTGAAGGCAAACGTGCCTGGTATGGCATGTTCCCGCAACTGGGCGCACCCATCGGCTTTATCTTGGCCACAGGTTCATTCTTGACCCTAGGTGCATTTATGTCTGAAGCAGACTTTATGCAATGGGGCTGGCGCATTCCGTTTATCTCAAGTGCATTATTGGTGATTGTCGGTTTATGGATTCGTTTAAAACTACATGAAACCCCGGCATTCCAGAAAGTCTTGGACAAGCAAAAAGAAGTAACTATTCCATTTAAAGAAGTCATGACCAAACACTGGCGCATGCTCATTCTGGGTACCATTGCTGCGATTTGTACCTTTGTGGTGTTCTATTTGACCACAGTATTCGCATTAAACTGGGGCACAACCAAGCTCGGTTATACCCGCGCTGAATTCCTGCAATTGCAATTGGTTGCTACCCTGTGTTTTGCTGCATTCATTCCCCTTTCTGCAGTTTTTGCCGAGAAATTTGGTCGTAAGGCAACTTCAATTGGCGTATGTATCGCTTCAGCGTTATTCGGTTTAGTGTTCGCAAGCATGCTTGAGTCTGGCAGCACCATTGTCGTGTTCTTATTCTTATGTACTGGTTTAGCGATCATGGGCTTAACCTATGGCCCAATTGGTACTGTACTTTCTGAACTCTTCCCGACTTCAGTTCGTTACACTGGTTCTGCATTAACCTTTAACCTTGCTGGTATTTTTGGGGCATCTTTTGCACCCCTGATTGCCACTAAACTTGCAACCACTTATGGTTTACAAGCGGTAGGTTATTACTTGACGGCTGCATCCATCCTTTCACTTCTTGCTTTCCTGGCGATGCGTGAAACCAAAAATGATGACGTAAACAACCAAGTTTAATTTCATCAAATAATAAAAAAACCAGCGTGATGACGCTGGTTTTTTTATGCTGTTTTTTCAGATCTGTTCATCGCTTAACATTTCCTGATACAGCTCTTCAAACACCTTTCGATCGCCACCGGCAGTGTAATAACTTGGAACAATGTAAGTCACCAGTTGACGGTATCTTTCCGTTGCATATAAATGCTCCAGAAAAGCTTCTACATGATTTTCATCAATCGCAAATGCCCTAATCAGTTGCTGAAACTTTTGATAAAACCTGCTGGCAAATGCAGGCGTATTGACTACATCGCTTTCGGCTTGCTGAAAAGCCTGCTCTAAAGCAATCAAACCGGCTTCAAGCTGTGCCGATTGAGCCGCTGTTAAAGCAAAAAACTGACCGACCTCTTCTGAAAAAGACATACTCTTCTCCTGTTGTATTCTCATTGTTATAAATCAATCTTGTTTTAGGGTATGTCAAAAATTGTTCCAGCAATCGATCTTGAACATTTAAATCAGCTCAATGACATCAATCGTTGGCGGCACCCGAAAACGAAACGGTACACCGACCATTCCTGTTCCAACCGTGACAAACACATCCGCATTTTCATGCTGATACAAACCTTTCTTATGTCCCAGTATAGAAACTTTTTTCATGATGTAATTGGTCAACCAGGGCAGCTCAACTTGTCCGCCATGGGTATGTCCAGACAGCATTAATGGATGTGTGGGTAACTTTGGCACCATATCCACCGTGTCAGGATTATGCGATAAAATAACCCAGGGCTTGTCTTGAGGCAAGTCAGGCATATAGCGCATATCGGTTTTACCTGCCCATAAATCGCCTACCCCCAATAAGCGAAATTCATCAAATTCCACCATCTGCCCTTCAATATCAATCACATCATTGACCTTTAAGGCATGTCTTAATAATTGCTGAATTGGAGGACCGGGATATTGTTCATCATGATTGCCATTGACCGAATAAACCGGTGCATTAATCTGTTTTAAAATGGCCAGTTCATCGGCAAGTTTGTTTTCGGGTTCATAGGTCCAGTCCCCGGCCACGACCACCAGATCCGGTTGCTGCTGATTGATCTTCTCGACAATAATTTTCAGTTGACGTTCATGCCCGGAAAATAGCCCGATATGTAAATCGGCAATCAACACCAATTTGACCGGACGCTGCATTTTCTGTTCGGGATTCAACTGATATTGCAGGGTCTTAACGCAGACATGATGCGGTTCAATAAAGCGTGCATAAATGAGCACACTACTGAGCAGGAAGATAAACACAGCCTGGTGAATAGTGTAATAGCCACTCCAACCGGCATACAGGCTAAAGAAAAATAAAGGCAGCAGTAAGTAAGATAAATAAAATGCCAGTAAATGGACAAAAGCTTTAAACGGATGAATGGTTTCCGTACGCGTTTGACTGAGCCATGCTTGTGCCACACCCCAACATCCAAGCACAAAAAAAATGATATAAAAATAAAACACGACCGAGTCTGTATCCCACATAATAATTTCTCTAGCAATAACGAAGATATGACATCATTCATCTATTCTAATATTTATCTTTTCACAGCTGGCAATTATACTCAAACCCAATTTTGGTATTGTTTATAACTTATGGCGCAATCTTCCCACCCCACAACTCAACTCGATACTGGTAAATTGCGTCACTCTTCTACTTATAAATCTGCAGTATTGTTGAGTTGTAGCCTGATTGTAGGGATTCCTGCATGCACCACCCTGCCCAAGCAAACACCGCAACCGATTGAATATGCGTTTGATACCGAAACCAAACAAACCTCATTGGCTCAAATCATTTTACCGCTCAGAGAACAAAACCCCGACCTTACCGGTTATCATGTTTTATATGACCCCCTAGAAGCTATCGCGGCACGCATACATCTTATTGATAAAGCAGAAAAAACCCTAGATTTACAATATTATATCTGGGACAACGATAAAATTGGCTCGCTGGCGCTGCATTCCATCATTCAAGCAGCAGACCGCGGTGTAAAAGTCCGTTTATTGATGGACGACAATAACGCCAAAAAGATGGAAGGCATTTATCTGGCACTCGATCAGCATAAAAATATTGATGTCAGACTCTATAACCCTTACCGTTTCCGGCATTACCGTGCCATGGACATGGTGCTGGATTTAAAACGCATTAACCGGCGCATGCATAACAAAAGCTTTATTGCAGACAACCAGATTGCTTTAATCGGTGGTCGCAATATGAGTAACCAATACTATAACGTCAGCGACAGTTATCAGTTTTCTGATGTCGATGTGATGCTGGTCGGCTCTGCATCCGATGAAATCATTCATTCTTTTGATGAATACTGGAATGATGATTATGCATTTCCAGTCCAGAAAATTGTCAATCCTCGGCATTATTCCTTGCGTTTCGACAGTCTAAAACAGCAACTGGAACAACATTCACAAACCATTACCGTTCAGAACTATCTTGATTTAGCCAACCGCTCACATGCCTTTGAAAAATGGCTGAACAGTAGTATCCAGTTTGATTGGGTCAAGGCTGAAATCGTGAATGATTCACCGAGTAAAATCAGGGCAAAAGCCAAAAAAGAGCAACATCTGAATTTTCAACTGCTGAATCGTCTAGAAAAACCGGAACAGAGCGTTGACATTATTTCAGCTTATTTCGTCCCTGAAAAAAAGGGCGAAAAAATGCTGAGTGAACTGGCTCAAAATAATATTCATGTGCGGGTGCTCACCAACTCTTTCACAGCCAATGATGTGTTTTTAGTGCATGCTTTTTATGGCAAATATCGAAAGAATTTATTAAAGAATGATGTCGAGTTATATGAGTTTCTGTCTGCGCCGGAAACTGAAAACTTGAATGCCAATACCGATGAACTGGCAGCAAAGGCCAAGGTCAGTTTAAAGGGTTTAAGCCGTTCCAGTCTGCATGCCAAACTGATGGCGATTGATCAAAAGCAGGTTTTCATTGGTTCTTTCAATTTCGATCCACGTTCTGCCTATTTAAATACGGAAATTGGCGTATTGCTGGATAGCCCGAATTTAGCCAAATCCGTGCACCAAACCATGGATCAAAATTTATCCAAATATGCGTATAAACTGGTTCTAGATGCCAACAACAAAATCAACTGGAAAATTAAACGTCATGATGGCAGCATCAAGACTTATCACAAAGAACCGAAAATGAAATGGTGGCAAAAAGCAGGCGTTAAGGTGATTTCGTGGTTGCCACTCGAAGGCTTTATGTAAGCCTTCACTTGTCTGGGATTGATTTTTAGTGCGCGTTCAAGTTGGGCTTTTAATCACTTTTTGATGTAATCGTGTTAGGCCTTCAGTCATTCTATCTTGAACTTCTTGAGTCAGCGTTTCGACCGTATGCCCTTCAGGAGAGATTGCCGGCAAGGCCATTAAATGCGCTTTCACTTTAGGCATTTCCAGGACTTTTTTGACGTGGTCGGCAAAGCTTATATCATTAATAAACGGCGCCACCAGATCCAGTTGTCCGTGTTGATTCACATAACAAATTAAGCATATTTGCACGGGACGATTGGCTTCAATGGCTGCACCTAGAATCCGTCCATAAATTTTTTTAATTCTTGAGCCATCTGAAGTGGTCGCTTCAGGGAAAAACAATACTGGAATATCCTGTTTTAAAAATTCAGTAATTTGCTGTTTAATTTTAACCGAATCGCCAGAACCACGTTTAATAAACAGTGTCCCACCGCCCTTGGCCAGTTTGCCAAGTAATGGCCATTGTTCAATTTCCGCTTTGGCTAAAAAGAACACCCGAGCACCAGAACCCAAAACAGCAACGTCAAGCCAGGAAATGTGATTGCTCACCCACAGTGCCGGCTCACGCGGAATTACACCATGTATCTGAATTTCAAGATTAAAAACTTGGCATAACTTACGGCAAAAATGCTGCACATAACGTGTATTACACGGATTATTCGGGTCTTTATATAAACGATGGCGAAAAACCAGATAAAATCCTTGTGCAATCGCAGCGACAACCGCCAATAACTTTTTACTATATAAGAAAAATTTAGACATACTATTTAACGGCGAACTTTCAGTTACAGAGGGTTGAGTCATAGATTAATCACTAATTTACCAGACACAGTCTTCATCATTTATTTTCTGCCATTCTATACTGTTCATTTTGATCTTGCATTGATCATAAAAACCGAACTTTGCTTTTTTTAATGGAATGAGGAAAATCTATAAACACGAGACGTTAATCTAAAACAAAAATTATACGAATAGACTGCTATCATTTACCAAGCCAATTGATCAAAAAATAATAAATACTATCAATATCTTAATATTAATTTAAAAATGATAAATCTTAGATTTGGGCCAGATATTTTGATTTACTCAATGTTTTTTTGGCTTAGTTGAGCAAGCCTGCTGTATTTTTCACTATCCCTGCTTATTTTCTACTAGAATGAAGTTTTAACGTAGTTGAGATAGCATTTAGTGGAATATATTGAGCGACATCAAGGTGGCGAACGTGCCCTATTAGTAAGTGTCTCTGTGCAAATTTTAGATGACCTTGATGCAGAAGAATTTCGCTTATTGGCCCAGTCAGCGGGTGCTGAAATTGTAGAACATATTACCGCTCAACGTATCAAGCCTGACCCAAAACTGTTTATTGGCTCGGGTAAAGCAGAAGAAATCGCGGAGCAAGTTAAAGAATTAGAAATAGATTTGGTCATTTTTGATCAGACCCTGAGTCCTTCCCAAGAACGTAATTTAGAACGAGTGATTCAATGCCGCGTGATTGACCGTACACGGCTTATTCTCGACATTTTTGCCCAACGCGCCCGTACGCATGAAGGTAAGCTTCAAGTTGAATTGGCACAATTGGATTATTTGTCTTCACGACTGGTCGGCAGCGGTATCAGTTTAGATAGTCAAAAAGGCGGGATCGGTTTACGCGGACCGGGTGAAACACAACTGGAAACGGATCGTCGTTTACTCCGTTTACGCATTGGACAATTAAAAGACAAACTGGAAAAAGTTCGTCAAACCCGTATGCAAGGTCGTTCTGCACGCCAGAAAGCCGCTATTCCAACGGTATCCCTTGTCGGTTATACCAATGCGGGTAAATCGACATTATTTAATATATTGGCGCGCTCTGATGTTTATGCGGCAGACCAACTATTTGCAACACTCGATCCAACTTTACGCCGTTTAAATTGGGATGGGATTGGTGCCTTGGTTCTGGCCGATACCGTGGGTTTTGTCCGTAACTTGGCCCATGCCTTGGTCGAATCCTTTAAAGCCACACTTGAGGAAACGGCTGAGGCGACCTTGCTGCTGCATGTCATTGATTCCAGCAGCCCAGATATGTTGGAACAAATTGAAGCCGTAGAATCGGTGTTAAAAGAAATTGGTGTCGATGTTCCGGTACTGCGCGTCTACAACAAAATCGATATCAGCGGTGAAGATGCCAAAATTGTGTATGCCAAACCGCACTTGCCCGATCGTGTCTATGTATCTGCACACGCCAACCAAGGCTTGGACTTGTTACGCCAAGCCGTTCAGGAATGCTTGATGGGACAGCTGCAAAGTTTCGAGCTGGTGTTAAAACCCGAATATGGAAAATTGCGCACCCAACTGTATGCGCTAAATGTCATTCAGACTGAACATCATGATGATGAAGGCAACCTGCATTTACACATCATTATTGCCCCACAAAAACTGGAGCAACTGATTAAACAGGCCCATTTACCGATTGATGAAATTCTGGGAAAAAAAGCCATCCAATTTAAAAAACCGCTTGAGGAATTTGAAATCAAAAGATAAATCGGTTAAAACGTGATAAGTATAATTTTAAAGTTTGGTAAAAATGGACTGGATAAAAACAATCGACTGGCCAGCATGGATTGGGACGCTGGCCTTAATCATCTGCTTCCGTGAGGGAGCAGTATGGTTAATGACGCAATTTAATCATCCTGAACTGGGTAATTTGGTCGGCTTGATTAGCTTGTTGCTGTGCTTGTCTATTTGGAGAAATGTCCACAAATTACCCGCGCGTTTAGTCGATACCAATAACAAAATCATGAAAGAAAGTGCCTTTGCTTTTTTACCGATCAGTGCCGGCTCATTGATTATGTTGGTACACATGGGAAAGGAAATTCCTGTTTTTCTTGGGGTGATGGTTATCAGTACCCTGATTCCATTATGGGTTTACGCAAAAATGGCCAAGCGCTGGTTATAAGGGAAATATGATGTTAGCAGTACTCTACGGTTTTATATTGACCCTGTTCGCCTACCTGATTGCCAAACCTTTAAATAAAAGGCTTCCACAAGTTCCTGTCATTGTCATCGGCATGTTTTTCATTATTGGATTGCTGTTTGTGTTTGGGATTCCTTACCAATCTTATATGACACAGGTCAATCCTCTGTTTAATCATTTGCTTGGCTATGTCACCGTTGCCTTGGCCATTCCGCTTGCAGCCATGCGTTATGATGACTTACCACTCAAAGCCATTGTTGGTATTTTGGTTTTTGCCAGTATTAGTGCGGTGGCTTTACCAATGGGACTTGCCTATTTATTGCATATGTCTGACGCTAGCATTATGGCATTTGCAACTCGGGCGGTAACAACCCCTATTGCCATTAATATCGCCACACTGTTACATGCCCCACTGAGCTTGGTCATTTTAATTGTCATTTTATCAGGCGTAATTGGCGCTGCTTTTTCGCCATTTATCTTGCGTCATATTAACGATGAAAGAGCCTCTGGTCTGGCATTAGGCTTGGCCGCACATGCCATTGGAACTGCACAGGCATGGCAACGAGGCAGTGTGGCAGGCCGTTATGCGGCTTTTGGCATGGCAGTAAATGCCGTCTTCACTGCCATCTGGTTGCCAACGTTTATACTCTATTTGCAAAAAATGTGACTGGGACTTCATTAATATACATTTATATAGTCAAAATTTAACCTTATGATAAAAACTGTTCATAAAGTTATCGAAAGGTTTTTTGATGAGAAATTTCAAAATTTTAGCAGCGCTACTTCTATCTGTCAGCAGTAGTGCTGTTTTTGCAGAAGACATTTCAGGAAGCTGGAAAAATATTGATGATAAAACCGGTTCTTCAAAAGCGATTCTTGAAATTCGTCAAGAAACCAACGGTACTTATACCGCAAAAATTGTAAAAGTCACTCCCCGTCCAGGCTACACAGCCAAAGAAAGCTGTGTAAATTGCCCAGCGCCTTATACAGACAAACCTATTTTAGGCATGGATGTTCTAAAAGGCTTAAAACCCGCAGCAGGATCCAATTTTACTCAGGGCAAGATTATTGATCCCCTGAGTGGCCACATCTACAGTATGAAAGCGAAATTAAGCCCGAATGGTAAGCGCTTAACCTTGCGTGGTTATGTCGGGGTTTCAGCTTTGGGCCGTAGCCAGACTTGGATTAGAAACGACTAAATATGACAAAAAGTCGCACTATGTAGCTTTATTCTTCCCTATTGTTTAAATAATTCACATTATTTTTCATTTTCATGAACTAATAGGTTGACTGATCTTTAAACGATCATTATATCTTTATATAGATAATAAAAATATTTTTCCACATTCACAGGAATTGATATGAAGAAGAATCTATTATGTGCGGTTTTTGCTAGTGCAGTTTTTAGTGGGAGTGTGTTAGCAGATGATATTAGCGGAACCTGGAAAACCATTGACGATAAAACAGGCTCGTCAAAAGCAATTTTGGAAATGCGCCAAGAAACCAACGGTACTTATACAGCAAAAATTATCAAAGTAACCCCGCGCCCGGGATATACCCCAAAGGAGACCTGTGTAAACTGTCCCGCACCTTATACCAATAAACCCATTTTAGGCTTAGATATTCTAACCGGCTTGAAAGCTGCCAATGATAACCACTTTGTAAATGCCAAAGTTCTTGACCCACTCACCGGTAAAATTTACAGCGGAAAAGCGAAATTAAGTGCCAATGGTAAACGTCTCACGCTACGTGGTTATGTGGGCGTTTCTGCACTTGGTCGTAGTCAAACATGGATTAAACAAGATTAAATTATGCTCATTACAATTCAGCATAGAGGATTAGTGTGGTACGAATAAGCGCTTCAATTTTTATCTCAAACGATTGCTTAATTTCGTATCGCTCCTCCAACTTAAAATAAGTTAACAGGATCGTGAACTTATATAAATAAGGAAATTTTATGAAAAAAATGGCAATCGCGACTACATTTCTTGTAGCACTCATCAGCAGTTTTTCGGTTTTTGCTCAGGAGATCGCTGGTACTTGGATCCAAATTGATGATAAAACAGGTTCACCTAAGGCACTGATTGAAATTGAGAAACAAAGCAATGGATCTTATTCCGGAAAAATTATCAAAGTAACCCCACGCCCAGGTTATACACCCCGAGCAACATGTTTCCGTTGCCCTCCGCCCTACACAGATCAACCGATATTGGGATTAGAAGTGTTTAAGGGTTTACAACATATCAATGGAAATAATTATGCCAACGGCCGGGTACTGGATCCTTTGACAGGAAAAATATATGGCTTGAAAGGACGAGTTTCCGCCAACGGTAAACGTTTTATATTACGCGGTTATGTGGGAATTTCTGCCTTGGGCCGAACTCAAACCTGGATTAAAAGTGATTAATCCTGAAAAAAAGCCGCGTTATATGGCTTTTCATTCATTATTATTTAAATATTTCACATTATTTTGATTTTTTATGACGCAATATATTGACTAATTCTTAAACGCTCATAATATGGTCTTATGGATAAAAAAATTACTCTCCACAGTCGAAGGAATTGATATGAAAAACAATATTTTACTTGCTACTACTTTCGTTGGCTTACTTTTCAGTGGAAATGTACTGGCACAAGATCTGTCGGGGACTTGGCAACAAATTGACGATAAAACCGGTTCACCTAAAGCGCTTATTGAAATTCGACAAGAAGCCAATAATACTTATGCGGGTAAAATTATTAAAGTTACGCCTCGTCCAGGTTATACACCTCAAAAGTTATGCAACAACTGCCCGGCCCCTTATACCAACAAAGCCATTTTAGGCATGGATGTTCTCACCGGCTTAAAGCATGTTGAAGGGACCAATAACTATGAAAAAGGCCGTGTGATTGATCCGCTTGCAGGCAAAGTCTACGATGCTAAAGTCAAACTCAGTGCCAATGGCAAACGCTTAACCTTACGTGGTTATGTTGGGATCTCAGCACTAGGCCGCAGCCAAACTTGGCTTCGTGCAGATTAACCAATCCAGTATTTAAGCTCAATAAGAAGCCACAGTGATGTGGCTTTTTTACATTCGTCAATAAAATGATTTTATTTTTTGCATACTCTGCAGAATATTGACTAATCACACAAACCGCCTAATATACCGAATTGATAAAAATCATGAATTATGCAAAGGTTTTATATGCAAAAGAATATATTGCTTGCAACTGTAGCGAGCCTGTTTTTCAGTGGCAATGTTTTTGCCGAGGATATTTCTGGAGTTTGGCAGCAAATTGATGATAAATCAGGAGCGGCCAAAGCGATCATCAAAATTCATAAAGAAGCCAATCAGACCTACACAGGTAAAATTGTTAAAGTCACGCCTCGTCCTGGCTATACACCTCGTGATACCTGTAATAACTGCCCTGCGCCTTATACCAACGACCCAATTCTGGGTATGGAAATCATTAAAGGCTTAAAGCATGTATCAGGAACCAATAACTATGAAAAAGGGCGTGTGATTGATCCGCTTGCAGGCAAAGTTTATGACGCAAAAATCAAGCTGAATGCTACAGGTAAACGTCTAACTTTGAGAGCCTATATGGGTGTTTCAACCTTGGGACGTAGTCAAACCTGGATTAGACTTGAGTAAATTGCAACTCAACAAATACCCGTAAAAAAAGCCACATCATGTGGCTTTTTTATTTTATAAGTCATTCAAATATTACATCACTGGATTATCGACTTTAAATATTTCTTTATCTTCCAGACGATAGGCAATCAACTGTTTACCCCAAACACAGCCACCATCGACATTTTGAATCTGAGGATTGATGGTTTTACCCTGTAATGCTGCCCAGTGTCCAAAAATCAGTTGATGGGTTTTCGCAGCTTCCGATTCAAACTCAAACCACGGTCTAAAACCCTGAGGCATGGGATCATCAAGTGTATCTTTAAAGCTAAACTCTAAACGGCCTTCACTGCTGGTTAAACGCATACGGGTTAAATAGTTGGTAATACAACGTAAGCGTGCATTCCCCTCCAGATCATCTGACCAAAGATCAGGTTCTTTGCCGTACATATCAGCCAAGAAAGCATCGACCACGGCAAAATCTTCATGACTGATAATCGCTTCAATTTCTTTTGCCAAAGCAGAAGTCTGTTCTGCTGACCAAATGCATGGAATACCCGCATGAGTCAAAATGGTGTGATCATTGGGGAAAAGACACCAGGGTTGTTTACGCAGCCAGTCAATCAGGTCATCACTATCAATCGCATCAATTACATCACGAGTATTGTCTTTGTCTTTCAACTCTTTTAAACCACGCGCGCAGGCTAAAAGGGTCAGATCATGATTGCCCAAAACTGTTGCGGCGACTCCCCCATCAACAAGTTTTTTAACAAACCGCAATGCACCAAGCGAATTTTCACCACGTGCAACCAAATCACCAGCAAACCAGATAAAATCTTGATCGGGATCAAACTTAATTTCTTTTAGCAAGGCTTTTAAGGCTTCAAAACAGCCTTGAACATCACCAATGACATAATTGTATCGAATTTCAGAGCGAACCACTTAAGCCACCATTTGATCTGACAAAGCAACAAATTGTGCCATAGATAAGGTCTCTGGACGTGCCATCGGGTCAATACCGGTTTTCTCGAAGGCATCTTCCACCAACATACCCTTCAAGCTGTTACGCAGCGTTTTACGACGCTGAGTAAATACATGTGAAACCAGACGCGCCAAAGCTTTTTCATTTTTGGCAATAATCGGTTTTACTGCGTATGGCTCTAAACGAAATACCGCAGAGGTCACTTTGGGTGGTGGATTAAAAGATCCTGGTGGCACCTCAAATAAAAATGTCGGTTTACAGTAATACTGGATCATCACTGATAAACGGCCATATTCTTTGGTATTTGGCAAAGCGGTAATCCGATCTACCACTTCTTTTTGCAACATGAAGTGCATATCTTGCACTTTGTCACCAAATTCCAAGAGATGGAATAAGAGTGGAGTTGAAATATTATACGGCAAGTTGCCAACCACACGTAATGGACGGTCTTCCTGGAACAGTTGAGAATAATCATATCTCAATGCATCGGCTTCAATAATGGTTAAACGTTCAGGATGCGGTACACGACCCGGTAGACCTGCTGCCAAATCACGATCCAGCTCAAGCACGGTTAAGGCATCACACTCGCCAATTAATGGTGAGGTTAACGCGGCCAAACCCGGTCCAATTTCGAGAATATTTTGACCTGGACGCGGATTGACTGAGCGTACAATTTTGGCAATGACACGCTGGTCATGTAAAAAGTTTTGACCAAATCGTTTTCGAGCCTGATGCCCTTCTTCTTTTGGGTTTAAGGCATTAATTTGATACATAAAAACATTTCCAACGTGAGTGATGAACAATAATCAGTGGCGCGCCAGATCGAGGGCTAAATCGACAGCAACGTGCAGGCTGGAACTTTTCGCAAGTCCGGTACCCGCAAGGGAGAGTGCTGTGCCATGATCGACAGAAGTTCGAATGAAAGGTAAGCCCAAAGTAATATTGATGGCTTCACCAAATCCTTGAGATTTTAACACAGGTAAGCCTTGATCGTGATACATCGCCAGAACGGCATCTGCATCTTTTAAATTTTCAGGCGTGAACAGGGTATCGGCTGGAAGGCTCAAACTCATATTGATGCCTTGTGCCCGATAGCTTTCAAGCACAGGATTAATCACTTCAATTTCTTCCATGCCCAAATACCCGCCCTCGCCTGCATGCGGGTTTAAGCCACAGACTAAAATATGCGGATGCTCAATCTTAAACTTGGTTTTTAAGTCATGAATTAGAATATCAATCACTTGGTGCAAACGCTGCGTGGTAATGGCGTCTGGAACGTCACGTAAAGCGAGATGTGTGGTCGCCAGTGCCACACGTAAGGTTTTGGTTGCGAGCATCATTACCACACGTTCAACATCAGCAAATTCCTGGTAATATTCGGTGTGGCCACTAAAGTGAATGCCGGCATCATTAATAATCGATTTTTGCACGGGTGCTGTGGCAACACCCACACTTTTACCCTGCATGGCATAATCAGCGGAACGACGCAGTTGTTCTAACACATAAGCCGCATTGTTCGGGTTCAATTCACCCAGTACAACATCAATATTGAGTGGAATATGCTCAACATATAATTGACCTTGTGCTGAAGATTCTAATTGTCCTTGATACTCAATCAGTTCAATAGTTTGATTTAGGGTTTTAGCACGTTTTTTTAATAAATTCAGATCAGCCAAAACCACAATAGGACGTTCATCAATACGCATTGCCAAACTTAAACAAATGTCTGGACCTATACCTGCTGGTTCACCACTGGTTACATATAAAGGAAGCATATTTTCGTCTCGTTTGACCTGCGCTCGAATAGCATTATTATATACAGGTTAGATAAACAAGTTTTTCCCTAAGCTCTATTTTCGAACAGAAAATACGTATCAGTTCCTCATCATGTAGTAGAGAAATACACAGTTCCATTCATTCTGTGAAAAATATAAAAATAGTTATGATTATTCTTTGCACATTACAGCTTTTACCTATAAAATGTAGCGCTTGAAATTCTACATTTTCATTTGTGATTCTTCACGTATTCGTTTAGAATCGCGTCTCCTTTTGTTTGGACAGATTCCATAGTCCAAACCAACTATAATAGGTAGTGGTTTAATGAAAACTCTCAGCGCTAAGCCAGCTGAAGTTCAACATGACTGGTATGTTGTTGATGCTTCTGGCAAAACTTTAGGTCGCCTTGCGACTGAAATCGCTCGTCGTTTACGCGGTAAGCATAAAACTTCTTATACTCCTCACGTTGACACTGGCGATTATATCGTTGTAATCAATGCTGAAGAAATTACTGTGACTGGTAAAAAAGCTCAGGATAAGAAATACTATCGCCATACTGGTTTCCCTGGTGGTATCCGTGAGACTAACTTCGAGAAGTTAATCGCTCACAAACCTGAAGCAGTTTTAGAAAAAGCTGTTAAAGGTATGTTACCAAAAGGTCCTCTTGGTTATGCAATGATCAAAAAAATGAAAGTGTACGCTGGTACTGAGCATCCACATACAGCTCAACAGCCACAAGTTTTGGACATCTAAGGGATACAGCACATGGCTACTAATTATGGTACAGGTCGCCGTAAGACCGCAACTGCACGTGTTTTCTTGTCAGCTGGTACAGGCAAACTCGTAATTAACAACCGTTCTATCGAACAATATTTCGGTCGTGAAACTGCTCGTATGGTTGTTCGTCAACCGCTTGAGCTTTTAGAAGTTACTGAAAAATATGACCTTTACATCACTGTTGCTGGTGGTGGTATTGGTGGTCAAGCAGGCGCTATCCGTCACGGTATTACTCGTGCATTGATCGCTTCTGACGAAACTTTAAAACCTGCTCTTCGTCAAGCTGGTTTCGTTACTCGTGATGCTCGTGAAGTTGAACGTAAGAAACTTGGTTTACGTAAAGCTCGTAAACGTCCTCAGTTCTCTAAACGTTAATTCGTTTACCGAATCGGACAAGAAGCCTTGGTTCATCCAAGGCTTTTTTATGTCCTAAAAATTTAGGTGAGGCCTTTGTTCTTCTACTGCTTATGCACATCTTTACCCCACACTCCCTCATGACACCAAAAAGACTTACTCAGATAGTAGTTAGCAACACCAATTAAAATAAAAAGCAGCATAAAACCCAGTTTAATTATCATAATTTCTTATCCTCCAGTTATTTTCTTATAATTTACATCGTCTTCAATCGATTCATCTTTTATGCTTGGTGCTTTTTAGGTTGAATTTTAGTATCCTATTCTATTCATTTTTGCTTTGTTTGGGATTATGTCCGTCGAAACCGCACCTGTTCAAGGAATTACACTCTATAGCCATGCAGATGACTTTCGCTCACACTGGATTCGTTATGTCCTTGCCGAGAAGCAAATTAAATATCATCTGATTATTGTAGATGAAGACGATGAAGATCTCGCTAGCTTAAATCCATACAACCAAGTTCCGATGCTGATTGAAAATGAACTTAAACTGTTCAATACCAGTATTATTTCCGAATATATAGATGATCGCTATCGTCAAAATAAATTATATGCGGATGCGCCTATGCCGCGTGCTGAACAGCGCCAATATATTTGGCGATTTGAACAAGATTGGTTAAAGCTTGCAGATGTCATGCTGCGTCACCCAGATAGCTTAAATGCAAAAGAGAAGGCAAAAGCGCAAAAACAATTGCGTGAGATACTCATCTCTCTAACGCCATTATTTCAGCATTTCCCCTATTTTATGTCAGAAAATTTTACAATTTTAGATTGCATGTTAGCGCCAATTTTTTTACGGTTACACTCCATGGGGATTGAACTCCCTAAACAACATTGCCGTCCCATTTTATTATATTGCCAACGGATATTTAGCCGTCCTGCTTTTATCAAGTCTATGACCATGCAGGAAAAAAATAAATATCGTGAAATTTTAGTGAATCAATAGAGTATCTTTCAATGTCTGATCAGGAATTAAACCTCACTCCCACCCGTCCGTATCTCGCTCGTGCAATTTATGAATGGATTTGTGACAACAACCTTACCCCACATTTACTTGTTGATGCCACACAACCCAACACCATGGTTCCAGAACAATTTATTCAAGATGGACAAATTGTCTTAAATATCGCCCCTCATGCGGTACATAAATTAAATATAAGCGATGCTACCATTACTTTCTCCGCTCGTTTTGGGGGCGTATCACGTGATATATATGTACCCTTAAATGCAGTGATGGGCATTTACGCGCGTGAAAATGGTCAAGGTCTATTCTTTGATCCAAGTGAATATGAAGATACCCAAATCCCTGAAGATACTTTAAAATCAACAACACTTTCAGAAGAAACTGAACAACCCAAGACTAAGAAAAAACCAAGTTTACGGTTATTAGACTAAAACAATATGGAGTAAATTGATGGCTTTTGATTTAGTACAATATTTTGCTGAGCAGATTAACACTCAAAAGCCTCAGCTTCTCGGGCAATACTCTAGAGAAGATAAAAAAGAGCATTTGTTAGAAATAAATGCGCTTGTGTTGGGTAAATTGATTACACTTTGGCGTTCTAATGACAAAAAAGTTTATCAGGAAATTTCCTCACCCGATGAGCTCTTTATACAAGAGGTTGCACGCCACCTGACCACTTCTCCAAAAAACCAGTCTACATTAGCTAAAAGTGAATTAGAGCCAGCAGTCACAGAGATATTGCGCTTACAACTGGCAGAGCTCAAGCAACTCAATGACATTGGTAATCTCGAAGTACGAGGATTACATGAATTACTCTTAGGACAAATTGAACATCTTACAGGTCAAGCGCCTGATTGGGTTTGGTCAACAAACGACCTGTTAGAGTTAAAAGGCTCTAAACCAATTATGCAAGAAGAGATATCATTAGATTCAACGATGAAGGAGTTTAATCAAATGGTAAGTCAACAACATACTGATGTTAGTGAAGATCAACACAATGCTGCAGTAGTAGCTAATACTACAGTTCCAGGGTGGTCCAAAATTCTAGAACCTGTAGTTGCTATTATTATTCTCTGGGTTTTATATTCTGCTGCAACTCAAATGTTTAACTAAAATAGTTTAAGTTCTAGTTAAAGATAAAAATCGCCTAAATGGCGATTTTTTTAAGCCTTTATTAATTCCTTTTTTGCCTAGAGCATGGAAAAGCTGATTTTATCAATATAAACATATGAAATAAAAACCGGGATTAACGCTGCTCCCGATTTTTTCGCTGGTTGCGGGAACTTTTCTTTTTTGCTTTTGCTTTACATTTATTCCGCGCATAAAAAAATCCCCCTCTGCTTTATAGCGGAGGGGGATTTTTAGGAATAATGAGCTGGCGATGACTTACTCTCACATGGGTAACCCCACACTACCATCAGCGCAAAGAGGTTTCACTTCTGAGTTCGGGAAGGGATCAGGTGGTTCACTCTTGCTATTGTCGCCAGCACAACTGTTTATGGATACTTGCTCGGGTCTTATCTTGCGG
>NZ_SJNZ01000011.1 GCF_004331155.1 Acinetobacter terrestris
GCAGGCTATTCAACTATCTGCATCAAATGGATATCACTTAAAACAGCGTAATAAGATAGAAACGTTATTCAGTTTACTGAAAGGACAATACAATTTAGTAACGAGTAGAGCACGTAGTATGCATGGATTTCTTAGTGGTATTTATGCATCGTTATGTGCATATCAATTATGTCATCAGAATAAGCCAACAATTCAAATTATGGAATCGTTGGCTTAAACAGGATTCGGGTTAAAATAAGCGTTTAGTCTTCTTTTTAAATTTAAGCATATCGGTTTGTTTTATCACTCTGAATACTTTTCCAGTTCCGGGATGAGTGAAAATATTATCTTTATTTAGATTAAATACTTTTTCACTAATGACGATTTTGGGCAAAGCCATCCAATTTAAATTTTTGCCATCGTTTCTTAAATTTTTTTCAAAGACTTGTTCAACGATTATTTCTGTGCCGCAACTGCTTATCGCTTTTACTTCTTTCAAAATGAGAATTTTAGACATTTCTATAACCTTATTATTATTTTTCTCCATAAATTATAGAAAGGCATTTATTTTACTATGTTAAGTTTATGTGCTTATTTGTGATTAACTTTACATATTGGGTAAATTAATTTAAATAAATCACAAAACTGTGTTTTTTAATGCTGCATTATTTTTAGGTTTAACTGCAAAAACAGAAAATTGGATAACAAAAGAGCCTTCTTTCATGAGAGCTTTTATTTAAATCTCGACCAATTTGAATCAGGATAAATTTGCACTCTAAATCTATCATCACCCAATTAATTTATACACGGCCTTAAACTCAAACCATTAATTTTGCATAATTTATAAATCAAATAAATACAGTAATTTGTGATTTTTATTATATAAAGCGATTAAATAACAACTTCAGTCTTAAACTGAGGATGCTGTACTCGATAGAGAGCCAAGGCTTCCTTTTCCTTACCTAAAAACGCTTTTGGCTCTTGCTCCCATGTGGGTTTACAACTATCAAAATGTGTATTGTTAATTGTCCAATCGGAAACTAGACCATAAATAAAAGACTGATCTGCAAACACTAATTTTGATTGGCTACCAGTTTCACTTTTAAAAACCTTATGGGTGGGTAAAGATCCAAACACATGAAAGTGAGTGTACAAATATTTATAAGTAAGATTCATGGTAAAAGTATTCTCCGCTATATTGAACTATAACAGGAAAGTGCAGGCATCATCACAGGTAAAATCAAATCAGAGACTATAAAAAGCCATAATTTAATCAGGTTAAATCAATAATAGCTGATTGCCTATATTTGCCATACCGCTTGTGTAAGCAGATAAAACTTTATTATTGAAGGGATTTAATCACAGTCAGCACAATCAAACTCTAAATGACCTGAATTCTAGTCTCAAATCAATTTTATTTTATTGAATTTATTCATACAAATACATTGGATAATTTTAGAATAATATATTTTTATTTTGATATATCTAAGCTGAGAATTATGTGTGAGTTCTACCCTATTAACCCTACAAATAAACAGTAAAAAATCTCAGTAAAAATAATTGTTTTTTAATTTATGAAAATGATCTGGTTAAATAATCATATTATTCGCTATTTATTTTAGTTTTAAAATCATTTTTATAAAAACCCCTGACTTAAATGATTTAATTTCAGGGGTATATTGATAAATTTCTAAGCAATTAACTCGCTGAAGCAATATGATTGGCCAGAAGTTCGCGAAGCTTAAACTTCTGAATTTTTCCAGACGGCGTCATCGGAATATCTTCCCAAATCTCTAAACGCTCAGGAATATATTGCACTGCCAGATTATGGGTTTTCAAGAAGTTAACAATATCGCTGAGTGCCAGTGGCTGTGCCGGATCTTTGAGCTTGATAATGGCACAGGCTCTTTCGCCCAATCGTTCATCGGCATAGGCAACCAGTGCCACGACGGCAATATTCGGGTGTTTATAAAGCAGTGATTCAATTTCCGCTACTGGAATATTTTCTCCACCGCGAATAATCACATCTTTTTTACGTCCCCAAATCCGGATATAGCCTTGCTCATCCTGATAGGCGATATCTCCGGTATCAAACCAGTCGTCTGCATCGGTATCATTTAAATGTGCACGCTTTAAATAACCGCCAAAACTTGAACATGAACGAATCATTAATCGTCCCGGTTCATTGAAGGGCTTAATCTCCCCCGCTTTATTGACGATTTTGATTTCTACACCCGGTAAAGCAATCCCATCGGTGCTAAAAGAACGTTCATCATCATCTTCAGGTCGTGTGGTGGTGATTGCGCCACATTCGGTCATGCCCCAGGCGGAAATCACTTTAACGCCCAAAGTTTCCCGTGCTTTTTGGACTAACGGCCCTGGAATTGGTGCGCCGGCACATAAGAAGGTTTTCAGGCTGCTGACCTGATCATGCTGTTCTGCAACGGTCGTGGACAGATCGTTCAGAAATGGTGTAGAGGCCATGGTAAAGCTGACCTGATGCTGATGAATTAAATCGACTGCTTGCGATACATCCCAGACATCTTGCAAAACCACTTTGGCATTCAGTTCAATCGGCATCATCAGGCCATACATAAAGCCGGTTTGATGCGCCATTGGTGAAGCCATTAACACGACATCATTTTGATTTAAATGCAGTCGTTTTGCATAGGGAACGATGTTGGAAAATAAGGTATTCGCCGTATGCATCACCCCTTTCGGCTCACCTGTGGTTCCCGAGGTGAAAATGAGCTGGGTAATATCATCGGGACTGGCCTCAAGCTGATCTAAGCTTGCAACGGCTGATGGATTCTGCTCAAGCCCATGATTAACCAGTACCCGATCAAAATTATTATCTTCAAGACCATTCACCACCACAACATGCTGCAATGTCTCAATTTTAGTCTTTAAGTGATTTGCCAGCTGTTCATGATCAAAATTACGGAAGCTTTTCGGTACGATGAATACTTTGGCTTCTCCATGTTTCAGCATAAATTCCAGTTCACGCTCACGGAAAATGGGCATCAATGGATTCAGTACCGCGCCTATACGACTGCAGGCCAGATACAGCAAGGTAAATTCCCACCAGTTCGGTAACTGGCATGAGACCACATCATTTTTAGCCACGCCCAATTGCTTTAAGCCCAAAGCAATTTTATTGGTTGTATTCCAGAGATCCTGATAGCTAAATACCTGCTCAGTTTTATGTTCCATTTTAAAACTGACCAGTGCGGTTTTATCCGGATTCTGGTCTAAGGCCTGACGCAGAGAATCCATAATTGTTTTATTTAACCAGTAGCCTTCTTTCAGCATCTTGTCTTTTCTGGAAGCTATAAGAACTGCATCGAATTCCATTCGGTCACTCCTAATTTTAATTATATGGGCTGAGTCTTAGTCTATATAAGAGCTAAGCCGGTACCGCTTTTCGTCCTGCTTTTTTACGCGCAATAATGGTTTTCATAATTTGCGCAGTACCATCACCAATCTGAAAGCCCAATACATCCCGCATGCGTTGTTCCATCACACCGCGGTCATATCCCGCATGGCCAAAGGTCAGCAAGCATTGATGAATCACATCATAGGCCAGTTTTGGCCCCCACCATTTACACATCCCGGCTTCGGAAGTGTGAGGAAGATGATTGTCTTTGAGCCATAAAGTTTGCAGACACAATAATCGTGCTGCTTCTACCTGAGTTTCATACTCTGCCAGTGGATGCGAAACCCCTTGAAAAGCACTTAAGGGCTGACCAAATGCTTCACGTTGCGCTGCATATTCCCAGGCTTCATCCAGACTAACCCGCGCAACGGCCAACACCTGTAAACCAATCAGGGCACGTGAAAAGTCAAAGCCCTGCATGACTTGCACAAAGCCCTTGTTTTCATCACCCAGACGGTGATTGACTGGAACCCGGACATTATCAAAGAAGATTGAACCGCGACCAATGGCACGTTGACCATGACAGTCAAAACGCGTGGTACTAATTCCCGGTAAATCCATCGGAACCAGTAATGCTGTCACGCCATGGGCTCCATCTTCATTAGCACCCGTACGGCCAAACACTACGGAAGCATCGGCCTGATCGGCAGCGGAAATCGAGGTTTTTTCACCATTAAGCACATACTCATCGCCGTCACGGTCGATTTTTAAACGTAAGTTCGCAGCATCTGAACCACCACGTGGCTCGGTTAAGGCAATCGAAAAAATCGCTTCACCCGCGGTCAATTTTTTCAGCCAAGGCTCCACCACTTCAGGTTGACCATGTTCAGCCAAAATCTGACCATTTAAAGAGGCTAGTAAATTAATATATGAAAAACTTAAATCTGCTTTGGCCACTGCCTCATGAATAATGCCTGCCGCCAGACGCCCCATTCCTTGACCGCCGTACTGTTCAGGAAGTTCCGGTGCAATAAAGCCCATTTCACCCATTTTTTTGACCAAGTCACGGTCAAACACCCGACTTTGATCGCGTTCTAAAAAACCGGGTGCAATATATTTTTGTGCAAACTTTTCAGCAGTTTCTGCTAAAAATTCTAAGTCTTCTGTAATATAAGGATTTTTAGTCATGCTTTTTTCCTTATTTATAGAACTTACGAAATTCAGGTGGGCGTTTTTCTTTCAGTGCATTGACACCTTCACGTGATTCTTCCGTGTCGTAATACAATTTCAGTGCATACATGCCCATCCCGGCAATTCCGGCCTGATGTGCGGTATCCATATTGAAGCTACGTTTGGCAATGGCGATGGCAGTCGGACTACGCTGACAGATTTCTTCTGCCCAGGCCTGTACTTCCGCATCCAGTTGATCTGCAGGCACACATTTATTGGCCAGTCCCATTTCAACTGCTTCTTGCCCTGTATAACGGCGGCACATATACCAGATTTCACGGGCTTTTTTCTCACCGACCACGCGAGCCAAATATGCTGTGCCATAACCTGGATCGACTGAACCCATTTTAGGACCCACTTGACCGAAAATCGCTTTATCTGAACAAATGGTCAGGTCACAAATCGTCGCCAAGACATTTCCGCCACCAATGGCATAGCCTTGTACCCGTGCAATCACCGGTTTAGGCACATCACGCATTGCGGTATGCAGTTCTTCCATAGGCAGACCAATAGTGCCACGACCGTCATAATTACCATCATGCGCAGACTGGTCACCGCCGGTACAGAAAGCACGATCACCGGCGCCAGTGAGTACAATCGCACCCACTTCACGGTCATAGCCTGCCTTGTTTAAGGCTTTGATCAATTCGTCACACGTGGTGCCACGAAAGGCATTCATTTTTTCTGGACGATTGATGGTGATCCAAGCCACACCATTTTTTACTTCGTATAAGATATCTTCAAAATTCATTTTTATAACTTCCTGTACTCATCTATCTGACTTTTATTTCTACTTACGGGTGATCAGGTTTGCTTAACCGTTCATGGTTAAACCGCCGGAAACACTTAACACCTGTCCGGTAATAAAGCTCGCGTCATCACTTAAAAAGAAGGCAATTGAAGAAGCCAAGTCTTCGGGTTGACCCAAGCGACCCAGTGGAATCGCACGTACAAAGGCCTCACGTAATTTTTCTGGGTTTGAAGCGCCTTCAGTCACACCTGCCAGTAAGGCAGTATCGGTAGGACCCGGACAAATCACATTAATTTTGATGTTGTTGCGAGAATGCTCACGTGCCAGCGTTTTAGAAAATGCAAGCAGTCCGCCTTTACATGCGGCATATACGGCTTCACCCGAAGAACCAACCCGTGCAGCATCAGAGGCAATATTGACGATACTTCCAGAGTTGCGCTCCATCATGCCTTTCAGAACAGCAAAGTGCATATTCAGCATACCGACCAGATTAATCTGAATCAGTTTGTCCCATTCTTGCGGATTGCTTTTGACAAAGGGTTTGAAAATGTCCCAGCCTGCGTTATTGACCAGACCATCAATCGGGCCAAGCGCTGTTTCTACTTGCTGTACGGCCTGCTCCACCACATCGCTTTGGGTAATGTCACACTGCACGGCCAAAGCTTGACCATTCTGATGATTAATCTCCTGAGCCAATTTTTCTGCGGCTTCAATATTCATATCAAAGATCGCAACTTTGGCACCTTCTTCAGCCAGACGGCGACAGGTTGCCGAACCAATTCCACCTGCACCACCGGTGACAATCACGACTTTATCCTTCAGCCCTTTCATTTATATCTCCCTACGCTGTTCTTGTCTAAATTCTTATCTAATTCTGCTTGGCTATTGTTGATGTAACGCCTGTGATATCTAAAATAGGATTAGAAAGCTTTTATGTCAATATATTTACATAAATTATATTTATAAATATATTTAATTTAACTAAATCAATTATTTATTATTTTAATAAATTAAATACATTGACACATATTGTCTTTACTCTTAAATTTCAGGAGTAAATCAAAAGTTTATTACAGAATAAATAAAGCTGAATGAAATCGAGTTTTGATTTCAGTGCATCCACTAAAACCAGCTCAATGAATAGGAAACATGATGATTTTTAAAATTAATGCAAACCTGGTTTGCTTGAGCTGTACATGACAATAGCAATCTGGAATTTGATTTATGATTGAGAGCTATAAGGTATACTCTTGTTTATTTAGACGTTTTAATCTGGGTGGTGTTTAGAATGAGTGATGCTCTACCAAAGAATTATGATCAATCCTTATACTCTGCCCACAATAGGCTTTTTTTTAGATTGTTTCAGGTCGGCAATACACTCGATCGGCAGTGCTCGAATGAATTGGGAATTTCTCCTGTACATTGGGCCGTTCTGGGGGCTTTATCTCGACCGCATGTGAAGTCGGGAATGTCATTTTCCGACTTGACTGAATATCTTGGGGTAAGCCGTCAAAACCTGGATGCAGTTTTAAAACGGCTGGAACGTGACGGCCTAGTACAACGAATCATTGATGAACATGACAGACGTGCAAAAAATGTCGCACTTACTGCAGATGGTGTTAAAGCCTGGGATAAGTCACAAGTCGATTTTTTCAATTTTTATGGACAGGCTTTAAACAAGATTACTTTTGATGATGTGGTGACCTTGATTCACCTTCTCAATAAAGTGAACGATGGGCTTAAAAGTATTAAAATCGGGCACGAAGCTTAAGATCACTAGAAAAATTAACAAAGTAGAAAAATCAAAAAAATGGCGACCAGACAGCTTAATGAATATTTAAAAAAAATGAGCCTTTTTAAGGCTCGTTTTTTTACTTTATGTCTAGCGCTTACTATGATTTTTGCGGGTCATATTGACGATCTTTGATAAAGATCCCCGATACCGCGCCACATAGGAAATATGCACCGCCCATAATCAAGAAGCCCAGGCCAATTGATCCACCGCTTGCTGCTGCCCCGATAATTGCAGGTGCGAACATGGCTCCAATACGTCCGGCATTATAAGCTCCACCGACTGCTGTACCACGAATAGAGGTCGCAAAACTTTCGGTCATATAAGTGGCATTGATCGCATAAGGAATACCATAAAGGAAACCGAAGAAAATCAGTAAATAGGCAATATTGTCCGGTGTATTAAATAACACAATCACCGGCAGAAAGATTGCTGTGCCAATTGCGCCAAAGGCAAATACAAAGCGTCGCCCTAAGCGGTCTGCAGCAAAACCGGCCAAAACTTTACCGAAAATCATGGCGACATAAGTGCCAATCATATAGCCGGCCATCGATTTGAAATCCATATGTAGTTCAGACTCCAGATAGGCAGGCATCCAGTTGTTGACCCCATAATAACCAAACTGCAAAAAGCCGGCGGTAAAAATCCACAGAATAAACATTCTGCGGTTTCGAGGGTCTGCAAAAATTTCCTTGGCTGTACTCTTTTTGATAGGTTGATTTGCCGTAGTCTCGGCAGGCGCATATAACCGTTGCAGTCTGGCACGCTGCCAGGATTCTGGTTCCGGAACCAGTTTCTGAATAAAGATGGCGAGTACAGACGGAATAATTGCGACAAAGAACAGCATTCGCCAACCGTAGTCTGGAATAATCCAACCGGCAAGCAAGGTCGCCACAATATAGCCCACAGTCCAACCGGCCTGTAAGGTTCCCAATACCGTCGTTCTGTATTCTGTTGGAACATACTCCGCCATCAGTGTATTGGCGGCAATATAAAGAGAACCAATACCAAAAGCGGAAAGAAAACGTAATACCGCGAATTGTTCAAAATTTTGAGTGAAGCCGAGTGCCGCAGTTAAAATTGAAAAAATAAGGATAGAAATGACCACGGTACGCACACGACCCAGGCGATCGCAGGCCCATCCTCCAATAAAACCACCCACCGCCATACCACCGAGGGTGAAACTTCCAAGCGTTCCTGCCTGCAAATTGGTCAAACCAAATTCAGCTTTCAGACTGTTTAAACTAAAAGACAGCAACAGCATGTCTGCACCATCGACCAATAAGGCTAAAAAAGCAAATACAAAAGCTATTTGCTGTGTCCTTTTCGTGGTGGGCTTGATTTTTTCTAACGCTCTAGTTAAATCCGTCATAGGTTAAATATCCTTGTTGTTCCCTATCCCTTGTTTATTGTCCAGTTTGCATATCGCTCAACCATTCTCTGGATGAATGCTTTTTGACTATGTATATCTAACTATCCATAGTTCAAATCGTTACTTTACAGCTCCTGTTTTTCTAATGATTCTTTAGTGATCATGTTGATCCCATCTTGTTTTGAATAATTACTCTAAATTTGATTTAGGGTAATAAAGATATTGTGAATATTCAACAAAATTCGATAAATAATTTTGTTATACGAAATAAGTTACCGTAAAGTTGATTGTTAAGTCGTTTTAATATAGTTTTTATATGATTAATGAAAATTAAATAACATTGAATAAGATAAGACAGGGAGCGTAACAATGGGTGCTTTAACAGGATTTCGCGTATTGGACTTAAGCCGTATTTTAGCCGGTCCTTGGTGCAGTCAAATTCTGGCCGATTTAGGTGCAGAAGTGATCAAAATTGAGAAACCTGATCATGGCGATGACACGCGCATTTGGGGACCACCTTGGCTAAAAAATGATAAACAGGAAGACACGCATGAGTCGGCTTATTATCTCTCTGCCAATCGCGGTAAACATTCAGTAGCAGTCGACTTATCTACCCCTGAAGGCCAGAGTATTATCAAAAAACTTGCTGAACAGAGTGATGTGGTGATTGAGAACTATAAAGCCGGATCTTTGAAAAAATATGGTCTGGACTATGAAAGCCTGAGTCAATTGAATCCACGGTTGGTATATTGCTCGATTACCGGTTTTGGACAACATGGGCCACGCGCGCATGAACCGGGTTATGATTTTATTGTACAAGGTATGGGCGGCATGATGAGCGTTACGGGTGAACGTGATGATCTGCCGGGCGGCGGCCCGCAAAAAGCCGGTTTGGCCTTTGCAGACCTGACCACCGGTTTATATTCTGCGATTGCGATTCAGGCGGCTTTACTGTCCCGGGAAAAAACCGGCGAAGGCCAGCATATTGATATGGCTTTGCTGGATACCCAAGTTGCTTCCCTTTCCGTGCTGGCCATGAATTATCTAACTTCAGGCAAAGTACCGGGTCGCTTTGGTAATGCGCATGCCAATATTGTGCCTTATCAAGTCTTTAAAGCGCAGGAAGGTGAATTTATTATTGCCTGTGGCAATGACTTGCAGTTTAAAGCCTTATGTCAGGCCGTTGGTTTGGCTAAGGTGGCAGAAGATCCGCACTTCTTGAAAAATTCAGGACGTGTCACACATCGTGAAGAACTGACCACAATTCTACAGGCTCATTTTTATACTCAGCCAGCTAAAACTTGGGTCGATCTGATTCATGCGGTTCAAGTACCGGTAGGTATGATTAATGATTTAAAACAGACCTTGGAAGAAAAACAGGTGCTTGCTCGTGGGATGGTGATTCAAATGCCGCATACTTTGCGCGAAGATTACACCTCGATTGGTTCTCCGATTAAACTCTCCAAAACGCCTGTGGAGTATAAGAAAGCGCCACCATGTTTAGGCGAAGATACCGATGCCATCTTGAGCCAGTTTTTAAGCGCGGATGAAATTGAGGAATTTAAAAACAAAAAAGTGATTCAGCAGCGATAGAAAATTTTCAGAAAAACAAAGGAATCGTAAGATTCCTTTGTTTATAGGTGGCTTATACAGCTGTGCTTATACGGCTGAAGCCTGCATGTGTTTGCGGTCTAATACATCAAAAAACACCGTCATTAAACTAAAAGCTAAACCTACGATACAGCAGCCGCTCCATCCCCAATGATACCAGGCATATAATCCGGCCATGGAGCCAACAGCAGCCCCCATAAAATAGATAAACATATAAATAGAATGTTGTCTTGAACGCGTTTCATCGGCTGAACGTAAAATCAAACTCTGATTTAGCACATGTATCATCGAAAGTGCCGAATAGCCGCAGAGCAAGCCAAACACATAGGCCAGTAGTGAGTGTTGTGCGAAATATAGCAGCAACCATTGAATGATAAGCAAGGTACAGCCGAGCACTGCCACAAATTTTTCTTTGCTCTGATCAATTTGTTTACCCGCCCATTTTGTTGCAAATACACCAGCAGCTCCGACCAATCCAAAAAAGCCAATATAAAGTTCCGAGAATGAATAAGGCGGATTAGCCAACACAAAAGCCATGGTACTTAAGGCAAGAATCATGGAGGCAAACGCCGTGGCACCTACGCAACTGCGACGGATGAGTTGTGGCGAATGCATGGCTATACTGAACATGGATTTATAAATCTGCAGCAGTTTCAGATTTTTATTCGATGCTGCAGGAACAGGTAATTTAAAATACATCACTACAGCTAATAATATAATGAGTAAGCCGCTGCTGAGATAAACCAGGTGCCAATCGGCAATAGTGGTAATAATCCCGGCATAGGAACGTGCCAGTAATATCCCTAAAAATAGTCCACTCATCAGTGTGCCAATAATTTCCGACATTTTTTCCGATTCAACAATGCTGGAAATAAAAGGAATCAAGACTTGAGAGGCAATCGAGAAAGTGGTGGCAATAAAGGTGAAAAAGTACAGGCTCCACAACTGCTGCGAAAATGAAATACAAATTTGGGCCAAACCGCAGATCACCATTAAACTAATGATGATTTTACGTTTGGAATATTTATCTCCCAAAGGGATCAGGACAATCAGGCCCAAAGCATAGGCAAACTGGCTAATGACAATGGTCACCGCTGACTGTTCAACTGTCACACCAAGCGACTTGGCCATCGCATAAATGAGCGGCTGGTTATAATAGTTGGAACCGGCACAAACCCCGCAAGTGATCGCCATAATTAGAATAAAGCTGCGGCTAAATAATGATTGACTCATGAGATCTGTGCTTTCCGTCCGATGTTTCAAATTAACGGTTAGAATTTATATTGTGCAGACAGGTTTACTCGTGAAATATCTGCAGTTTTTCCTTCAAAACTTTCACGCTCCCCCAGATGATATTCCACGCCCAAATCGACATAAGGACGTGGGGTATAAATCAGGTTGATGGCATGATCGGTTAATTGTTTGTTATTGGTGATATTTGCTGTTGCTTTTGCATAAGCACTATCATCTTCAAATTTCATCAGTGATGTCGCAATATTGCCACGCCATTGATCATTGAATTTATGCGAGTAGCCTAGAGTCAAACTGTCAAACTCATTCAGCAAGAGTGAGTTATTGTTCAGATCGACAGAATAATCTCCGCCCATTGCTGCACCATCACTGCTCGAGCCTTGTGGGACGGTGGTGTAAGACACAAATTTCTGATCGCCTTTGACATGGTAATAATTGGCTTGAACAGACTGTTTAGGAGTAAATTTATAGCGCGCGCCTAAGCCCATGCCCCAGCTCACTTTATCAATATCACGCTTATCCACTTCAGCGCGTTTCTCATTAATGAAACCTTGACCCATCAATAATATGGCATGATTCTTGTAAATATATTTTGCTGTTAATGCCGGTAACTCAGAGCTGCGATCGCTTGCATATTCCAAAGCTAACTGTAATTTATTTGCGGCATTAAAATTGATATCACGACGGACTTGCGGCAAGCGTGCAGTGGAAACCCCTAAAAACTGGGTGTAGTCGATACTTTCAGTCATGGTTTCCATATTTGACATCAATGACCAGGTTTGACCAAATAACCAGTCATCAAAATTCACATAGGCATGACGGATTCTGAGCTTGCCATCGCCTTTACCATTATCGACCCAGAAATCGGCTTCCAATTTGGCTTTCACATCTTCACGGCCTGCCAGATTTTTAATATCCATACCAATACGTGATGCTGCAATGGTGAAATCAGAGCGCTTGCCTTGAGCTGCATCAAACGGTACTTTATTAATCTGATTTGAAGTTCGGCCACGCGCAGCCGTGGTATCTTTAAAGTCTACCGCACCGTCTAAACGCAAAATTCCATAAACATCAACATTATCTGTCCAGCTGCCGGTGTTTTTTTGCGATGCAGATTTGAGCTCGGTATTTAACTGTTGCTGCTGCTGAACCAGTTGAATATTGGTATTTTTTTGCGCAGATACTTCCTGTTTTAAACGCTGTAATTCTGCTTCTAGAACATTAATACGCTGCTCTGTGGTCGAAGTTTCGGCAAAAGAAGTCCCTGTCACCGCAGCGCAAGCTGCGGCTAAAATTAATTTTTTCATTATCTTCCTTAATAAATCAAATCAATGCTTTTAAAATATGGTTTTAAAATAAATTTATGCTGCGGTTCTCGCATCAATCAAGATACAGCCGGTTTTTTGCTGCAGTTCTTCAAAACTCAAACCTTCTACAATTTCTGTCACAAAGGCTTGATTGTCTTTTAAGTCAATAATGCATAAATCGGTATAAATCCGGTTCACGCAATTTGCACCGGTTAAAGGATAAGTCAGCTCATTCACGATTTTAGGTTCGTTGTTTTTGGTCAGATGTTCCATACAGACATAGACACAGCGTGCGCCCACTGCCAAGTCCATTGCGCCGCCCACCGCAGGAACGGTATCTGCAGAACCGGTATGCCAGTTGGCCAGATCGCCATTCACAGCGACCTGAAACGCGCCCAGAATACAGATGTCTAAATGACCACCGCGCATGATGTCAAACGAGTCTGCCGAGTGCATAAAACTGCCACCACCCAGCATGCTGATCAATTCCTTACCGGCATTGATCAAGTCATCATCTGCATGTTCTTTAGAAGTTAAGGCACCAAAACCTAAAACCCCATTTTCTGAATGCAAGATAATTTCATGTTCAGGTTTTAAATAACCCGCGACTTTGGTTGGCAAGCCAATACCCAAATTGACATATGAACCCGGTGCAATATCATGGGCAACGCGTTCTACAATTTGTTCACGGCTGCGTTTTTGGATTGTCATTTAATATCTCCAACTTTAACGACGTGCTGAACAAAGATGCCCGGTGTAACAATCACTTCCGGATCTAACTGACCCAATTCAAGCACTTCATGAACTTGAGCAATCGTGGTTTTAGCTGCTTTGGCCATGAGTGGACCAAAGTTTCGAGCTGCTTTTCGATAGACCAGGTTGCCCCAGCGATCGGCCTGATGGGCATAAATTAGGGCATAATCCGCATGAATGGGATATTCCAGCACATAATTTTTACCATCAATACAGCGCGTTTCCTTGCCTTCCGCAATTTTGGTGCCATATCCGGTCGGTGTGAAAATCGCCCCTAAGCCGGCACCTGCAGCCTGAATCCGGCAAGCCAGATTGCCTTGCGGAACCAAGTCCAATTCAACTTTTCCGGCTTTATATAAATCTTCAAAAACAGTGGAGTTGTTAGCTTTAGGAAACGAACAAATCATTTTTTTAACCAAGCCAGACAGCAGTAGATTGGTTAAACCACGGTCACCCGAAGCCGCATTATTATTAATAATGGTTAGATCTTTCGGACCAAAATCAATCAGCGCTTCAATCAGCTCAATAGGCTGTCCTGCCAAGCCAAAACCGCTGGTCATAATGCGTGCACCGTCTGGTATTGACTTAAGCACTGTCTCAATATCCGTTGTGACTTTATTAATCATGCTGTTCCCTAACACTGTATATACGTTTGAAGAATTAAATTAGTCTGCTTTTTGTGGATCGAATAAACGATCTTTGATAAAGATGGCAGGAATTACGCCACACAGGAAATAAGCCACGCCCATAATCAGTAAGCCTGTACCAATTGAACCGCCCTGTGCAAAATAACCAATGGTGAGGGGTGCCAATACCGCGCCTAAACGACCGACGTTATAGGCCCCGCCGACTGCCGTGCCACGAACTTTGGTCGAAAAACTTTCAGTCATGTAGGTCGCGTTAATACCGTATGGAATGCCATATAAGAAACCGAAGAACAACATCAGCCATAAGATATTGTCAGGCGTATTACCAAAGACGATGATGGGAATAAAAATGGCTGTACCGACCGTACCGAAAGTAAATACTGCGCGGCGGCCTATTTTATCGGCAATGATGCCTGCAATGACTTTGGTACACATCATGATCAGGAACGTACCAATCATATAGGTCGTCATTTCTTTGAACTTAATTCCCAGATCTGACTCTAAATATGCCGGTAACCAGTTACTGACACCGTAATAGCCAAATTGTAAGAATGCCGTACTGAATGACCACAAGATGAACATGCGGCGGCTGAGGGCATCTTGAAAGACCATTTTGAAAGTATTTTTAGGTTTTTCTTCAACAATGCCACTGGCTTTTGCAGCCAGACGTTTACGACGAGACTCAACCCAAGATTGCGGTTCAGGCACCAAGAAATACATGGCTACGGCAAGAACGATTGGAATAATGGAAATGTAATATAAATATCTCCAGCCAAACTCTGGCAATAACCAGCCTGCTAAAAGCGTTGCGACCACAGAACCCAAAGTCCATCCCGTCATCAAGCCTGCCAATATGGTAGAGCGGTATTTGGTCGGAACATATTCAGCCATCAAGGTATTACAGGCGATATAAAGTGCGCCTAATCCAATGGCGGAAATAAAACGCAACCATTTAAATTGTTCATAGCTTTCTGCAAAACCGAGCCAGCAAGTCAGCAGGGAAAATAAGGCAATTGCCACAACAATGACGCGTACCCGACCAAAGCGGTCACATGCCCAGCCACCGAAAAAGCCGCCAATGGCCATGCCGGCAAGCGTCCAGCTACCTAAAGCACCCGCTTGCAGGCTGGTTAATGAAAATTCCTGTTTTAAACTGGTCAAGCTGTATGAAAGGAATGCGATATCTGCGCCATCCACCAGCAAGGCTAAAAAAGAAAAAATGAATGCGATAATCCATATTTTCTTCTTGGGTGCCTCGCTATTGTCCAATACAAGCGGTTCTGAACTAACTGTCATCAGATATTCCCTATTGTTCTTCAAGCACTCCTGTGCTCTACAAATTTTTTTAAAAATTTATCGGCTATTTAGGCATGAATGAAACACTTGATTCAGCTGTGTCCCGACTTTAAATAGCCTGTTAAATATGATATTAATAAACCATTTTTCGATCTAAAAAACAATAATACTAAAATAGAATTTCTTATAGCGAAATAAAATTATCAATATTGATTTTTAGTTTTGCTTAATAATACAATTAAAAATAAGCCAGTAAAGAAATTACTGGCTTATTTGCATTGCATTAATTACAGAATGCAGCAATGCCTGTTTGTGCACGACCTAAAATCAAGGCATGCACATCATGGGTACCTTCATAGGTATTCACCACTTCCAGATTGACCAGATGACGCGCCACACCAAACTCGTCGCTAATGCCGTTTCCGCCGAGCATGTCACGTGCCAGACGTGCAATGTCCAGTGCCTTGCCGCAGTTATTGCGCTTGATCAATGATGTGCCTTCAACTGATGCAATGCCTTCATCTTTCATGCGGCCAAAACGTAAGGCAATCTGTAAGCCTAGGGCAATTTCTGTCTGCATATCCGCCAGTTTCTTCTGAATCAACTGATTGGCAGCCAATGGGCGGCCGAACTGCTTGCGATCCATGGTGTATTGATGTGCGGTATGCCAGCAGAATTCCGCAGCACCCATTGCGCCCCAGGCGATGCCGTAACGTGCACTATTGAGACAGGTAAATGGGCCACGCAAGCCACGAATTTCCGGGAAGGCATTTTCTTCAGGAACAAAGACATTATCCATCACGATTTCACCGGTAATCGAGGCCCGTAAGCCGACCTTACCGTGAATCGCTGGAGCAGATAGCCCTTCCCAGCCTTTTTCCAGAATAAAGCCGCGGATCTCGCCGACATTGCCCTCTTTCGATACTTCTTTCGCCCAGACCACGAATACATCGGCAATCGGGCTGTTGGTAATCCACATTTTCGCGCCACTTAAACGATAACCACCATCGACCTTTTTGGCACGAGTAATCATGCTGCCTGGATCAGAGCCGTGATCCGGTTCGGTTAAGCCAAAGCAGCCAATGTATTCACCTGTTGCTAGTTTCGGTAAATATTTCTGTTTCTGTTCTTCAGAGCCAAATTCATTAATCGGCACCATCACCAGCGAGCTTTGTACACTGGCCATTGAACGGTAGCCTGAATCGACATATTCAATTTCACGTGCCACCAGGCCATAGCTGACATAGTTTAAGCCTGCTCCACCGTACTGTTCAGGAATGGTGGGGCCTAATAAACCCAGCTCGCCCATCTCGCGAAAAATTGAAGCATCAGTTTTTTCATGACGGAACTGTTCAAGTACGCGAGGCAACAATTTTCCCTGGCAATAGGCATGGGCAGAATCGCGGATCATGCGCTCTTCTTCAGTCAGTTGCTGCTCAATTAAAAACGGGTCTTGCCAGTTAAATTTAGTTTTCGAAGTCATATTTTATAGTCCAAAAAATTTAGATCTGTTGTTATGCTGTGGCTTGTTTAATCATTTCACGCGCAATAATAATTTGCTGAATTTGTGTGGTGCCTTCATATAAGCGGAACAAACGTACGTCGCGATAGAAACGTTCAATTGAATATTCACTGATATAACCCGCACCGCCATGAATTTGTAAGCAGCGATCTGCAACACGGCCACACATTTCAGTCGCAAACATTTTGGCGCAAGAGGCTTCTGTCGTCACATTTTGGCCTGCATCACGTAAACGCGCAGCATCCATGACCATACATTTTGCGGCATAGATTTCAGCTTTAGAATCTGCCAACATGCCCTGAATCAGCTGGAAATTGGCAATTGCTTGACCAAACTGTTTACGTTCAACTGCATAATTTAGTGCATCTTCCAGCATACGTTCTGCCATACCGACACTGTAACCGGCAATATGCAAACGGCCTTTATCCAGTACGCGCATCGCAGTTTTAAAGCCAATACCTTCAACACCACCAATCAACTGATCTTGATGCACGCGGCAATTATCAAAAATTACGTCACAGGTATAAGAGCCGTGCTGCCCCATTTTTTTATCAATTTTTCCTAAAGATAAACCGGGTGTGCCTGCTTCGACTAAAAATGCAGAAATGCCGCTGGCACCTTTAATCTCTGGATTGGTACGCGCCATAACGGTAAAAGTTGTCGCACGTGGCGCATTGGTAATAAAGCGCTTGGTTCCGTTTAAAATATAATGATCGCCATCTTTGGTGGCCGTGGTTTTTAAAGAAGCTGCATCTGAACCTGAATCTGGTTCAGTTAAACAGAATGAACCAATATATTCACCGCTGGCATAGCGCGGCAAATATTTTTGTTTTTGTTCTTCAGTGCCATCAATCAGAATACCGCTAGAACCAATACCATTATTGGTGCCAATTAAAGAACGGAAAGCAGCCGAGGTTTTACCCAATTCCAGTGCCACTAAAATTTCTTCTTCCATGGTAATGCCCAAACCACCATATTCTTCCGGAATGGTTAAGCCAAATAAACCTAGCTCTTTCATCTGATTGACAATATGTTCAGGAATGGCGTTGCTTTCTTCCACCTCGTGCTCCAACGGCACAAGTTCATTTTTTACAAAATTTCGAATCGTTTCTAAAAGCTGTTCAAGCATTTCTGGATCACGGATCATGTTCTACTCCATCTGTTCATTTTTACGGTAAATTCCTTTACCTTTTTTAATTTCGCAATACGAAATAAATAACCACAAAAAACCAAAAACAGCAAGAGTAAATACAAAATAAATATTTTTTGCACAAAAAATATTGAGTTTAGGTAGAAATAGGATTAATTTAAATGAAAATAAAATTTCGCATTACGAAATTAATGGAGTAATAATGAAACAGACAGTGACAATGGAGTGTGTCGAAGATCATATTGCGATCGTTAAAATTGACCGTCCTGAAGCGAAAAATGCGCTTAATACAGAAGTCCGCAAGCATCTTGCACAAATCTTCTCTGAACTGGCTTTAAATGATGACATCCGTGTCGTGATTCTGACCGGTGGTGAGTCGGTGTTTGCTGCCGGTGCAGATTTAAAAGAATTATCTTCAGCGCAGACAGCAGAAATGTATTTGCGTCATACCGAACGTTACTGGCAGGCCATTGCGAATTATCCAAAACCGGTGATTGCTGCGGTAAATGGTTATGCCCTGGGCGGCGGCTGTGAGCTGGCCATGCATGCCGACATTATTATTGCCGGTGAATCTGCACAGTTTGGCCAGCCTGAAGTCAAAGTAGGTGTCATGCCGGGTGCTGGCGGTACACAACGCCTATTCCGTGCGGTTGGAAAATTTCACGCCATGCGCATGATTCTGACCGGTTGCCTGGTTTCGGCACAAGAAGCCTATCAAATTGGTTTGGCTTCACAAGTGGTGCCAGATAGCGAAACCATCAGCACGGCCATCAAAATGGCAAAAACCATTGCGCGTTTACCGCCTATTGCGCTTGAGCAAATTAAGGAAGTGGCATTGATGTCTGAAGATGTGCCATTAAATGCCGGTTTAAGCCTGGAACGAAAATCCTTCCAGTTGCTGTTCGATACCCAAGATCAAAAAGAAGGTATGCAAGCGTTTATTGAAAAACGTCATCCGCACTATCAAGGTAAATAAACAAGGCAAATAAATTATTTAGGGAAAAGTTTTTATGTCTACTCAAATTGCCACGATTGGCATTATCGGTTCAGGGGTTATGGGTACAGGAATTACCCAAATTGCCCTGCAATCGAATCATCAAGTCTATTTATATGATGCCAAAGACGGCGCTGCTCAAATAGCAGCCGAAAAATTACAGGCGACTTTAAATAAACTGGTGGAAAAGAATAAAATTACTGCGGAATCTGCTCAGCAAGCGTTTGCCAATTTAGTAATTGCCGCACGTTTAGATGAACTTAAAAATTGTGACCTTGTTATTGAAGCGATTGTTGAAAATCTTTCAGTCAAGCAGGAACTGCTTAAGCAGCTTGAAGCCCTGGTCGCAGAAAATACCATTATTGCTTCAAATACTTCGTCGCTCTCCATTACTGCCATTGCATCGCAGAGCCAGCATCCTGAACGCATTGTCGGTTATCACTTCTTTAATCCTGTGCCTTTAATGAAGGTGGTAGAAGTGATTCCCGGAATTCGTACTCAACCGGAGATTGTCAGTCGCTTAGTCGATCTATCTTATAAAATGGGCCATCGACCTGTCGTTGCAAAAGACACCCCGGGATTTATTATCAATCATGCAGGTCGTGCTTACGGTACAGAATCTTTAAAAATTCTAAATGAAAATGTCGCCAGCATTCATGAGATTGATCGTATTTTAAAACAAAATTTAGGTTTTAAAATGGGACCTTTTGAGCTGCTGGATTTAACCGGCCTAGATGTGTCGCATCCAGTGATGGAGTCGGTTTATGAGCAATATTATCAGGAACCGCGCTACCGTCCCAATGTACTGACCAAACAAATGCTGACGGCCAAACAGCTGGGGCGTAAAACGGGTCAGGGTTTTTACCGTTATGAAGCGGGACAGAAACTGGATGAACAGCCGGCAATTCGAGTTGAAAAATTGGCTGAATATCCTGCCGTCTGGATTGCGGCAGATTTCGAAGCAGACCATCAGATATTAACCGACTATCTAAATATCCATAAAATTGCAATTGATACGCAAGATCATCCGGCTGCAGACAGTCTGATTTTGGTCGCAAGTTATGGTGAAGATACCAGCTCAAGCATCCAGCGCTTAAATCTCGATCCGACTCGCACAGTCGCCATCGACTTGATCAATGGCTTAAATACACATCGCACCTTAATGCCAAGCCTGATTACCCAAAACCAATTCATTCAGGCAGCACATTCGATTTTCAATCTGGATGGCAATAGCGTCAGCGTGATTCAGGAAAGTGTCGGTTTTGTCGCACAACGCGTGATTGCAATGGTGATTAATTTAGCCTGTGATATTGCCCAGCAAGGCGTTGCCACAGTAGATGACATTAATGCTGCGGTGCGCTTAGGCCTAGGCTACCCACATGGTCCAATTAGCTGGGGAGATGTGCTCGGCCCTGCAAAAATCCTGCTCATTTTAGAGCGCATGACTCAAATTACCGCAGACCCACGCTATCGCTCAAGTCCCTGGTTACAGCGTCGTGTCAAGCTTAATCAATCTTTAACTTTTACCGCTTAAAACTTTTATATCGAAATTCTTCAAGGAAAGAAAAATGTTAAATGCTTATATTTATGATGGATTACGTACTCCTTTTGGTCGTCATGCAGGCAGCTTGGCGACCATTCGCCCGGACGATTTAGCCGGTTTAGTGATTCGCCGTCTGGTTGAAAAAACCGGCATTCCAGGCGCTGATGTAGAAGATGTGATTTTCGGCAGTACCAATCAGGCCGGTGAAGACAGCCGCAATGTGGCACGTCATGCAGCTCTTTTGGCAGGATTGCCGGTCACTGTTCCTGGTCAAACTGTTAACCGCTTATGTGCTTCAGGCTTGGGCGCTATTATTGATTCTGCTCGCGCCATTACTTGTGGTGAAGGCGATTTGTATATTGCCGGTGGTGTCGAATCAATGACCCGTGCGCCTTTTGTGATGGCAAAAGCTGAATCTGCTTATAGCCGCGAAGCAAAGATTTATGACACTACCATTGGTTCACGCTTCCCTAACCCACAGATTGTCAAGCAATTTGGCGGTCATAGCATGCCAGAAACGGGTGATAACGTTGCGGTAGAATTTGGGATCAGCCGTGAACAGGCAGATGCATTTGCAGCAGCGTCACAAGCCAAATATGAAGCTGCGAAACAGGCCGGTTTCTTTGAAGATGAAATTACCGCAGTTGAAGTTTCTCAAGGACGCAAATTACCGCCAAAATCAGTCGTTGAAGATGAGCACCCGCGCCCGAGTTCAAATTTCGAAGCTTTGCAAAAACTGAAACCGCTCTTTGAAGGTGGCGTGGTGACTGCCGGAAATGCTTCAGGCATTAATGATGGTGCAGCTGCAGTGCTGATTGGTAGTGAAGCGGTACAGCAAAAATATGGCCTAAAGCCAATGGCTAAAATTTTGTCTGCCGCTGCAGCAGGTATTGAGCCGCGAATTATGGGCGCAGGTCCAATTGAAGCCATTAAAAAAGCGGTTGCACGTGCCGGTTTGAGTTTAGATGATCTGGATATTATTGAAATTAATGAAGCTTTTGCATCTCAAGTGCTGTCTTGTTTAAAAGGCTTAGGGATTGAGTCGGATGATCCACGTGTGAATCCAAATGGTGGTGCCATTGCACTCGGTCATCCATTAGGTGCTTCAGGTGCACGTCTTGCATTAACCACTGCACGCCAACTCCAGCGTACAGGCAAAAAATATGCTGTGGTCAGCTTATGCATTGGCGTTGGTCAAGGCTTGGCCATGGTGATTGAAAATGTAGGCTGATGATTGTTTTCAGTAAGCCTTAAAATCTCATTAAGCGGCTGTGGTTATTCAGCCGCTTAATTTTATGTAACATTCATTTCATAAAAGATATTAAAAAATGGGTGATCATTCATCTTAATAAAATTAGATAATCAGACATTTATTTTGTATCGTGAAATTTAGTTGTTATTATATTTTATAGTTATCTATTTGATTGTACCTCAACATGACATTAAAAAATAAATCAGGTGAAAGTTCCAACTTTGATGAAATACGTTTAGACCCCATTTCTCATATTCATCGTGAAAATAATCCGCAGTTTATCGCCTCTATTGCGCGTGGACTGGAAATTCTGCGTTGTTTTTCTTCTTCGAATCAGTTACTCGGTAATCAGGAAATTGCTCAGTTAACCAATTTACCTAAACCGACCGTGGCACGTATTACCAGCACCCTGGTTTCTTTGGGCTATTTAAAGCAATTACCCAACACCACCAAATACTTACTCGATGTTGGTGTATTGGCATTAGGCTATTCAGCACTGTCCAATATATCTGCACGCACTCAGGCACAACCTTTTATGGAGGAAATGTCTAAATATGCACAGGCACCAGTAGCGATGGCGACACGCGACCGATTAAACATGATCTATCTGAATGTAGTACATACAGATTCCACCCTCACCATGCGTCGTCCGATTGGCTCAACTTTGCCTATTCATAGCAGTGCGATGGGCCGGGCATGTTTGGCTGCGATGGTAGAAAAAGAGCGCCATTATTTATTTGATGCAATTAAAAAAAGAAATGAAGACAGCTGGCCAAGTATTAAACGTAATTTAGAACGTGCAGTTCGCGATTATCAAGACTATGGTTATTGTCTGTCTATTGGTGACTGGGCCAAAGATGTCAATTCGGTGGCGGTGCCGCTGATCCATCCACAACATGGCATTTTGGTGTTTAACTGTGGCGCGCCGAGTTATTTGCTGGATCAGGAAAAGCTGGAAAATGAGATTGGTCCGCGCTTAATTCATATGGTCAATAATATTTCCAGTACCTTAAATAACAACTAAAAAATCCCAGATGAAAAAGAAAGCGCCCTTTAGGCGCTTCTTTTATGCAAGTTGAATAACAGATTAATCAAATTTGAAGGCTTCAGGGTCTAAGCTGAATACGACCTCACCACCTTCTAAAATATTAGCCGCATGCGTTTTAGTGCGGTTTAACAATTTACGGTAATAAAATTGTGCAGTCGCCAGTTTTGCTTGATAAAACCCATCTGTTGAGCCTGCTGCAATTTGACTCTGTGCAACTTGGGCCGCTTTAGCCCAGACATAGGCCAGTGTCACATAGCCAGAGAAGTACAGATAATCGACAGAGGCTGCACCTGTTTCGTCAGGGTTGGTTCTAGCTTTTTCTGCAACAAAATCAGTCAAGTTTTTCCATTCTGTCAATAATTCAGACAACTTGTTTAACAAGGGTTGAATACCCGTCTGATTTTGATGTTCTGCGATAAAATGTTCAATCATATCGGTGAAATTATTTAAAAGAACACCCTCTGATTTCAAAACTTTACGGCCGAGCAAGTCAATCGCCTGAATTTCAGTTGTTCCTTCATACAGACAGGCAATACGCATATCACGCGCCAACTGCTCCATGCCATGCTCAGAAATATAGCCATGACCACCAAACACCTGCATACCGTGTTTAGAACATTCCACGCCCATTTCCGTCAAGAAAGCTTTGGCAATTGGGGTTAATAAAGCGAGCAGATCTTCAATTTTTTTCTTTTCAGCAGTATCCTGAGTTACCCCGGCTACATCGACCCAATGCGCAATTAAATAGGTCAGTATACGGCCACCTTCAGCAAAGGCTTTTTGAGTCAGCAACATGCTGCGTACTGCCGGATGGACAATAATCGGATCGGCTGCCTTTTTAGGGAATTGTGCCCCGCCAAGCGCACGTAAAGCCAGGCGATCTTTGGCATAAGCCAGCGCACCTTGATAACTTGCCTCAGAAATGGCTAAACCTTGGGTTGCAGTACTTAAACGCGCTGCGTTCATAAAAGTAAACATACACAGTAAACCTTTATGCTCTGGACCAATCAAATAGCCACGCGCAGCATCAAAATTTAGAACACAGGTCGCGTTACCATGAATGCCCATTTTATGTTCAAGCGAACTGCATACCACGTTATTACGATCGGCTTTATTGCCCTCTGCATCCACATTAAATTTTGGCACAATAAATAGAGAAATACCGCGTGTACCTGCCGGTGCATTTGGCAAGCGAGCCAGTACAATATGTACAATATTTTCTGCCAAGTCATGATCGCCTGCAGAAATAAAGATTTTTTCACCGCTAATCGCATAGCTGCCATCTTCATTCGGTACAGCCTTGGTACGGACTTGACCCAGGTCTGAACCTGCTTGTGCTTCTGTTAAGCACATTGTTCCTGTCCATTGTCCGCTAATTAATTTCGGCAGATAAATTTGTTTTTGTTGCTCTGTACCATGATGATTAATCGTGCGCATAGCGCCATGCGATAAACTTGGATACATGCCCCATGCCCAGTTACACGCCGTGGTCATTTCCTGAATTGCGGTACGCAGTAAGTTCGGTAAACCCTGACCACCAAATTCTTCACGTGCAGTTAAAGATGGGAAACCTAATTCAACATATTTATCATAAGCTGCCTTAAAGCCGTCTGGTGTAGTAACAACCCCATCTTTTAAACTACAGCCTTGACGGTCACCTACTGCATTTAAAGGCAGAATTTCATTTTGGCAAAAATCTGCTGCCACATCTAAATATTGATTAAATAATTCAGCCGACACTTTGTCTTGGTAATATTCAAAACCAGAATAACTTTCTTCAATGTTGAGCACTTCATTTAAGACAAAATTCATATCTCGACGCGGTGCAATATAATCTGGCATTGTTTAATCCTTCCTTTTATATTCCCTGCTAAAATTTTTTAAATATCTGGCAGAGTAGTTCCAATGTTCTTGTGATCTTTAAAATGAATATTTCACATTTATAATGGCGTGATTTTCTCATGCCACAGAAATAATTTCGTATAACGAAATAATATTCCATATATTTACTCTTTTCTACACAAAGCATAGTAATTGGTTTTTTTTGATTAAATTTTGTACATTTTTATCTAAATTGAGTCAATTCATCTTGAGAAATCTGCCATATTTTTCCGTTTAATTAATGATGAATGAAAAGGTATGAATAAAAACCCTTTTTATCTCTCTCATTTTTCTATAAAAAATAGCGAAAAACTTAGCAATGGATTAAATATTTTGCCATACAGAATTTTATTTTATAAATTTCCAAATTATGTTATTTTTCAATAAATCGAAAAAGACAGGACAAGGAATAAAGGAATGCTGACTGACCAATATTCAGGAATTGATGCACTTAATGCACTTAAAAATGGTGAAATTCCCCATGCACCGATGGCCAAGACCATTCCCATGAAACTGGTGGATGTACAGAAAGGTTATGTCGTGTATGAAGTGACACCGGGTGAAGAGCATATTAATTTACAAGGTGGTGTGCATGGTGGATTCTGTGCTACGGTTTTAGACAGCGTAACGGGTGGCGTTGCCCATTCAATGATGGAAAAAGGCAACCGCTTTGCGACTGTAGACTTGAATATAAAAATGATCCGCCCCATGCAAGTCGGAAAAACCTATCGAGGTATTGGACACCTGATTAATGCTGGACGGACCATTGTCAGTACTGAAGGCAAAATTGTGGATGAAAACGATAAAATTTACGCACATGCCACTGCAACACTGATGATTATTCGAAAATAAAACAAAAAAAGAGCAGTACCTTTTTGGATAGATACTGCTCTTTATGTGATTATTTAAGTAATAGGTATAGCGTCTTAATAGCGACTAGCCCACATCTGTACGAATGTTATTCACCATATGCACTAAACGCGGTGCAATTTCATCTTCCAGCTTTTCACGGCTTAAAATAAAGCTTGGCCCACCACAGTTAAATACCAGTAATCCATGTTGATCGTGATAATAAGGCACAGCCACTGAATTCACATCTTTATGCCAGTCACCGACCGAAAAGCAATATCCAAAGTCTTGATAATCCTTAAAGGCTTTGTCTAGTTCCCGATTTATTTTTATCCAGTCTTCTTTGTGTTTGGCACGAATGGCATTGAGTAAAAATTCACGCTCATCTTCCGGCATTGCTGCCAAGCATGCACGGCCCACTGAACTTAAATGAATGGGTAAATAAGTACCAACTTGGCGTCGCATAGTGACATTACCCTTGCCCTGCACGACATCCAAGTAGATCATATTTAAGCGATCACGGGTCGCCATGGCAACGGCTGCACCGGCATAATCTGCTAATTCTTTCATGTACGGATGAGCAATCGAACGGATTGAAAGATTCGACAACATCGAATAACCAAATGAAAGCACGCCAACAGAAAGCTGAAATTTACTTGAATTTGATACCTGTTTTAAATAGCCCAAACGTGACAGTGTATGAGTCAAACGGGTAATGGTCGGTTTCGGTAAACCCGTCATTTGAGAGAGTTCTTGATTACCTAAATGTTGATGTTTTGGGGTAAAACAACGTAACAGTTCCAAACCACGGGCAAGAGCAGTAATGTATTGGCGATCATTTTCATCCTGCATATCCTCAATGGGATCCAGGAGTTCATGTCGTAAAGGAGCTAACAGCTTCTCCGCTTGTTCCGATTCTGTCACTTCAGTCATTTAAATAGCCTAATTTCTTTCATTCTGTTTCGCATTGCGAAAATTATAATATAAATATCCTATTAATAGCAAAGAAGCAACTTATAAAAAGTTGCTTCTTTATTCATCTTAATAAGGCTTTTAAGATGGATTAACCAATAATCCCTTTACTGCGCAGTTCTGCCAATTTTTCAGCATCCGCTACCCGCCCTAAGATTTCATTGGTATGTTCACCCAGCATCGGTGGTGCTTTCTTGTATTCAACAGGCGTACGAGAAAGTTTGATAGGAGAACCAATCACTTTAAGCTTATCTTTTAAAGGATGCTGCATTTCAACCAGCATGTCTCTGGCTTTCACTTGCGGCTCTTCAAAAGCTTGCTCAAGGTTATTGATTAGACCAACCGGTACTTTCACTGCATGAATCGCTTCAACCCAATGTTTTGCATTATCGCTAAGGAAATGCGTAGACAATAACTCGCCAATTTCGCTGCGGTGTTTAATTCGCAAGGCATTGGTAGTAAAACGTGGGTCATCCGGCAATTCCGGCAAGCCAATCGCATTGCTTAATGCCACGAATTGTTTGTCATTACCGCATGCAATAATAAAGTCTTGGTCTGCCGCTTTAAACACTTGGTAAGGCACAATATTGGCATGGGCATTACCATAGCGACCCGGCACTTTACCTGACGCTAAATAATTCATGCCTTGATTGGCCAGTGTTGCCACCTGCACATCAAGCAATGCCATATCGACGTGTTGACCTAAGCCAGTAATGGTACGGTTCAACAACGCCGCTTGAATGGCAATAGTTGAATACAGACCCGTGGTTAAATCGGCAAAGGCCACACCGACTTTTTGTGGGCCACCACCCGGCAAGTCATCTTTTTCACCGGTCACAGACATTAAGCCGCCCATGCCCTGAATAATAAAGTCATAACCCGGTTCAGGCGCACGTGGACCGGTTTGACCAAAACCGGTAATTGAGCAATACACCAGTTTCGGGTTAATGGCATTTAAGCTATCGTAATCCAGTCCGTATTTTTTCAACGAACCGGCTTTATAGTTTTCAATGACCACATCAGAGTCTGCAGCTAAAGCGCGGACCAGTTCCTGACCTTCAGCGGTCGAAATATCAATCGCAACAGAAAGTTTATTTCGGTTGGCAGATTGGTAATAAGCTGCTTCACGTGTGTCCTCGCCTTGATTGTTCTTCATCCACGGTGGACCCCATAAACGAGTGTCATCACCTGTTTTTGGACGTTCAACTTTAATCACTTCTGCGCCTAAATCCGCGAGGATTTGACCACACCAAGGACCTGCAAGTACGCGACTTAAATCCAGTACGCGAATACCCTCTAATGCACCCATGTGTCTTTACCTTTATACGCGTTCAATAACCATTGCGAGACCTTGTCCCACACCAATACACAGACTGATCACAGCATATTTTTTGCCGCTGCGTTGCAATTCACGTGCCGTTGATAATGCCAGACGAGCACCCGATGCACCCAGTGGATGACCGACTGCAATCGCACCACCGTTTGGATTCACCCGCGGATCATCCAGTGCAACCTCTAAACCTCGCAGACACGCCAGCACTTGAGAGGCAAAGGCTTCATTGATCTCGATGATGTCCATGTCTGCCAAAGTCAGGTTAGCACGTTTGAGTGCCAGCTTGATGGCATCGACCGGGCCTGCACCCATAATACGCGGTTCAATCCCGGCTGCACCCGATGCCAGAATCTTGGCGATCGGCTTAAAGCCCAAGGTTTGCTCAGCCTGTTCAGAACCAATCAACAATGCTGCTGCACCATCGTTCACGCCTGAAGCATTACCCGCAGTCACTACACCGTCTGCAAACAATGGTTTCAGTTTTTGTAAAGCTTCCATATTAGACGATGGGCGTGGATGCTCATCCACTGCCACTAATTTAGGTGCTAACTTGCGGCCTTGTGGCACTTCAATCCCGACAATTTCACCTGCAAAGAAACCGGCCTGTTTGGCAGCTTCATATTTGGCTTGCGATGCTGCCGCAAACGTATCTGCATCTTCACGCGTGATGCCATATTCAACCGCAACGTTGTCGCCGGTTTTTGGCATGGTGTCATCACCAAACTGCTTTTCAATCGCAGGGTTCGGGAAACGTGCACCAATGGCTGAATCAAAGACTTTAAAATCGCGGCCAAAGGCTTTTTCAGACTTGGCAAAAACAAAGGGTGCACGTGACATCGATTCAACACCACCGGCGATAAAAATCTCGCCTTCGCCACAGCTAATCGCACGTGCTGCATCAATTACAGATGCCAAACCAGAAGCACAGAGACGGTTTACGGTTTGCGCCGGGGTTTTTACATCCAGACCTGCCAGCAATGCAGCATGACGCGCGATATTACGGCTATCTTCACCGGCCTGGTTGGTGTTACCCAAAATCACATCATCATAGATATTGTTGGGTAAATTGTGCTTTTCAAGCAAAGCCTTAATCACATGCGCAGCCAGGTTGTCCGGACGAATCGTGGCAAGCTCACCGGCATGACGACCAAATGCGGTACGTACACCATCATAAATATAGGCATTTAACATAGGAGTTTCCTTCTAATTCGCTTAAACAGCTGCGCTGTGAAGTAAAGATAAATTCAGTTGTGCACGACGTTTCAGCCATGGGCTTGGACGGTAGCGCTGATCACCGGTATTGGCATAGATCCGTTCCAGAATCAGCAAGATGCGCTGTGCACCCAATACATCGCCCCATGAAATTGGACCATGCGGATAACCCAGACCTAGTTTCACCGCTTTATCGATATCAGACGCTGTGGCAATTTGTTGCTGTGCAATGTCACACGCCAAATTCACCACCATCGCCAAGACACGCTGCGCAACGAAACCAACACTTTCTGCAATTACCGTTACGCCCTGTCCATCTTTGGCAAATATCGCATGCGCCTGGTCGATGTAATTTTTCGCAGTCACGATGGATGGCATGAGCGTGCGGTGCTTGGCAAAATCCGTCAGCAGATCAATCGACACGACACGCGCTGCATCGACACCCAAACGTAAAGCGGCAGTGGTACTGTCTTCACCATAAGTGGCAAGAATAATCAGGCTGTCTGCCGCAGGTTGTTCTGCACTGTCCAGCACCAAACCTTGCGCTCGGATGTAATCACGTAAAAGGCTGGCATCTTGCTCACGATCTGCCGCAATCCATACCGCATTAAATTTAGTCACTTCAGGTACAACTTGTGCAGGCGCTTCGTTGGTTTTTTTGCCATCGATATATTTATAGAAGCCTTCACCGACTTTACGGCCAACTTTTTTACCAGCCAGCATTTGACGGGTTAAAGGGTGTGGACGGTAACGGTCTTCCTGATAAAACTGGTTAAAGATCGATTCCATCACCGGATGCGATACATCCAGTGCGGTTAAGTCAAACAATTCCAGCGGACCCATACGGAAACCGGCACTTTCACGCAGAATACGGTCGATGTCGGAAATCGAGGCAACGCCTTCACCCAACGCTTTCAAGGCTTCGGTACCATAGGCACGGCCGGCATGATTGACGATGAATCCCGGGGTGTCTTTGGTGCGTACACCAAAGTGACCCATACGCTGTGCCAATTCAAGCAAGTCTGCAACCACCTGTTCATCAGTGGCCAAACCTGCAATCACTTCCACAATTTTCATCAAAGGGACAGGATTAAAGAAATGGAAACCTGCCATACGCCCTTGATCTTCAAGGTTTGAGGCAATCGCAGTCACTGAAAGTGATGAAGTATTGGTAGCTAAAATTGTGCTAGGCGCAACAATGGCTTCAATTTGTTTAAACAGGCTTTGCTTGATTTCCAGGTTTTCAATGATGGCTTCAACCACCAGATCCACACCCGCGATCTGTTCAATGCTGTCTAAAACTACAAAACGCGCCAGGGTTTCATTCAGCACTTGTTCGGTGAATTTGCCTTTGGCTTGCAGCTTTTCCAATGTTACTTTGAGTTTGGCCAAACCTGCTTCTGCAGCACCTGCCTTGGCATCAAATAAACGAACTTCGACACCGGCTTGCGCAGCAATTTGCGCAATGCCCATGCCCATTACACCGGTACCGATCAACGCCATAGATTGAATGGTCATGTTTTATTCTCCAGTGTACTGTGCAGGACGTTTTTCAAAAAATGCATTCACGCCTTCTTTTTGATCTTTAGTGTCAAATAGAATCTGGAAGGCTTTACGCTCTAAAGTCAGCGCACCTTGTAAAGACAAGTCCTGACCTAAATTGGTCACTTCTTTAATTTGCTGAACCGCAATTGGAGAGAAACTCGCAATGGTTTTTGCAATCTCAAGTGCATGAGTAATAGTGTTTTCGTCTTCAACCACTTCAGAGACCAAGCCCATTTGGCTGGCTTCTTCAGCACTAATAAATTTACCCGACAACACCAGCAGCATGGTTTTGAATTTACCAATGGCACGCAGTAAACGTTGAGTGCCGCCCGCGCCCGGCATCAGGCCGAGTTTAACTTCAGGCTGACCGAATTTTGCCGACTGGCCGGCAATGATGATGTCGGCATGCATTGCCAGTTCACAGCCGCCACCCAAGGCATAGCCATTGACTGCTGCAATAATCGGTTTAGTGCAATCAACCAGGCTTTGCCAGTACTGTTCGGTATGGCGTAAATACATTTGCGCTGTGGTTGCAGTGGTGAAGTCTTTAATGTCAGCACCGGCCGCGAAAACTTTCTCTCCGCCAGTAATCACAATTGCGCGTACCGCGGGATTCTGGTTCAGCGTTTGAAAAGTTTCTGAAAGTGCCTGTCGTAATTCCAGATTTAGTGCATTTCTTGCTTCAGGTCGATGTATTTCTACAAGCGCCACGCCATCTTCTTGAAGGGTAAGTTTTAATATTTGGGTGCTTTCCATAATCTTCACATTTCGCACAGCGGTATATTAATTGTAATATACATAAGTTTGACCCAGTTTTAAATCAAATTTTTTCATATGAAAAATAATTAATAGCGATACTAAAGATACATTTTATTTAAATAACAAAAACTTAAAGTTTTAATTTTAATAAATACTACATACCGCACTGCGAAATATACTTTCGTATATATTGTACAAGTAATCTTTTTTGATTAGTATCCGGATAAATTTAGCTTAGTGACTACATCTTGTTCAATTTTATTGATTGAAAAAAACAAGCTGTTAATCCTAAAAACGGAGTTAGGACATGATTCGCGATCAGGAAACCTTAGACCAATTAGTCGATATGATTCGTCAATTTGTTGAAGGTGTATTAATCCCAAATGAAGAACTCGTTGCTGAAACAGACGAAATTCCTGCAGAAATCGTTCAGCAAATGAAAGAGTTAGGATTGTTTGGTTTAACAATTCCTGAAGAATATGAAGGTCTTGGCCTAACTATGGAAGAAGAGGTTTATATTGCCTTTGAATTAGGCCGTACCTCTCCTGCTTTCCGTTCACTGATTGGTACCAACAACGGGATCGGTGCTTCAGGCCTGATCATTGATGGTACAGAAGAACAAAAACAATATTTCCTGCCACGTTTAGCCAGCGGTGAAATTATTGGTTCCTTCTGCTTAACCGAACCGGATTCTGGTTCTGATGCTGCATCTTTAAAGACAACTGCAGTAAAAGATGGCGATGAATACATCTTGAATGGTACCAAACGCTTTATTACCAATGCGCCTCATGCGGGTGCTTTCACGGTAATGGCACGTACCAATCTTGAATTAAAAGGTTCAGCTGCAATTTCGGCATTTATTGTCGACAGCAAAACACCGGGTATTTCTCTTGGTAAACGTGACAAGAAAATGGGCCAAAAAGGCGCACATACCTGTGACGTGATCTTTGAAAACTGCCGCATTCCAGCATCTGCTTTAATTGGTGGCGTTGAAGGCGTTGGCTTTAAAACTGCAATGAAAGTGCTTGATAAAGGCCGTATTCATATTGCAGCACTCAGCGTTGGCGCAGCAACACGCATGCTCGATGACTCATTGCAATATGCAGTTGAACGTAAGCAGTTTGGCCAAGCCATTGCTAACTTCCAGTTGATTCAAGGCATGTTGGCCGATTCAAAAGCTGAAATTTATGCGGCGAAATGCATGGTGCTTGATGCAGCGCGTTTACGTGATACAGGCAAGAATGTCAGCACTGAAGCGTCTTGCGCAAAAATGTTTGCAACAGAAATGTGTGGCCGTGTAGCCGATCGTGGTGTGCAAATCCATGGTGGCGCAGGTTACATCAGCGAATATGCGATTGAACGTTTCTACCGTGATGTTCGTTTATTCCGTTTGTACGAAGGTACAACTCAAATTCAACAAGTGATTATTGCGCGTAACATGATTAAAGAAGCTACGCGTTAACAGTTTGGCTGGGTCACTCTCCTTGCGACTCAGCCTTTTTTATAAGGTAATGGATTATGGCTGTTAATACTTTATCCAAAATTAATCCAAATACATGGAAAATTGCATTTGTATTTGCGTTCTTGGCCTTATTGGTTGATGGCGCCGACTTAATGCTTTTATCTTATAGCTTAAGCAGTATTAAAGCTGAATTTGGATTAACTTCGGTCGAAGCTGGGATGCTTGGAAGCTTTACTCTGGCAGGTATGGCGGTTGGTGGTATTTTTGGTGGATGGGCATGTGACAAGTTTGGTCGCGTCCGCACTGTAGTTGTCTCGATTTTATTGTTCTCGGTATTGACTTGCGGTCTTGGTTTTACTCGATCTTTTGTCGAATTCGGTACTTTACGTTTCTTTGCTTCACTCGGTTTGGGCTCTTTATATATTGCCTCTAATACCCTGATGGCCGAGTATGTTCCGACAAAATACCGTACAACTGTATTGGGTACACTCCAGGCAGGCTGGACAGTGGGTTATATCGTAGCAACTTTGCTTGCAGGCTGGCTCATTCCAGACCACGGCTGGCGTATGTTGTTCTATGTAGCTGCATTACCGATTCTTTTAGCGATTCTAATGCATTACCTAGTCCCAGAACCTGCTGCATGGCAAGAAAACCGTTTCAAGAAAGTTGAAGTAACAGACAAACCAGCTGAATCGACCTGGAAACTGATTTTCCAAGACAAGAAAAACCGTAACATGTTCATTCTTTGGGCATTAACTGCGGGCTTCTTACAGTTTGGTTACTATGGTGTAAACAACTGGATGCCGACATACCTCGAAAGTGAATTGGGTATGAAGTTTAAAGAAATGACGGCTTATATGGTTGGTACGTATACCGCAATGATTTTAGGTAAAATCCTTGCAGGTTATATGGCAGACAAAGTTGGACGCCGTTTTACTTATGCTTTCGGTGCCGTTGGTACAGCCATTTTCTTACCGCTTATCGTGTTCTATAATTCGCCAGAAAACATTCTTTACCTGTTGGTTATATTCGGTTTCTTATACGGTATTCCATATGGTGTAAATGCAACCTACATGACTGAAAGCTTCCCGACAGCGGTACGTGGTACTGCCATTGGTGGTGCTTATAACGTAGGTCGCTTAGGTGCAGCAATTGCTCCGGCAATTATTGGTTATCTTGCAAGTGGCGGTTCTATTGGCCTTGGTTTCCTTGTGATGGGCGCAGCATACTTTATTTGTGGTGTGATCCCTGCTCTCTTTATCAAAGAAAAACAATACGATCCACAAAAATCATAAGGTTTTAAACCGATTAAAAAAAGTCTCTCCGGAGGCTTTTTTTATTTAAAAAAAATATCAAAATTAAACTTCATAACAAATTTTAAAAATGATAAAATACCGCTAAGCGAAATTGAGTTTTATAATTATGGATGATTTAGTTCGAGAATCGATGGAGTTTGACGTCGTTATCGTAGGCGCAGGACCGGCCGGTCTGTCTGCAGCGATCAAGATCCGTCAACTTGCAATTGAAAACAACCTGAATGATCTGTCCGTTTGTGTCGTGGAAAAGGGCTCCGAAGTCGGTGCGCACATCTTGTCGGGCGCGGTGCTTGAACCGCGTGCCATGAACGAGCTGTTCCCCGACTGGAAAGAACAAGGCGCGCCGTTAAATGTTCCAGTGACTGAAGACAAAACCTTCTTCTTGCTGTCTGATGAAAAATCACAGGAAGCACCGCACTGGATGGTGCCAAAAACCATGCACAATGACGGCAATTATGTCATCTCCCTGGGCAATGTGGTGCGCTGGTTAGGTACAAAGGCCGAAGAGCTGGAAGTGTCGATCTTCCCGGGCTTTGCCGCATCTGAAATTCTTTACCATGCAGATGGTACCGTAAAAGGCATTCAAACCGGTGACATGGGCATTGGCAAGGATGGCGAACCAACGCATAACTTTACTCCGGGTTATGAACTGCATGCCAAATACACCATTTTTGCTGAAGGCTGCCGCGGCCATCTCGGCAAGCGTCTGATTGAACAGTTCAACCTGGCCAAAGATGCCGATCCGCAGCATTACGGCATCGGGATTAAAGAGCTTTGGGAAATTGATCCTGCCAAACACAAACCGGGCCTGGTGATGCACGGTGCCGGCTGGCCTTTATCTGAAACAGGTTCTTCAGGCGGCTGGTGGCTATACCATGCGGAAAACAACCAGGTGACCTTGGGCATGATCGTTGATCTTTCCTACACCAACCCGCATATGTATCCATTTATGGAAATGCAGCGCTGGAAAACCCATCCTTTAATCAAGCAGTATCTGGAAGGCGGTAAGCGGATTTCCTATGGCGCGCGTGCCGTGACCAAAGGCGGCTTTAACTCGCTACCGAAGTTTACCTTCCCGGGTGGCTCTTTAATTGGTGATGACGCCGGCTTCCTGAACTTTGCCAAGATCAAGGGTTCTCATACCGCAATGAAATCGGGCATGCTCTGCGGCGAAGCGGTGTTTGAAGCGATCTCTGCCGGTGTTGCAAAAGGCGGTGACTTAGCCGTTGCCCGTGTGGTTGAAGGTGAAGATTTCTTTGTGAAAGAATTGACCGCGTATACCGACAAGTTCAACAACAGCTGGCTGAAAGAAGAGCTGTATAACTCGCGCAACTTTGGCCCGGCGATGCACAAGTTTGGCCAGTGGATCGGTGGCGCGTTTAACTTCATCGACCAGAACGTGTTTAAAGTCCCGTTCACCCTGCATGACCTGGTACAGGACCATGCCGCGCTGAAAACCCAGGCAGCTGAAACCTTTAAGCCGAACTATCCGAAACCGGATGGCAAGTTGACCTTTGACCGCCTGTCTTCAGTGTTTGTCTCCAACACCGTGCATGAAGAAAATCAGCCGGCACATTTAAAGCTGACTGATGCTTCGATTCCGGTTGAAGTGAACCTGCCGAAATGGGACGAGCCTGCGCAGCGTTACTGCCCGGCCGGGGTCTATGAAATCATGGAAAATAATGACGGCTCCAAGCGCTTCCAGATCAATGCAGCTAACTGTGTGCACTGCAAGACCTGTGACATCAAGGATCCGTCACAAAACATCACCTGGGTAACGCCGGAAGGCGGTGGTGGTCCGAACTATCCGAACATGTAGTGTTAGGTTGGTTCTTGGGCTGCAATGCAGCTCATACCCACAATGCAGACGTTGAATTAACGCCTTCATTTATTTTTTAGGTAATCTGAGTCTCTAAGGAGGCTCAGATTAAAAATATCTTTACTGACTTTTCGCATGATGTTGAAATCAAATATTCTTCGTTTCAATGAAATTTCTTATTAAACTCTTATTTGATACAGACAGAAAATCTTTATCTATAAAAACTTTTCTATTCCTTATTAAGAAAAATTATACATTTATGTAAATAAATTGTTATAAAAACGATCTCTAAATAAAGTGCCCGCACTTTTATTGAAGCTTTCTATTATCTTATTGATATAATAAAAATATTAGCTGATACAAATTTAATCTTAATCACTATTAGGCAATATTCAATACTCTATTTATTGACCGATTCCTTTATCTGGCTAAAGGCTAAAAACACAAATACATGAAAAATCCATAATAAATACTATTTTATTTATCATAATCGTGACTGAACATAGTTCTTCAATGCACGTTTTTCCAAGTAGAAGTTTTGTATGTGTAACTCATAACTTCTATGAGTATTGAAGAAAAATAGTGTTGAAAAAAACTTACTCAAATCAGTTGAGGTCTAATGATGATAAAAACAACTCTAAGCGTATTAGGACTATCTTTAGTTTCTAGCCTAGCTCTAGCTTCCGATCCATTACATGGCACTAAATGGAAAACCATCGATGATGAAACCAAAAAGCCGTTATCGATTGTTCAATTTACTGAAACCTCCAATGGTGTACTGTCTGCAAAAATTGTCGATGTACTGGAAGGCACTGAAGGTGAAAAATGTACCAAATGTGTAGGTAAATTTCATAACAAACCCATTGAAGGTGTGCAGATTGTTTCAGGTCTGAAAAAAGCTGCCAATAATGTATATGACGGTGGGAAAATTACCGACCCTAAAAATGGTAAAACCTATAGCTTTAATGCCAAGTTATCTCCGGATGGTAAAGCCTTAGCAGGTCGTGGTTATATTGGTGTTTCTGCCTTAGGACGTAACCAAACCTGGATTCGTGTAAATTAATCTAGATTAATCTATCAAAAAAAGCGACTGAATAAGTCGCTTTTTTTATAGCTACCGATCCTCACTCTGCTCCTCCCGTTAATGATTAATATCGGGAGGTAGACAGATTTTAAGAACCAATAACGGAGCAATATTAAGCAATATCTTCCAGTAAATTCAGTTCCTGACGCATCAATTCCTGCAATTTAAATTTTTGCGCCTTGCCTGAAGCGGTCATTGGAAATTCAGTAAAGAAGCGCACATATCGCGGTACTTTATTATGCGAAATATGCTCTGCACAATACTGACGAATCGCTTCTTCATTGATCTGATGATGCTCGTGCAGGATAATACAGGCACAAAGTTCCTCACCATATCTAGGATCTGGCAGACCAATCACCTGTACATCCGAAACATCCGGATGGGTATATAAAAAGTCTTCAATCTCTTTCGGGAACAAGTTCTCGCCACCGCGAATGACCATATCTTTAATCCGGCCTTTAATTTTTACAAAGCCTTCTTCATCCATTTCTGCAATATCACCGGTATGCATCCACTTGGCAACATCAATCACTTCTTGAGTCTTGTCCGTATCTTCCCAATAACCGAGCATGACTGAATAGCCGCGTACACAGAGTTCACCCAGTTTTCCACGTGGCACCACTTTGCCATTTTCATCGACAATCTTGATTTCAAGATGTGGATGAACACGGCCGACTGTGCCGACCCGACGTTCTACAGAATCTGCCGTTGAACTTTGTACACTGACCGGTGCAGTTTCAGTCATGCCATAGCAAATGGTGATTTCGGTCATATGCATACGATCAATCACGCGCTGCATGATTTCACGCGGACATGGACTGCCCGCCATAATACCGGTACGTAAGCTTGAAAGATCGAACTCATCGAACTGTTCATGTTCCAATATGGCAATGAACATGGTCGGAACACCATAAGCTGCAGTACATTTTTCTTGCTCAATGGTTTTCAGGCTATCGAGCGGATTAAACACCGCCGATGGATACACCATGGTTGAACCATGAGTAATGCAGGCCAAGTTCCCCATCACCATGCCAAAACAGTGGAATAAGGGAACCGAAATACACACCCGGTCTTGCGGGGTGAGATGAATTGCTTCACCGACAAAATAACCATTATTCAAAATATTGTTGTGCGTCAGCATGGTGCCTTTCGGATTACCCGTGGTGCCGGAGGTAAATTGAATATTAATGGTTTCATCAAACTGCAAATCAGCGGCAATGGTTTGTAACTGATCTAACTGTGCAGTTGTCGGTTGTGGCAATAAATCAGCAAAACGGTGAATACCGGTATGCTGCTCATGGTCAATTTTAATAATGTGCTTTAAATGCGGGAGTTTTTGGGAAGAAAGCAGTTTATCTGTCGATTGGATAATTTCAGGAGCAATCTTGGTTAAAATTTCCTGATAATTACTGCTCTTAAATTGAGGTGCAATGACCAATGCCTTGCATGAAACTTTATTCAGTACATATTCAAGTTCACTGCTTTTATATGCGGGATTCAAATTGACTAAAATCATACCGGCTTTAAATGCTGCAAATTGTGTAATGGTCCATTCCACACAATTGGGTGACCAGATCGCGATTCGATCGCCCTTTTCCAGGCCCAATTGAAGCAGGCTGCAAGCAAATGCATTGACTTGATCCTGTAGCTGTTTATAGCTTAAGCGTACATTTTGATGCACGCTAACCACAGCATCCTGGTCAGCATATTGCTGGCACGCCTGATCAAACTTCTCACCAATGGTCATCCCAAGTAAAGGCTGACTGCTTGTTCCATAGGCATAACTTAACCGTACTTGTGTCATTGAATCACTCTCCTTGATTCTTTGTAATTATGATTCTTTCACTTTAATTTTTTTGACTCAGACGATTTTCCCAAACAGCCTTATTTTTTGTGTTTAACCGATCAATTTCCCTCCTTTAAGCAAACTCCACTGACACAAAAATCGGCAATCTGTTTAACAAAATAGTCTTTATACGCCTGATCAAACCTGACATTTTTAGAAGGATTTAACGGTTCAATGACCACAAAAGTCATTGCACCAACCACACACAGTGCTGCGGTATTTAAATCTTCAAATCCAAACTCGCCATTGATTTTACCTTCGGCAAGTATTTCATTAATGCTCTGTTTAATCAGTTGCTTACTGCGAAAACGCTCATGCTCTATCGAAGCATCGACAGGTTCAAACATTAGCGAATAAGCAAGCTGGGGACTGTTTAATGCACGTTTAACGAAAGTTGATACTGCTTTGTGTAATTTTTCCGTGACTGGCAGATGACTTGCAGCAATGGTATTCAAAATTTGAATTTCATGCTGAATGGCATCCGACAATACTTCAATTAACACTTGGCTCTTATTATCGAAATAACGATAAACTAGACCACTGGAAACGCCAGCACGCTCAGCAATCGCCTGAATTTGCGCATCCTTAAATCCCCCTTGAGCAATCAGTTCACGAGCAGACTGCAAAATCGTTTCACGGTTTTGCTCCATTCGCTCCTGCATCAACGATGATCTTTTATAACTCATAATCTTATTCTCAACCAGATAAAATGAATTGTAAATCATTTTGTGAATTTAGATTCACTTTTTTGAAAAATAGTTGTATTGTAAAAATCAAGCACAACAACAATGCTTTTTTGGAACAACAAATATAACCATCAGGATGAATGAAGAAATGAATCTACAAAGCTTAAATTTCGGTTTGGATGAAACGCTAGTTGCCTTACAAGATTCAATCGCAGCATTCTGTGCAAAGGAGATTGCACCGATTGCTCAGCAAGTTGACCAAGACAATAAGTTCCCTGCGCACCTGTGGAAAAAATTTGGTGATATGGGACTGCTTGGCCTGACTGTAAGCGAGGAATACGGTGGAACTAACCTTGGTTATTTGGCTCATATTATTGCCATGCAAGAAATTTCCCGCGCATCAGCATCGATTGGCTTGTCCTACGGCGCACATTCTAACTTATGCGTAAACCAAATTAAGCGAAATGGTAGCGAAGAACAGAAGCAAAAGTATTTGCCTAAACTGGTTTCTGGCGATTTTGTCGGTGCCCTTGCAATGTCGGAGCCAAATGCCGGCTCAGACGTGGTCAGCATGAAACTCAAAGCCGAAGACCAAGGTGATCATTACCTGCTGAATGGTTCAAAAATGTGGATCACCAATGGTGGCGATGCTGATGTATTGGTGGTCTATGCCAAAACCGACCTGAAAGCCGGTTCTAAAGGCATGACGGCTTTTCTGGTTGAAAAAGGCATGCCGGGTTTTAGTCATGGCACCCATTTAGACAAACTGGGAATGCGTGGTTCAAACACCTACCCGCTTTTCTTCGACAATGTAAAAGTACCGAAAGAAAATGTGCTGGGCGGTGTGGGCAATGGCACCAAAGTTTTAATGAGTGGTTTGGACTATGAACGCGCGGTATTAAGTGCTGGTCCGCTGGGCATTATGGATGCCTGCCTGGACACGGTGATTCCTTATATTCATGACCGCAAACAGTTTGGTCAGGCGCTGGGTGAATTCCAGTTGATGCAAGGCAAAATTGCCGATATGTATTCGACTTGGCTGGCATGTAAAGCACTGGTGTATGCAGTGGGCGCGGAATGTGACAAGGCTGAACATAGCCGCAGTCTGCGCAAAGATGCAGCCAGTGCGATTTTATATGCCGCTGAAAAAGCCACCTGGATGGCAGGTGAAACCATTCAAACCTTAGGCGGTAATGGGTATATCAATGAATTTGCAGCGGGTCGTTTATGGCGCGATGCCAAACTTTATGAAATTGGTGCGGGAACTTCTGAAATCCGCCGCATGCTGATTGGTCGTGAACTGTTTAATGAAACAGCTTAAATCACGGTCCGTTAGTACACTGAATAACAAGGAAGTTCGAGAATGAATATATTACAAAGCAAAATTAATATTCGAAGCGAAGATTTTAAAACCAACCAGACTGCCATGCAGATTTTGGTCGATGATTTAAAACAAAAAGCCCAGCAGATCGCTTTAGGCGGCGGCGAAAAAGCCCGTGAAAAACATTTGGCTCGCGGCAAACTTTTACCGCGCGAACGGGTTGATCATCTGATTGATACCGGAACTGCCTTTTTAGAAATTGGGCAACTGGCGGCTTACCAAGTCTATCCGGATGATGTGCCTGCTGCGGGTGTGATTGCCGGAATTGGTCAGGTGAATGGTGTGACCTGCATGATTGTGGCCAATGATGCCACGGTAAAAGGCGGCACTTATTATCCACTAACGGTGAAGAAACATTTACGTGCCCAAGAGATTGCTGAACAAAACCATTTGCCATGTATTTATCTGGTCGATTCAGGTGGTGCGTATTTACCGATGCAGGATGAAGTGTTCCCGGATCGTGATCACTTTGGACGTATTTTCTATAACCAGGCGCGTATGTCGAGCCAAGGCATTGCCCAGATTGCCGTGGTAATGGGAAGCTGTACCGCAGGTGGTGCTTATGTGCCTGCGATGTCGGATGAAACCATTATCGTGCGTAATCAAGGTACGATTTTCCTCGGTGGCCCACCTTTGGTTAAGGCTGCAACTGGTGAAGTGGTCAGTTCTGAGGACTTGGGTGGCGGTGATGTGCATACCCGTCTATCCGGCGTGGCCGATCATCTGGCTGAAAGCGATGAACATGCGATTGCCATTGCCCGTAATATTGTGGCGAATTTAAATAAAAAACCCAATAAAACGGCTGATGAGATTGAAGCGCCCTTATTTGATGCGCAGGAGCTGTATGGCATTGTACCCAGTGATGCGCGTAAGCCCTTTGATGTGCGTGAAGTGATTGCCCGTATTGTCGATGGTTCACGTTTTGACGAATTCAAAGCCCGTTTTGGTACAACTTTAATCACAGGCTTTGCCGAACTTTTTGGTATGAAAGTCGGCCTCATTGCCAATAACGGCATTCTGTTTTCGGAATCTGCACAAAAAGGCGCGCATTTCATCGAGCTGTGTACCCAGCGCAATATTCCCCTGCTCTTTATTCAAAACATTACCGGTTTTATGGTCGGTCGCCAGTATGAAAATGAAGGCATTGCCAAAAATGGCGCCAAACTGGTAATGGCGGTTGCCAATGCCAATGTACCGAAATTGACCTTGGTGATTGGCGGTTCATTTGGTGCCGGCAACTATGGCATGTGTGGTCGTGCCTATTCTCCACGTTTCCTTTGGACTTGGCCAAACTCGCGTATTTCGGTGATGGGCGGTGAACAGGCATCAAGCGTGCTTTCTACTTTAAAGCGCGATCAAATTGAACAAAAAGGTGAAAGCTGGTCAGCAGAACAGGAAGATCAATTTAAACAACCGATTCGTGATCAATACGAGCGCCAAGGTCATCCTTATTATGCTTCTGCGCGTCTTTGGGATGACGGTGTGATTGACCCTGCACAGACACGTCAGGTCTTGGGCTTAAGTCTGGCTGCGGCACTGAATGCACCAATTTTACCAACCAAATTTGGCGTATTCCGCATGTAAGGGGTAAAAAAAATGACTTATCAATTTTTACAGCTCGAACAGCAGAATCAGGTGGCGACGGTTTGGATTAACCGTGCTGAACTCCACAATGCCTTTAATACTCAGGTGATTGAAGAACTGCATGCCTGCTTTCAAGCCTTAAATAACCGTGATGATGTGCGTGTCGTGGTTTTGGCGGGTCGAGGCAAAAGCTTCTCGGCAGGCGCTGACCTGAACTGGATGAAACAGGCCGGACAAGCTTCGCAAGCGGAAAATCAAGCCGATGCACTAAAACTGGCGAAAATGTTGCAAAGTCTGGCGACTTTAAAACAGCCGACCATTGCCCGTGTGCATGGGATTGCTTTTGGTGGCGGCATGGGTCTGGCTTCAGCCTGTGATATCTGTATTGCAAGTTCCGATGCCAAGTTTGCTACCTCTGAAGTCCGTTTAGGTCTGGCACCATCGACCATTAGCCCCTATGTAATTCGTGCCATCGGTGCGCGTCAGGCTTCTCGCTATTTCTTAACCGCAGAACGCATTACTGCCGAGCAAGCACAAAAAATCGGTCTGGTGCATGAAGTCACGACTATTGAGGAGCTGGATAGCAAGATTGATGAAATTGTTCAAGCCTTGCTTTTGGGTGGCCCTGAAGCACAGGCATCATCCAAACAACTGATTCAACTGGTCGACCAGCAGGTGTTAACTGAAGAATTACTGCTGCAAACCGCACAACATATTGCTCATGTACGCCAAGGATTAGAGGCGAAAAATGGCTTGAGTGCTTTTTTAGATAAGCAAAGTCCTTCCTGGATTATCTCTACAGCACAACAATAATAAGGATCATACAATGTTTGAAAAAATCTTAATTGCAAACCGTGGTGAAATCGCCTGCCGTGTGATTCGTAGCGCAAAAAAACTCGGAATCGCAACGGTCGCTGTCTATTCCGATGCCGATGCACAATCGCAACATGTAAAGCTGGCCGATGAAGCGATTTATATCGGTGAATCTCCTGCTGCGCAAAGTTATTTACAGATTGATCGCATTATTCAGGCGGCTGTAGATACTGGTGCTCAAGCGATTCATCCGGGCTATGGTTTCTTGTCAGAAAATGACCAGTTTGCCGAAGCCTGCCAAGCCAACAACATCACGTTTATTGGTCCACCGGTCGCCGCTATTTTGGCTATGGGTTTAAAAGCGACGTCTAAAGCCTTGATGGAAAAAGCCGGCGTTCCGCTTACACCTGGCTATCATGGCAGCAATCAGGATGCCGAATTTTTAAAGCAACAGGCTGATGGCATTGGCTATCCGGTGCTGATTAAAGCCAGTGCCGGTGGCGGTGGTAAAGGCATGCGTCTGGTGGAACGCAGTGAAGATTTTCTAGGTTCACTGGCTTCTTGTAAAAGCGAAGCCAAATCCAGCTTTGGTAATGATGAAGTTCTGATTGAACGCTATGTGATTAATCCACGTCATATTGAAGTGCAAGTCTTTGGCGACTCGCATGGCAATTATGTGCATTTATTTGAACGTGATTGTTCGGTACAGCGCCGTCATCAAAAAGTGCTTGAAGAAGCCCCTGCACCGCTGGTTTCACAAGACAAACTTGATGCCATGCGTCAAGCCGCGATTGATGCCGCTCGTGCGGTCGATTATGTTGGTGCTGGCACGGTTGAATTTATTGTCGAGCAAGACGGTACCGCGTATTTCATGGAAATGAATACCCGTCTACAGGTTGAACATCCAGTCACTGAAATGATCACCGGCGTTGATCTGGTGGAATGGCAGTTGCGCGTGGCTTTTGGCGAGCCATTACCGAAACAGCAAGATCAGTTAAAAATTCATGGTCATGCCATTGAAGCCCGCGTGTATGCAGAAGAGCCGGAAAAAGGCTTTATTCCTGCGATTGGTCAAATCAGCTATTTGCACTACCCTGAACAAAATCAGCATGTCCGTGTCGATAGCGGTATTGTTCAAGGCGATGAAATCAGCAGCTATTACGATCCGATGATTGCCAAACTGATTGTCTGGGGCGAAAACCGTGAAGCTGCTTTATTGCAAATGCACCATGCCTTAGGTCAGTTCCATGTCGATGGTTTGGGTAACAATATTGCCTTTTTAGACCGCATTATTCGTTGTGATTCATTTAAAAATGCCGAATTGGATACCAACCTGATTCAGCGTGAAGATAAATTCCTGTTTAAAAATATTCAATCACTGCAACCTGAACTGGTCGTGGCGACGGCATTGACCGAATTATTGTTGCGTTTTAGCAAAAATAAACCGGCCAGCAATCCGGTTTGGCAAAGTGAAACGCTATGGCGCGTGAATATCAGCCCGAGTTATGCCATTAAATTAAAGCTCGATGAAACACTTGTTCAAGTCAATTTAAGCGCTGAAAAACAAGGTTTTGTTGCTGAATATCAAGGTGAAAAATTCCATATTTCCGGACAGCTGTTGAATAGCAATACTGCGCATTTCAAGATTAATGGCAAACAGGACAAAATTGCGTTTAGCCAAAATGCACACGGCCTCACCATTTTTAAAAATGGTCAAAGCCACAAGTTTGCTTATCTGAATCAGAAATTCAGTTCTGAGGATGCACAAAGCACTGAAGGCAACTTAAAAGCGCCAATGCCAGGCGTGATTACCCAAGTTCTGGTTGCGGCTAACGATCAGGTGAAAAAAGACGATGTGCTGATGACACTTGAAGCCATGAAAATGGAATATTCAATTCGTGCACCGCATGACGGCATCATTGCGGCTTCCTATTTCCAGGCCGGTGACCAGGTCAAAGCCGGTGATGAGCTTGTGGAATTTCAAGCCCGGGTGGAGGAAGTTGCATGAGTGAATTTGTCAAAATCGTTGAAGTCGGTCCGCGTGACGGACTGCAAAACGAAAAGACGCCGCTTAATCTGGAACAACGCAAAGCCTTTATTCTGGACTTGATGCAAACAGGCTTGAAGTCGATTGAAGTCGGTTCCTGTGTTTCGGCAAAGTGGGTTCCGCAAATGGCAGAAAGTGATGCACTTTTTGCCCAATTGCCGCAAGATCCCAATATTCAGTTCAGCTTGCTGACCCCGAATTTAAAAGGTTTTGAATCTGCACTGGCAGTTGGCTGTAAAGAGGTTGCGGTTTTTACCGCAGCTTCTGAAAGCTTTACCCGCAAGAACATCAACTGTTCTATTGATGAAAGCTTGGAAAAGTTTGCAGATGTCATGTCAGCAGCCAAAGCAAACGGCATCAAGGTACGCGGCTATGTGTCCTGTATGGTCGATTGTCCCTATGAAGGTGCAATTGATCCTCAGCAAGTGGTCAAAGTCAGTAAACGCTTACTGGATATGGGCTGCTATGAAGTGTCTTTGGGTGAAACCATTGGCACCGCTACTCCGGATCGGGTCAAAAAGGTTTGGGATGCCTGCCTTGCTGAATTAGACAGCCAAGTTCTCGCCGGGCATTTTCATAATACCTACGGCATGGCAATTGCCAATATCTATCAGTCGCTTAACCAGGGTATTCGGGTGTTTGATTCCTCGATTGCCGGTTTAGGCGGTTGTCCGTATGCCAAAGGCGCTTCGGGCAATGTGGCTACGGAAGACTTGTACTACTTATTGTCCAGAATGGGTTTTGAAACCGGCATCAACCTGGATGCCTTAATGCATGCCAGCCGAAACATCAGTCAGGTATTAAAGCGCAATAATCCATCGAATTATGCCAATGCCTATTGGCAAACACAGTGTGCTTAAAAAGCATTTAAGAAATTGATAAAAAGTTGCAATTTGGTCATACAAAGGACTGATCTTGGATAAAAAGAGGGATTAAATGCCAAATAAAGTTTATGAAAGTGCACAAGCAGCATTACAAGATATCGTTAAAGACGGCCAAACCTTGGCGGTCGGTGGTTTCGGTTTATGTGGTATTCCGGAAGCTTTAATTGCGGCACTGAAAGACACCGGTGCCAAACAACTGACCTGCATTTCCAATAATGCCGGTGTGGATGGTTTTGGTTTGGGACTTTTGCTTGAGACCAAACAGATTAAAAAAATGATTTCATCCTATGTGGGTGAAAATAAAGAATTTGAACGTCAGTATTTAAACGGCGAACTGGAAGTTGAACTGACACCGCAAGGGACATTGGCTGAAAAACTTCGTGCCGGTGGTGCCGGTATTCCGGCATTTTTCACTCAAACTGGTGTGGGAACGCTGATTGCCGAAGGTAAAGAAGTTCGTGAATTTGATGGCAAGGAATTCATTTTAGAAAATTCCTTAACTGCCGATATTGCCCTAGTCAAAGCCTATAAAGCAGATAAAGCCGGCAATTTGATTTTCCGAAAAACTGCACAAAACTTTAATCCGGTCTGTGCCATGGCTGGGAAAATCAGTATTGCGGAAGTGGAAGAAATTGTGGAAATTGGCGATTTGGATCCCGATGAAATTCATCTTCCCGGCATTTATATCAACCGGATTATTTTAAACACCCATCCTGAAAAACGCATCGAACAAATGACATTAAAAGCGGAGGCTGTATAAATGGCTTGGACTCGTAATGAAATGGCACAGCGTGCCGCTTTGGAACTTGAAGATGGTTTCTATGTCAATTTAGGCATTGGCTTACCGACATTGGTGGCGAACTATATTCCTGAAAATATGGATGTCTGGTTACAGTCGGAAAACGGCTTGCTCGGTATTGGTGAATTTCCAACGCAAGAAACTGTCGATGCCGACCTGATCAATGCCGGCAAGCAAACCGTCACTGCGCGTAAAGGCGCGGCTTTTTTCTCCAGCGCTGACTCTTTCGCGATGATTCGTGGCGGGCATGTCAATATTGCCATTTTAGGTGCCATGGAAGTGTCGCAAACCGGTGATTTGGCCAACTGGATGATTCCGGGTAAAAAAGTCAAAGGCATGGGTGGTGCCATGGATTTGGTTGCGGGTGTGCAAAAAGTCGTGGTCTTAATGGAACACTGTGCCAAAGATGGCACGCCAAAAATTGTCGAGCAATGTGCCCTACCACTGACCGGTAAAGGCGTGGTACACCGGATTATCAGTGATTTGGGTGTGCTCGATATTACCGCTGACGGGGTCAAGCTGGTTGAACTGGCGAAAGAGGTCAGCTTTGAAGACATCCAAAAAGTGACCGGGGTAAAACTGCTTCAATAATTTATTTTTTTAAATTTAATTTCTATTTTCCTCACCCTTAAAGCTGATCACAGTTTTAGGGGTGAATAATTTAAGCGCATGTAAACATGCCCTTTTTCATGCAGAATTTAACTTAATAAATAAAATCACTTTTAATAGACATCTCGTTGATAACGCCCTTCAATTCTCAGCTGCTCTAATTGTTCAGCACCTAAAATATTGAGCAAGTTCTGCTCAACTTCTTGCGCCATGCCTTTTAAACTGCCACAGACATAAATTGCTGCACCCGCTTCAATCCAACTCAAAAGCTGTTCAGATTTCTGCTGCAAGACATGCTGTACATAGACTTTTTCCGCTTGATCACGGGAAAATGCATAATCGATCTCAGGCAGCAAACCCTGATCTTGCCACAGTTGAATCTGCTCTTTATACAGATGGTCAAATTGCTGCTGTCGTTCACCGAAAATCAGCCAATTTTGCGGATCGCTCCATTGTTGTCTTTGCGCTAAATGAGCGACTAGACCTGCGATTCCCGTTCCATTGCCAATTAAAATTAAAGGCTGATGTGAAGCTTTTAAATGAAATGCAGGATTGGAGCGGACTTTTGCAATAACCGTTTGTTCAAGCACGGCGTATTCAGTTAACCATCCAGAACCTAGACCTAAACCCATTGCGGTTTTTTCCTGTCTAATGACTAACTCAACGCATCCTTGTTCAGGAATGCTGGCAATTGAATATTCTCGCATAGCCAAATCATCAAAGCGTCGAACCCAATCTTCAAAGGATTGATTCGGTAATTGTTCAGGAAATTGTCTTAAATTCTTAAACTGCAATGCCGCTAATAAATCGTCATTCACTGATTGTTGCTGTGCTTGCAAAAATGCCTGTATATCTTCAAGCCGATTGCCGCATTGAACTTGCATAATATCGCCTGATGACCATGTAAGTTTTTCGGCATAAGACAATTGAATTTGATAAATCGGATTGCCTTGGCTACCGCGATTTAAACACAGCCGATTTTTCAGGATAAAGGCATGCCAGTTTTGCGCTGGTTCAACAGCTGTTAACTGTCGCTGCGTGAGCTGTTCTAAACGTTGTGTCCAGAGATCTACATCAGCCTGCTTCAAATGATCGACACAGACCATTTCAAATAAAGCTTGTGCCTGATGCTGCTGCAAATGTTGATTTAAAAGCTGTCCAAACTGACAAAAATTGGAATAGCGCTTATCACCCAAAGCTAAAATGGCATAGGACTGATGGGAAAGGTCTACAGCCGGTTCGCTAAAGATATTCTTTATGGCCATTCGAGCAGTATCGGGTGCATCGCCTTCACCATAGGTGCTTACAAACCATAAGACTTTGTCGGCTTGCAGTAATTGTTCAACAGTCAAATATTGAATATCGGTCACTGTGACGCTTTGTCCAACCTCCTGTAACTGCTGTGCGGTCTGCCAAGCAAGATTTTCTGCCTGCCCCGACTGACTTGCAAAAACAACCAAATAATCATTTTGATTCAATGTCACTTCTTGTTTTTGCTTAACTTTAATTAAAATCAAGTAAGCAATAATCACCGCATAAATGAGTAATAAAATGGCGAGTGCAATTAAAACCACAGCAACAGAATGTGTCATTAGATGAGTTACCTATACCGCAGACCAGATCAGCAAAATAATCATCGCCAGACTGACTGCTGTAAGCACAAGATGGGTGACGAGTCGGGTTTTAATGCTTAAAAACAGAATATAGCCCGCTAATGATAGAACAATATAAATAATCGCGCTGATATCAATCAGCCAGCTCCACCCCAGACCTGAATTTTTGCCACGGTGTAAATCATTCAGCATCGAGACTGTAGACGCCGGTTTTTGGGTAATTTCCGTTTCACCGGTATCCGCCATCACAAAAATATCGGTCGCTCCGGCTGGACTTTCCAGGCGAATCATCACTTCATTGTCCATGACTTCACTGCTTTGGTATCGTCCCACCAGATTTTGCTGTTGGCGGACATACGTCAAAATAGCATCACTTGGGTTTTCCTGCTGTTTAATCGACTTTAAAACGGACTCGGGCAAAGTCAATTTAGCCGTTTCTTCTGTTTGAGCCGGTTCAAACCATTCAGGATGATTCAGCAACAAGCCCGTCACAGAAAAAAACAGTAAAGTGATAAATGCAAAAGCTGAAAGCCAGCCATGCACATAGCGTGCATGGCGGTAAAAATCACGACGTTGATACACGTATTCGACCTTAGTTCACTTTTTGAAAGTTGAGTTGCACGGTACCTATTTCTTTTTGCGCAGGTAGCGTCTGGTTTGAGCCTTTGGCTTTTACATCCAGATTGAATGTTTGATAAGAATGTTCACCATGCTCACGCGAAGTTTCAATATGAATCAGGTACTGACCTGCTGCGACCGCCTTACCGGTTTCATCCTTACCATCCCAAGCCAGCTTATAATGACCCGGTTGGCGTGAAGGTTTCGCTACGGCATCCAGGTTTGTCATTTGGCGTCCATAACGGCGATACCAGACATAGTTCGAGTTAATCCATTTCTCATCTTTGCCCCACACCGCCAAGGTACGGACAATTTTTTTATTGGCATCGGTTACCCAAACCGAAACATAGGGAGCACGGTATTTTTCAACCGCAATTTTAGGAATCGTCAGCTCAATAATGGCTTGATAACCTGCTGGCCATTTTGTAGAGGATTGACCCGCTGCCACAGTTCGCATTTCTGCATGTTGAGGCGTTTGAACCAGACTGTTCCAACCCGAACTTTGATAAACCTGTCCATCCGTCAAGGTGACTTTAGCTTCATAACCCATCAGTGCTTCAATCAGCTCTAAACCTTCAGATGGGGTCATTGCGGCTAAGGCGGTCGCTAAAGCATCTGCATCTGCAGCACAGCTTCCGACCACCACGCACTGTTCCACTTGCTGTAAAGGCATGCCCGTTTTCGGGTCAAGCAAATGGATTTGTCCGGCAAGACTGCGGTAACCTTGACCACTTACGGCAATGGCCTGATCTTTTAAATTTAGAACCTGTTGTGGTGCACTGTTATCGGCAGGGTCAAAGGCATCTTGAACGCCAATCTTCCAGCCCTCTTTTTGTGGTGCATTACCCCAAACTCGGATGTCACCGCCAATATCCACCAACAGACCTTCAATACTTGGCACAGCTTGACGCGCTGCAACCAGTGCACGGTCAATAATGTAACCCTTGGCATAGGCATCCGGGGCAAATTTCACCGCATCATCCATCGCAATGCTGTGTTGTTCTGCATCCAGTTTTACGCTGTCAGCTTTTAACTGGTTTAAAACCTGGGAACGGGTGTTTTCATCCAGCTTGACTACACCGTGCGATTGTTCCCATAAAGTAATCAGTTGACCCAATCGCGCATCGAAAGCGCCACAGGTTTTATCCCGCCAGTTTTCACAGGCAGCAATCACTTCAAACAGTTCAGCTGAAACCTTGCCCTGCTTATTGTTATTTAAGGCAGAGATTTCACTGTCATCACGCCAGGTCGATAGAATCTGATCGAGCTGGCTAATTTCTTTTTGAATGGCGTCTACAGCGCGTTTAGCCTCTTGTTTAGAAGCACCTTGAACCACCACATCTAAAGACGTACCTAAAATATGGTCACGGTGGAAACGATGGGTTTGTGTGACAATATTTTCAGACTGCTCTATTTTTTCACTTTGCTCAGCCGCATTTGCGTGAAATGGAGGAATCAGTGCCAGCGCCATCACCAAGGGTGAGAGACGAAATGCCTTGCGGATCGGATAAAAATTTCTAACAGCAGATGACATGCTGATTCTCCAGATTATTTTTAATGAATATTATTGATAATGATAGTAGTTATCAAGTAGATTACGTGCATTCTATTAAATAAAGTTGATCTGGAGTATCCAACAATGAATAACTTGCTAAAAATTGCTTTACTGACATCACTCCCCGTACTCAGTCACGCGCATACCATGAGTCCTTTTCTGCTTCCTGAAGTCTTTGATACCAAGGCCGCGCAAAGTATCAGTTTCCAAAGTGCGATTACGGTCGAGAAATTTTTTGTTGCGGGGAATAACTTTAAAACCAGCTATGTCGTGACCGAACCTGATGGTCAACAAAAACCGGTCAATGCAGCAGCATCATTAAAACGCTTTAATATTGCGGAATTTGATTTGCCTCAAGACGGTACTTACCGTATTCGCACTCAAGATGCGCTGGGTAATAGTGGTAAATATGCCCTGGTTGATGGTCGCTGGTTACGTGTTCGCCCGGTTCGTGCCCCAATGCAGGCGCCTGCAGCTAAACCTGCTGAAACAGCAAGCACTCAAAAGGCACCTGTCAATAATCAGCTACCACGTGCCATTGCTGCCGATCAAGTGCCTGCAAATGCGAAAACGCTTGAAGTGACTAACCACTTTATTGCGGAAAGTTATGTGACCAAAGGCAAACCTTCTGCGCTTCCAGCACCCAGCAAGAAAGGCTTTGAGTTCAAGTTACTGACTCATCCAAATGAGTTATATGCAGGTGAATCATTAAAAGCACAGGTTTTGCTGGATGGTAAGCCTGTTCCGAATCTTGAAATAGATGTGTTTAAAGGTGCCAGCAGTTATGAGCCAAATGCAAAACGTGAACAGCCGCATGTGAAAACCAATGCTAAAGGCGAAGTCGACATTAAATTAGATCAAGCTGGTATTTATTTAATTACCGCGTCTTATCCGGAAGCCAATGCGGATGCCAAAAAGAAACCGGCCACAGAAAACTTTACTTATGGCTTAACGGTTGAAGTCACAGAGTAATTTTAATAGACAGATAAAATCTAAAAATGCTTCATATAACAAAGCCCCTATTTTCAAATAGGGGCTTTGTTATATGTCATTATAAAAATTAAAAGTTATAAATAGCTACAGCATTTATGCGGTTGTCTTCGCCAGTTTTACTGCCGTTGACGGTTGCCGGAGCAAACGCTTCACGCTCACCATAGACGTATTCAAGACCAAAACTTAAAGGCTTGGTTGGGCTATAGAAAACATTTGCCCACGCCTGCCATAAGTCTTTATTGGCTTTGGTTTTATCTGCAAGAGCATCAATATAGTTTTGATCTTCATCAAAAGTCATATAACCATAGCCTACGGTACCGCGTAGTTTTTCATTAAACTGCTGGGTCAAACCTACAGTAATTGAATCAAATTCACTTTGAGCAGCAATACGGCTATTTGCTGTAATTGCCCCATTATTCAGATTAGTAACTGCTACGCCACTATTGGTAAAGGAAACAAAACTGCTATCTCCTTTGACATGGTAATAATCGGCTTTTAGGGTTGTTCCGGGTACCACATCATACTTGGCCCCTAAGCCCACACCCCATGCCATTTCTTCATCATTATTGACACGTTTTTCATGCCCCATGGCACGTGCACTGATGTTGAAATTGTCAGCAAACTGGTGGTTTAAACGTGCAGTTAAAGCAGGTAAACGCTGATTTACCGTACTATCTTTCGGGTCTTCTGCTGCAACAACCAAATTAGTTTGTGGGCTAAACTTAGTGGTATGGCGTACTTGTGGCGTACGTTTCACAGCACCGCCCACTAAAGCCAACGCATCAATACTTTCCGGCATATAATCAGGTACCGCAAAATTTGACCAGGTTTGCCCTAGCAGCCAGTTACCATAGTTCACATAGGCATGACGAATACGCAGATTATCAAAGTTAGATCCGCCTAAGAAATCGACTTCAATTTTACCCTTGACCTCTTGATCAGCAGCTTGAGTTTTAAAATCCAGACCTAAACGTGTTGCCGCTAAAGTCGATCTTAAACGGTCACTGTTTTCACTATTTCCCTTTAATGCAACCGCATTAATGTGGTTATAGGGCAAATCTCTGCTCGTGCCTTCCATTTGATAGGATCCATCAAAACGGACATTACCATACAGATTAAACTCGGCACCTTTGGCAGTTTTCATTACAGGATTGCTAGTTACAGGCGCCGGGCGTTGAACCTCGGCAAGTGCCGTTGCAGTCTGTGTAGTCTGAACTTTTTGCTGTTCAACCATGTTGCGCAAAGCTTGAACTTCCTGTCTAAGCTGCTCAATTTCTTTTTGCTGTTGAGTTTGGGCTTGGGCTGCTACGCTGACTCCCCCTAAACTTAAGACAATCATGCTCGTCATGAGCGTGCGTTTGAATGTTGGCTTATTGATTGATTTTTGGGTTAATTGTGTCGTGTTCATCCTAAACTCGCTTGTTATTGTCCGGTTAAATTCTAGCAATAGATCGCCACCGTAACGATGGCGATGTATATCATTGATGAGATTATGTTTATTAAAAAAATATGGCTGTTATGAAGTCGCTTTTTTAGCTATCGGTGTAGCGTTAACGCCAGGCTGTGCAAGGGCTTTTGCATCAACAGACACTTTTAGATTCACCAGATAAATAGCAATGGCTGCAATAATTCCTGGAATCGCGATGGCAAGGAAGTTCATTTGGTGCGGTAATTCAAAGGTGAGTAATGTACCGGTCAAGACTGGCCCGACAATGGCTCCAATTCGTCCAATTCCTGATGCCCAGCCCATACCTGTCGAGCGAACTGCGGTTGGATAAAACTGTGCAACGAAAGTATAAAGCAGAATTTGCGAACCAATGGTTGCTGCACCCGCAATGGCAATTAGCACATATAGCACCGCTTGTGGGCTGTTAAAACCAAGCAGGATTAAGGCAATTGCACCCACCGTAAACATAATGCTGAGTACCGGTTTTAAATGGAATTTATCTGCCAAAACACCACCGCCAATGGCACCGATCATGCCGCCAATATTCAAGGCAAACAGGAACATAAGACTTGCACCCAATGAGTAGCCGGCCTGAATCATCAATTTTGGTAACCAGCTGCCTAATGCATAGACCATCAGCAAGCACATAAAGAAGGCTGCCCAAAACATTAAGGTACTGAACATGCGGCCTTGTTGAAATAAAGCACGTAATGGGGCCTCATCACCAACAGTAGGTTCATTCAGAACAAATGTCGTTTCTGGAGTAATCTCTTGCTCAGGTGCAATTTTTTTCACAATTGCACGGGTCTTTTCTGTTTCACCCTTTTTGGTCAAAAACATGAGCGATTCTGGAAGAAACTTCCAAATCAACGGTAAAGTAAACAAAGGAATACTGGCAAGATAGAACATGATTTTCCAGCCATAAGTGGGTACTAACCAAGCACCCAAGAGTGCTGAAGCCATACCACCAATGGCATAACCACTGAACATAATGGCAACCAAGGTACTGCGAATACGTTTAGGGGCATATTCGGTCATCAGCGCAACCACGTTTGGCATGACCCCACCAATACCTAGTCCGGCCAAGAATCGTAAAATTCCAAATTCGGTCGGTGTCGTTGCGAATGCACCTAGAAATGTAAAGCCACTGAAAATGGTGATACAGATTATGATGGTCTTTTTACGACCCAGCTTGTCTGACAGCGTTCCGAAACTCATGGCACCAAACATCATGCCGAATAATGCAGTACTGGCAAGCAAACCTGCCTGTACTGTGCTAAGTGCCCACTCTTGCATTAAAATAGGTAAAACGACGCCATAAATGACTAAATCATAACCGTCGAAAATAATAATCATTAAGCACCAGATCAGTACTCCCCAATGAAAAGGAGTAAATTTGGCTTCATCCACTAAAGTATTTATGTTCAACTTTTTTGTATTCACTTTGCGCTCCTGCATATGAATCTTTAGATTTGAGGCAACAATGCAGCAAAGTGATTTTTTTGTCCAAAACCGATTACATATATATTCATACCTTAAAAGTTCGCTGCAGGCTTTCGAAAAATAAAACAATACTTTAAAGATATCTAGAAACTGGCTGCTGCCGGTTATGAAATTCTATTTTCTATTTTTGAGCTTTATTTTTCTAATAAAAAATATGCCTACTGATCAAATATAGACAACTTGATCAGTAGGCATATTTCAAAAATCACGATTTGATTTGCGCATGACAATGCTAAAAATTATAGGGAGATAAGAGCTTGACCTGTTAAATCACGGCACGGTCATAAACAATCGCTTCAAGGTCATAAACCTGATAAATACAATCAAATAATGAGCGGATATCTTCACTTTCATCCATGCTGCGTATCGCCAGAAATATAGGACTAACAGCAGCATCATCGAGTAAAGGAATATAGTGTAAATGCGATAACTGAATGGTTTTGGCACTTTCAGGAACCACGCAAATCCCTTCACCTGCGGCAACAAGTCCTAAAGCCAGCTGAATTTCACGTACCTCTTTTAAACTTTTTGGATCGAGACCGTATTCCGAAAAAAGCGATCGGACTTGGGTAGAAAAATTAGGTTTGGGATGACTTGGGTATAAAAACAGGTTCTCATCGACAATATCGGTCAAAAAGACGCCCTGCTTTTGCATGGCCAGTGGATGACTGGCATGCACCGCGACCATTAAAGGTTCTTCGCGTAAAAGTATCCGTCTAACTGCAGGATCCGAAATTCGTAGTCGACCAAAGCCTACATCAATTTTCCCTTCCTTGAGCGCCTGAATTTGGTCTTTGGTGCTCATCTCAATCAGTTCAATTTTTAAATGCGGCTGCTGTTGACGGAATAGATAGACAATTTTCGGCAATAAACCATAAAGCAGCGAACCGACAAAACCCATGGTGACTGTTTTTTCGACCATTCCCACACGCTGGGTCATGGCCTTAATTTCCTCGGCATTAGACAAAAGTTTAACAGCATGCTGATAAAAGAATTGACCCGCTTCAGTCGTCAATAATGGCCGGCTACCACGCTCAAAAAGCTGAATACCCAGCTCTGCTTCAAGGTTTTGTATCTGACGGCTTAACGGTGGCTGAGCGATAAACAGTTTTTCAGCCGCTTTGGTGAAACTTTGCTCTTCAACCACTGCAACAAAGTAACGTAAATGTCTCAGTTCCATAACTCTTCATACCTTTAAAGCATAATAAAATGCAAATTTGATCTTAGACAGTATATATTTATTCTTTTAAGGTATACCACATGAGATAGACAAAGCAAGATTGGGAAGCTTAAAGATGTACAAATCCATAGAAACGTTGCTTGTTGAAATTCCAACCATCCGTCCGCACAAGATGGCTGTGGCAACCATGCAAACCCAAACATTAGTGTTGGTAAAAGTCACGACTGAAGATGGTTTTATCGGTTGGGGCGAAGCGACCACGATTGGTGGATTGGGATATGGTGAGGAAAGTCCGGAAAGCGTCAAAACCAATATTGAAACATATTTTGCGCCATTACTAAAATCACTTTCAGGTCTAAATGTCGCTCAAATAATTAAAACGCTTAAACGTAATATTAACGGTAACCGTTTTGCCAAATGTGCCATCCAGACTGCACTACTGGACATTCAGGCACAACGCCTAGGTTTGCCGTTGAGCGAAATCCTCGGTGGCCGTCTGCGTGATAGCGTGCCCGTGCTTTGGGTGCTTGCTTCAGGTGATACCGAGAAAGACATTGCCGAAGCGAAAAAAATGATTGAGCTGAAACGTCATAACGTATTCAAACTCAAAATCGGTTCGCGCCCTGTAGAAGACGACGTTGCCCATGTTTTAGCGATTAAGAAAGCTTTGGGTTCAGAGATCTCGATTCGTGTCGATGTTAACCGTGCCTGGTCAGAACTTGAAGCAGTTAAAGGCATTCAGTTATTGCAGGATGGCGGTGTTGACCTGATTGAACAACCGTGTGCGATTGAAAATCTGGATGCAATGCAGCGTTTAACACGACGCTTTGATATTGCCATTATGGCGGATGAATCATTATACGGTCCGCAGAGTGCTTATCAGATTGCCCGTAACAACGGTGCATCCGTATTTGCAGTAAAAATTGCCCAGTCAGGTGGTCTGATTGAAGGTTGTGAAGTGGGGAAAATTGCCAAACTTGCAGGTATTGACCTGTATGGCGGCACCATGCTTGAAGGTCCGGTCGGAACGATTGCTTCAGCACATGTGTTTTCAACTTTCGAAAGCCTTGCCTATGGCACAGAGTTATTTGGCCCACTGCTATTGACTGAAGAAATTTTAAAAACACCGCTTCAATATCAAAACTATGAGTTGGTTCTGCCCACTGTACCTGGTTTAGGTATCGAACTCGATTTAGACAAAATTGACAACTTGCGTCGTCAGTAATTAAAGGAATTAGACATGCTTTTTCAAGTACGTATGGATGTAAATATTCCGCTAGATATGCCAAGCGATAAAGCCAACGAAATTAAAGCCGTTGAAAAAGCTTATTCACATGATTTACAGCGTCAAGGTAAATGGCGTCATATCTGGCGCATCAGCGGTCAGTACTCAAACATCAGTATTTTTGATGTCGAAAGCAATGAAGAGCTGCACAACATTTTGCAAGGTCTTCCACTGTATCCGTATATGAATATTGAAGTGATGCCGCTGAACCGTCATCCCTCTTCAATTCATGAAGATGATCGTTAAGTTTCAAACATGCAAGATGGCGAACTTATTCACCATCTTCACAAAAGCAACACCCTATGGGTAATTAACAAGGATTGTGGCCAGCAAAATTTAGCCAGCCAATATAAAAGCTAATAGAGTTTGCCACTCAAAATGAAGACATACTTCAGGAGCAATAGTATGAATCGCCAAGAAATTGATGCACTTGTAAAAAAAATGAATGTCGACACAGCGACAGGACCTGTCGATGAACGTGTACAACAGATTGTTGTGCGTTTATTGGGTGATCTTTTCCAAGCGATCGAAGACCTGGATATTTCACAAACTGAATTGTGGAAAGGTCTAGAATATTTTACAGATGCAGGTCAAGCCAACGAATTGGGTTTATTGGCTGCTGGTTTAGGCTTAGAGCACTATTTAGATTTACGTGCAGATGAAGCAGATGCTAAAGCGGGTATTACGGGTGGTACGCCACGTACCATTGAAGGTCCATTGTATGTAGCAGGCGCACCTGAATCGGTTGGCTTTGCACGTATGGATGACGGTAGTGAGGAAGGTAAAGCTCCAACACTATTCATCGAAGGTACAGTAACGGATACTGAAGGCAACATTATTGAAGGTGCTAAAGTTGAAGTTTGGCATGCCAACAGCCTGGGTAACTATTCATTCTTTGACAAGTCACAATCTGATTTCAACTTGCGCCGTTCTATTTTAAGCGATGCCAATGGTCAATATGTCGCTCAAACGACAATGCCAGTTGGATACGGTTGCCCACCAGAAGGTACAACACAGTTCGTACTGGATAAATTGGGTCGCCATGGTAACCGCCCTTCTCATGTGCATTACTTTGTATCTGCACCGGGCTACCGCAAATTGACCACGCAATTCAACATCGAAGGTGACAAGTACCTTTGGGATGACTTTGCATTCGCAACTCGCGACGGTCTGGTTGCAACTGCTGAAGATGTAACAGACGAAGCTGAAATTGCAAAACGTGGCCTTAACAAAGCATTCAAACACATCCAGTTCAATGTTGAACTTGTGAAAGATGTTGAAACTGTGCCATCGACTGAAGTAGAACGTCGTCGCGCAAGCGCTTAATGACCTCATAATAAGGAACCGAGATGTCAGTTTCATGACATTTCGGGGACTTGCCCAAATTTGGAAAGTCGGAGAACGGACATGCCACGTATTCCTGTAATTAACACCAGCCATCTCGATCGCATTGATGAATTACTTGTTGAAAACTATGAAACAGGTGAATTTAAGCTTCATCGTTCAGTATTCACAGATCAGGCCTTATTCGATTTAGAGATGAAATATATCTTTGAAGGCAATTGGGTGTACCTGGCACATGAAAGCCAAATTCCAAATAATAACGATTTCTATACCACTTATATTGGCCGTCAACCAATCATCATTGCGCGTAACCGTCAAGGTGAACTCAATGCCATGATTAATGCCTGCTCACACCGTGGCGCACAATTATGTCGCAATAAAAAAGGCAATAAAGCGACCTATACTTGCCCTTTCCACGGTTGGACATTTAACAACTCGGGTAAATTATTAAAAGTAAAAGATCCTGCTGATGCCGGATATTCAGACTGCTTTAATAAAGACGGTTCGCATGACTTGAAAAAAGTAGCCCGTTTTGAAAACTATAAAGGCTTCTTGTTCGGCAGCTTAAACCCGGATGTTCAGCCTTTGGAAGAATACCTGGGCGAAGCAACCAAAATTATGGATATGATTGTTGATCAGTCTGATCAAGGTCTTGAAGTGTTACGTGGTGCATCGACTTATACCTATGACGGTAACTGGAAGCTCACTGCCGAAAATGGTGCCGATGGTTACCATGTATCTGCCGTTCACTGGAACTATGCAGCCACAACTCAACAGCGTAAAGAGAAAGAAGCGGGCGATAATGTTCGCGCAATGAGCGCAGGCTCATGGGGCAAACAAGGTGGCGGTTCTTACGGTTTCGACAATGGTCACATGCTGCTTTGGACACAATGGGGCAATCCTGAAGACCGTCCAAATTTCCCGAAAGCTGAGGAATATACCGAGAAATTCGGTGCTGCGATGGCGAAATGGATGATCGAACGTTCACGTAACCTGTGTATCTATCCAAACGTCTATTTCATGGATCAGTTCGGTTCACAAATTCGTGTACTTCGTCCTTTATCTCCCTCTAAGACTGAAGTGACCATTTATTGTATCGCCCCTGTGGGTGAAGACAAAGAAGCGCGTACTCGCCGTATTCGTCAATATGAAGACTTCTTTAACGCATCAGGTATGGCAACCCCAGACGATCTTGAAGAATTCCGTGCCTGTCAGGCGGGTTATGCTGGTATCGCGCTGGAATGGAACGATATGAGCCGTGGCTCTAAACACTGGATTCAAGGCCCGGATGAAGCAGCCAATGAAATTGGTTTAAAACCAAAACTGTCTGGTATTAAAACTGAAGACGAAGGTTTGTACCTTGCTCAGCATGAACACTGGTTACATCTGATGAAAGACGCGATTACATCTGAAAAAGAACTTGCTGCAACTGCAGGAGAAAACGCATGAGCGCGATTACTTTAGAAAATATTGCTCAGTTTCTGTATCAGGAAGCGCGCTTTTTAGATGATGAGCAATGGGATGACTGGTTGACTTGTTATGCCCCTACTGCCTCTTTCTGGATGCCAGCGTGGGATGATGATGACAAACTGACCACAGATCCTGAGTCTGAAATTTCCCTGATTTATTACCCAGACCGTCAAGGTTTAGAAGACCGTGTGTTCCGTATCAAGACTGAACGTTCTTCTGCAACCATGCCGGACACACGTACCAGCCATAACCTCAGCAATATTGAAATTGTGGAACGTAATGGTGACAAGGTAACTGTACGTTTTAACTGGAATACTTTGAGTTTCCGTTACAAAACCAGCTACAGCTACTTCGGTATGTCACGTTATGAAATCGACTTTTCAGGCGATAAACCACAAATTTTAAGCAAATACGTGGTACTGAAAAATGATTACATCAATCAAGTGATTGATGTGTATCACCTCTAAAAAATGCAATACAGCCGGTAAAACCTTTCAGCCAGATGGAAAATTGGCTGAAAGGCTCAGTTACAAAGATTTATATAGGATATTCAGCCATGTCAAACCACAATGTTGCACTTCAATTTGAAGATGGCGTTACACGTTTTATTTCTGTTTCAGACGGAGAAACACTGTCAGATGCAGCTTACCGTCAAAAGATCAATATTCCTTTAGACTGCCGTGATGGTGCTTGTGGAACGTGTCGTGCGTTTTGTGAATCAGGTTCGTATGACATGCCTGAAGAAACTTATATTGAAGATGCATTAACCCCTGAAGAAGCAGCTGAAGGTTATATTCTGGCCTGTCAGTGCAAACCGACTTCAGACGCGGTATTCCAGATTCAAGCATCATCGGAAGTATGTAAAACTGAAATTCACGCTTTCCAAGGTACTTTGGCGAGTGTAGAAAATTTATCTGACTCGACCATCACCTTTGACATCCAGTTAGACGAAGGTCAGCCTGACGTTCACTTCCTGGCAGGTCAATATGTCAATGTCGGTATTCCAGGAACCACTGAAACCCGTTCATATTCTTTCAGCTCTAAACCGGGTAACCGTTTAACCAGTTTTGTGGTACGTAACGTACCAAATGGCAAAATGAGCGAGTTCTTAAGTAGCAACGCCAAAGCGGGCGACAAAATGACTTTCGCCGGTCCATTTGGCAGTTTCTATTTACGTCCTGTGACTCGTCCTGTATTAATGCTGGCAGGTGGAACAGGTATTGCACCGTTCATGTCAATGTTGCAAGTGCTTGAAGAAAAAGGGTCAGAACACCCTGTACGTTTAGTGTTTGGTGTAACCAATGACTTTGACTTGGTAGCGCTTGAAAAACTGAATGAACTTCAAGAAAAATTCCCTTGGTTTGAATATCGCACAGTCATTGCCAATCCAGAATCTGCGCATGAACGTAAAGGTTATGTGACTGGTCATATTGAAAATGACTGGTTAAATGCAGGTGATGTCGATATCTATCTGTGTGGCCCTGTCATGATGGTAGAAGCCGTACGCGGCTGGTTAGATGCTGAAGGCGTTAAACCTGCAAGCTTCTTATTTGAAAAATTCTCTGCGAATTAATGATTTGAAGATGCGTATTTGTTTAGAAACTATTTGATACGCGTAAACGTCATCCGCTGCTGTACGAGGCAAACCAAATTTAGATACATCTAAGTTTCTGCGACAAATTTAATTTACACGATGCAATGGACGAGTTCAGCGGATGACAATGGTTTTGCCTACTTTTGCCAAAACAAAAGTAGGTCGAACCGAAGGTTAAACCTCATGTTGATTTATAAAAGTAAGACTCCGTCTTTCCTAAATCAAATTTAAAGGTTTTTTAATCGCACATATAAAGATTGGTTCATGAGTTAAAAAAATATGACTTCAAATCAAAGATTTCAAGATAAAGTCGTGATTGTAACCGGTGCCGCTCAAGGCATTGGTCGCGGTGTGGCCCTACAGGTGGCATCGGAAGGTGCGCAAGTGGTCATGGCAGACCTTTCTCCTTATGTGGAAGAAGTTTTAGCTGAAATTCAAGCTGCCGGTGGTGATGCTGTGACCATCAATGCAAACTTGGAAACCTTTGCAGGTGCACAATCGGTTGTTGAAAAAGCATTATCGACTTATGGTCGTGTCGATGCCCTGATTAACAATGTCGGTGGCGCGATCTGGATGAAACCTTTCGAAGAATTTTCTGAAGAGGAAATCATCAAGGAAGTGAATCGTTCATTGTTTCCAACGATGTGGTGCTGCCGTGCAGTTTTACCTGAAATGATTAAAAATCAGAAAGGTACAATTGTAAATGTGTCATCTATTGCCACTCGTGGTATTAACCGTGTGCCTTACTCTGCTTCTAAAGGTGGCGTAAATGGTTTAACGGCTGCCCTCGCATTTGAACATGCCAAAGATGGAATTCGTGTCAATGCGGTAGCAACTGGGGGTACAGAAGCGCCACCACGTAAAGTGCCACGCAATGCCAATCCACTTTCTGAAAATGAACAAGCGTGGATGCAACAAGTGGTTGATCAAACCATTGACCGTACTTTCTTGGGGCGCTACGGCACCATTCAAGAACAGGTGAATGCCATTGTATTTTTGGCTTCAGATGAATCTTCATATATGACAGGAACTGTGGTTCCTGTAGGTGGTGGCGATCAGGGTTAAACCTGATCTCATCAAAATTCAACAGGATCATTGAATTCTACGCATGGAGGCAATAGCGCAATGACGACCCTGTTAAAAACATTAAAAGATGATTGGTCCATTTCAGCCACGGTCGCAGGATTTTTGGCCGTGCTGATTTCCTATTCAGGTCCACTGATCATTTTTTTCCAAGCCGCCCAAAAAGCGCAAGTTTCCAGTGCCATGATGATTTCGTGGATTTGGGGAATTTCAATTGGTGCAGCTGTTGCCGGTATTTTTCTTTCGATTAAATACAAAGTTCCGGTGATTACCGCGTGGTCTGCACCGGGAACGGCATTATTGGTGACCCTGTTCCCCAATATTTCATTGAATGAAGCCATCGCCGCATACATCACTTCTGCTGTGGTGATTTTTTTGATTGGAATTACCGGTTATTTCGACAAATTATTGAAATGGATTCCCCAAGATGTCGCAGCTGGCATGATGGCCGGAATCCTTTTTCAGTTTGGTTTGGGGCTTTTTACTGCAACTGACACCATGCCGATGATTGTTTTTGGCATGCTGATGGTGTTTCTCGTTGCAAAGCGTTTAGTACCACGCTATGCCATGGTTTGGGTGCTCGTTTCAGGTGTGGTTCTGAGTCTGGTTTTAGGCAAGATGAATCCGGTTGATGTCAATTTCACCCTCGCCATTCCGCAATTTATTGCCCCTGAATGGACCTGGAATTCAACCCTGAATTTGGCCATTCCCCTGATTCTGGTCAGTCTTTCCGGTCAGTTTTTACCGGGTATGGCCATCATGAAACTCAGTGGTTATGACACGCCGGCTAAACCGATTATCACGGCAACCAGTATTGCGTCCTTAGCAGTCGCTTGTGTCGGTGGGATTACCATCGTTCTGGCCTCTATCACTGCTGCTTTATGTATGGGTAAAGATGCCCATGAACTGAAAGACAAACGTTATATCGCCGGAATCGCCAACGGTATTTTTTACATTTTAGGCGGTTTATTTGCCGGCAGTATTGTCATGTTGTTCAGCTTACTGCCTAAAGAACTGGTCGCTGCATTAGCAGGTCTGGCTTTACTGGGTGCGATTGCAAGCAATATTTCTGTCGCGATGAAAAATGAATCTCATCGAGATGCAGCTCTCATCACTTTTTTAGCCACTGCCTCTGGCATGCATTTTTTAGGGCTCAGTTCCGTATTTTGGGGTATTTGTATCGGTGTCATTGCACATTTAATTTTAAATAAACGTGAACCGAATAGCACTGCTCTCCCTTCAACTCAAAGCTCTAAAAGTTAATGGGCAAATGATTGTCTAGGAAACATTATGATTGATAAAAGCTCCGCTTCACTGACTGAAGCACTTTCCCAAATTAAAGATGGTGCAACCATCATGATTGGTGGTTTCGGTACGGCTGGACAACCGGCTGAACTGATTGATGGCTTGATTGAACTGGGTGTTAAAGACCTGATCATCGTCAACAACAATGCCGGTAATGGTGATTACGGTTTGGCTAAACTGTTAAAAACCGGTGCGGTACGCAAAATCATCTGCTCTTTCCCTCGTCAGTCAGATTCCTATGTATTCGATGAAATCTATCGTGCCGGCAAGATCGAACTGGAACTGGTACCGCAAGGCAACCTGGCCTGCCGTATTCAGGCTGCAGGTATGGGCTTAGGTCCGATCTATACCCCAACCGGTTTTGGTACCTTGCTGGCGGAAGGCAAACCCACCCTGAACTATGAAGGCAAAGACTTTGTGCTGGAAAACCCGATCAAGGCTGACTTTGCCTTGATTAAAGCGCATAAAGGCGACCGCTGGGGCAATCTGGTGTACCGTAAATCGGCACGTAACTTTGGCCCGATTATGGCCATGGCAGCCGATATCACCATTGCCCAGGTTTCTGAAGTGGTTGAACTGGGTGCGCTTGATCCAGAGCACATCATCACCCCGGGGATTTTTGTTCAACACGTGGTTGCAGTAAAACCTGCACAGTAATTGGCATTGGAGTATTAGAAGATGAGTTATACCAAATTAAGCCGTGACCAGATTGCTGAACGTGTGGCACAGGACATTCCAGATGGTGCCTATGTCAATCTCGGGATTGGCTTGCCGACCAAGATTTCCAGCTACCTGCCTTCAGACAAAGACGTGTTTTTACATTCTGAAAATGGTTTGCTGGCTTTTGGTCCTCCTCCTGCTGAAGAAGACCGTGATCCAGAGTTAATTAATGCCGGTAAAGAGTTTGTCACCTTGCTTGAAGGCGGTTCATTCTTCCATCACGGTGATTCCTTCGCCATGATGCGTGGCGGTCATTTGGATATTGCTGTGCTGGGTGCATTCCAGGTCGCTGAAAATGGTGACCTGGCCAACTGGCATACCGGTGCACCGGATGCGATTCCTGCTGTTGGCGGTGCGATGGATCTGGCAGTGGGTGCGAAAAAAGTCTTTATCACTACAGACCACGTGACCAAAAAAGGCGAACCAAAAATCGTGGCTGAACTTTCTTATCCGGCCACTGGCTTGAAATGTGTCGACCGGATTTATACCGACCTGTGTGTGATTGATGTGACAAGCGACGGCATGAAAGTGATTGAGAAAGTTGAAGGTCTGTCATTTGAAGAATTGCAGGCATTGACCGGTGCCAAACTGATTGATGCAACTCAAGGCTAATACACTTTAAAGAAAATTTTAAATCCCCCTAATCCCCCTGAGCCAGACTTAAGCATTGCTTTAACTCGATGCGCAAGAAAGGGAGACTTTATACCCAAGCTCAAATCATTTTGAAGCCGGGTAAGTCTCCCTCCTTTCAGGAGGGATTAAGGGAGGTAAAAGGATTACACAATGAAAAACGCATATATCGTAGATGCCATCCGTACCCCATTCGGCCGTTATGCCGGGGGTTTGGCACCCGTTCGTGCCGATGACCTCGGTGCACTTCCAATCAAAGCCTTAATGGAACGCAATCCGTCGGTGAACTGGGAACAGGTTGATGATGTGATTTATGGCTGTGCCAATCAGGCCGGTGAAGACAACCGTAACGTGGGTCGCATGTCGGCACTGCTTGCAGGTCTGCCTTATCAGGTGCCTGCAACGACAGTCAACCGTTTATGTGGTTCATCGCTGGATGCGGTAGCAATGGCTGCACGTGCGATTAAAGCCGGTGAAGCAGACCTGATTATTGCCGGTGGGGTGGAATCCATGAGCCGTGCGCCATTGGTGATGGGTAAATCCGAAGGCGCCTTTGGACGCAGCCAGAAACTTGAAGACACCACCATGGGCTGGCGTTTTATCAATCCCAAACTGAAAGAGATGTATGGCGTAGAAACCATGCCGCAAACGGCTGAAAATGTCGCGGAACAGTTCAACATTAACCGTGCAGACCAAGACCAGTTCGCTTTCACCAGTCAGCAGCGCACAGCAGCAGCACAAGCAAAAGGGTTCTTTGCCAACGAAATCGTGCCTGTGGTGATTCCGCAACGTAAAGGCGATCCTGTTTTGGTGGATACCGATGAACATCCACGTGCTTCAACCACCCTTGAAGGCTTAACCAAGCTGAAACCTGTGGTGAAAGCCGAAGGTACCGTGACGGCAGGCAACGCTTCAGGGATTAACGATGGTGCAGCAGCCCTGCTGATTGCTTCAGATGATGCTATAGCACAGTATGGCTTAAAACCACGGGCCAAAATTATTGGCGCAACGGTGGTCGGCGTTGAACCTCGCATCATGGGCTTTGGTCCTGCACCGGCGATTAAAAAACTGTTGAAACAAACCGGTTTAACGCTTGAACAAATGGATGTCATCGAGCTGAATGAAGCCTTTTCTGCTCAAGCCTTAGCCGTAACCCGTGACCTAGGCATTGAAGACGGTTCAACCCAAGTCAATCCGAATGGTGGCGCGATTGCTCTGGGTCATCCGCTCGGTGCATCCGGTGCGCGTCTGGTGACCACGGCACTGAATCAGCTGGAACAGACAGGCGGCAACTACGCACTGTGTTCGATGTGTATTGGTGTCGGTCAAGGCATTGCTTTGATTATTCAACGTGTCTAATAAACTCTTAAAAATATAAAACTCCTCCCTTTTTTAAAGGGAGGTCGGGAGGGATTTTAATGCCAACTTTTAGCTCTAATGGTGCTCAAATCAATTACCAAACCTTTGGTAATGTGACGAAACCTGCGATCATTTTTTCAAATTCGCTTGGGACGAATTACGCAATGTGGCAACCTCAAATTGATCATTTTAAAGATGATTTTTTTGTGATTTGTTATGACACGCGCGGTCATGGTGCATCATCAGCTCCACAAGGTCCCTATACGCTTGAGCAATTGGGTCAAGACGTAGTGAACTTGCTTGACCATCTGAATATTGAAAAAGCTGTTTTTTGTGGTATTTCAATGGGTGGATTAACGGGTCAATGGCTTGCTGTTCACAAGGCCAAACGTTTTAACCAAATCATTGTATGCAATACTGCAGCGAAAATTGGTCAAGAACAAGCGTGGAATGAGCGCGCAGCACTGGTGCGTGAGCAAGGTTTACAGCCGATCGCCTCAACTGCAGCCGGGCGCTGGTTTACAGATAAATTTATTCAAAGCAATGCAGCAGAAATTAAAAAGTTGCAAAACAGCTTGGCAGCTGGCAGCGCCGAAGGTTACGCAAGTTGCTGTGAAGCTTTAGCAAAAGCAGATTTACGTGAACAGTTAGAAGAAATTCGTGTACCGATACTGGTGATTGCAGGTCAAAAAGATCCAGTGACCACAGTTTCAGACGGTCAATATATGGTAAATCATATTAAAAATAGCGCATTATTTGAAATTAATGCCTCGCATATTTCAAATATTGAATGTCCAAACGAGTTCAATCAGGCTGTTAAGCAGTTTATTGCTTAATGTGAAAATTAAATTCCTAAGCCCTGCTAATGAGTGGGGCTTAGTTTTATGGTTGCTCAAAAAAATTAAAGAGCTGTATAAAACCTATAAAAACCTGAATAATTTATGATAGGTTTATTTAAATTAAAGACAGAAACCTGAGAAAAAATGCCAAAAATCGTGATCTTTTCCGGTGCAGGAATGAGTGCAGAAAGCGGAATCAATACCTTTCGTGATCATGATGGATTCTGGGAAAACTACAAGATTGAAGATGTCGCGACACCCGAAGCATGGCAAAGAAATCCAGAGCTGGTGCAACGCTTTTATAATGCACGGCGCAAAAATGTTTTGGAAGCACAGCCAAATTTAGCCCATCAACTGATTGCCAAAATTCAAGACTTTGCAGAGTGTTATGTTATTACCCAAAATATCGATGATTTGCATGAACGCGCTGGAAACCGGCATGTTCTGCATTTACATGGCAATATTCGCTTAGCCAAAAGCTCTGCCCCGGGTGCGCAATATTCTGAGACGTTCTATCCGATTCAAGGTTGGGAATTAAATTTAGAACGCGACAAATGCCCGCAAGGCTATCCGCTGCGTCCGCATGTGGTCTGGTTTGGAGAAGCAGTTCCGGCTTATGAACACGCCATGCAACTGGTTCAAGATGCCGATATTTTTATCGTGATTGGGTCCAGTTTGGTGGTTTACCCAGTTGCCGGATTGATTCATGAAATCCCTGAAAGCTGTGAAGCCTATTATATTGACCCTAAAGCCGATCATCTTCGTGTACCACCGCAATATCATTTAATTCCCGAAACAGCGACTCAGGGCATGCAAAGCCTGTTTACCCAGCTTGAAGAAAGATTTTCCAATCATAACTTATGAGAAATTTTGTACTTAAAGCACGGTTCATATTAAGAAGAGATATAATTCGGATTATCCAACTCAACAAAATGTAATATGTCGATGTTTCACGGGAAAAAACTCATTTGTTTTGATTTAGATAGAACCCTAATTGATTCTGTCGGAATCTGGAATCAGGTCGATGCCAGTTTGATTGAACAGCTCTCTACACAAAAAATAGATTTAGACGTCATTCAACAACAGCGTGATAGGCAACTTAAAAAGTTTAAGAACTGTGTCGATCCTTATTTGGAATATTATGGTTTTATTCAGGACTTCTACGGTTCAAAACTTTCCAAACAAGAAATCAAAATGCAGCGCCATGCCCTTTCCTATCATTATCTGGACCATATTATTGCGCTAAAACCTCAAGCAGAACTGTTTTTAAAATAACTTAAATTACAAGGCTTCGAATTAGCCATTGCCACAACAACCAGTATTCATAATATTCAGCGCTATAAACTCAACAATCAGAATATTAACCAGAAAATTGATTTTGATGACTTATTTCCTCTCATTTTAACCCGTGAAAATGTGCAAAATATTAAGCCCCATCCTGAAGTCTATTCAAAAGCAATTCAGCATTTTGGGTTTAAAGCCGAAGAATGTCTTAATTATTGAAGATTCACTGGTGGGTGTAGAAGCAGCCAGACAAGCCGGTATAGATGTGATTGCCATTTATGACGCATATTCGGCTCATGAGTTAGAGGAAATTAAAACGCAGGCAGATTATTTTGTGCAGGATTATGCCGAGTTATTAAACGCTATCAGCGCGATAAAAAAGATGCCGTGACTTACCTAAACCACGGCATCGGAGGCAATCATTCAATTATTTTGCTTTTTTATAGATCGAGCCTGAACCCACCAGATTTCCGGTTTTCTCGTCAATCGCAAAATCAACCACACCGGTCCCTGCATTGACCTCAAGTAAACCATTCTTGCTGACCGAGGCAGGAACAGGATTTTTCTTTTCAGTTTTTCCGGTGGCTTTGTCTTTTAAGGTATTGGTAACGAAATAATTATCACCGTTTTTGGAAATCACCAGTGAATTTTCAAGTTTTGGGTTTTCTAAGGTATTTTTCCAAGTACCCTGATAATCCGGTGCTTTGGTACAGGCAGTTAATAGAAGTAATAATGTAATTCCTGAAAAATATTGAATATATTTCAAAATTTTGACCTTGAGTGTTGCGATGCGGCCATTATAGAAAGAAGAGTCTTTGGGTTAAGCGGGTTCTTGTTGGCAAAGCGTTTCAGTAGTACTGGCTCTGTTTTGCTTTCGTGATTTTTTGAAATTTATATCCATATTTTATTCATAAAAAAACCCATCTCGTGATGGGTTGTCTCATTGTCTAGCCAGATTGGATCTTATGCAGTTTTCTGCATGCTGCCTGTTTCTTCAAATGTTGCATGCCAAGACAAAGCTTCTTGCAAAAGATGTGGAGTATGTCCACCCTTGGCACAAGCACGGTCAAAATAGTCATTTAATGCATCGCGGTAACTTGGATGCGCACAGCAGTCAATAATCTTGCGGGCACGTTCACGCGGTGCCAAACCACGCAAATCGGCCAGGCCTTGTTCAGTGACTAAAACATCAATGTCATGTTCGGTATGATCGGTATGACTGACCATTGGAACGACTGATGAAATTGCCCCGCCTTTGGCAATCGATTTGGTCACAAAAATCGCCAGATGTGCATGACGGGTAAAGTCCCCCGAACCGCCAATACCATTCATCATTTTGGTACCGGTGACATGGGTCGAATTTACGTTGGCGTAGATATCAAACTCAAGTGCGGTATTAATCGCAATAATCCCTAAACGGCGGATCACTTCAGGATTATTGGAAATTTCTTGCGGACGTAGCACAATCTTGTCTTTGTATTGTTCAAAGTTGCTCATGACACGTTTGAAACAAGCGTCAGACAGGGTCATTGAACAGCCTGAAGCAAAAGTCATTTTGCCAGAATCAATCAGTTCAAAGGTACAGTCCTGCAAAACTTCCGAGTACATTTCCAAATGATGGAAGTTTGAATGCTCAAAACCTGAAAAAACGGCATTGGCAATAGAACCCACGCCTGACTGTAACGGACCCAGATTTTCCGGTAGTCGCCCTGCTGCCACTTCACCTTCAAAGAACTGAATCAGGTGTTTGGCAATCGACAAAGTATCGGTATCCGGCTCATCCATATGGAAAGAGGTATCTGGAATCTCATTTAGTACAATCGCGGAAATCTTTTCAGGACTGACCTGAATTCCAGCGGTACCAATACGGTCACCAGCATGAATCAAAGGAATCGGTGAACGGTTTGGACGGGCTTTAGGCACATAAATATCATGCACGCCTTCAAGCACCGGATTGATCGTGTTATCAATTTCAATAATCACATGATCAGCCATTTCAATAAAATTTGCCGAGTTACCGCATGAACCTGTTGGAATAATTTGGCCATCTTCGGTAATGGCCGTCGCTGCAATCACAGCCACATTAATACGCGGCAAATTATGATGACGAATGTTATCTGCCATTTCAGACAGATGCTGATCGATATACATCACCTCACCGGCATTAATCGCTTTACGCAAGCCGGGATCGGCCTGATAAGGATAACGGCGTTGAATGGCATGCGCTTCATTTAAGCGGCCATCAATTTTATTGCCCAGACTTGCACCTGTTGCCAGGGTGATTTTTAAGGGATGTTCTTTTGCATGTTCAGCTAAAGCCAAAGGCACAGTTTTGGCTTCACCTGCACCACCAAAACCACTTAAACCCACTACAGCACCGTCTTGAATCAATTCAATCGCTTGTTGAGCGGACATAATCTTGTCGCGAAGGGAGACTAAGCGAATGCGTTCTAAACCGTTTTTCATTAAAAAATCTCAACATAAACATAATTTTTACCATCATCCTAGCGCACTAGAATCATGGCATTTGTTGTGCTTATTGATGTATTCAGTGCGTCGGTTTAAACCAATTCAACCGCAATCGCAGTCGCTTCACCACCACCAATACATAATGCTGCAATACCTTTCTTGCCGCCGGTACGTTGAAGCGCATGAATCAAGGTCACAATAATACGTGAACCTGATGAACCCAGTGGATGTCCAAGTGCACACGCACCACCGTTCACATTGACTTTGGCTTCATCTAGATTGAAAGCATCCATGGCTGCCATGGTCACCATCGCAAAGGCTTCATTAATTTCCCAAAGATCAACTTCGGCAGCTGTCCAGCCGGTTTTCTTTAGAACTTTCTCAATTGCGCCCACAGGTGCAATACTAAATTCAGAAGGATGCTGTGAATGGCCTGCATAGGCGATCACTTTAGCCACCGGTTCAAGACCACGTTCTGCTGCAATTTCTTCAGACGTGATTACCAAGGCAGAGGCGCCATCGCTGATCGAGCTGGCATTTGCCGCTGTAATGGTTCCATCTTTTTTAAACGCTGGACGTAAAGTTGGAATCTTGTCAGCTTTGGCATTCAGGGGTTGCTCATCTTGCTCAACCACCACATCACCTTTACGGCTAGAGATGGTTACTGGCGCAATTTCAGCCTTGAAATAATCGTTCTGGATTGCGGTTACGGCTTTATTTAAAGAGCTGATTGCAAAAGCATCTTGTTGCTCGCGGGTATAGCCTTTTTTATCTGCCATCTCTTGTGCAAGGATGCCCATGGAAAGACCGGTTTCCGCATCTTCCAAGCCTTCCTGGAACATGTGGTCTGTGGTTTTGCCATGTCCCATACGGTAACCGGCACGTGCTTTTTCAAGTAAATATGGCGCATTACTCATCGATTCCATACCACCGGCAACCACAATTTGTGCAGAACCTGCTTTAACGGCATCTGCAGCTTGCATTACCGCTTTCATACCCGAACCACAAATTTTATTGATCGTGGTGGCACCGGTCGAATCAGGCAAGCCTGCCTGACGCATCGCTTGGCGTGCTGGACCTTGCTTTAAGCCCGCAGGCAACACACAACCAAAAATGACTTCATCAATATCTGTAGGCTGTAAGCCTGAACGTGCAACCGCTTCTTTAATAGCCACTGCACCTAAATCGGGTGCGGTACATGCAGAAAGTGCGCCTTGAAAACCGCCCATCGCTGTACGTACACCATTCACAATAACAATCATTTTTTCCATCCTAATTTATAAATTTTGTTGTTTGAGATGAGCAGAAGACCCTGCCCATCTCATTTCCATCGATGCTAAATCCAGATTCGAACCACTTACCGCACTTAAGATTGGGCAGTAAAGTAATCTTCTGGCAACTGCATCATTAAGTTTGAACCGGCTTTAATTTGTGCAATACGGGCAGTTAAGCCTGGTAATACTTTCTCTGCAAAGTACTGCGCCAAAATAACTTTGTTTTGATAGAACGTTTCTGTTTTGCCCTGAGCCGCTTGCGCGATTTTCGCAAACATATAGCTGAAGCTGAGCAGACCCACTGCATGCAAATAATCTACCGCAACACCATTGGCAAAATCCGGTGCTCCTTTCGCCTGTTGCAAAATAAACTGGGTGATGGCTTCTACTTCGCTACAAGCGTTTAAAGTCGCGGCTTTAATGGCAAGTGAATCATCCAGTGTAGTGACAAATTCACGAATTTCAGTGATATATTCCGCCATATTTGCGCCATTGTTGCGAATGGTTTTACGACCGATTAAATCCTGAGCTTGTACGCCATTGGTACCTTCATAAATCTGTGAGATCCGCAGGTCACGAACGCACTGTTCCATGCCCCATTCACGGATATAACCATGACCGCCAAACACCATTTGTGAATCAAGCACCGCATTCAATGCCGTATCGGTTAAATAGGCTTTGGCGATTGGTGTTAACAATGCCACACGGTCATTGGCTTTTTTCACCGCTTCGGCATCGCTAGAGAACTTGGTTATATCCAGTTGCTGACCGACATACACGGCAAATGCACGCGATGCTTCATTGTTGGCACGACCATTCAGCAGCATACGGCGGACATCACCATGAACCAGAATTGAATCGGCAGGTTTCTCTGGAGATTTCACGCCTGTTGCACTGCGGCCTTGCAAACGGTCTGTCGCATATTGCGCTGCATTTTGATAGGCAAACTCAGATGCGCCTAGGCCTTGAATGCCCATAGATAAACGTTCGTAGTTCATCATCACGAACATGGCCGCCAGACCTTCATTTTCCTTGCCTACAAGGAAGCCTTTGGCAGCATCAAAGTTCAATACGCAGGTTGAAGAACCTTTAATGCCCATCTTGTGTTCAATTGAACCGGCACCCATGCTATTGCGTTCGCCCAATGACCCATCTTCATTGAGCAGGAATTTCGGCACGATAAATAACGAAATACCGCGTGAACCTGCCGGTGCATCCGGTGTTTTCGCCAAGACCAGGTGAATAATGTTTTCTGACAGGTCATGCTCACCGCTGGTAATGAAAATTTTGGTTCCGCTAATGTCATAAGAACCGTCATCATTGCGTTCAGCTTTGGTTTTAATAATCCCTAAATCGGTTCCTGCATGCGGTTCAGTCAGGCACATGGTACCTGACCATTCACCTGTGTAAATTTTAGGTAAATAAGTTTCTTTCTGCTCTTGAGAGGCGTAGTTGTTCAATGCCATGCCTGCGCCTACAGACAGTAACGGATAAAGCATAAACGATGGATTGGTCGCCCAAATCATTTCATCAGCAAGTACGGTCAGCATTTTCGGCATGCCTTGACCGCCCCATTCTTCTTCCGCACCCAGACCAATCCAGCCGCCTTGTGCATATTGCCTGAATGCTTCTTTAAAGCCTTTTGGCGTGGTCACAACACCATTGCTAAATTGAGCGCCGCCTTCTTCATCACTTGAGCGGTTTAAATCCAGAATGACATTTTTAGAAAATTTGGCCATTTCTTCTAAAATGGCATTGGCTGTTGCCATGTCAATATGGGCTAAGTCGTCGTTGCCTTGCCAAAAATCTTCAGCCTTAAATACATCATTTAAAATAAAATCCATGTCTTTAAGAGGTGCGTTATAAATAGGCATATTGCTTTCCTTGGGTGAAGACTTCGCATTAAATGTTGAAGTGCTTTTTTAAGTTGTAAGAACCTAAACTGAAATAACGAACTGCATTTCGACCGCCATCTATATACATATAATTTGGGTGTTCAAACCGGTTTTCAATATCCATCAGGAGAAATGGGATTGAACTCAGGACCGAATTTGCAGGACAGCCCCATCAGGGTTTAAGCGTTAAAATATATTCATCATCTGATGTTCACTCTAATACTGACTGAATGAAACCTCTTTTCTGTAATTTACTTTGAATTGAACGATTCATCCTAAACCTAATCTTTAAATGTACGGTTGAAATACTGTTTGATCAGAACATTATTCTATTTGCGCTTAATCGGTGATTTCACTTTTCAGCGCAAAAAGACAATAAAATAATTATTACCCAATTGGAATTTTATTGACGATTATTGACCTCTAAGGTTCTCATTTATTGACTTTTAATTTTCGCTATGCAATCGAGAATAGTTTTAAATAAAAAGATTTATTTTAACGATTTATTTTTACCCCTACCCGACAATGGTGGAATGGTCATCACGATTTTATTGATATATGTTGTAGGCGCTTTTTTTAATATCTGCTTGGAACGATTGCAATGAATACAGTACGCCAACAAAATTTTCTATTACGTAAAGAGAAAATTTTAGCTATGGCAGAAACGCTGTTGCTGGATAACAATCAGGATATTACCCTAGGCGAGTTAGCCTCTGAACTGGATATTGCCAAGGGTACAATTTACAAGCATTTTAAAAGCAAGAATCAGCTGTATTTAGAGCTGATTATCCTGAATGAAAAAAGACTGCTAGAAATTTCAAAGAAATATAAAAATAATATTAAAACCTATGTTTCGCAGTACATGCTGTACAACATGTTAAATTCCAACCGCACGATTTTATTACATGTGATTGAAGACCGATTAACCAATAATGAAAGAAAATTAAAAGAATTATTTGAAGAATTATATCAGGTGCGTGAAGAACGGATTATTGAAATCAAAGACATGACCGATGAATATTTAAAATCACTCGATAGCGCCATGTCGATTCGCGATTATTTATCTTATATCTGGACAGTAACCTATGGTGCATCATTATTACTCAATTCAACCCATTATCAAAAATCCATTGGTTCGCGTGAACGTTTAATCAAGCTGTATATTAATCAGGCGCTGATGACGCCTGATAAAATTTCTTCGGTGAGTTAATACAATCCATGATTCCATGATTGCGCTTGTGGTTATTATTACTGAATTATCGCTGAATAATGCCATGAGCCGAACCATCGAGTTCGTTCATATGACTGAATAATTCATGGCACATCTGACGTAGCCATTGATGACTGGTTTTATGGTGGCAAGACATGTGCCAATATTGTTTTACCGCATAGCTTGGAAAGGTAATCGGTGCCTCTAAAACCTGCAAATTGCCCCTAGACAATAAAACCTTACTTAAATAATAAGGCACCGTCGCAATCGCATCGGTTTCCTGAACCACCAGTCCCACCCCTAAATAACTCGGTAGACGCATCAGAATATTACGTTTTAATTCCAGGTTTAATAATTCATTTTCAATATGGTAATGCCCCATTCCCGCATCAATATCGATATGCGATTCACTAATATATTGTTCAGTGCTTAAATTGTTTCCACTGAGCCTTGGATGATCCTTAGACGCGATCACCACATAATATTGCTCAAATAATTTCTGCTGATAAAAACCATTTTCCAGGTGCGGTAAAAAACCAATGGCTAAATCAATTTCACCATTGGCCATTTGATAACTGGTTTCAGAAGTAATCGCACGAACATTCAAACGGATGTTTGAAGCATGTTGTTTTAAATACTGCGAAATTTTCGGCAATAACACCAGATGCGACACATCGGTCATGGCAATGGTAAATTTCTGCTGTGAAGTTGACTGGTCAAAATTAATGGTGAAATTATTAATGATCTCGACCTTGCTTAGCGCCTCACTCACCAAAGGGAAAAGCTGTTTAGACAGTTCGGTCGGCACCATTTCATTGCCAATTCTTAGAAAAAGCGGATCGTTATAATGCTGTCGAATTTTATTCAGGATATTACTGACCGCCGGTTGGCTCATCGCCAGATATTCAGCTGCAACAGAAACACTTTTATATTTATAGATATAAAGAAAAACACTGAGTAATTTACAGTCAAGCTCAAACACGTATCACAATCCCTAATCTTGTATTTTTTACAGCTGCCATATCATCTGCTTTTTTCGACATATTTCCAATGTTCATTTATACCGAATATGGCAGGGAATTGTAATTAAATTGGTGCTTAATCATATAACTGTGAATAAGAATAAAATATTTTTTATTTTATGAATCAGGATCTAAACTATATATCTTTTCATTTAAGGCTTCGGTAAGATGAGTTTTAATAGGTGATAAAAACAATAGAAATATCACTTAAAACAAAAATGATATTCAAGAATAAATAACAGGAAGAAGATCCTCTATGCAAAACCAGACGTTTGATTATATTGTCATTGGTGGCGGCAGTGCCGGTTGTGTTTTGGCTGGACGTTTATCAGAAAATCCAGATATTTCAGTGTGTTTATTAGAAGCTGGTAGTCATGGCAATAGCTGGACAGTCAATACACCTGCCGCAGCCGTGATCAGCATTCCCACCAAAATCAATAACTGGGCCTTTGAAACTGTGCCGCAAAAAGGTCTGAATGGTCGTAAAGGCTATCAACCGCGCGGAAAATGTTTAGGCGGTTCATCTGCCATTAACGCGATGATTTATGTGCGTGGCCATCAAAAAGACTATGACCAGTGGGCAGAACTCGGCAATCATGGCTGGAGTTATCAGGAGGTACTGCCCTATTTTATTCGCTCGGAAAACAACCAGGATATTAAAAATGAATATCATGGCAATACTGGGCCATTGTCGGTGGCGAATTTACGCACCGATAGCCCATGGCATGAGCGTTATATTACCGCAGCCAAAGAACAAGGCTATAAAATTCTGGATGACTTTAACGGGGCTGAACAAGAAGGCTTAGGGGTTTATCAGGTCACGCATATTAATGGTGAGCGCTGTAGCGCGGCACGTGCCTATGTGTTTCCGCATTTGGAACGTCCCAACCTGACCATTTTTACCCATGCATCGACGCAGCGTATTTTAATTGAAAATCAGGTTGCGGTGGGCGTTGAGGTTAAACATGGCGGTCAAATCAAACAGTTGCGGGCCAGTAAAGAAGTGCTGCTCAGCGCAGGTGCCATGCATTCGCCGCAGATCTTAATGTTGTCGGGCATCGGCGATAAAAAAGAGCTGCTTGAGCATCAAATTGATGTGACCAAACACCTACCCGGTGTCGGTAAAAATTTCCACGATCATCCTGACTTTATTTTCAGTTATACCGTCAGTGAGATTGCCGGTACGTTTGGCGTGTCACTGGCCGGTACAATCGACCTGATGAAACAAATTTCACGCTACCGTAAAGAGCGCCGTGGCATGCTCAGCACCAACTTTGCCGAATGTGGCGGCTTTTTAAAAAGTACGCCGGAAAAAGACATTCCGAATTTACAGCTGCATTTTGTGGCCGCCTTGGTCGATAACCATGCCCGCACTTTTCATGCCAGTCACGGTATTTCCTGTCATGTTTGTCTACTCAATCCAAAAAGTCGCGGTAGCATTAAAATCAGTGGCCCAAGTATTGAAGATCCACTACTGATTGACCCAAATTTCTTTGATCATGCAGATGACATTGAAGATATGGTCAATGCCTATAAAGTCACGCAAAAATTGATGCATTCACCGGCATTGAAAATACTGCATAAAAAAGACCTGTTTTGTAATTTGGTCAAAAGCGATGACGAAATTCGGCATATTTTGCGTCAACGCTCGGATACCGTGTATCACCCTGTGGGAAGCTGTAAAATGGGTGTTGATGAGATGGCCGTGGTCGATCCGCAGCTTTGTGTCTATGGCATTGAAAATTTACGCGTGGTCGATGCTTCCATCATGCCGAATGTGGTCAATGGCAATACCAATGCACCGACCATCATGATTGCTGAAAAAGCCGTGGATATGATACGCGCCAAGCAGTTGCATGCTTAATTCAAACAACAAACCAAGTTTATTCTTACTTCATTCATAATATGACTTGATGATGTGTTTAAACTTGGCATGTAATATTTCTAAAAAAATCAAAGTTATAAGTAAGCTGAGAATAAGCAAAGCATCATGAAAAATTCAGGTTATTCTCTCAGCACCGACAAAGGATATGTAAGATGTTGAATCACAAAATGGATCAAAATGCAGATCAAAGTACAGATCAAAATGCCTCGATCGAGTTACAACAATTATTCGAAAAACAGCAACAGGCCTTTATTGAAAACAGTTACCCGAGTCTGGAACAGCGTAGGCAGCATCTAAAAACCTTGCAGCAATTGATTCTGCAAAATAAGACCGAGATTAATGTAGCCATTAATCATGATTTTTCTAACCGGAGTTATTCTGAAACCGAAATGTTTGAGGTCATGACCAGTGTATTCGGGATTAAATATGCGTTAAAAAATTTGAAAAAATGGATGCGTCCCAGCAAACGTCATATTGGTATTCTTTTCCAACCCGCGACAGGTTATGTCTTGTATCAACCGGTCGGTGTGGTCGGTATTGTGGTTCCGTGGAATTATCCGCTATTTTTAGCCATTGGCCCCCTCTGCCAGGCCCTCGCTGCAGGCAACCGAGTGATGTTGAAAATGAGTGAATATACGCCTGAATTTTCAGCCCTGTTTAAACAACTGATCGCGCAAGCCTTTCCTGAAGATTTGGTCTGTGTGGTCAATGGTGATGCAGAAGTTGCACAGCAATTTACCCAATTATCTTTTAATCACCTCTTGTTTACCGGTGCCAGTGAAGTGGGTAAACATGTCATGCGTGCCGCTGCCAACAACCTCACGCCAGTGACACTGGAACTCGGTGGAAAGTCTCCGGCGCTGGTTCTAGCCGATGCCAATATTCGTGAGAGTGCGCGGCGGATTGCCTTTGGTAAAGCCATGAATGCCGGACAGACCTGTGTTGCACCCGACTATGTGCTCATTCCTGCACAATTACAGGCTCAATTTATTGAGGAATATTCGAGCGCCATTCAGGAATTTTTCCCGAAATTAGCTGATAACCCGGATTACACCGCAATTATTAATGAACGACAGCTCAATCGCTTAAATGGATATATTGAAGATGCAACTGCGAAAAATGCGACTGTGAATGTCATTACCGAGCCTTCTTCAGGACGGCGTTTAGCGCACTATGTTTTAAGCAATGTCACAGATGATATGCAGGTGATGCAGAATGAAATTTTTGGTCCCCTCTTGCCGATTGTGACTTACCAGCAGCTCGAGGAAGCGATTGACTATATTAATCAAAGGCCACGTCCTCTGGCTTTATATTATTTTGGTTATAACAAGTCAGAGCAGCAAAAAGTACTCATGCACACCCACAGTGGCGGTGTTTGCCTGAATGAAACTCTGGTTCATGTCGGACAGGAAGATTTGCCTTTTGGCGGTGTGGGTACATCGGGAATGGGCAATTATCATGGCTATGAAGGATTTGTCACCTTTAGTCATGCCAAAGCCGTGTTTAACCGACCGAAATTTAGCCTGATGTATTTGTTCTATCCGCCTTATGGCACCTTTATTCAAAAACTGATTTTAAAAATGTTTATCCGTTAAAATTTTGTGACTCGTATATCTTTAATAAAAAAGCTGAAGATTAACTTCAGCCTTTTTATTCATCAGAAACATTCGTACCGCATTAATCGGCAGAAATGTCTTCAAACAATACAGAGGATAAATAACGCTCACCTGCATCCGGTAAAATCACCACAATGGTTTTGCCGGCATTTTCAGGACGCGCTGCCAGTTGAGCTGCTGCTGCCATTGCGGCACCACTTGAAATACCCACCAAAATGCCTTCATGGGTTGCAGTTTTACGCGCCCATTCGATTGCGGCTGAGCTTTCAATCGCAATGACTTCATCCACCAAATCTAAATCCAGATTTTTTGGAATAAAGTTTGCACCGATGCCCTGAATTTTATGCGGCCCCGGAGTTAATGGCTCGCCACGTTTGGTTTGTCCAATAATTGGCGATTCAGCAGGTTCAACGGCTACCGAATAAAGTGGCTGGTTTTTTACCTGCTCAAAATAACGTGAAATGCCGGAAATAGTACCGCCTGTGCCTACGCCAGAAACTAAAATATCAACTTTACCGCCAGTGGCTTCCCATATTTCAGGACCGGTAGTTTGCTCATGAATTTTAGGATTGGCCGGATTTTCAAATTGTTGCGGCAAATAATACAGTTCAGGCTGTTCAGTGGCTAATCGAACCGCTTCATCCACCGCACCTTTCATGCCTTTAGCTGGTTCAGTCAGGACCAGATTTGCACCAAATGCCTTTAACACTTTACGACGTTCAACACTCATGCTTGCAGGCATGGTTAATGTAATGTCATAACCTTTTGCAGCCGCTACGAATGCAAGTGCGATGCCGGTATTACCACTGGTCGGCTCGACAATATGCATGCCCGGTTTAAGCAAACCTTTTTCTTCAGCATCCGCAATTAAAGCGGCGCCAATACGACATTTTACTGAAAATGCCGGATTACGGCCTTCAATTTTAGCCAGTACCGTCGCAGCTGAAGAAATTGAGCGGTTAATGCGAATTAATGGGGTGTTGCCAATCGATTCAGCATTATTACTATAAACCGCAATGCCTAAATTATTTGGTGCTGCAAATGCAGAATCTGTACTCATTTTAACTCCTTGAGCGATCTTTTGATTTTAAAGCCATGCTTTCATCATAAGCCATTTAGACCTTTAAGATAAGTTTTTCTATTGCAGTTGTTGTATTTAAACTTTCTGTTTAAGCTTAAAAAATAAAGATTTTTTTTAGCTTGTATGCTCTTGGTTTTTCTTAAATAGTTACAACTTAAATGATGTATTTGCCATTAATAAGATTTGTATTTATTCTTGTTATTGCACACAATATCCATCAAATGAAAACTGATTTTAGGGAAGCAAATGTCTAATAAGGGTTATAGCCGATTCTATCGACAATTTACGCAAAAAATCCTCGATAAAATCGTGACTCCTCAAGTCTTAGGCAATACAGAAGAATTAGAAAAAAATAGAGAAGAGCAACTGGATAAGAAATTAATTTGTTATGTCTTGCAAGATGCCTCACTCAGCAATACCGTATTAATCGATAGTGAAGCGAAAGTGCGCAAACTGCCTTCAGTTTTTGCGCCATTAATGATTCAGGAATTTAAAGAGGATGACGCGATCCTGGCTTTAAATGCGCCGAGTTCCAAAAATGAGGCTTATCATTATTCTGCCAAGCTCATTCGCCTGATTGAAGTTTTAGAAAAATATCCTGAATACGATATTGAACTGGTGCCGGTAACGGTTTTATGGGGACGTTCACCTGAATATGAAGATTCCTGGTTTAAGGCTTTATTTTCCGATGCCTGGTCTACCCCATCGAAATTAAAACAGGCCTTAAATATTTCTTTATATAGCCGTGAAAACTACATTGAATTTCATAAGCCGATTTCACTCAAATCGGCTATTCAAAATGCCAAAATTGAGCATCCCAACTTTTCTCCCGCCCATTCGATTGTCAAAGAACTCAATACCAATTTCAATAAACATAAAGAAGCGATTTTAGGCCCCGATTTATCCGACCGTCGCAATCTCATTAACAAGTTAATGAAAACTGAAACGGTTCAGGATGCCATTCGCAAAGAAAGTATTGATCATAAAATCAGTATGTTTGAAGCGGAAAATCGCGCCAAAGGTTATTTAACCGAAGTGGTTTCGGATTTTTCCTATTCAACTTTACGATTTGCCGAGCTTGCCCTGACCAAGTTATGGACCCAACTTTATGACGGGATTGAAGTGCATAATTTCGATACAGTGCGTGAATTGGCCAAGGATTATGAAATTGTCTATACCCCATGCCATCGTAGCCATATCGATTATTTACTGCTCTCTTATGTGATTTTTAACCGTGGACTCATGGTTCCGCATATTGCCGCCGGGATTAATTTAAACCTGCCGATTGTCGGTCAAATCATGCGTGGCGGCGGTGCCTATTTTATTCGCCGCACCTTTAGCGGCAACGAACTTTATACTTCCGTATTTAAAGAATATTTGCATAGCCTTTTATCACGCAACACGCCTTTGGAATATTTTATTGAAGGTGGACGTTCACGCACAGGCTTATTGTTGCCGCCTAAAAAAGGCATGCTTTCGATGACGGTTCAAAGTCATTTACGTGGCGCGACCAAGCCGATTGCTTTTATTCCGACCTATTTTGGTTATGAAAAGCTGATGGAAGGAACTTCTTATTTAAATGAACTGAATGGCAAGCCCAAGGAAGCCGAATCGATCTGGGGCATTTTAAGTTCAGCGCGTAAAATTGAAAAAGTTTTTGGGCAGGTTCATGTTAATTTTGGCGAACCCATTTTTCTGGATAAGATTTTAACCGATAATCAAGCCGATCAAATTAAACTCAATATTGATGATGAATTACCGCAGCCTGTAGTTCAAACTGTCAATCAGGTCGCGAGTTCAATTCTAGAAAATATTAATAAAGCGGTTGTGGTTAATCCTATTTCACTCATTTCACTGATTTTACTCAATGTTGAAAATCATGCTTTAAGTGAACAGGATTTAATCTCGCAGATTGATCAATATCGTCAGTTATTAAATGACACGAAATACGATCAAAGAATGATGATGACGGAATTATCCAGCGCTGAAATTATTCAATATTCCAAAAAGTTAAAACAGGTTGAAACATTCAGTCAAAATAATGAAAACTGGATTCGTGTTTCGGAAAGCCAAAAAATCCTGTTAAGTTATTTTAGCAATAATATTCTGCACTGTTTTATCGTTCCTGCATTAATCGCCATGCTGATTCAATCTTATAAAAAGATTTCATCTCATTATTTAATCGATAGCGTTAAAAATATGTATCCCTATTTTAAGGAAGAGTTTTTCTTAAAATGGAATCTGGATGAATTAGAAAATGAAATTGGATTAATTTTAAATAGTTTAGAACAGTTGGGCTGGATTGTTCAGCAAGACAACACGGTATCTGTTGTGTTAGATGAACAGATGCAAAACAAGCTGTTATCACTGGCACATTTATCTAGTTCCAGCTTAAATAACATGATCATGATTTCAGAATTACTCAAGCAATATGCGCCAACTCAAGCCCTGACCATGAAAGAGCTGGAAAAAATGGGCAAAGCGGTATTGAAAAAACTGTTCCAGACTCAAAAAATTCAGTCGGGTTATTATTTTGACAGTGCAACCTTAAAAAGCTTTATTTCTATATTGAAACAAAATGGCTTATTAAATATTCAAGATGATCATTTTGTGCTGAGTGATGATTTTGAAGAAAATATGGCAGCTATTTTCAACTGGTATGATCTGGATACCCGTCAAGCCATAATCGAAGCATTGCAGTTTAATGAAAAGGAATTAAAACAATTTAAGCCATCCGTTAAAAAATAAGATTCGCATATCTTCGTACTAAAATAAGGCATTTGGTTTAAACTCAATGCCTTATTTTATTGATATAAGAATATTTGATATTTAGCTTCATTAAAAACCATTGAAAATGTTACATTTTTATAATATATGAAATTAATCAGGCATTATACTGCGTAGGTTACTGTTGCGTAGTATGGAAATGCTGTATGAACACCGATCTTGAAATTGCGTCTATGCATGATTCTATCGATATTGTAGTCACGATATTAAAATCACTTGCCAATACAGATCGCCTGCTTATTTTATGTCATCTGGCTAAACAAGAACTTAATGTTTCGCAAATTGAGGAAATGACCCAAATTAATCAACCCACCTTATCTCAACAGCTGATGATGTTACGCAAAAGTGATGTGGTTTCGACCCGTCGTGACGGCAAACAGATTTTTTATTCGATTAAGGATGAAAAAATGGTGCAGCTGTTAAATACTTTATATCAGCTCTACTGCCCTAAAAACCTAATTAACGCTTAAAAATATCCGTAGATGAAAGCGATAGATGGATCAGGTTAAGACTTCTTAGCATTTTTTATGCATAATATATCTAAAATAGTGATTTAGTTTTAGATATGTCAGATTTAAATACTCGCTTAACGACGTTGTTGCCCGCCTGGCAATGGTTGCGCAAATATAACCAAGCTAAATTTAAATCAGATCTTCTTTCTGCGCTGATTGTGATTGCAATGCTGGTTCCGCAAGGTATGGCCTATGCCATGCTTGCAGGCTTACCTCCGATTATGGGCTTGTATGCCAGCATTCTGCCGATGATTATTTACGCGATGGTGGGTGGTAGCCCTACACTATCGATCGGTCCGGTCGCGATTATTTCCATGATGACCTTTGCCATTTTAAATCCCTTATTTGAAGTCGGCTCTCCGGTTTATATACAAGCCGCCTGTCTGCTTGCAGTGATGGTCGGCGTCATTTCATTATTGCTCGGGATTTTTAGATTTGGCTTTCTGATTCAACTGATTAGCCATCCGGTAATTAAAAGTTTTATTATTGCTTCCGCTTTGCTGATTGCATTAGGCCAATTCAAGTTTCTGGTCGATGTGCCCTTAGAAGCCAATAATATTCCTCAATTTTTGCTCAGTTTTTGGCAATATATCCGTTATGGCAATATTGAGACATTCATTTTTGGCATGCTTGCCTTACTGTTTCTGATTTATCTACCTAAAGTTTTAAGTTCCAATGCGGTTAAAAGTCGCATCGGTTCTACAGCGTTTATCTCTAAAGCGTTGCCTTTAGTGCTTGTGGTGGTTTCAATTGCTGCGGTTTATTTTCTAAATTTGCAAGAAATCGGCATTAAAACTGTGGGAGAAATTCCTTCAGGACTTCCGCCTATCACCATGCCGTTTTGGAATTTGGACCTGGTCATCACGCTATTGCCCGGTGCTGCAATGATTGCCATGATTAGCTTTGTCGAATCGTTGTCTATCGCTCAGGCAACCGCTTTACAACAACGCAGCAACTTAAACAGCAATCAGGAACTGGTGGCTTTAGGCTTAGCCAATTTAAGTGCAGGCCTAAGTTCTGCCTTTCCGGTGACAGGCAGTTTATCTCGAACAGTGGTAAATGCAGATTCAGGCGCTAAAACGCCAATGGCGGGGGTATTTTCATCGCTGCTGATTGTTATGGTCAGCCTTTATTTCACCGGTTTTTTCCGCGATTTGCCTTTGGCTATTTTAGCAGCGACCATTATCGTTTCTATCTGGAAGCTGGTCGATTTCAAGCCTTTTATTGAAACCTGGCGTTATTCAAAAGCCGATGGTATTGCCATGTGGATTACCTTTTTTGGCGTGATCTGCATTGATATTAGCACCGGTTTAATTATTGGGATCGTCTCCACCTTCATGCTTTTATTGTGGCGAATTAGTCGTCCGCATATTGCAGTGATTGGTTTGGTTGAAGGTACGCAGCATTTTAGAAATGTGCAACGGCATCATGTCCTGACCTCGTCCAAAGTGATTTCCTTACGGATTGATGAAAATCTTACCTTCTTGAATAGCAATACCTTTAAAGGTTTTATAATTAATGCGATCAGTCCCTATACTGATTTGGAACATGTGGTGATTAACTGTTCCAGTATTAGTGCAATTGATTTCAGTGCCCTAGAAATGCTGGAAGATATCAATGCTGAATTTAGAAAGCTCAATATCAAATTGCACTTTTCAGAAATTAAGGGACCGGTGATGGATAAATTACAGCATTCAAAACTGTTAAAGCATTTAAGTGGTCAGATTTATCTATCGCATTTTCAGGCCATGCAAGAACTTTCACCTGAAGTTTTTCTAAATTGATAGCGCTAAATACACGACTCTAAATTTATGAAGCCTATTTGTGCAGGCTATTTGAAATAATGGATTGGATGAAATCTGGTCAATGCTTCGTAATGAATGAAAACTCCAGGGAAATTCCAGTCCAATCATGATGTTTTGAAGTAGTCTCAGGATCACAATATCTGGTTTTTTGAGTTTAAAAAATATTTAAAAATAAAAATATCAACTTTAAAAATAAGTAGTTAGTTTTTATATAAAAATTAATTTTTAGCAGTAACTATTTTAGGTATAAAATGGCGAGCATATTTGTAATTTTTTTTAGTCCTCGTATTTGTAACAAGGCACTTTTATGTTCACTGCTTTAATGCGTTTGAGTTTAGTCTCCCGAATTATTATCGCCATTATTTTAGGTATTGGTGTTGCTGTTTTGTTCCCTAATGTGGCTCCCTATTTAAGCCTGTTGGGCGACTTGTTTATTAAAGCGCTTAAATCTGTTGCCCCTATATTGGTTTTTGTATTGGTTCTATCGTCTATTGCGAATTTTAAAGTCGGACATAGCGCGAAAATCAAACCGATTATGGTGATGTATGGTGCTGGGATGTTTTTGGCTGCGTTAAGTGCAGTGATTGCCAGTATCGTTTTTCCAAGTACCCTGTTTCTGGATATCCCTGCAAATACAGACTTGCAACCACCTGGTAGCCTGATTGAAATCTTAAAGAACCTGCTTTTAAGTTTTGTGGCGAACCCGGTTGTGGCAATTAGTGAAGCGAACTTTATTGGTATTTTGGCTTGGGCTGTTGCTTTGGGTGCTGGATTCCGTCATGCCAATGACACCACGAAAGTGCTCTTAACCGATGCTGCAAATGCGGTAAATACAGTGATTCGTCTGGTGATTAATTTTGCCCCGGTGGGTATTTTTGGTCTGGTGGCTGTTACAGTTGCAGAAGCTGGATTAAGTACCTTTGAAAGCTATGCGCAATTATTGGCTGTGCTGATTGGCACGATGTTCTTTGTTGCATTGGTGGTTAATCCAATTATGGTCGCCTTTGTTACCCGTGCAAATCCTTATCCACTGGTGTTTAAATGTCTACGTGAAAGTGGGATTACCGCATTCTTCACCCGTAGTTCGGCAGCAAATATTCCAGTGAACCTGGATTTGGCCAAACGTTTAGGTGTGAGCGAATCTACTGCCAGTGTGGCTATTCCGCTCGGTGCTACGATTAATATGGCAGGTGCTTCAGTGACCATTACCGTGCTCACCTTGGCCACTGTAAATACCTTGGGTATTTCGGTTGATTTCAGCACCATGCTGGTTTTATCTGTACTTGCAGCTATTTCAGCATGTGGCGCATCTGGTGTTGCCGGCGGTTCTTTACTGCTTATTCCAGTGGCTTGTGGCTTATTTGGCATTAGTTCAGATATCGCCATGCAAGTGGTTGCGATCGGTATGGTCATCAGTGTGTTGCAAGATTCAACTGAAACGGCATTAAATTCTTCTACAGATGTGCTATTTACTGCTGCTGTAGACCGCGGTTTAGATTAAGATAGTCATTATTAAGATTTTTTTATGACGTTATGCCTCTTCAAACTTTACCGCTTTGGGTTCAACTAGGTGCTTTTTTTCTTGCAATGAATGCAGGAATGATTAACGTCCTCGGACTGGTGACCGTTTTGCATCAGTCCGTTTCACATATGACCGGTAATGTCAGCATGTTAGCCATGGCCTTGCTGCATTGGCAACCTGAACAGATCCTCTACCTGGGCCTGGTTGTCCTGTGTTATGTGATCGGTTCATGTTATAGCGGATTAATACTGGGAAATAGCCACTTTAGCTTAGGGCGCCGTTATGGTTTCCCTTTAAGCCTGGTGGCTTTTTTCATTCTCCTGTGCTGGTTCCTATTACCGTATTTCCCCCGTTACGCACTGCTTTGGGCATGTGTGGCGATGGGAGTACAAAATGCCATGTTCAGTCATTATAAAGGCACGATTATTCGAACCACCCATTTATCTGGTGTTTTGACCGATTTAGGTTTAGCGTTAGGTTATCGCTTACGTGGCTTGGATGTAGACCGCAGACGGATTATTCTACATTTAGCCATTTTATTTGGATTTTTCGTGGGTGGCTTAGTTGCCAGCCTGATTTATCCTTATTTAAAATTAAATTCATTCCTCATCCCTGCGCTGTTAAGTTGGACGCTTAGCGCCGTATATTGGATTATTTATTTTCGTTATCGACGTATTCAAGAGTAGTTTCGGAATTTATTATGGTCAAAAATGCATTACAGGCTCAATTGCTAAAAGCGGGTTTAGTCGATAATAAAAAGGCTAAAAAACTGTCTAAACAGGCTGTACATGAGCAGCGTACTGGACAAAGCAACGAAGCTGAATTGAAGGCGAAAATTGCGCAAGACAAGCAAAAAAAACTCGCGAAAGATCAAGCTTTGGATTTAGAGAAGAAACGTCTGCTGCAAGGCAAAGAATTAAAAGCTGCCATTATCCAAATGATCAATCAGCATAAAATTCGCGACATAGACGGCGAAGTGTCTTATCAATTTATTGATGAGAGCAAAATCAAAAAGATTTATCTGAATCAGCAAATTTATAATGCGTTGGTTTCAGGCTCCTTGGTGATTGCCAAAGAAAGCGAGGGTTATGCTGTTTTGCCTAAAGCCCTGGCAGATCGTATTAATGACAAAATGGAAGGCTTTATTATTGTCAATAATTCTGAAAAGAATGAACAGATTACTGATGAAGAAGATCCTTATGCAGCTTACGTGATCCCTGATGATTTGATGTGGTAAGTTCGACATCTGTCATTAGAAAGAGCGATGCCAATATCTGTATTGGCATCCACTACAAACCCAAAACAAGCTTGAGTAAAATTTCAAAAATACGCATAGCCTGATTTCAACATTCCATACGGTCGTTAATTCAGTTTGATTTCATGTAGCTAAAACGTTATTTTTAACCATAAATAAAACATAACTATATAAACTATAAAGAATTTTTAAATTTATATTTTGAGGGTGTACTTTTGCAGCATTTTGCTTTTATCCAGAATATTCAGGATTGGTCAGATCAATATCCATGGTTAGAGATGCTGACCTCTTTAAGTATCTTGATTTTACTGGCTGTTCTTGCAAACTTTATTGCCAAGCAAGTGGTGGTTGGGGGTATTCGTAAACTAGTCACCAAGATGAAGTCGGCTAATTCGAGCATTTTTGCCCAGCATAGCGTCATTCGCCGTATTTCAAATATCGTACCTGCCATTGTCATTATGAACGGCATCGTGACTGTTCCGCACCTTTCAGACAAAGTGGTGACCTTTGTTCAAATGGGCGCACAAGCCTTTATTTTCCTGACCCTGGCGCTAGCCATCAGTGAATTTTTAAGTATTTTTAACCTGATTTATCAACGTAATCCGAAATCGAGAAATAAGCCGATTAAAGGTTATTTACAGCTGATCAAGCTACTTATCTTTATTGTCTGTGGCTTGATGATCTTAGGCACCTTCCTGAAAAAAGACGTCTTTACCTTGCTGGCAGGCTTTGGTGCCATGGCTGCGGTGCTGATGTTGGTGTTCCAAAATACCATTCTGTCTCTGGTCGCTTCAGTGCAGATTTCATCTTATGACATGGTGCGTATAGGTGACTGGATTGAAATGCCGACTCTGAATGCAGATGGCGATGTCATTGATATGTCATTACATACCATTACCGTGCAAAATTTTGATAAGACGCTGACCACTATTCCAACCAACAAACTGGTGACGGATACCTTTAAAAACTGGCGTGGTATGGCTTCTGCCGGTGTACGCCGCATCAAACGCTCCATCTATATTGATCAGAGTAGCGTGCACTTTATGACGGATAAAGAGCAACAAAAACTCAAAGAATTTTTATTGCTCGATCAATACTTAAATACCAAACATAGTGAACTGGAAAGCTTCAATCAGCAGTTGTCGAATCAGGCTTCATATAATCAGCGGCGTTTAACCAATTTAGGCACATTTCGTGCCTATATGGAATTTTATTTAAATCAGCATCCGGGCATCGCGCAAAATCAGTCTTTAATTATTCGCCAATTACAACCGACCAGTGAAGGTTTGCCACTGGAGATTTACGCTTTTACCAATACGACGGTATGGAAGGATTACGAGGCGATCCAATCGGATATCTTTGATCATCTGATTGCGATTATTCCTGAGTTTGGCTTGAAAGTTTATCAGGCCCCTTCTGGTGCCGATTTTAAGCAATTCGCGGCTGCTTCAGCACCAGCAGCAGAATCAAACCATCAATTTATGAATTAAGTTTTCCATAAGCATTCCTTAAGCATACTTATTTTAAATGTCGAACTTATGCTGACTTTAAAAAACCCCTCAATTGAGGGGTTTTTTATATCATTTAATTTTTCGCATTTATTATTTTTAAATGAATTAATTTTTAAATACCTGAATTGAAGATTCGAGGAAAGTTTTGATTTTTATTATCCTATGAATCTTCAAGTTTCCAATTCGATTATTTCTTGGCATTTTACTGTCGAAGATGTTGGTTGGGTTGATCAGGCTGTGGATTGGGAGGATTGGGTTCTTTCTTTTCATCTGGCTGTTGATGGGACTCAATGTGCTGGTTTGGCTGATCGGGTTGCGGAATTTGTGGTTGAATGCTCATGTTTAACGGCCTCCTTTTCGATTTTGAATCTCTATCGCCTTGATCACGACACTCTCAATGTACCCTTTCTCCTGCTTTATCTCAGCCTCAGTTTGTGTCAGTTTCCTTCATTGTAAATACGAGAACTGCATGCTGTTGATTTGTAATTACACTGTATCCCCTACGCTCACAATCATTACTTGAACTCACTTCCTTTTAACAGTGTGACCACCATTCATAATCTAAAACGCCTTCACTTACACCCGATTCACTGTTTAATTTAAGTACAAGTTTAATATTTGTCTAAGGTGAGATCGAATGGCAAAATACTGTATAAAAATGGAAGGAAAATTTTTAGCTTATCGTGATCTGTTGAATGATCTATATTCTTGAACCAGCTCCAATTGGGATCAAACCATGGGTAAATCCTGGTATTGGACGAACGATAATCTAGTCGCAAAACAGTTTGATGATCAGCGCGATGCAAGTTCGTTTCTTAATATGAAACAAGGACATTTCTGGAACGGTGCGGCTGTTGAGGAATTGGTTTATGAACCTAGCTACATTTAACTTGCAGTTTAGCTTGCAAAATACAGCTCTCACTTGAGGGCTTTTAAACAGTATCAAGATAAAAATAAGATTTAATTACTATATCGAATATGCAAACAAAAAAACCAACCTTTAAGATTCAAAAGGTTGGTTTAGATGTGATTATTTTATTTGAGTCGCGACTAGGGACGCAAACGGTTCCATGCATCACGTGAAGCATGCTTAGCTTCATCCCAAGACAGGCGGGATTCTGCTTTTGACTGTTCCCATTTAGTCCGAAGATCTGGCTCTACATCGTCAAACCTTTTGGATGAATCATACGCAGATGAATCCTCATAACCGACACGATAGGCATGCCGATAATCGCGATCATAATCCAAATCCGGATAAGTATTTTGTGTGGACTTATAATAGGGCTGATGAGCACTGTTTTCACGCCAGTAGGTATCTTCAACAGTAGGATCCATCGCTTCACCTGCTGCGCTGCCGGCGACACCCCCCACGATTGCACCCACCGCTCCACCCACTAGAGCTCCGATTGGGCCACCTGCACTACCGATTGCGGCACCGGCAGCCGCTGCACCTGCAGCACCTACACCTGTTCCCACTGGGTGTGCGTCTCGCTCATCATCATCATTTAAATCTTTTCTTGCGTCATTTCGATTGTTTTTAATACGCTCATCATCAGGATTGGCCATCTTTTTTCTCCTTATAACATTAGGGTGTTTAGGGAAATTGGCGGTTCTAGCCAGTTTCACTTATCCAGGTTCTCATCAAAAAAGCTTTTCGTTTAAATTGATTGCTAGAAATCATCCATCTTTTGCATTGTCATTTGGGGCTATGCGCTTGAGCTTAGCTTGTTCACAGGGCTAACCAGCATACTGCCTTGGTCATTCCCCATATTTCCCATGTTTTCATCTTTATTTCGTTCATAGAGGGAATAAAGAATGACTGCCACGATGACAGCGATGATGACAGCAATGATAATTTTTACGTCTTTTGAGTTCATATTATTCTTTCCTTTTGATTAATAAGGATAAATATAAATAATGAAACTATAAATCTGACAAAACTTTGAGCAGGAAAAAAAATCATGAATAAGCATTAGTATTCAGGATCGTTATCGAGCAAAGTTTTATTTCTGTTGTTTATACGGATGTTCTTGTTAATTGGGCTGTTTTTTTCAGATTTTGTTGAGCTGGTTCTCGCGTCGTCATTTATATACCTCCTATACTTGTTTAGGATCTACCGCACTCATTACGCCTTTATTTACTCTACTCTTTATATTTCATTCACCAAGCCTGCATCTGTTTCAATTTCCTTCAATGTAAGCCTGATCAATATATATGATTGATCTACAACGTATACATTTTGAATTGATTAACATTTATTACTAAAACCCTAACAAGACTCAAGCAATACAGCACATAATAAATCAATATCACCGAATGCTTTAATCCCTTTACCCCTCATGAGAACTTTAATTTAAATTATTGTTTTTAAATGAATATTTTTAAATTTCAAAGATTTATATTAAATCTTAAAGTGCCCATTGATTGCTTGGTAGAGACTATTTCTTAGTAGAGAGTATGTTGTTCGACTTTCTTGATCGCGCTCATTATTTGCTCTTATTGCTGCATGGTGAAAGAGTGAAGGAATCTATAAAAACTTATGCTAGAGCGTACCTAGCGAAATAGACTAGCAAAACAGAAAATCTTTTGGCCAAATTCAGCATAGGATAGTAGAGATCAATCGTATATTTTTGTGTTGATCCGCTCTATAGAATTACTTGGATTTAGTTCGATTTCATGTTTTTAAGCCAATTATTAGTCTTGTAGAATGTGCCAAAAGTTTAACTCTTTTTATAATCTTGTTAGTTTTTAAAATTGCTACCAATTTTGGTGCAATATCTTAAAATATCCTCGGTAAGCTTTAGTTATTTTTCCTACTGTGATGTAAATGAGAGCCTAAACATAAACGTTATGCATAGATGCTGATTTACAGCGATTTGAAAAGGCTTGAAGCGTTAATATCGAATACTGTTTATACTGTAAAAATCGCATAATACCGATATTGAATTATTTGAATAAAATGGAGCGTCACCCATGTTGCAGTGGTTTGAAAAACTGGTCGATCCTTACCCATCCAAAGGTTTAAACGAACCACTTCCAACGCGATTTTTCCCTTTTGTATGGCAAGCTGCAACGGGTGTTCGCCGCTATTTGCTGTTACTGGTGCTATGTACTGCAGGCGCGGCGAGTTTTGAAGCTGTACTGTATGCCAAAATTGGCGATTTGGTGAACTGGTTGAGCAAGAGTCAACCTGAAACATTTTTAGCCGAACATACACAAAACTTGACCCTTTTAACCGGTATTTTGCTGGCCAATATTTTATTCGCCAGCATGCAATCGATTATCAAGCATCAAATTTTATATAGCACCTTCCCCATGCGCCTGCGTTGGCGCTTTCACAACCTGCTTCTGCTGCAAAGTCTGGATTTTTTCCATAATGATTTTGCCGGTCGCCTATCTGCCAAAGTGATGCAAACCTCACTTGCAATACGTGAGTTCTGGGTGATTTTAGGTGACATGCTGGCCTATGTGCTGATTTACTTTGTCACCATCAGTGTTGTTCTGGGCGCGATCTCCCCGCTGCTGATTTTGCCGCTGATGCTGTGGTTGCTGCTGTTTATTATTGCTGCCTGCTATTTCATTCCACGTTTAAGTCAAATTTCCAATAAACAGGCGGATGCACGTGCGGTAATGACCGGTCGCGTAACAGATGCCTATACCAATATCCAGACCGTGAAACTCTTTGCCCATGCGGGGCGTGAAAGTCAATATGCCAAAGAATCCATGCAAGGCTTCATGATCACCGTTTATAAGCAAATGCGCTTAGGTGTGCAGTATGAAATCAGCATTAATTTACTCAGTATAGTTTTATATGTGGGCGTTTTGGGAACCGCTCTTTGGCTCTGGATCAATGGCCAAGCTCAGCTGGGGATTATTGCTGCGACTACCGCAATGATCTTAAAACTCAACAGCATTGCTGAATTTATGATGTGGCAATCTTCTGCTTTATTTGAAAATGTCGGTACCATTCAAGACGGCATGAAAACCATGGGTCGCCCAATCAGCATTCAAGACAAGCAAGATGCCAAGCCTTTACAGGTGTCACAGGGTGAAATCAAGTTTGAAGATGTCAGCTTTGCCTATAACAATAGAAATGTGATTGATCATTTAAATTTAACCATCAAGCCCGGTGAAAAAATTGGCATCGTTGGCCGTTCCGGTGCAGGTAAATCGACCCTGATTCAATTGTTACTGCATTTTTATGATCTCAACCAAGGTCGTATTTCGATTGACGGTCAAAACATTGAAGATGTGACTCAGGACAGTTTGCGCAAAAGCATTGCCTTGGTGACTCAAGACACCTCTTTATTGCACCGCACGGTCGCTGAAAATATTAAATATGGTCGTCCACATGCCACAGATGAAGAAATGTTTGAGGCCGTCCGCAAAGCCAAAGCCGAAGATTTCATTCCCCAGCTGACCGACTTGCGTGGTAAAACGGGTTATGAAGCCTATGTCGGTGAACGTGGTGTCAAACTCTCTGGTGGGCAACGTCAACGTGTGGCCATTGCACGGGTATTTTTAAAAGATGCACCAATCCTCATTTTAGATGAAGCGACCAGTGCTTTAGACTCTGAAGTTGAAGCAGCCATTCAATCCAGTTTGGATGACTTGATGGAAGGTAAAACCGTTATTGCCATTGCCCATCGCCTGTCGACCATTGCTCAAATGGATCGTTTGGTTGTACTGGATGAAGGCAAAATAGTGGAACAAGGCACGCATGATGAACTTGTGGCGCTGAATGGTATTTATGCGCAGTTGTGGCAAAGACAAACTGGCAGTTTCTTGATAGAACAACAGGCATTGAAGAAAAAGGAAGCGCATTAATGCTGTATTTAGAAGATATAAAAATTGGTGATCGTTTCATCAGCCGTGAATATGAAATGACCCTGGACGAAATCAAGCAATTTGCACATGCATATGATCCGCAAATTTTCCATACTGATGAAGACCAAGCGAAAGATCATCCTATTTTTCAAGGTATTGCTGCAAGCGGTTGGCATACCTGTGCCGTGACCATGCGTTTATGGACAGAATGTTTTCCTGTCGCTTATGGCCTGATTGGTTCGGAATCCAATTTGCGCTGGCCACGCCCCACCCGTCCTGGCGATAAAGTTCATGTTGAGGTTGAAATTGTTGCCATTACGCCATCAAAAACCAAAACTGACCGCGCTATAGTGAGCTATGTAACTCAGGCATTGAATCAAAATCATGATGTTTTGCTTATCTCTACAACCAAAATTGTGGTCTTTAAAAAGTGATTTAAACCCGCTTAATTTACGGGCTTTAGAAAATTGTCTAACAATTTTAATGGGATACTGTTTCTTTTCATGCCAATATGAAAAATCAATAAATAGAAAGAACGACTTAAGTGCAATGGATAGCGCATGAAAACGATTTCTCCAAGACAAGATCAAGGAATACCGGGAGTTTACGGTCTGCTGCTCTTAGATGTGGTGTCACGCTGGGGCTACAATGCAGAAGCCTTGTTTACCCCCTTTCATTTAAGTAGTGAACAATTGGCGGAGCCAAATTTCCGCATTCCAACCCCTGTCGCAAATGAACTGGTTAAACACGCGTTACGTTTAACCGGTGAACCGACCCTAGGTTTCCATTTGGGTACCCAAATGCGAATCTCCATTCATGGTTTTATCGGCTATGCCATCATGACCGCACATGATATTAGTGATGCCCTGGTCTTGGCCAACCGCTTTATTCAGCTACGTTTACCCTTTTTACAACTTTATTTTTCCACTTTTGGTGACAAAGCCACGCTGCAATTGCAATGCGATTTTGACATCGAGCCGCTCAGGACTGAAATTGCCATAGCCTTGACCTTTGGGATTGTCACCATGGCCAAAGCCTTGACGGGCTGTGATGATCTATCTGGCGAGATTGATTTTGATTTCTCGAAACCGCTTGGTTTTGAGCGTTATATGGCAAAATTTCCATCGCATCATTTCCGTTTTGAACAACCGCATTTAATCTCAAGTTTTGATAAAAAATACTTGGGTTTGAAAATGGTCAATGCCGACCCGATTGCCAGCCAGATTGCGATTAACCAATGTGAAGCAGAACTGTCTGCGCTAGGTGAACGCCGTCGTTTGGCCATGCGGGTTCGTGATATTTTGACCAATTCAGAACAGCATTATTTAAGTATCGAAAATGTCGCAGATCGGCTGCATATGTCCGATCGGACTTTAAAACGCCAATTAGCTGCCGAAGGCACGTCTTTTTCAACCATTGTGGATGAAGTGCGTTATCGCCATGCAACATCGCTGCTTTCTCGGACGGATTACACCCTAGAGTTGATCGCGGATGAACTGGGTTATAGTGATGTAGCCAACTTCAGCCGGGCATTTAAACGCTGGAGTGGCCGTAGTCCAAGCAATTGGCGTAAAGATCCTTATTTATAAACTTTTGTTTTGATCAAAAAACCTGTATAAAACATGGCAAAAATGATTTGAATATTTTAAAGGAGTCATCAATGAATCATCCTTCAGAATTAAAGTACGCCAGTACACACGAATGGGTCAAAATTGAAGGTGATCTGGTCGTTACAGGTATTTCCGACCATGCACAGGATGCTTTAGGGGATTTGGTCTATGTAGAAGCGCCAGAAGTCGGCCAGCACATCACTGCCGGTGAACAAGCCGGCGTAGTGGAATCTGTTAAAACCGCTTCTGATATTCATGCACCTGTTTCAGGCGAAGTGGTTGAAGTGAATCCAGACCTGGAAGATGATCCAGACTTCGTCAATGATGACCCGTATGGCAAAGGCTGGATTTATAAAATCAAGCCAAACAATATGGCGGATGTCGAAAAGTTACTTTCAAGCAGTGAATATGAAGCAGGCTTATAATCCTGTTTATATCCCTAAAAAAATCAGTCGTTATGGCTGATTTTTTTATTTTAAGCCAATAAATGTCAGAGATGAAAAACTCATCTCTAAAAATCATATTATGAGATTAACAGTAAATAAAACCAGAGAATTAAATTTATTAAGGTCTTTCATTCTTGATATACCTATACTTTTTCGCAGTAATCATCTAAAATTCGTACAATCTAACGATGATCTGACTTATCTTCAATCATTATAAAAAATCATTTGCCTAACTTACAAAAATAATTGCCCCGATAAGCCTGATGACTCGTCTACCTCTTAGGAATCTAGGTCAATTATGTCTCCTGTAAATGCACAACAGTTATGGAATAAGTCCTTTATTCTGTGTCTGGCCAACAATCTGTTTTTGTTTGTGTTTTATTTTGCTCAAACCACAATTTTACCGATCTATATTGTAAATGAATTACATGGAACCTTGGCGCAAGCAGGTTTAGCCATGACGCTATTTATGGCCTCCTCAATTGCCGTTCGTCCTTTTAGCGGTTTGATTATTGAGAAAATTGGACGCAAAAAAGCGCTATATATTTCAGAGACCTTATTCTGTCTTTTTTCATTTGCCTATATTTTTGCAGATAATCTGACTTTTCTTTTAGTCATCCGCCTGTTTCATGGTATCTGGTTTAGTATTTTAACCACCGTGACCGTCCCGATTGCCAATGACTTTATTCCTGCTAACCGTAAGGGTGAAGGCATGGGATATTTTGTCATGTCGGTCAACCTGGGGATTGTACTGGGTCCATTAATTGGTCTTAGCTTGATTCAGCAACTGTCTTATCAAATGGTTGCAGCGATTTTAGCTGGCATTATTTGTTTAGGGTTTGCATTTTGCTTCCTGATTCCAGTTCAAGAAACCATAAAAACCCAAGTTAAAACCGTTAAACGTAAATTATCTGTTCATGATTTTGTTGAAAAGAAAGCCTTGCCTGTTTCTATTATGGCCATGATTATCTCTTTTTCTTATGCCAGTATTATGTCGTTCATTTCGACTTTTGCCGAATCAAAAAATTTACTTGCCTATGCCAGTTTATTCTTTGTGGTCTTTGCCATTTCGATGATGAGCTTGCGACCAATCACCGGGAAAATTTATGATCGTAAAGGGCCAAATTTTGTAGTCTACCCTGCGATTGCGCTATTTTCGATTGGGCTGATTTTTTTAAGCCAAATCAATAACGTGACTGGATTGATGATTGCAGCGGTATTTGTCGGTATGGGCTTTGGGTCGGCACAGCCATGCTTGCAAACCCTTTCCATCCAGCATTCACCGAAAGCCAGAATTGGACATGCAACCTCAACCTTTTTTACCTGTTATGACATTGGTATTGCGCTGGGTTCAATTTTGCTGGGTGTGCTGATTGCTCATCAGGGCTACAGCTTTGCCTATCTGCTCTGTGCATTTATCACGGCTTTAAGTTTGATTTTTTATAAATTATTTGTAGATCGTAAACATACAGTAGCCTAAAAAACTTCATACCAGACTCATATAATAAAAAACATGCACCACCCTACAATTGGATGATGCATATTTTTTATAATTTCACTTAATAATTTTTAAATTATTATTTTAAAACATGACTCAACTAAGCTTGGTGCTCTTCCTTGGTTTTACTTTCTTCAGGATTACTTTCCTGCAGCATGCTAAATGATGCTGTTGAACCAGGTACAGACTGATCTTCTCTTGGACTTTTTAATTTGATCTGTAAACGTAATTCATTCATGGAGTCTGCATTACGCAAGGCCTCTTCATAGCTAATAGCACCTTCATTATACAAATCAAATAAAGCCTGATCGAAAGTTTGCATGCCCAATTCACGGGATTTTTTCATGATTTCTTTCAGTTCATGCAATTGACCTTTAAGAATATTATCGCCAATCAGCGGCGTATTGAGCAAAATTTCAATGGCAGCACGACGACCGCTGCCATCTTGAGTTCGTACCAAACGCTGGGAAATAATCGCTTTCATGTTTGATGACAAATCCATCAATAACTGATTTTTTCGCTCTTCAGGGAAAAAATTAATAATCCGGTCAAGTGCTTGATTGGCATTATTCGCGTGTAGCGTTCCCAAACATAAATGTCCGGTTTCCGCAAAAGCAATCGCATGTTCCATGGTTTCAGTATCACGGATTTCCCCAATCAAAATCACATCGGGCGCTTGGCGTAAGGTGTTTTTCAAAGCATTGTGCCATGAGTGACTGTCTACACCGACTTCACGATGAGTAATCATGGATTTCTTATGTTTATGTACAAATTCAACTGGGTCTTCAACCGTAATAATATGCCCGGCTGAATTTTCATTACGATGATCAATCATGGCGGCTAAAGAGGTTGATTTACCCGAACCCGTTGCACCCACGACCAGTACCAAGCCGCGTTTTGCCATCATCACGTCTTTGAGTGATTCAGGAAGTTTTAACTGGGCAAAGTTTGGAATTTCCGCGGTAATGGTACGAATGACCATGCCCACTTGTAACTGTTGTTGAAACACATTAATACGAAAGCGCGAAACGTTAGGCACACTAATGGCAAAATTACATTCGAGTTCTTTTTCAAATTCTTGCTGTTGTTTTTCGTTCATTAAACTATAGGCAAATAATTTGGTTTTATCTGCCGTCAATGCCTGTTGTCCAATAGGTTTCATTAGACCCTGATGTTTAATGCTGGGCGGAAAATCTGCTGAAATAAATAAGTCCGAACCGCCATATTCCACCACTTTGGTCAGCATATGAAATATTATTTTACGTGCTTCTTCCAGTAATTCTGCACTATACATATTTTTCCCCCCAGTTAAAAGCATCTCTAACGACCAAGCCACATCTATAGCGAATTGTATTTATGAAACAATTAGTTATTACTTAGTTGTTACTTGGAATCATTTTTTATTATTGTGCCTAAAGAACGTAGATGACTCAAATTTGTTAATTTTAATCAGTTAAAAGAATTCATAAAAAATGTATAGGGCATCAACAAAATAGGGTTCTAAATTTAAACAGATAACATAAATGTATTGATCAGCAACGATGCAGCCCCGATGAACGGGGCTGCATCAGAAAACAAGTATACTTTTTAAGAAATCTTAAGCACTGCGCTTTAATTGAGAAACACGCAGTGAATCGGCAACCTCCACTAAAAGTTGCTGTGTTTTATCCCAACCTAAGCAGCCATCCGTTACAGATTGACCATAAGTCATCTCACACGAAATCTTTTGCTGACCATCGACCAGATGGCTTTCGAGCATTACGCCACGGACATTGCTATTAGTGCATTCAGCTACAATAGTCCGTAAAACTTCAGCTTGTAATAAGGGATTTTTATGGCTGTTACCATGACTGCAGTCAATCACCAAAGCCGGCAGTTCCCCTTTGGCCTTTTCCTTAATTTTTTCAATTTCGGCCAACTGGTAATTTGGGCCTGAATTGGCACCACGTAAAATCAGATGCGCTTTGCGATTGCCTTGCGACTCTAAAATACACGGTAAGCCTGACTGACTCATGCCCATGAATTCATGTGGATGTGCAGCCGATTGAATGGCATCCAGCGCAATTTGAATGGAGCCATCTGTGCCGTTCTTGAAACCGATGCTGTACGGCATATGGCTTGAAATTTCACGGTGAATTTGTGATTCGCTGGTCCGTGCACCAATTGCACCCCAAGCCAGCAAGTCATCGAAATAAGCGGTTGCCATCGGGCTTAGAATCTCTGAGGCAATCGGTAAACCCATTTCGATAATTTGCAGATATAACTCACGTGACTTTTCTAAGCCTAGTTGCATATTCGATGAGCCATCTAAATTTGGGTCATATAAAAAACCTTTCCAGCCAATTGTTGTGCGTGGTTTTTCGATATAGGCACGCATCACCAGAAAAATTTGATCCGCTACTTTGCTTTGTAATTGTTGTAATTTTTCAGCATATTCAAGCGCAGAAATGGGATCGTGAATTGAACATGGACCTGTCACCACCATTAAACGATGATCTTTGCCATCTAAAATGTTTTGAATGGTTTGACGCTGCTCGGCAATTTGTTGAGCCAGTTTTGCAGATAAAGGCAATTGTGCCTTTAATTGGTGAGGCAAACTTAAAATGGTTTCTTTTGCAGTCGTTTGCGTTTGTTGTAAAGCAGTATTTAAAGCATTCATTGGTCTTTCCTGGGGACTATTTTCAGTCCAATCTTTTATTTGAGCGTTATGGGTCTAATGGATGGCAAGGCAAGATTCATCATTTGACTAAAATAAAACCAATAAGAGCTGCTAAAATATGAGTAATTTAATGTTTTCATGAAGTAACTCCAAAAATATATAAAAAAATAAAGCATAAAAAAACCTGATCAGGGTTGCCGATCAGGTTATAAACTGGGTGGGCAACCATTTCTTGCCCGAACGCGTTCAGGCAATTATCTAAATTGCCAAAAATAATAACGTGCGTTTGAGATGACTGGTTGCTTTAACATCTTTATTTCTTCAAAAAAGTATGTGTCTTAAAATTAAAATACGCTGTATTCATCACTTTGACAAGCGTTTTATCTAAAATAAAAATACATAAATCAGTCAACTTTTACTTATATATTGTTTAAAAAATATGAGAAGATTGAGCTTTATACTTTTATATGTAGACGAAGAACGCCTTATAACAGATTGATGCCTTAATCATTTAGCTTTAATTATGTACCAAGGTTAATTTTGATTTAATAATTTTCATCTTTTCTCTCAAAACGAATAATTTAAAATATTAATAAATAAAATAAAATTAGTTTTTATTTTCGCAGTTTGATGTTTAAAAAATCTCAGTTACAAAAAAACAATTACGGATATCTAGATGGAATTACTGGGTACTGAACATTCTGGTCTGCATGGCTGAATTGAGTGCGATTGGTCTGTATATTCATTACTGGTGGCCGGAAATTCCGACCTGGGTATCTGCACTGGGTTTCTTTATTTTCATTAATGTAATTAATCTGTTACATGTAAAATTATTTGGTGAAATGGAATTTTGGCTCGCCATTATTAAAGTATTGGCCATTATTGTCATGATTGCTTTTGGCAGCTATTTACTCGCAACTGGTAGTGGTGGTACACAATCGAGTCTGCAAAATTTATGGGAATTAGGCGGCTTCTTCCTGAATGGTGTTATGGGATTGGTCATGGCAATGGTGATGATTATATTTGCTTTTGGTAACATTGAATTGGTCGGCATTGCCGCTACAGAAACGGATAATCCGCAAAAAACTTCACCTAAAGCCATCAACCAGATTGTGTATCGGGTCCTGTTATTTTATATCTTAAGTCTGGTGATTATTTTATCGCTTTATCCATGGAATCAAATGGCGCAAGGCGGCAGCCCTTTTGTACTGATCTTTGACTCTCTGGGAAGCCAAACCGTGGCGACAATTTTAAATTTTGTCGTGCTGACTGTCGCTGTTTCTGTCTATAACAGTACCAACTATTGCACCAGCCGTATGCTGTTAGGCTTGGCTCAACAAGGCAATGCACCCAAGTTTTTAAGCAAAATTAATCCACGGGGCATTCCAGTCAACGCAGTCATGGTCTCGGCATTTTTTACATTAATGTGTGTATTGATCAATTATTTATTCCCTGAAAAAGCCTTTAGCCTGCTGATGATGCTGGTGGTCGCAGCAATTGTGATTAACTGGGTTGTGATTTCCTATACGCATTTGAAATTCAAAAAACACATGATCGCCATGAATGCACCGACGCAATTTCCAAGCATTGCCTACCCTTTTACCAATTATCTGTGCATCATTTTTATGTGCGGTATTTTGCTGATTATGAGCCAAACCCCAGATATGCGCATTGCGGTGATGATGATTCCGGTCTGGATTGCAGTCCTATCGATTGCCTATTTTTTCAAAAATAAGAAAATAACGGACCCTCAATTGGCATTAAAAGATAAAATGCGTTCTGTTCCGAAGGCTTGATTTGTTTACTCTATATAACGAAGGATGTATTCATGTTCCAACATGTTGATACTTATGCAGGTGATCCGATTCTTTCTTTGATGGAAGAATTTGGAAAAGACCAACGCTCTCATAAAGTTAATCTAAGTATTGGCTTGTATTACAATGAAGACAATATTGTTCCTCAACTCAATGCCGTTAAAGCGGCTTATAAAAATATTGAAGCGAGCAATGATCAGGTCAAGCTCTATTTACCGATGGATGGTTTGAAGTCTTATAACCAAGCCACTCAAGCCCTCGTTTTAGGTCAAGACAGTCAGGCGCGTCTTGATGGACGTGCGGTAACGATTCAAACTTTGGGCGGTTCAGGCGCACTTAAAGTCGGTGCCGATTTTCTTAAAAAATATTTTCCTGAATCTGATGTTTGGGTCAGCCAACCGACTTGGGAAAATCATATTGCCATCTTTAATGGGGCGGGTCTTCACACGCATTTCTATCCGTATTTCGATGCAACAACCAATGGGGTGAATGTTCCGGCTATGCTGGAAAAATTAAGCCAGCTTCCTGCCAAAAGCATTGTGCTGTTACACCCTTGTTGCCATAACCCGACAGGTGCAGATTTAACCACGGCTGAATGGGATCAAGTGATTGAAGTGTTGAAACAACAGGACCTGATTCCATTTTTGGATATTGCCTATCAAGGTTTTGGTCAAGGGCTGGAACAAGATGCTTATGCCATTCGCGCTTTAGATCAAGCCGGGATGAATTTCATTGTCAGCAATTCATTCTCTAAAATTTTCTCGCTTTATGGCGAACGGATTGGCGGTTTAACTTTTGTGTGTGATGATCAAGCTACTGCACAAAAAGTATTGGGGCAATTAAAAGCCACTGTACGCCGTATTTACTCAAGCCCGGCAACGACGGGCGCCTTGCTGGTGGATAATGTGCTGAATGATGCTGATCTGACTGCACAATGGCAAGCTGAACTGACTGAAATGCGCGAACGTATTATTAAGATGCGTCAAATATTGAATGAAAAATTAAGCCAAGCTTTGCCTGAACGTGACTTTAGTTATCTGGTCAAACAACAAGGCATGTTTAGTTATACCGGCTTAACGGCTGAACAGGTTGATATCTTAAAAGATCAATATGCGATCTATCTGGTGCGCAGTGGCCGTATGTGTGCTGCCGGCTTAAATTTAAGCAATATTGATTATGTCGCTGAGTCTATTGCAGAAGTCATTAAAGCAACTGCTTAAACACGTTGATATAAAAAAACGGGCATATTGCCCGTTTTTTATTTTGCAGAAGATCAGTCTTTGAAATGTACCACTGTACGAATTGATTTACCTTCGTGCATCAAGTCAAAAGCTTCGTTAATTTTGTCTAGACCCATGGTATGCGTGACAAAAGGTTCAAGTTGAATCTCACCTTTCATAGCATCTTCAACCATGCCGGGAAGTTGTGAACGACCTTTCACGCCACCAAATGCTGTACCCATCCATTTACGACCTGTCACTAACTGGAACGGACGGGTCGAAATTTCCTGACCTGCACCGGCTACACCAATAATCACGGATTGTCCCCAACCACGGTGTGCACATTCAAGAGCAGAGCGCATTACATTGACGTTGCCAATACATTCAAATGAGTGGTCTACGCCCCAACCGGTCATTTCAACAATCACTTCCTGAATCGGTTTGTCATATTCTTTCGGATTCAAGAAATCTGTCGCACCAAATTCTTCAGCAAGTTTGAATTTTTCAGGATTGGTATCAACCACAATAATACGGCCTGCTTTAGCTTGACGGGCACCTTGCACAACCGCAAGACCAATACCGCCTAAACCAAACACGGCAACCGAGTCACCTGCCTGAACTTTTGCCGTGTTATGTACCGCACCAATCCCTGTGGTTACGCCGCAACCCAACAAACATACATGTTCAGGATTTGCATCCGGGTTGATTTTCGCCAAAGACACTTCAGCAACCACGGTATATTCACTAAAGGTTGAACAGCCCATATAGTGGTAAATCGGCTGACCATTATATGAGAAACGGGTTGTGCCATCTGGCATAACGCCTTTACCTTGGGTTGCACGTACAGCCACACAAAGGTTGGTTTTTCCAGATTTACAGAATAAACATTCACCACATTCCGCAGTATAAAGTGGAATCACATGATCGCCCGGTTGAACACTGGTCACGCCTTCTCCAACTTCTACCACAATGCCTGCACCTTCATGACCCAATACTGCCGGGAAAACACCTTCAGGATCATCGCCCGATAAAGTAAAGGCATCGGTATGACATACACCGGTATGGGTAATTTTGACCAGGACTTCACCTGCTTTCGGTGGAGCAACATCCAGTTCAACAATTTGAAGGGGTTGACCCGGACCAAATGCGACTGCAGCACGTGATTTCATGAAATACCATCCTTTATTTGATTCTTTAACAGATGAGCTACAGTAACCGCTTTTTATTATCAGATTCAACCTCTAACATGATGATAATATGTACGTATAACTTTATGACTTCATAACAATTATGCAGATTAGACAATCTACTCAAGCTGTCTTACTTTCATTTGCAGTCATCACACTGACAGGATGCAGTTTGCCGATGAATGAATCAAAAAAGCAATCTCCTATACACGTTCATGCTGAACACTGGTTAAACGGTTCCAATGCTGATACACAAATGGCGCAAGGCCTAACGGCTTATTTGACGCTGGATGATGCCTTTATCAGCATTGCATCAAGACTTCATCTGATTAATAAAGCGCAACATAATCTCGATTTGCAGTATTACATTTGGGAAGATGATTCAATTGGACATCTGATGCTGGCCGAGCTTTTAAAAGCAGCAGATCGTGGAGTGAAAGTCCGTTTATTGATTGATGATCAGAACGGAACCCAACTTGATTTCACCTTAAAACAACTGGCAAAACATCCGAACTTTGAAATCAAACTGTTTAACCCCTATAAATTCAGAAAATTGCGGGTGATTGATTACGCATTCCGTCTAAAAAACATCAACCACCGTATGCACAACAAGCTGATTATTGCTGATGGGGCTATCGCTGTAACCGGCGGGCGCAACATCAGTCGCGAATACTTTGATGCCAGTGAAAATTTCCAGTTTACCGACATGGATATCTTGTTCTATGGAAATGCAGTCGACAATGCCAACCAAGTGTTTCAGGACTTCTGGAATGATGATTTAAGCTATTCAGTTCCGCAGCTGCTGGGCAATGCGACTCAAGAGCAACTGAGCAAATTGCGCAAATATTATGAACTGACAGCTTTACAAAAAGATCAGTTGAAAAGACGGATTGAATTGGCGGAAAAGCAAATCAATGAGCACTTAAAAGACCGTCCCATCAATTGGGCCAAAGCACATTTTATCGCAGACTCGCCGAATAAAATTCGTGGAGAGGCATCCGGAGATCAACTGATTTATCGTCAGATGCTGAATATTATGGGGGAACCCAAGCAGCATCTTGAACTGGTTTCTGCCTATTTTGTGCCGACCCGTAAAGGTACAGATTATTTAGCCGAGCTGGTCAAAAACAATGTTGAGGTTCGGGTCCTGACCAATTCATTTCTGGCCAATGATGTTCCCGTGGTACATGCCTTTTATAAGAAATATCGCCATGATTTGCTGAAAGGCGGGGTCAAAATTCATGAATTTAAGCCTTATATTGAGCGTAATAAACGTACCTGGTATGAAGTGGTCACAGGCAATGTGATTCCCGCCAAAAATAAAAATGCCTCAAGCCTGCATGCAAAATTCTTTGATATCGACGGCATGGTATTTATTGGTTCATTTAACTTTGATCCGCGTTCAGCCAATTTAAACACTGAAGTCGGCTTGGTGGTTGAATCAGATGTGCTTCAAGACCAGATTTCTACATCACTGGATCAATATTTACCGCAAATTGCTTATGAATTAAAACTCGACGCACAAGGGGAAGTGATTTGGCTCGATCATCAAAAAGATGGATCTGTCGTTGAATACAGCCATGACCCTGAAAGCACAAAATTCCAAAGATTTGCCATTAAAGCGGTGTCTTACTTCCCGATTGAATGGCTGATGTAATGACAAATGAGTGACATTTAAATACACATACGCTTTTTATTGCCCTCACGGTGCGCGCATTTAAGCGCAGAAGACAGCTTCATTTGTCTAAATGTTGTGAATCTTTTAAATCAATCGGGCATGGTAATTCTTTGATTAATCTCATTATGACTTATAAGAGATTGAAGGCTATTTATACATATTTCAGATCAATTAGCACAATGCTTTTACTCACTTCCTGATTTGCTTTAACATTGCATTTTTCGAGTTTTTAACTCATTTATCTCCTGATCGTGACCCTCTGCAATGCAATTTTTTGATTTAAGTCGTCAATTTAATTTAAGTGATATTTTAACGCCCTACAAAACACTGAATGAGCTTGGGCATCAAGAATGGTTTCTAGCCAAAGTCCGTGTGGAATATGACTGCCTATCTGATTCTGAAATTCTTGAAGGTCAGGCTGTTTTGAAATCCAGTGAAAATATTCAACTGGAATTGGAATGGATGATTCAGGATACCGGTTCGGAATTGCAGGTGTTATTTAAAGGCATTGAAACTGAAGCAAATGAACAAACCTTGCTCTTGGTTAAAGGCGCTCAAATTGTAGGTGGTGATCAAAAGAAAATTTCTGCTCAGGCTTTAAGTCTATGGATTGATGGCACATTGTTACCCATGCTGCCCGATATTCGCCGTGAAATTAAATCCCGTTTAAATCTTTGGGATTATGTGGAATATGACGGATAGATTTTGGTGTCATTCAAAACCTTTCATTTGAATCGCCTCGGTAAGCTTTGCAAAGTATCAAAGGCTTCTGATCAAGACACTTAACTTTCCAATGAAGTATTGTTACGGATGACCACTCAGATAGATATAATTGTATTCCAATTACTTTCATCCTATTGAATACTATTAAAAAATAATAAGAAGGAAAATCACAATGAATAAACAAGAATGGCAGCATATTGGTAAAGTGATGAATGATGCTCAAAAAGCCGCCATGCACTGCTCTATTGCCACGGTTGATGCACAGTTGCAGCCAACAATAACACCTATAGGCACTTTATTTCTTAGAGAAAACCAAAGCGGCTTTTTCTTTGATACCTATACGGAATCTTTGCAACAGAATTTGCCGCAAAATAGCAAAGCCTGCATTCAGGCAGTCAATAGCAGCCGATTATTTTGGTTAAAATCTTTATTTAAAGGTCAGTTTAGTGATTATCCCGGTGTGCGGCTATATGTGGAAATTGGCGACCTTCGTCTGGCCAATGCAGAAGAACTGGCTCAAATTTCACGACGGATTCAAAGTCTAAAATGGACCAAAGGCAGTCAATTGATTTGGTCTGATTTTACCCATGTACGGGATTTTACTGTGCAGTCTTTTAGATGGGTCAAATATCCAAAAATGATGCCTTTTAAACAATAAAATCTTTGATGCTTTTTATCTTCAAGTTATCTCCAAGACTTACTTAAAGTAAGCCTATTTCCTTAAATAACTGAGCATAGGCTTCAGCCTTCTTTTCAATTGCTAAAGGATAAGCTCTTGAAGATGAAGGCATACGATATAAAGTCAGATCGCGTTCAGCAAAATGTGCTTTTGAAGACTTTCCAATTTGCGGTTTTTCAGTATCTTCTGGCATGGAAAGCATCAGCGTGTCTGTCGCTTTATCACCCGTGGTCATAATGCTGTGACATTGTGGAATATGTTGTAGCAGCTTGGCTAAATCAGTCGGCTTGGAAATTTGCAGGAATTTATCTGAAGCATTGCCTTTTAGGCGAACGATTTGATATGCCGTATCAAAAATCGCGATGCCTTTTTCATTTAGAAAATCTCGGATCTGCTGTTCCTTAAATTTTTTGTTTGCGATATCTAAAAAGTGTTCTTTATTTTGAAAGAAAACCAAACCAAAAATCTTCCACATATCATTTTGATAGTTTGGATAATAAAATTCCATTTTCCAGCGGTTTTTAGGGGGCGGAAAACTGCCCATCATCAGTAATTTGGCATTTTCTGGTAAGAACGGTTCAAGCGGATGAGTTTCAATTTCCAGTTCGGTGGTCATAACAGCCCATTGATCAGTCTTTAGCTTAATTTAAAACATTTGACGGATTTTATCTGCCATTTGTTGTCCCCAAAGTGTATAGATTTCCTTGCTGGGATGAAAACCATCGGCTGCCATTTCTAAATTGAGCAGTTTAAATTGTTCCAAATCATATTCAATCCATTGCATATTGGCTTGTTGTTGAACAAATTTATCAAGTGTTTCATTCATGGCTTTGGCATATTGGCCAAATAACCAGGCCAGTGGATTGGGTAAAGCCGGGAACATATTCATAGGCGGTACACCAGAAGCAATAATCAGTTCAGGGGTAAATTTCTGATTAATTTCTGCATAAAGTTGCTGCTGTTTTTTAATCCAGTTTTTAGGTGACGTCAGCTTGGTAATGTCATTTACCCCGACAGAGGTAACCACCACATCAAAATGTTGAGCCGACATCGTTTTGGCCGTTTTAATCACTTGTCCAGTACTAAGCCCTGTTTTTGCTTCCAGCATATAACTGATGTGGTATTGATCTTTCAACTGGTTCAACACAGCCCCCAGTAAAGCATCTTCCTGAATTTGGACCCCGACACCTGCGGCTGCCGAATCACCCAAAATTAAAATAGACAGTGCTTTTCCTGTTCCAATGATCCCCTGACGGTTTCCTTCAGGCTCTGGCAAGCATAAGGTATTTTTTTTGACTGCATGACCTTGAATAATCAGCGAAGGAATAAGAGCGATAGTCGAAATTTTTAAAAACATAAATAAGACAAGTCGCAGAAAATATCCTGATCAATATACGGTTTTATCTTGTTAAAATCATTAACCCAATATGCATAGGGTTTAAAATAAAAGGAATATCATCAACCAAAAGTTATATCGGTGTACATTCTTATGCAATTTGGCAAGTAATTGAGCAAGAGGCTTTGGCTAAGTTGTTTGGGAACTCAGATATATAAAGATATATAAAAATTTGACTAAAAAGTCCTCTCCTGAAGATCGGACTTTTTGCTTGGTTTTTTTGGTTAATACGGTTAAAGCCTGATGACTTCAATGATCCAGCTTTAACTGTCTAACTTAAAGTGCAACCTCTACCTAGTAAATATCTTCTTGCAATTATTTCAAGAAATCAATTTTATGGAATTAAATTAAAAAAATTATTTTTCAGTAGGGTCTGTTGACATTTTATAATGGTAGCCAAATAAAGATACAAGCTAAGGCAACAGAATTTTCATAGCTTCGCTTTAGCTTGTCATAGCGTGTGGCAATTCCTCTAAATTGCTTTAATCTAGCAAAGGCATTCTCAATTAAATGCCTGATTTTATATAAATACCAATCCATATGATCATTATTTGAAAGCGTATTG
>NZ_SJNZ01000012.1 GCF_004331155.1 Acinetobacter terrestris
AAAAGGCTGGACAGTTCAGCGCTTACTCAGAATAATTCAAGTGAATTTATTTGAAATAAAAACCTTAAAAGCGTTATTTTCACCCGATAAAGTCCCCATCAAACAAGAGAAGCTTAAATGAGCTTCCTCTTGTAAAAATTGTGGGACAGCAGTGGCGCAAGGTCTGCTTTTTTTCTCCCTACATTGCGAAATGATTCGAACAAATCCTGCAATTAAAACGATCATAAATTGACAGCACAGCGAAAAAAGCTCACGCTATATTCACAATAATTTATCTTTAGAAAAATCGTGAATAGCCTGAAAGATTTGCTTCAACGCTTTAAATCCAATTCCATTCTGATCTATTGCTTCCAGATTTTTATTGTCCTGACGGGCACAACCTTAGGCTTACTGTTTTTAGGTTATGAAGCCTTAATTGTTCCGGTGACTTTAGGTGCCATTGCTACTGCCCTGACCGATTTTGATGATCGCCTAAGTATTCGCCTGCGCAATCTGGTCTATGTCTGCATTCTGTTTTTTGGCGTCAGCAGTATTCTTGAATTTCTCTATCCCTATAAACTGCTTTTTATTCTGTATTTATCGCTGTCGAGTGCCGCTTTTATTTTAATGGGCGCTTTGGGACAGCGTTATGCCACCATTTCTTTTGGCACCATTTTATTGTCCATTTACACCATGTTTGGACTGGGTGAATACAGCGAATGGTATCAGCAGCCGAGCTATTTTGTGCTGGGTGCGGTTTGGTATGGACTGACTTCGATCATCTTTTATTTACTTAAACCGACTCAGGCCGTCCAAGACAATTTGGCTGCCAACTTCAATGCCATTGCCGCATTACTGTTGGCCAAAGCCCGTCTGTTTGACCCGGATAATACCGACAATATTGAACCACTATTGTATGAACTTTCCTTAAAAAATAGCGAAGTGGTACAAAGCCTGAATACCACCAAAGCCTCTTTACTGACCCGTTTAAAAGCCTCTCGTGCCAATAAAAATACCATTTACTGGCTGAATCTTTATTTTCTGGCGCAAGACATTCATGAACAGGCGACATCCAATTATTTGCATTATGAAAATATTCATAAAAATTTTAGCCGTACAGATCTGATTTTCCGCATTCAAAAGAATGTAAAACTGCATGCTTTATCCTGTCAGAAACTGGCGCGAGATATTCTCAGCCATCAGAGCTATCAGTCGAATCCGGATACGGATATTGCCATTGCCAATCTGGAAAGTTCCATCCAATTATGGATTGAGGAAAATCCACAGAATCTGGAAGTAAAAAACTTGTTACTGATTTTGAGGAATTTGAGAAAAATCCAGGAACAGTTCATCAATTTAAGTCATGAGCAAAATAATTATCGTCAAAACTACCTTCAGCATCAGGAAAATATAAATCTGCTCGACGATGATATTCATGATGTGCCCGATTTATGGCTGAAACTGAAACAACATTTTACGCCCAATTCAGCGCTATTTCGTCACGCGGTGCGGATTGCCTTTGTTTTTACCGTGGGCTACGCCATCTCATTAATGCCATTCGCCAAAAATGGCTACTGGATTTTACTCACCAGTTTATTTGTCTGTCAGATCAGTTATTTCGCCACCAAAAGCCGGTTAAAACTGCGGACTTTAGGCACGATTTTAGGGGTGCTTTTGGGCATTCCAGTTTTATATTTTGTGCCGAGTATTGAAGGACAACTGGTGCTGACCATTATTTCCGGGGTGTATTTTTTCTATTTACGTTCCAAAAAATATGCCATGGCAACCTTGATGGTCACTTTAATGGTTCTGCTGATTTTTAATTTAAAAGGTGCAGGTTATGCCATTATTTTACCGCGCATTGTCGATACCATTTTAGGCTGCTTAATTGCGTGGTTTGCGGTCAGTTTTATCTGGCCAGACTGGAATTTCCGTAACATTTCCAGCACCATCAAAAAAAGTAATCAGGCCACTTTGGACTATTTCGATGCGGTGGTGAAGCAATACCAGTTCGGTAAAAACAACAGTCTGGATTATCGTCGTGCCCGTCGTACTGCACACAATGCACAGATTGAACTGTCGAGCATGATTTCCAGTTTAAGTACCGAACCCAATCCGAACCAGGCGCTGATTCATTCTGCCTTTCGCTATCTGGTCTATAGCCACAGTCAACTCAGTTATGTTTCGGCCTTGGGAAGTCATCGTGAACAGGTTCAGGATGCGCAAGTGCTGGATTTAATGCTGGGCTGTAAAGACACTTTATTTGCCGTGCTGTTACAGCAACAAGTGCTAGATATGGACAAAATTCAGGCCAAGCTTGAGGAAATTAAACAGATGAGTACGCAGGAAAATCTATCTGAAGATTTATTATTGGTACTGAAACAGATCAGCTTATTACTGGAAACACTGCCTGAATTATTGAAATTAAGAACCGAATTGTGGGCACAGGAAATTAAATAATCCGAGTTAAACAGTTGGTTATAAGTTATTGATATATTTTATAAATATATTTATTTTTAATTCCCTGCTGCTGCAATATTCAGTAAACTCATGCTTGATTCTGATTAATTTAAGCATGAGCATGAATATTCAAACTTTACGTATCATTGGTCTTTTGGAAGGAATTTCCTTTCTGCTGCTTTTGTTTATCGCGATGCCGATGAAATATATGCTGGATAATCCGGTCTTGGTGAAATATGTCGGCATGGGGCACGGCGTACTGTTCATGCTGTTTTTAATCGTGTTGTTTACGGTATGTGAAAAACAGAAATGGTCAATTTATATGTTTATTCTGGGCTTAATTGCATCCATTCTACCGTTCGGCACTTTTGTTTTCGATCGCAAATTAAAGACTTTTCAGCAGCCAATTGCTGAGTCCAAGATATAGTTTCTAATTAAAGAGTTATTAACTTTTTCAGCAAATAATAATGTTCCCTTTCCTTCTAGGAGAGGTTGTTTATTCAATTTGTAATTTTATTTTTTGATAAAGCGATCTGATCTTGAATAGAATGCTTGGAAAGTGAGTTAAACAAATTCCCTCACCCCAGCCCTCTCCCTGAGGTAGAGGAAGTATTTTTTATTAAAAAAATATAAAGACATTAATTTCAAACCCATATGTTCCCTCTCCTTTTAGGAGATGAGCAGCGCTGCTGCGCAAGGGAGAGGTCATTTTACAATCTAAATAAACCTTCATCCCTTGCAGGATATATTCCTCATCTCCCACAGGGAGAAGGTGCTTTTCTCTTTTTAAATGGTAAAGAGCTAAAACCGTCCCTGCTCTACCCGTTCTTTTAAAATCTGTTTAAGCATGCTTCGGGGAAAACTAAACCACAGCGCGATTAAAACAAAACACGCTACGCTATATGCCCACAAATGGTATTGTTCATACATTATCCGGACCAGTTCAATAATAATAAAGAAGCTGAACATCAGCAGCATCGACACGGCTGCTGCAACTGTACCTTTAGATACTTCTGATGACATCAGTGCAAAACGGTACAGCACCGAGAAACTGATTCCCTCACCAAAGCTGATTAAAGTCATGCCTGCAATTAAGCACCAGATCAGATAATCCGTCCAAATCACACCGGCAATTAAAACCACTGTTCCCAGCAACATAACCGGCAAACCAATCAGCACCGATTTACCCAAAGCCAGTTTGTCGATAATTTTGATCAGCACGATATTGCCGAGGATTAATCCGCCCAAGACCGGAAACTGTGCCAAGCCATATTGCATGCTGCTAAAACCCAACTCTTCTACCAATATCACAGGTGAAAGCGCAATCCACAGCATCAGCGGCATACTGACCATAGGTAGTGCCAAAGTCATGCCTAAAAAGCGTTTGTTTTTATAGACCTGTTTAAAGTCATCCAGCACATAACTCAGTGGCTGTTTCGGAATGCTTAATTTGGTGTCCGGCATTTTGGCGTTTAAACCAAACCAGCTTAAAAAAGCCAAAAATGCGATACCAATAAAGCCCCAATGCCATGACACATGATCAATCAGGAATGCACCGACCACAGGACCGAGTAATGGTGCAAGCAAAGAAATATTTGCCATCAGCGCCATGACTTTAATCGCGTCGCGTTCTTCAAAGGTTTCCTGAATCGCGGCATAACCAACAGCGGTGATTACGGTTAGGCCGATCCCCTGTAAAAAGCGCAGCACTAAAAAGCTTTCAATATTTTGGGTGAATAAAATCAGCAAGCAGCACAATACAAAGAACAGCACACCCGAGAGCAATACTTTTCTGCGCCCCAAACGGTCGGACAATGGTCCAAGTAACCACGCCACACATGCCCCGCCCAACAGGTAAAAGGACATGGAGGATGGTGCCCATGAACTGCTTACGCCAAAGTCTTTGGTAATGGCGAGCATGGCAGGTTGAACCAAGTCGTTGCCGATATATACGGAAAATTCAAACAGGACCAATGCCAATGGGAACATCAGCGTGGCACGGTTTAAAGTGGCGGTTTGAACTTTTTGCATTGTTTTTCTACATAGGGTTATAGGCTTGCGGAACGAAATACTATTTTTAGGGAGATCAGCATTCGCCCAATGACAAGCATTGAGTATTTAAATTAAATTTTGAAAAATATATAAAGCAATAAAAGGCTAAGACAGTGATTTTTAAATCATGTTTCATTCATAAAACAATTAGATTTCAAAGATGGATACTCAAACAAAAACACCTACTGGTTTGAGTAGGTGTAGTTTAACAGAGAGTTTTTTTCTTGTCTTTAAGCTGTTTTTTCCGAAATCATTTTATCAAATTTAATTTCTGGATTTGGCCTAAATTGAAGCCATTTATTTTTCATCCATTGTTCAACTTTATCTTTTCCTAAAATTGCTAATAAATTATTGAGTAAAGTAAATTTTGCATTTTTATCAAAATAGTAAATTATTACTTGAACATTACGGTCCATATCATCATTTAAGCTAAATAAATCTATGATGTAATCCTTATCAGAAGTATCTAAAGAATGCCCCCAAATATAAAAATTGAGATTTAAATTTTGGTTTTTTTCTAAGTTATCCAATTGTTTATCGTAAAACTATAAAATATTAGACTCTAAAGCACTATTTACCTTTTTCCCTAAAATTTCAATCTGTTTGTGATCTTGCTGAATTTTCTTTTTGAATTCATCTAAAAATAAGTAATCAGTATTCTTAAAAAGTTTTTGATGATACTTGGTAATCCATAAGCTTTTAATTTTTTCAATGATTCATCTACTACATCTGAAACACCTAAAACAATATTTTGTTTTTCTCCTAATGATCCATGTAAAAATTCTATAGGTACTAACTTATAGAATTTAAGAAAGCTATTTGTATAATTGAAAGAATAAATTTTATCTGGAGTTATCCAGTCATTATTTTGAATTTTAATTCCATATTTTGGAATTAACTCGTCTATGACAACCTCTAAATAAGTATTAAAGATTTCAACAAAATCATCTAAATGTTCCTGTAAGTCATCTAGCAATAAATTGTCATTTATTTTTTTATACTCTGAATAGTCGGAATAATTTTGGTATTTATATAAAATCTTAAGTCACCCTGAACATCATCACCTGTTTCCACTGGATAAGTAAAGTGACGATCATATTCATCATTCTCTTCTACATCTTGATAATATCCGGAAGTTAAAAATTTAAATTGTTCAAGTATCTTACAATATTCTTTTTTTAAAAAAATTTGATATCTTGAACATTCGCCTACATGGCAGATATGATCAGAAAAAGAACCTACTTCTTCTGCTTTTTTATTAATTTGAAAAATAAATATAGCTACTGCTTTTAATGCATCATTTATTTTAGTTTCAAAATCAATCCAAGTTTTTATTTCTCTAACATGATGTGAAAAATACTGATACCAAATATTTTTTTGAAGTTTAAATTGCAATTTTGCTATTTGCTCAAATGATAGTTGCACAGTGCTTGTATCATAAATTTCTTTTGTTTTAATTATAAAAGGCTTTTCTCTACATTCACTAAACAAATTATCAAAATTCATTTTATAACTATTTGGATTAATTAATTTCTTTATTTCTAAAATTTTATTCAATAAACTAATTGGGCTTTGTACAGGATTGATCAAGACATTTTTTACTTCTTTTCCTAAATCTTTATTCTCAATCGCAGCCATCACATCCATAAAATGGTCATATTTGGTCGGCAAGTAATGCGACAAATCAAAACCGTTTCCGACAATCAAAATATTCATTATTTTTCTATCCCCAAATACAAAAAAGCGCATCAATCGATACGCTTTTTATGAGGCATCACAGCCTAATTTTCAACTATAAATCAAATATTTATTAAGAGCATTTTGCTTTTTGAAAAGACTTGGTATTTTTGCTGCGCATACATTGATACTCAGCTTGCGTACCTGTTTTCTTCCAGTCACCATCTACATTTTTAAAACTGTACGTGGTACGAATCGAACGAACGGAATCATCCCTTAAACCTGTTTCGGTTACTTTTACCTGTGCAGCTGTTGGTGACTCAGCACTGTTAAAGTATTGACGAATCTCAACCGTTGCCGAGTCCTTACGCAAATCAGGTCTTTCTTTCAAGACTTGCTGCAATGGCGTACCGGATGAACCAAGATTCACTTTAGAGGCTAATTTTTGGGTCGTTGCACAGCCCGACATTAACCCTAAACAAATGACTGAGGCAGAGAGTAGACGTAACATTGGGAAATCTCCCCCATAAAAAAAAGGCACTGCATCCATGATGCCATGCCTTTTTTTCTGACTCGATAACAGTTATGTAGTCATCGGTAAAACAACTTATAGATCAAATATTAAAGATCGAATAATTTACCTGGGTTCATAATACCGTTTGGATCGAATACCTGTTTCAAAGCTTTCATGTAGCCAATTTCTTCTTCAGAACGTGTGTAATTTAGGTAAGGCTTTTTAGTCATACCCACACCGTGTTCGGCAGAGATCGAACCATCATATTTTTTCACGGTTTCGAACACGTATTTATTCACCACCTGACATTTGGCAAAGAATTCATCTTTACTGAGGTCAGCAGGTTTCAAGATATTTAAGTGCAAGTTACCGTCACCAATATGACCGAACCAGCAAATTTCAAAGTCAGGGTAATTCGCTTCCACAATTGCATCAATTTCTTTAATAAATGCAGGAACGTGAGTAATCAGCACTGAAATGTCATTTTTGTATGGTGTGAACGGCGCGATCGATTCAGAGATATCTTCACGCAAACGCCATAAGCTATGCACTTGGTCCAGGTTTTGGCTCATTACGCCATCAAGCACCCAGCCTTGTTCCATGCAATGCTCGAAAATTTCCATCGCAGCATCCATAATCGGTTCAAATGGCGCTTCAAATTCAAGCAGCACATAGAAAGGACAAGCCGTTTCAAATGGGCGTTGCACGTGACCATGATCCAGTACTTTCTGCATGGCCAATTCACCAAAGAACTCGAATGCAGTTAAATCAATTTTCTTCTGGAAAGCGTGAAGTACCGGCATGATTGCATCAAAGTCAGGTACACCCAGTACCATCACTTGTAAATCATGTGGTTGGCGCTCAAGCTTGATTTCAGCTTCAGTCACCAAACCTAAAGTCCCTTCACCGCCAATGAACAAATGCTGTAACGCATAACCGGTCGCGTTTTTAATCATACCTTTGTTCAGGCGCAGGATATCGCCTTTACCGGTCACAACCGTTAAACCCAGTACCCAGTTACGGGTCATGCCGTATTTAATAACTTTAATACCGCCTGCGTTGGTACCAATGTTGCCGCCAATTTGTGAAGAACCTGAAGATGCAAAATCGACTGGGTAATACATGCCCTGATCGGAAGCATAATTCTGCAATTGTTCAGTCACTACACCTGCCTGTACACGGACCATACGGTCTGCAGGGAAGAACTCAAGAATCTGGTTCATCTTGTCCATGCTAACGACAATTTCACCATTCGATGCAACAGCACCAGCAGATAAACCGGTACGGCCGCCAGATGGCGTGATGGCAATATTGTGTTCATTCGCAAATTTAACAATCGCCTGCACCTGTTCTGTGCTAGATGGAAAAACGATGACTGATGGATTTGGATCAAAATGCTTGGTGTAGTCTCTGCCCCAGGCATCGAGACTAGCAGCATCTGTTTTAATGCGGTTTTCACCGACAATGGCTGTCAATTGGTTTAATAACTCAGGTGTTAAAGCGACTGGAGCATTCATCGTTTGCAGACCTAGCAAGAAATATACAAGTGGTGGATGGTCTATAGATCATTCATTTGTAAAAAGAATAACAATGCAATGGTGTCTTAGACTGGCGTGACCATAAAAGCAACAGCATGGCTGTGGCGGTTTTCACTGCGCAGCATTATAAGGCATTTTCCACTGAAACCCTGCGGAAATAAGCATTTTGACAATCTCGCCTTAAAAATTACAGCTTTAGTTAGACCAAAATCTGTAGGGAACGGCGTATGTATTGCAAAAATACCTATGCTCTCCGTCATAAAGGAAATGTATATAGACCCTTCTCGTATGTTATCATATCGCGACTAAATTTGGCCTTTGTAGCGGAGCCGTAATGAGCCAACATCTTTCTCTACCTAAAGATAAAATTCGTTTCTTGTTGTTAGAAGGCGTTCATCAAAACGCAATCGACACATTAAATGCTGCTGGATACACCAACATCGATTACCGTAAAACTGCGCTTGAGGGTGAAGCGTTGAAAGAAGCGGTTAAAGATGCTCACTTCATCGGTATTCGTTCACGTACTCAACTGACTGAAGAAGTATTTGAAGCAGCCAACAAGCTGATCGCTGTTGGCTGTTTTTGTATCGGTACGAACCAAGTTAATCTGAATGCTGCGATGATTCGCGGTATTCCAGTATTTAACGCACCGTATTCAAATACCCGTTCAGTTGCTGAACTTGTACTTGCTGAAGCAATTCTTTTACTTCGTGGCGTTCCTGCGAAATCTGCTTCTACTCACCGTGGTGGCTGGAACAAATCTGCAGCGGGTTCGTTTGAGACACGTGGTAAAACTTTAGGTATCGTGGGTTACGGCTCAATCGGTTCTCAACTTTCAGTACTTGCTGAAAGCTTGGGTATGCACGTGATTTATTACGATGCAGTGACCAAACTTCCTATGGGTAATGCACGCCAAGTCGGTTCTCTTGCCGAGTTGCTTGCAAACGCTGACGTTGTCTCTCTACACGTTCCAGACGTTCCATCAACACGTAACTTCTTTGGCAAAGACCAATTTGCGCAAATGAAAGAAGGTTCGATCTTCATCAATGCTGCGCGTGGTACATGTGTGCTGATTGAAGACCTTGCTGATGCGATTAAAACAGGTCACATTGCCGGTGCTGCAATTGACGTATTCCCTAAAGAGCCTAAAGCCAACGGTGAAGAATTTGTTTCTCCACTTCGTGGTCTGGACAACGTGATTTTGACTCCTCACGTGGGTGGTTCGACCATGGAAGCACAAGCAAACATCGGTTTAGAAGTTGCAGAGAAATTTGTTGCTTACTCAGATAAAGGTATGACTTTATCTGCTGTGAACTTCCCGGAAATCGCGTTGCCGTTGACTGAAGGTAAACACCGTTTACTTCACATTCACAAAAACATTCCTGGCGTTCTTTCTAAAATCAACAACCTGTTTGCTGAACACGGCATCAACATCTCTGGTCAATCATTGATGACTAAAGGTGACGTTGGTTACTTGGTGATGGACGTTGACGCAACTGCTTCTAAAGAAGCGTTAGATACCCTTCAGGAAGTTGAAGGTACCATCCGAGTTCGCGTATTGTTCTAATTTAAGATTTTAAAAAAACCACAGCATTCGTGCTGTGGTTTTTTTATTTTTTAAGCCCAAAATTTAATATCCTGAACGGAATTGAATTTCGTGACAAAGCCATTCGCAACTGTTCGAGGCAGATCAACATTTCAGTAAATTATGTTTCTGCAAACAATTTATTTAAATATCTCAATCTGTCGAGTTCTGCGATGAGAACATTTGAAACATGTTTAAAATGTTCGTAAGGTGGCTTTAGTCTTACGAAGCAATGCTTCTCAGGACAAAACCAAAGTAACAATAAGCTAAAGCTGAAATAAGTATCTCAATGCTAAGACACCGTCGTTCCTCTATTATTTCACTCATATTCGGAAATATTTATTAAGCCTTTGCTGATCTCCCGCTATTCGAGAAATCGAAACAAATTTAGTCGATGTTGAATTTTAAAAATACGCCACATGTTCAGGCACTGCTGTTATTGCTGATTGCAATGATCAGCGTGCAGAGCAGTGGCTCGCTTGCCAAAATCCTGTTCGGTCAGTTTCCTATTCTGACCGTTGCAGCCATGCGTCTGTTACTTGGCGCTGCAATCTTGGCACTTATTTTTAAAATCTGGCAGATCAATTTCAGACAGGTGAAGTGGAAAGCCATTATCAGCTACGGTATCGCGCTTGCTGGTATGAATGCTATGTTTTACCTGTCGATTAATCGCCTTCCCCTCGGCATTGCCGTTTCTTTTGAATTCATAGGTCCACTCAGCCTCGCGCTGTATTACGCACGACAAAAATTCGATTTTGTCTGGGTTGGACTGGCCATACTTGGCCTGATTTTATTGTTTCCGTTTGATCAGGTTTCACAAAACCTGGATTTAATCGGAATTGCTTTTGCCTTGGCTGCAGGCGCTTGCTGGGCGCTGTATATCGTTGCCGGACAAAAACCTTCGGGTATTTCAGGCAATCATACCGTGTGTCTGGGCATGTTTATCGGCATGCTGTGTTTGATACCCATTGCGCTATTTTCAGGCATGTCAACCCATGTTTTTGAACCTTCAAATCTGGTTTATTTTATTACTTTAGCGGTACTTGCCAGTGCCCTGCCTTTTACTCTGGAAATGATTGCGCTGCGTAATTTAACTGCGCTGAGTTTCGGTACATTGATGAGCGTAGAACCCGCGATTGCAGCATTATCAGGGTTTATATTTTTAGGCGAGCAGTTGTTATGGAACCAATGGTTAGCGCTTGCGACCATTATTGCCGCATCCATTGGCTGCACCTATACCACGCAACAAGCCAAGAACAAGGCTAAAGATAAATAGAAAATACGTCATTTAAATTCAAATTAATCGAGCCAAATCTACGCGCTGATTTTTAAATTCAAAGTTTTAAATTTAAAGCGTGTAAGACCTTTCAGGCCCTCAAAAATTAAACAGAATTGCTATACTGGCGCCATCTTTTCCAGTGGATTCACCTGACTTGGTGATCCTGCGTGTCGCATGCCTAATTCACAACTTACTGCTGTCCTGTTCATGGTTTTATCCATGGTGGCATATCAGATCAGTGCCTCTTTTGCCAAGCAACTGTTTGAAGTCCTTGATCCACTTACCGTGGTGACTTTACGCCTCTGCTTTGCCTCCATTTTAATTGTGCTGATGTTCCGTTCCTGGAAAATCATCAACCGCCTCCCCTATTTAAAATGGAAAGACTTGCTGTTTTATAGTGGTTCTGTCTGCTTAATGAATGTGTTGTTTTATGCATCCTTAGGCAAGTTACCGCAAGGGATTGCAGTCGGTTTAGAATTCTTGGGCCCGCTGACACTGGCGCTACTTTCGATTAAACAAAGAACGGATTATCTTTGGGTCTGTCTGGCAATTTTAGGCGTTGCGCTGATGGTGCCATGGCAAGATACATCCGCTGACAACTTCTCATATTTAGGGGCGGCTTTTGCTTTGGGTGCGGGGATCTGCTGGGCGATTTATATTTATTTCGGACAACGTGTGGTACGGCAAAATATTGGCATGCATGCGCTGAGTATTGCCATTGTGCTGTCTGCCATGGTGATGTTGCCGATCAGCGCAGTGCATAATCCTACAGCACTGATTCAAACCCAATATTGGGGACAAGCCTTGGTCATTGCCCTGCTTGCCACCGCTATTCCTTATGCTTTAGACCTGATGGCACTGAAGCGGCTAAGTAAACTCAGTTACGGCACACTGTCCAGTTTATCCCCGGCTCTCGGTGCTTTGGCAGGCTGGTTCTTGCTTAAAGAACAGATCACCGTTCTGCAAACTATTGCCTTAGTTTGCATCATGATTGCTTCGGTGGGTGTGACCTTTAGAGCCAGTAAAAATAAACAGCTTCAAGCTGAATAATCAGGAGTTCAGCATAAAAAAAGATGGCAAAATGCCATCTTTTTTTATCATGCAATTTTGAATTTAAATTTTAGCTTTGTACCAGCATATCTTTTTTCATGTCTTTATAACGCTGATATTCATTCTTGTACTGCACGGCTAAAGCTGTTTTCTGTTCTTCTCCCAGAATTTTTCCGGCCTGCTGAAAAAAGCTGTGCTCTTCTTCTTTCAGATGATGATGCACCTTATCAGAAAGCTTTTTGGCTATCGCGATCCAGCCGGGATTACTAAAATCAGTTTCACTCAGCTCTTCAATCATCTCATCCATTTCATGATGTTCTGCCAAGGCATGACGGGTAATGCTCAGTCCAGAATCTGTCATCATCAGCGGAATATAAAAATAACGGTCTTCAGCCGTTTCATGGGCAAATAATTCATTCTTGAGTTGTTTAAACAACTCATGGCGTTCTGGGCTATCTCCAGAAGTTTGCAGTAATTTTTCTGACAGATCCCGCTGGATTTCATGACTTTCACGTAATGCTTCAAATATATTCATTATTTTAATGACCTCTGGCTATAGGCTATATGATCGCGACAAAACTTACATAAAAGGGCGAATCCACCCTTTGTAGATCTCTTATTCTTATGCCAGACGATTCGAAAAAACTGTTAATTTTTGTGAATGTTTTTATTAACTTACAAATAACATTTGATAACTTAAGCGTAAAATCAGCATGGAAACCAGAATCAAAAACAGAATCCGGATAAAACCGCTACCGTATTTCAGGGCCATTTTCACTCCGACCAATGAGCCTGCGACATTGGCAACAGCCATCATCAAACCCAGGCCAAACAGCACATGACCCGTCGGGGCAAAAAAGCTCAGTGCAGCCAAGTTGGTGGTTAAATTGGCCACCTTAGACAAAGCGGAAGCATGCAAAAAATCAGCTTTTAAATAACGAATAAAAAAGAAAATGAAAAAACTGCCGGTTCCCGGACCAAAAACTCCATCATAAAAACCAATCGCGAGACTACCAACAGCAGCCAGAAACAAAATTTTAGGCGTTAACTCCTGCTGCACATGCACTTGCCCAAACTGCTTTTTCATAAAGGTATAGATCGCAATCACAATCAGCATGACCAGTACAAAGGGACGCAGCACTTCTTTGGGAATCATGGTGACACAGGCCGCACCAGCAAATGAGCTGACAAAAGCACAGCTGGCAATAATCGCCAGCAGCTTCCAGCGCAATTTGACTTTCCGCACGAATGAATAAGCTGCCGATGCCGTACCACAGATAGATGACAGTTTATTGGTGCCAAAAACAGTAGCCGGTGACAGTTGCGGCATGGCATTCATAATCGCTGGAATCTGGATCAGACCACCACCGCCTACTGCTGCATCGATTGCACCTGCACAGAATGCAAAAAACAGTAGGCTGATGATAATGTCGATTTCCATATAGCTTTATCTACTCTGAAATAATGATTAGAGATTTAACACGCGTTTTGGCACCAGGCGTTTTTTATCGGTAATTTCGGCCAAACCTAAACATTTCTCACCATCAAACACCAATACTTCTGCGACTGCTTCATGTTCAATATTGCTTTCCATGCCATGCCCGAAATATTCTGCACGTCCTTCAGGAATCTGAACTCTCGGGAAATGCTCGACCGGTGCAAATACTGGAAGTAACAAGGCTTCCCGTTCCCATTCAGTCAGGCTTTCCAGATACTCAATGGTATAGCTTGGAATCAGGTCAAACTGACCGGTTTTAATCCGGTGTAGATAAGTCAGATGTCCAAAAGTACCTAAGGCTTTGGCAATGTCTTCACCCAACACCCGAATATAAGTACCTTTAGAACAGGTAATATCTAAAGTCAGGCTATTTTCGGTAAAGGACAGTAATTCAATCGCTTCAATGGTAAGTGGGCGGGCTTCACGTTCAATTTCAATGCCTTGACGCGCCAATTCATACAGCGGACGCCCTTCCTTTTTCAAGGCAGAATACATGGGCGGAACTTGCTGAATATCACCCGTAAAGCTTGCCAAAACCTGCTGGATTTTTTCTTCAGTCAGCGCAGGAACAGCCTGTTCCAACAATACTTCACCTTCGACATCACCCGTGGTTGTGTTATGACCTAAATGAATGGTGGTTTGGTAACGCTTGGTTGAATCGAGTAAATAGTGGGAAAATTTAGTCGCTTCACCCAAACAAATGGGCAACAACCCGGATGCCAAAGGATCTAAAGCACCGGTATGCCCGCCTTTTTGTGCCCGATATAAGCCACGTACTCGCTGTAATGCAGCATTAGAACTAATACCCAAAGGCTTGTTCAATAAAAACACACCGCTAATATGCCGGCGTTGAATCTTAGGTGAGGTCTTTTTCATAGCGCAAGATCAAGCAAGTTGAAACGGCTGACATGTTAACAACCGCTTGTCCGTTTTTACAACTTTTCTACGTTACATTTACCTCTTTAATGGCAAATTCAAGTTCTATTTTTAGACTTAATAAAATAAAACAAGCAAGAAGGTTGCATAGGAAATGCAGAAATATAAGTTATGGATTATTTTGGCGCTTATTGTTGTGGGGATTGGTGCACTGTTATTTTGGCTGGCCCCCTCACAATCGATTGCAGAAAAAATACCTACCGCACAAACTGCTTATCCTCAAGGAAATACCTTAGCCGAAAACACGCCAGCAAACTTAGTTCAAGGCGGGGCTTTTATGAGTAAAAGCCAACAGGACACTGAAGTGAACTGTCAGTTGCGTATGGATGGGGCTAACCGTTTAATTGTGAATGAGCAAACACGCAACTGTTTTGAATATTTCATTACCCAGTATGGGGAAAAAGATATCCAGCAGATTAAAAATGATTTTAAAGCTTATATCCAGCAAGCCTATAAAGCACCTGCCCTCGCACAAATTCTGGATTTGTGGAATCGCTATATCGATTACCGTGAAAAACTGGGTGATTTACAGGCACCGAATATTGATAAAGAAGATCCGAAATATTATCAAAGCATCTTTGCCAATATGAAAAATTTGCGCAAACAACTCTTCTCGGACTACGAAATTGAAGGCTTATTCGGTACTGAAGATATTTACCATGAATATACCTTAAGCCGCATGACAGTCATGGATGACAAAAGCTTAACTGAAGCGCAAAAAGCACAAAAATTAAAAGACCTGTTTAATCAATTACCCAAGGACTGGAAAGAAAATTTAGAGCAGCTCAACAAACTCGAAGACTTGCGCAAACTGACCGCAGACATTAAAGCACGCGGTGGTTCAGCGGAAGAAATTCATCAAATGCGGGTGAATCTGGTCGGTCCTGAGGCCACGCAGCGTTTAGAAAGCCTAGATAGAGAGCGCAGTGACTGGAAAAACAAGGTCGATGGTTATTTAAAAGAACGCGACAACATCATAAAAAGTGGTCTGAGTGATGAGGCCAAGCAAAAAGCCGTTCAACAATTACGGATGCAGCATTTTAATAAACCAGAAGAACAACTCCGGGTAGGAACTTTTGAATCCGTTCATGATCAGGGAGGAAAATTACCATATGGCGAGTAATCGCAATGTAGCTCTATCAGGTGACTAGGTTGATCATCTGAGTTATACAGCCGCTATGAGTCAAAAGCTAAAAAATGCCTGATAGCGGTTTAAAAAATAAAAAAAGTGAGATAAATACAATGAAATGGAACTCTAAGGCACTCGTGTGCGCAATATTATCAAGCGCGGCAATTATATTGCCTCAAATGGCTTCAGCAGGCCAGGCTTCACAAATTACAGATAAAGTGACATCCAGTTATGCCAAAACCAAATATCCGCTAGTATTTGCACATGGTATGGGCGGATGGATTCGTGCAGGATTTGATGAACTTGGCGTCGATTATTGGTATCAAATATTGCCCGATTTGGCACGTAACGGTGCAAATGTTTGGGCAACGCGTGTGACCCCTTTTAATAGCTCTGAAGTTCGTGGTGAGCAGCTCATGCAGCAAGTGGATGAAATTTTAGCGCTTACGGGTGCGAAAAAAGTCAACTTGCTGGGTCATAGTCACGGCGGTCACAGTATTGCCTATGTTTCTAACATTGCACCCACAAAGGTAGCTTCATCGACTGCTATTTCTAGCCCACTGAAAGGCTCTAAGGTTGCGGATTATATTATTGCAGCTGAAGGCACGACTCTGGAAGGTCCTTTGGTCAGTGTTGTGAACTTTGCTTCTAAAATGCTGGTGTGGGCACAGGGGCTTGATCCAAATTCCTTCCCGCACGACTCATTGGGCGCGGGTAAGAGTTTAAGCGTGACCGGTTCAACCGACTTCCAAAAACGCTATCCACTGGGTATGCCAAAAACAGCCTGTGGTGAAGGTCCTGCAACTGAAAAATACATTCATTTTTATTCCTTCTCCGGTACAGGCACAGTCACCAATCCGCTTGATCCGGACATGTTGTTAGGTGTTACCGCAAAGCTGACTGACCCTAAAGGTGATAATGATGGACTTGTCGGTCGTTGTAGCGCGAAATACGGTAAAACCATTCGCGACAACTATAACTGGAATCATCTGGATGCAATTAACCAATTCTTTGGCTTAACTGCATTCTTGGCACCTGATCCAGTTTCAGTTTACCGTCAACATGCAAACCGTTTAAAGCTGCAAGGTTTATAAACCTGAAATTCCCAGCCAGTGATGCCCATAAAGACATTTTTATGGGCATTTTCATCTCTACACCTTGTTACAACTCTTTATTACTTTGGTCAGCTAAATTTATAAATCAGACCATGAATATTTAATAATGAATTTTGACAATTTAAGTTGTCAAATAAAACAGCATTTTTAAAACAATAATATTTTCGAGTACTCAATATGAAATACGGACTCTTCATTGCAGGCTTAATGTCACTCAGTGCTATTGGCCAGGTACAAGCAGGCAACGCGACCCAGGTTAACTCCAAAGTTAGCTCAAGCTACGCTAAAACCCAATATCCGGTGGTCTTCTCACACGGCATGTCTGGTTTTATTACGGTCGGCACGGATGACTTTGGACTGGATTATTTCTATCAAATCCTTCCCGACTTAGCCCGAAATGGTGCCAATGTCTGGGCGACACGCGTCTCGCCATTTAACTCATCAGAAATTCGTGGTGAGCAACTTTTACAGCAGGTTAAAGAAATTACTGCTATTACCGGTGCCAAGAAGGTCAATCTAATTGGTCACTCGCATGGTGGCCCAACCATTCGTTATGTCGCGGGTGTTGCGCCGAAATTGGTCGCATCCTTAACAGGCGTGGGTGCACCGAATGCGGGTTCCCCGGTTGCCGACCTCATTTTGAAAGCTGAAGGTACAAGTATTCAAGGTCCTTTAGTCGGTTTAATTAACTTTGTTTCTAAAGCTGTAACTTGGGCTCAAGGGCTTGATCCAAAAAGTTTTCCGCATGATGCATTGGCCGGTGGTAAAAGTTTAACCCTTGCCGGTTCAGCCAAATTTAACAGCCAGTTTCCCCTGGGAATGCCAAGCCAAACCTGTGCTGAAGGTAAAGCATTTGAGAACGGGATCTATAACTATTCATTCACCGGAATTGGTGGCGTGACCAATATTCTGGACCTGGATTCGGCCTTGAAAGTCACCAGTTTATTGATTGATGGCGGCAAGGAAAATGATGGCTTGGTATCCCGTTGCAGTGCGAAATTCGGTAAAACCATTCGTGATAATTACAACTGGAACCATTTAGATGAAGTCAATCAGGTACTCGGCTTAAAAGCACTCTTTGCACCCGATCCTGTTGATGTCTATCGCCAACATGTAAACCGTCTAAAACTGCAAGGCTTATAAGAAATTAGGGATTTATCACTGAGCGTATAAATCCCTTTTTATCATTTAAAAATAAAAATCATTTTGTTTGGATTCTTCAAAGTACTTAATGAATAAATTCTTCCTCACATTAGCCGCCCTATGGAGCATGACAATACTGCAGCTGACCCATGCCAATCAGACACCAGTCTTATAATATAAAGCCAAAATTACTGTGTCTAATTATGCCAAGACCCGTTATCCCATGATCTTCGTGCATGGTTTTGGTCTGGGTTTTAACCGTATTGGCATAGACAGCATGGGTCTAGATTATTGGTATCAAATTCCACAGGATTTAATTCGCAATGGTGCAACGGCTTTTGCTACTAAACTGTCAGCTGTGGCTTCCAATGAACTGCGCGGCGAACAGCTCTTAATGCAAGTCGCTAAAGTCTTAGTCATTAGCGGTGCCGAAACTGAATCTGCTTGGTCATAGTCAAGGTGGCCCCATCATTCAATAGATTGAAGCCATTGCACCACAAAAAGTTGCCTCGTTAATGGCCGTTGCAGGCGCGATGAAAGGCACACCAATTATGAAAAAAGCACGTAATAGTTCCGTGCAGAAGATTCCATGCTTGCCCTGAGCACCACAGAAATGGAAAAGTTTAATCAAAGATATGGATCAACTGCGATTACCAAAGACTGCCAATCCAATGGCGATAAAATCACTAAAAATGGCATCTATCATTATTCCTGGATGGGAAATCAGCAAGCCACCAATGCCTTGGATGTCGTGGAATCAACAGTTGTAACGCTGGCGAGCCAACTCATTAAACCGAGAAAAAGATGGTGCTCTTCCTTTATTTAGCGGTCGTTATGGACAAATTATTCGTCAAGACTATAGGTATATAATCACTTTGATGAAGCAAATCATTTCTTTGGAATTATCGGTGTATTTGCACAAGATCCTGTCACGCTGTACCGCCAACATGCCAACCGCTTAAAGCTGCAAGGTTTATAAAATTAAAAAGATTCAGACATAAAAAATGCGCCTAAAGGCGCATTTTTTAACTCAAGACAAAACTTAACTTTAGCCTAAACTTAAGAAGCTTTAACTTTACGAGCTGGTAATTTTTCACGAATACGTGCAGCTTTACCAGACAATTCACGTAGGTAGTAAAGTTTAGCACGACGAACGTCACCACGACGTTTAACTTCAACTTTAGCTACGATTGGAGAATGAGTTTGGAATACACGCTCAACACCAACACCGCTAGAGATTTTACGTACTGTAAACGCAGAGTTTAAGCCACGGTTTTTGATTGCGATAACTACGCCTTCAAAAGCCTGAAGACGCTCACGGTCGCCCTCTTTAACTTTTACAGATACAACTACTGTATCACCTGGTGCAAATGCAGGAAGATCAGTACGTAATTGAGCATTTTCAATAATTTGAACTAAAGGATGCTTACCACTCATGTGGGTATCTCCAATATGTGCGGTTCAGAAGAGGTCTGTTTACCGCTGGGGACAGAGGCTAAAGCGCATATCGACCCGTTTATCTTTCCCTTTACCACCTCAGTCTTCACTGCGGTCGATAAAGAGCCTGTTTAAAAATACTTAAAGTCGACTTTAAGTATTCGAATCTTTTAGCCATTTTTTTTGCTGCTTGGTCAACTCAACTTTCTCTACAAGCTCAGGCCTGCGATCAAGGGTTCGTTGATAGCGCTGCAAAAACCGCCATTTTTCAATATTGGCGTGATGCCCAGATTTTAACACCACGGGCACCTCCAATCCTTCAAACTGGTCTGGCTTGGTATATTGCGGGCAGTCTAAAAGACCATCCACAAATGAGTCTTGTATGGCTGATTGTTCATCTGACATTGCACCCGGAAGTCTCCGAATGATACTGTCCAATAAAACCATCGCAGGAAGTTCGCCACCCGACAGAACATAATCACCAATGGACCATTCCTGATCAACATAGTGCTGGATCAAACGTTCATCCACCCCTTCATAACGTCCACACAATACAATCAGCCCGTCATATTCGACAAATTGCTGTACCGCAGCTTCGTTTAAGGTTTTGCCTTGTGGAGACATATACACCACAGGCGCTTGAACACATCCCGCTTGCGCTGCAAGATTTTTGGCATGTTGGATTGCTTGAGACAAAGGCTCAGCCATCATCACCATACCCGGACCACCACCAAATGGACGTTCATCCACTCGTTTGTAGTTGCCCGTTGCAAAATCACGTGGATTAATACAAGTGACTTGTACTATTTCACGTTTTGCTGCACGCCCGCTAATACCGTAGGCTGTAATCGCTTCAAACATTTCAGGAAAAAGCGTAATGACTGCAAAAAACATCGCAGACTCCTCTATTTTCCTGCTGCATTCATCCTTAAAGGATTAATAATCTACGCCCCAATTTACGTAGATACGACCAGCTTCAAGATCAACTCGCTGTACCACATCTTTATGCCATGGAATCATACGCTCTTCAGCATCAACGCTGTCTGGTGTTGCGTGAACCACCATCACATCATTGGCACCTGTCTCAAACAGTTCATGGATTTTACCGAGATTTACTTCTTGTTCAGCATCATCCAAACCTAACACTGTTAAGCCTTTCAAATCTGTCCAGTAAAACTCGTCCATTCCTGCTTTCGGAAGTTGCGATTTTGAAATCCAGACATTTGTGCCAACCAGGCCATCCGCTGCTGTGCGATCACTCACACCTTTCAACGAAACAACCAAGCCTTTACCATGCGGTTTCCAGCGTTTTACATCTATTATTTGCCAACCTTCTTTGGTCTCAATGTACCAAGGCAGATAGTCAAAGATGTTGCTCATGGGTTCTGTATTGGAATAGACCCAGAGCCACCCATTTAATCCATATGCTGAACGTAACTGTCCAATCTGAATACGATCTTCGGGAACATTCTGTGTTGGTGTCATGGGTTATACCTACTACTTAATTCGCAATAAATTATGCAGTAGCTGCAGCTTTCTTAGCTTGAGCAGCTAAAGAAGCAACACGTTCAGAAGGTTGAGCGCCTTGAGAAACCCAATGAGCAAAACGATCAGCATCTAAACGAAGTTTTTCTGCTTGACCTTGAGCTGTAGGGTTAAAGAAACCAATACGTTCGATGAAACGACCGTCACGCGCATTGCGGCTATCAGTTACAATAACTTGATAGAACGGACGTTTTTTAGCACCACCGCGTGCTAGACGAATTACGACCATGATACAACCTTATAGTTTTTACGGATTATCCCTGTGCCGACCATCGGCAGCATTTCAAACCCCTTTCATAGAGGGCAATATTTTACGTCATATTTACTTCGAAAGAAAGATCAAATTTTAAGTTGTCCACAGTTTGAATTTATTTTAGTGGCCGTCCCAGTTTGTTGTTGCTCCAGGTACACAGGGAGTACCTGAATTTTTATCTGAACCTTGGATCCAACAACGCTCACCACGATGATTTAAGACAATGTGACCATCACCAATTTGATTAGTACCAGACATGGGTGTAGCAAGTAACTCCCAATTTTCACCTGTCATTATTCCCTCATTGGAAGGAGTTATAGCCAATCGATACAATCCCTTACCTGCTAAAGGCAACTGTGACGGAATTCCTAAATTCGCTATATTTTCACCATTATATCTGAAGTTTGCAGCCTTAAAATTTGCCAATTTTCTTGAGACTTCAATCATTTCTGATTGTGCATCAACACGTGCAGTTTTTCTAACGTATTCTTGATAACCAGGATAAGCAATAGCTGCCAAAACTCCAATAATCGCAACTGCTATCATCAATTCGATAATAGTAAAACCTTTATTTACCATTGCTCCCCCCCTCCACCACATCCAGATCGAGTTACATTATTAGCCTTATTACGACACCTAAATCCTTGACTTGTAAACAAAAAATTAAAACTCTTATCTTTAACTAAATTATTATTTGGATTTTTAGTTGCAATTATTGCCCACTGTTGGGCTAAACCAAGAGTATCAGTATTTGCATCATCACAAGAGGCATCAACCAATACTTGGTTATTAGAACTATTATCAACTAGAGACAAAGTGTATTGGATATTATTTCCATTTGAATTCAGTGGGTAATTAATCATTGTAAGATTATTACTTCCACCATAATAATCAGCCAGATCAAAGCATTTATACGTAAAATTTTTTGCTTTATGTTTTGCAAGTAAACTTGAAATTTTCAACATTTCCTGCATGACTCCAGATTCTGCCGATTTTCTGATATATGTTTGATAACTTGGAAAAGCAATAGCGGCAATAACAGCTATAATCATAACCACTACCATCAACTCAACTAGGGTAAAGCCACTATTAATTTTTTTCATTTAACATCTACCCCCTTATCTTTTTTCAAACCAACGAGTTGGATTTAATTTACGTGTACATTGCCAATTACCTAATCCTTCCGTATTTGTAGCTAGAGTAAAATTACCACAATTATTGGATCCCCCACCTTCGCCACCATTATTTGCAAGTGCTAAACCTTGAATACCTTTACCAATTACATTAGTGTTTTTATATGTACCATCAGGCAATTTTTCTACTTTAAAGCCAGTCTTTTTCTCTCTAGTGGTATCTATTGCACCACTGTCATTCACACAAATACCAAATGGTAAACAATATTGTTGCCTATCAGTTTCTCCAATAACACGTGGCAAGCAAGGGTTTTGAGGAGTTACTCCTGTTCCTTCCGGATCATAGACCGAAACAAATAAATTATTCCCAATTGCAATAGGCTCTTCAAAAGCTTTTAATCCACCTGGTTTTCTAAATGCAGCTGTTCCGCTTCCAGATAACTCTAAGCCAGTTACATTCGTATCCCAACTCCACGATAAAGAGCGATACCAGCCAAATTTAGAAGCTGTACCATTGAAGAATTTTGAATAAATCGTTTCATTTCCAGTAAGGGTGGTTTGAGGATCTGCCAACAGATCCTTTAAGGTAATATCTCGTGTTATTAAACGATTTTTCAAAGGCACGCTATTAATTGCAGTCGTACTATCGTAATTCCCTGTTAAATTAAGATTTGTTATTAAATCTTGTTTTTGAAAATCAAGATCAAAAATACCAAATACTTTATTGGTTGGCCGTCCAGTTAATGCCACTGCAGGACTTAAGCCTTCTCGTCCATCGATTGGCGCAACGTCTAAAGGTGTACTGCGGTCACCAGATGCTGCTCCCACCAAAATAAATGTATTTGATACTTCATCATGAATTGTTAATGTAACAGGTTCATAAAAACGAGGCTGATCACCCGCTGCAATAGCAGCACCTGTGCTTGTCGTTGCCAAATTCGCTAAACGGATAGTTCTTACACCAAATGCTGAATATGAAACTGTGGAACCTGTTGCTAAGGTAGTAGTTGTTTTTTTCTGAAAATTATCCAAATCAACACGGAAAATTTGCCCACCCAAATCTCCAAAGTATAAATGATCTATGTAACCATCCCCATCGCGATCCAGAGTACTAATACGAGAAACAATACTATGTCTTAAGTTTGCATTGTCAGCATTTGAACCTGTATTGCTTGCCCAAAACAAACGTTTTCCAGTTTCAGCATCTACCACATAAACAGCATTACCTTTTGCGCGAGTTTTAGCTGTACAACTTGTACTATCATTCACAGTAGCAGAGCTTGATAATGTAAATCTTGGCTCTTCATAACAAGCATCATATCCGCCACCAACTACGAATGCGCGTGTTGGCACACCATTATAACGGATATTAATAAGTATAGGCTTTGACCAAGATTGCCCCATTCTAGCAAAATCAGTTTGATCTGCTCCTATTCTAAATTTAAGTTTAGGTGCAGTAGGATCCAATACATCTAATCCATAATAACTAGCCCCCCCCATTCTTAAACCACCCAAAACATCCATTTTAGTAGCTTTAATTTGCGAATTTGGATAAGTACCCACTGTCCGATATGTTGCATCAAGTACCCAAGGAGAATCTACACCATGAGCTGGTGCAGGTGTCCCAGATCCACTTTTCACTAGTGCGCTAGAAGTATTTGTATTATTTAACAATTCAGCTGGAATAAATGCCATTTGTTCAATTCCAGTAGAGGCATCAACAATATGTAATCCACCTTCCATAGAACCATATAAAACTGATTGCTGACGTGGTTTGAGAATTGTATTGTCGGGTAAAACAATATCAGTCGTTGCTAATTCACCAGATTCAGTCACAGTTCCTGAATAAGTCATTTGAACGGGAAATGAATGAATTATTCCCCCCATAGAGAAATAAGGTGATCCTTCATAAGCAACATCGTCATTCGCAGGAAACTCCTCTAAGGCTGCATCAACTTTAAAACCCATATAATTAAGTAATTTCAAACGGATATTTAATGGAAAATCCTTTAAAATACTCTGCGCTCTGAACGCATTTAATATTGAATCTTTTGAAATTACAGTTCCGGTAGCCAAATCACCAATTTTTAATAAAGGTTTTGAAGCATCATACTGACCATCGGACTTTATTGTTACTAGCGAAGTAATTGAATTTGAAGTCGCACTACTAGCATCCGTAAATACATTTCTTAGTTTTGTAGTATTTGTACTAATAGGTACAGGCATCATTTCATATGCACCACCTATATTAATTTTACCGCCATCATTTTGTGTACGTGCGCCCCACATATTTTTAGTTGCAGCAATAAATCCACCAGTTGCATTAAAAATATTAGTAGTTCCATCAACCAGAACACCATTAGTCATACTATATTTTTTTAAATTACCTACCCATGTTAGCAAACTCGGTTGTGCTGGATTTGGTTCCAACATTCGTAAGTAGCCAACATTCTGTAGTCCATTAGGATTTAAAGCATCGACAGGAATAGAAATAGAACCAGTTGGTAATGGCTCTAGTGGATCTGTGCCTAAATTATCAATAAAATTAAGTACACTTTGGGTTACATCTGCAGCATTGTTACCAGTATAAAAACCACCATTTCCATATCCAGTAAGAGGATTTTTTAGAGTCGCATTTGTATTTTGATTAATTCCATCTAATTGATAATAAGAGCAACTATCCCCTTTCAAACGAGATCCTAGCTTACAGGCATTTTTAATATCTTGTGCATTTGAAGAAGTCGAGTTTAAATTATTGAAACTTGAGCCAAACCCTACAAAAGCTGTTTGAATTTTTACACCTGCAGGATTCTCCCCCGAATACAGTGCTTTCGCAAATTCCCCCATACATTGCCAGTTTCCTCCTGAGTCACCACCAGTTAATGGATTTGTAAGTGTCGTACTATTTGCGCATGAAAAACTACTTGGCGTGTTAGCCAATGGATTAGTCAACACATGTCTCATTTGGGTTTGAGCAGCAGTATTCGATGTTCCATTCGGCTCACCATCTGACAGGACATAAATACCCTGCCCGTCACAAGTAACCTTATTAGTGGGTAAAGGCGATTTATAGTGTGAAACTCCTGACGTATTTTTTATTGCATCACTTACAGCACTATCAAAACCGCTATAGGTAGTATCAATTTTTATGTTTTCTGTAGTGGATTTAACAGTATAATATCTTTCATTATTATTTGAACCTAATTTAAATGCATAGCTTGAAGTTGAGGGTAGACCTACATTACTAGTTTTCCACAAAGAACACTCATAATAATATTTAACATCTGAATCATATTCTAATGTTTTAAATGAGCTAGAATAGTTATTACATTCGTTATAACTAGAATTATATCTTCTATATTTTTGATAATAGGTTGTTGTTACTTCACCATATGGTCTAGTTCCCATCAAATAAGAAGCTGCTTCCGCATATGCATGTGAAGTAGGTGTGCCAGTTGCTGTAGTCAAATTTATTACAATCGCCCTAAGACGTTGCCTTTGTGCAGATTCAGGAGTGTTAATTCCTGCTGGATTTCCTAATTTTTCTGCTGGAACAAGTATTTTTCCCGCATCAATATTGGATACCCTTGGGTATACACCTAAACCTAAAACAATATTGTTTAACTTTGAATCCTTACTATCTAGAACAGCTAACAGACCATTTTTTACCGCTTGAAGACGATTTACTCCTAACACTCCTGTACCGCTTGTCATACTTCCAGATACATCAACCATTAATACAACAGTTTTTTGTCCTGCTGTTGGGGTTGCATAAATCTGCAAATCACTGGCTTGACTGACTCCACTGAACATAAGTGCTGTTAATGAAACACTCAACGTAGACATCTTTATTTTTTTGAGTTGCATATTCATTTTCATCACCTATGGATCTACAGTTTGCTGTAGGAAAGAAGCTAAAGTAAATTCTTGGACTTGACTCACAACAGGAATGTTATAATCACTTAAACACTCTTTGAGTGTTTTTTTCGAAGTTAAAGATTCACTCAGATTGTCAGAAATGTACGTTTTATTACTTGAAAGGCAATTGCTCTGCACTGTATCAATATCCGTATTTGCATAGGCAGGTAAAAAAGAAGTTGTAGTTACCCGAATACTTTGCTGAGAAACCAAATGTTCAGGCAGCCCAGAACCTAGTGCCAAATTTGTTCCTCGAACTAAATTATCACCAGGCTTCTTCGTTTCATCTTTTTCTTTGGGAATTGTAATTGCAACTTGTGTAACTACAGCTTGTCTTGCACTGCCAAAATCACGTTTGATATTACAAAATCCTGATATGCCACTATCGACTAGTTTTGCATCATCACCATTTTCTTTTGCTTCAATTACTGAAGTATCAATATTTAAACCAAAAGCCCGATTAATCGTGGGTTTATAACAAAAAATAAATTCTCTATTAGGTTGTTTTTCATCCAAAGCAGCACCAACAGCAGTTGAATAGCTTACTAATGTTTTTAAATCTGAAGTATTTAAGTATTTATTTAAGGGTGTATCTGCAGACTGAGCCAATAACTGATTCACTTGAGCATTCGTTGAAATACCTAAAGAGGTAATACCTATTTTTATTGCATAAGTGCCTATAACCATAATAATTAATAATAAAAAGAGCACTACAATTAACGTTGCACCTCTTTGATTACTTAATAACTTTGAGCTGAATTGGATATTTTTCATCGATTTTCCCCCAATCCATTTCTAAGTGCGACAGTAGCTATATATAGTTGGCGTGGAATTTGGTTTGTTGAGGATGTATTTGTTAATAACCCTGATAAACCTGTTACCGGAATACCAAATAAATCAAATTGTTTTGACGGATCTATATGTGAACTTTTAATTACATTATCGGAACGAATTAATATACTTATTTTAAGTGCAACAATTTTTAGATTATTTTTTGTGTTAAAAGTATTTATATCGTAATAAGCCAAATTACCTGAAGATGTCATTCCCCCAAGTAATACTTTGAATTGATCAACTCTTGGAATAATAACTTGTGCTCCAGTTCCTAACCCGGAGATAACTGTAGGTGTGTTTTGTGGAGGATTAGCCTGAGAAATTTCTTTAGTGGCATCACGCGGATCAGTCACCGTAATCATTGGAGGTGTTGGTAAATTTGCATCACATACTAATGACAATATATTATTGTCATTACGTAAATAATATCTTTGAACGATTAAGTCACCCTTTCTTACAGATGTACCCTCACAATTAAACATATCTGAAGGAGCTACAAATTGAATTGTCAACTGATCGCTGGAAATAGCATTTATATTGGAAGGACCATTTGATTGACTAATCACTGCGTTAATATTTGTACCGTTCAATGTCGCATTCAAATTCGATGTAGCAGTGCCTCCCGTTAAGATAATTCCCCCTTTAGGCGTATTTGATCGAATCTCATATTGATTGCTATTACCAAAATTCAACATTTGAATATCATGAACTAAATAATCTAAACCAAACAAACCACTATCCTGAATTTGAGAGTTTGCTTCTTGTAATTTAGCTGTTATAAAACTACCTAAAATCAATTGAGTTGCAGCCGCAGTAATGATTAACCCTAGTGCCAAAGCAACCATTAACTCCAACAGAGTGAATCCAGTCTGCTTAGAAATATAAGAGTTCATTAATAAGCCTCCATCATAATACAGTTGGAACCCACTACATAAATACCTGTATTATTCATGCATTGACGTACATTCTGAGTAATATCCGTCTCCCCCCATGCTGCAAATAAGCAATTACGTCGATTACCAACAGGTAATGTTGCAGTTCCAGGACAGTTTTCCATTCTTAAATGTATACCAAAATTACGTGCATTGACTTGCGCCTGACGTACATCATCTCTTGCTAAAATAGCTGAAGTGCATTCAGTTCCCTCAGGATTAATACATTCACTATTTACAGATTCAGGAACAGCAGCATTAACTAATCCAAGATATACATTACGACCTGCATTATTTGCTCGAATACTCTCAGCCAACCCTTTTAATACAAATAAAGCCTGTGATCGCTGAGTTGCCTCAGTCGTTGCCTCGACTGCTTTAACTTGCAATGCTGTATAACCTAAAACCCCAACTGCCAATAAAAGTAGTGCTACCAAAACTTCCATGAGCCCGACTCCATTTTGAGAGTTCCTCATTAACAGTCTCCATCCGTAATAGACTCATAAGTTCCAATTAATGAATAGGTTATAATTTTTGACTTATTTAAATCTTCAGAACAAATTGCGATCGTTCTGGGATAACTTTCTGTCTGATTTTTCATTGCACCATCTATTAAAACTGTATCCGCCACCCATACTTTTTCACCATTCTCATTTTCAACTTGTTTTAATTTTACAAAATTTCGAGATAGCATCATTCCCTCTGAACTAAAAACGATATTAGGGGCAGTGTTGTATCCTGAAGGTATACCAATTATTTTGATACTATTGTAAGTAGGAACCCATGAAAAATTAGTTGACGTTGAAGTAAAATTATCATTAAAACTTACAGTTGTATTTGTCTTCAGCAATACTGCTTGGCTTCTAGCTAAGCTAAGTACCTGTATTAACTCTTTCGTATTTGTATCTAATCTTTTTTGGTTAATCATATTACCCATAGAAGGAACCGCCATCGTTGCAATAATCGCCAACACAGCAATCGTTATCATTAACTCAATTAAAGTGAATCCTTGATTTTTTTTTGCTTCCTGCATACCCCCCCCAAAAAGACAACAAAACTTTACCCTATTAAAGATACTACTCAATTTAATTACAAATTAAACACATAACAGGATAAAAGGCATAAAAAAACAGATAACTGCCAAAAAGCAATTATCTGTCAAATTTTTAAAATTTTCAGAATGTTAAATCATTCACGCTTTATGCTTGAGTTACAGGAATACGTAACTCTTTGGGTAAACTAAAAGTAATATTTTCTTCACGTCCTGCAAGCTCTTCTGGTGCTTTTGCCCCCCAATCCTGTAAACGCTGAATGACCTGTTTAATTAAAATTTCGGGTGCCGACGCGCCTGCAGTGACTCCAATTTTAGTATTTTCATTAAACCAATTTTGATCAAGCTGATCTGCATTATCAACCAAATAAGCCTGTTTCCCCATACGCTCAGCCAATTCACGTAAACGATTTGAGTTAGATGAATTTGGAGAACCAACCACTAAAACCACATCGCACTGCAGAGCTAAATCACGCACTGCATCTTGACGGTTTTGGGTGGCATAACATATATCATCTTTGCGCGGACCCTGAATTTCAGGAAATTTTGTACGCAGTGCGTCAATCACTTTAGCGGTATCATCAATGGATAAAGTCGTTTGCGTGACAAAAGCCACTTTTTCAGGATTATGGACGACTAAAGCTGCCACATCTTGTTCATCTTCGACCAAATAAATTTCACCGCCATTTTTTTTGTCATATTGCCCCATGGTTCCTTCAACCTCAGGATGACCTTCATGACCAATTAAAATGGCTTCAGTTCCTTCACGGGCATATTTAGTCACTTCAATATGCACCTTGGTCACCAATGGACAAGTTGCATCAAAGACTTTCAAACCACGACGTTCAGCCTCGATTTGTACAGCTTTAGAGACCCCATGTGCGCTAAAAATGACAATATTATCATCAGGTACTTCATCCAGTTCATCGACAAAAATTGCACCGCGCTGACGTAAATCATCGACCACAAATTTGTTGTGCACCACTTCATGACGGACATAAATCGGAGGATTAAAACATTCAAGTGCCCGATTAACGATCGCAATTGCTCGGTCGACACCTGCACAAAAACCACGTGGATTGGCCAATACAATTTCCATAAGACCCTCAATGTTCACTTGAATTTAGACTGAATAATTTGAAATAAATGCAAACAACCTACGAACAGCTATTTAGTTTGCTGGCTGTCTGCTCTAAAATAGAGAAGATATTTTATCATATCAGGAAAAATATCATGTCGGGTCTCTTGTTTGTCGTTTCTGCTGCATCTGGAACAGGCAAAACATCTCTCGTTAAAGCCCTACTTGAGCGTGTGAATAATTTACACGTTTCTGTCTCTCACACTACTCGTGGTCAACGCCCTGGTGAACTCGAAGGTGTGCATTATCATTTTTCCCAAAAAGAAGATTTTCTTGCTTTGGTCGAGCAAGGTGGTTTTATTGAGTATGCCGAAGTTTTTGGTAACTATTACGGCACAGCGCAAGCCACAGTGAAACAGCAATTGGCTAAAGGTCATGATGTTTTACTTGAAATCGATTGGCAAGGTGCAGATCAGGTTCGTAAACTTTTCCCGGAATCTAAACAAATTTTCATTTTACCGCCAAGCCAGTTTGATTTGCGTCAGCGTTTATCGAACCGTGGTACAGACTCCGTTGAAGTGATTGAACAGCGTTTAAGTTGTGCGGTTGAAGATATGCGACAGTATACAAACTTTGACTATGTCATTATTAATGATGACTTTAATAAAGCATTACATGACTTGGAATGCGTGATTATTGCCAATCGTTTGGTTCTGTCTCAACAAGCGGGTCGTCAGCAAGAATTGATTCAAAAATTAATTACTCCCGTTGAATTGTGATTAAAACTTGAGTCTACAGGCAAAGCCTTTTATACTGCCCAGTCTGTTCAAATTTAATATTCAAACGAGAATTCTTATGGCACGCGTAACCGTTGAAGATTGTTTAGACCATGTAGACAACCGCTTTGAGCTTGTACTAGTGGCAAGCAAACGCGCGCGTCAATTGGCACGTCAAGGTATCGAACCAACTGTAGAGTGGGATAACGACAAACCGACCGTTGTTGCTTTACGTGAAATTGCAGCAGGTCATGTATCTAAAGATATTTTGAAACAGCGTGATCAAGACTATCAAACGTCTAGTCTTGACCTTGCACTTTCTGCAAACAACTTGAATTTAGATGGCTTTTCTTTCCAATAAGAAAAGAAATCTTAAGAAAGCCTAGTTTTTAACTAGGCTTTTTTTATTGGAAAACTTTTATATTTGCTCAATAACCGTTATAACATAAGTAGAAAGATACGTTATTCACGATGTATTTTCTTGCTTTTTTTTAAATGAAAAATTTGACAAGTCATGCAATATGTTTTTCATTAAAGGGCTAACGATTTAAACTGTAAAACTGAAGTAGTAAAGGTGTTATATGCCAGGCCCACAGGTCAGCCAAGCCAGACAACAGCTCAAAATCATTATCGACGCTTACTTAAGTGCAAGCGATGTCGAGCGCGTGCTTGTGGCTTGCGATTATGCCGATATTGCACATGATGGCATCACCCGGAAAAGTGGTGAACCCTATATCCTGCACCCTATCGCGGTGAGTAGCATTCTTTCGCATATGCGTCTGGATGCAGAAACCCTGATGGCTGCGCTTTTACATGATGTCATTGAAGATACGGACTTCAATAAAGAAGACATCACTGAAAAATTTGGACGTACCGTTGCTGAACTGGTTGATGGTGTGACTAAACTTAGCCATTCCAGTGATAAAGAATATAATAAAGCCGCCTCTTTCCGTAAAATTCTGCAAGCAACTCTACAAGACCCACGTGTCATTATTATTAAATTGGCAGACCGTTATCATAATATGACCACACTGGGTTCATTACGTCCTGATAAACGTCGGCGTATTGCCCAAGAAACCTTTGATATTTTTGTTCCGATGGCACGTATTGTCGGCATGAATGAGATGGCCGATAACTTGGAACATCTGTGCTATCAAAATCTCGATCTTGATATGTTTAATAATGTGCAAGAAGCATTATTTCAAACCAAACCTAAACGCTGTGAATATCAAAGCATTTGGGAAAAAAATCTGACCCAACTGCTGCAGCAGCATCAAATTGCGGGTCGTATTAAAAAGAAAAATAACAATATTGAATTACTGCGTCACTTCGTTAAAAACGATATCAATCTGCAAGAACTGACGCATAGCCATGCTTTTGAAATTATTTTACAAAGCATTGCCGACTGTGACCGCCTGGCAGAAATCTTGCGGGAAAATTTCCAGATTCTGCATTATGAAGATCATATCCGCCGTCCCCTTCCAGGCGGAAATCAATCACTGATGATGCGTTTAAAAGGTGAGAAAACCACTTTATCACTGACCATTCAAACTGAACTGATGCGTAAGGCTGCCCGTTTTGGTGTGGTCTTAGGTGAAAATGCGCCTCAAGCCTGCCGTTCAGCCATTCAAGCTTCCATGCAGAACCTAAATGTGCTGGTAGATGGCGAATGTGCCAAAACCACCTTTAGTGATCTGTTAGATTATTTACATCAGGAAAAAATTTGGGTTTATACCCCACATGGCAATTTGCATGAACTGCCTCAAGGTGCGACAGCCGTCGATTTCGCTTATTCAGCCAGTCTATTTTTAGGCAACCATGCTGTGGGTGCAAAAGTAAATGGCGAAACCAAACCGCTTTCAACACCACTGATTAGCGGTCAAGTAATTGAAATTATTACTGATGTCCTCGCGACACCCAATCCAGACTGGCTCAGTTTTATTAACACCCAAAAAGCCCGCCGTGCTTTACAAAATATTTTACGTGATCAAGATATTGAAGAGCAGCAGCTGGTCGGCCAGCAAGCACTGAATCGTGCGCTTAAACTGTTTAATCGCTCAATGAAAGATTTAACAGAAGCCGACTGGATTGATATCTTGCAATGGCGTCACATCGAATCTAAAGCGCAGTTATTTGAACAAGTCGCTGTCGGCGACCTGCTTCCGCAATTGGTGGCCAATCATCTGTTTGCGCAAGATCAGAGTTTAGAAACCCAATCTTCAACCCGCCTGATTCAAGGCACTGAAGGTGTGGACGTCAAATATGCACATTGCTGCAACCCTGTTCTCGGTGATCCAATTCAGGGACACTTATCGCGCCGTGGATTAATCGTACATCGTGCCCGTTGCCACAACCTTCTACATGAACAGCACCAGCATCCAGAAAATATTATGCCTTTGCACTGGGCTTCTGAAGATGCCGATGATATTAGCTTTACCGCCTATTTAAGCATTGATATGGTCATGAATGATGAACAAATTTCTGAACTCATCTACCAATGCCGTAAAGAAAAAACCGGTGTAGAAATGGTGCATAACCATGAAGGCAAAACTTACGTGAATATTGTGGTGCACAACCGTAAACAAATTGCGCAAATCATTCGTGATTTACGCATGCATTTTGGTTTCCCGCGCATTACCCGTTTAGCCCAACCGATTAATATTACAGAAGCATCTAAAGCAAGTTAATTCAATCATATGCAACTTTTTTGACTGATATACGCTATGATGTATGAAGATGATATAAGGAGAAATCAATGTCCCGCCAAGTAATCCATACGGAAAATGCACCAGCAGCAATTGGTACATATTCTCAAGCGATTTTAGTGGAAAATACACTGTATCTTTCTGGTCAAATTGGCTTAGATCCTTACAGTATGGAATTGGTTGAAGGTATTGAGGCACAAATTCGTCGCGTATTTGATAATTTAAAAGCAGTCTGTGAAGCAGCCGGTGGCTCTTTGGCAGATATCGCTAAACTGAACATTTTCCTGACTGATCTTTCGCATTTCCAGCTGGTGAACCAGATTATGGGTGAATACTTTGCACAACCCTACCCTGCACGTGCAGCATTAGGTGTCGCAAGTCTGCCTAAAGACGCTTTAGTCGAAATGGATGGCGTGGTCATTATTAACAAATAAAATCAAATAGTTAAAAAATCGTCTAAAATATCACCGATCAGGTGGTATTTTTTTATTCAAAAACCCAATGAATAAGAATGATATTTCAAATGAATTTCATTGACAAACGATAATAATTATCAATAATATTACTTATCCTATTTCACTATTGTGGCTAGTCGAAAATGTACGTTTGTTTATGTCGTGGTATTACCGATCAAGATATTAAAGATGCTGTAGCAAATGGCGCTGAAACCTTTCGTGAAATTCGCGACTTGCTTGATTTGGGTACCTGTTGTGGCCGCTGTGCGCCAGAAGCGCGCGCCATCATTAGCGATGAGCTTTCAGAAATCGCTGCCCGTATATCGATAGCCGCTTAAACACCATAACCATAATAATCAAAGTTTAATGATCGAAAGATCATCTTCCTCCCCCGCTTATGACTCTAAGCGGGTTTTCTTATTACAGTATTGCACTTTGACCTTTAATCGTTTTTGATTCCGATTTTCATTTTCCGTTCAATAAATTACTCGCCATTATTTCGGTTCTTGTTTAAGATCATTGTAATAATAATTTTTTGATTGCCTGACACATGGTTAAGGCAGAAATTGTTGATGGAGAACTTACAATGAAAGGCAATCGTGATGTGATTAATCAGTTAAATCAGGTGTTGTATCACCAGTTGACTGCCATTAACCAATATTTCCTGCATTCTCGTATGTTTAATCACTGGGGAATTGAGAAGCTTGGTTCTGCAGAATATAAAGAATCCATTCAGCAAATGAAAGATGCCGATAAAATTATTGAACGTATTTTATTTCTTGAAGGTCTACCGAACCTACAAAATTTGGGCAAGTTGTACATCGGTCAACATACGGTTGAAGTGCTGAATTGTGATGTGCGCAAGGTAAACGAAAATATTGAAGTGATACAAAAAGCGGTCAGTCTAGCTGAGCAGGAAATGGATTATGTGACCCGTGATCTTGTACAGGAAATTCTAGAAAAAGAAGAAGACTATTTGGACTGGACCACGACTCAACTTGATTTGGTTGAGAAAGTCGGGATCGAAAATTATATTCAAAGCCAAATCTAATGCTCTCCATAAAAAAGCCAGTCAATTGACTGGCTTTTTTAGTTTTAGATATTACTTCTCAGAAACCGGTTGGGCCAATGAAGCATAGTCCAGATCAACTTTACGTAATGTTTTCAATAACCACAGTTGATGTTTGGCTTCTTGCTCATAGCCATTAAAAGCAAGTACTTTGGCATATTTAATCAGATCGTATTTAGTCGGATAGTTAAGCACCATCTCCTTAATATCGTCTAATTGCTCTGCATTTACTTTGCTATACGGATTCATCCGAATCCACTCAATACGTCGGTTAAATTCTTCTAGCAGATAAATTTGATCTTGATTGGTGATTTTCTCAGGCGTTTGCTCATAACGCATCGACTGGTTCAGTTTGGGCACCATCACCGAATAATCTCTGACAATTAAAATCAGCAATACTAAAGAAACCGCATATCCTACGCGCATATAGTTGGGCGAAAGTGTGATGGTTTTAATATTAGCTTGCTGAGACTGAACTAGGCCAATAATAAAACCAACCGGTAACAAGAAATACGCATAGTATTGCGGAAATTCCAGCATTGAGTGAATCAGTACAGCACCAATCATTAAAATACCGATCACAGACTCAACCGAATTGACATGCTTATTCAGTTGATAGCCCCAATAGCCAAAATATGCTAAGAATGGTATGCCAATAATTAAGCCATTCCACAGGATAAAATCCAAAATAAAATTATGTGCACTCCGAACCCATACTGGACCTTGGAAATGATCACTGACCAGCGTATAAGCGACACTGGTCTGGTTCCAGCCATAGCCAAACCATGGACGGTCTGCAATCGCATGTAACATTTGATTCCAAATGGCTAAGCGAGACATATCTCCTGTTGCGCGCTGTACTACATCTTTACTCTGTATAATTTGTGCATCAGTGGCTTGTGCAAGTAGCTGGCTCAATACAGGGGATATTACAATCAGTCCCGCAAATAAAATAAACCATGTAACTGCCCAATACCATTTAAGGCGAATGAAGCCACGATACTGCTGATAAGCCAAATAGACTAAAATACACAAACACGCGACCCAGGAAGTTCGTGATTGACTTAAGGCAACACCGATAACGATAGGTAAAGCACATGCTACGACCCATTTAGTCTGAATTTTTTTCTTTTCATACAGATATAAACATGCCATTAATGACATGAGTAGAAAAGTCGCCATATTGTTAGGCTGAGCAAAGTTTGCAAAAGGACGTCTATTGCCTTGTATATTGACCATTCCCGGCAAATAGGCATCTAAATTGGTCCATTGGCAGATCGCAATAATACCTGTTGCTGTTCCCGTCATTAAAAATACATAGCTTAGTCCAGTAAAAACCTCTTCACGATCTATTTTTTCTACCGACAAGTTATAGCCGATAACTATACTCAGCCAAAATCCAAAGACAAATAGCGTACTGGTCAAAGCTTTATCGAAGAAAAATAATTCACCACCCAAGCATTGAATTAGCGGGATAGTAGCAAGAAACAGTAAAGGCAAACTTAATACAGGCAGTTTAATTTTGTCTTTTAAATAAATTGCAACTAATGAAAAAAGAGATAAGAAGGCAAATAGCTCGCCTGTATAAGTGACCCAAGGTCGGTAATGGATGGGGAGAAGCCAGGCCAATGCAATAAATACACTGGCTAAGAGGAGTAGAAGGAATTTCATATTTTAAAGCAAGAAAAGGAACTTGCTATATGATAGAGAAAAGGTTGTTTTATGGCAGTAATTTTCAACTTATGTATACCAAAATTTCTAGGACGTGTCATCAATTAAGCCAGATTCTTGTTGAAGCAAGGTAAATCACTGACAGAAAGTTTTGAGCCAATTTATCATAGTATGTAGCAATACCACGATACTGCTTGAGTTTGGCAAAAAAGTTCTCGATTAGATGTCTTGCCTTATAAAGATGCTGGTCATAATCACGCTGGTCAATCGCATTACTTTTTTATGGCATCACGATCTAACCCTTGATCTTATGGATAGGATCAAACCCGATCCTTGGAATTGTAAGCTTTACCCATAAGCCAAGTCTGGCTTAACGGTAAGTCCAGCAGCACATCAACATCTTTTAAGTCATGAATCTGCCCGGTAGTGAGATAAATCCTGTTGGATTGCCTAAAGCATCAGTACGGGCATGAATTTTAGTGCTTAAGCCACCTTTAATGCGTGATCGCCTGATCTTTTTCCGGTACTGTGTTGATGAGCACGCACAATGGTAGAGTTCAGCATGCATATTCATTGTCACAATCATGTGGCAGCACTTCAAAACTCCTCTGCCACCTACCTGTTTTAGTCCAACAGCTAAAGCGAGTGTGCACTGCTCTAAAATCACTAAAGCGTTCTGGTAAATCTCGCCAAGGGATACCTTGCGGTAACAGATCCTTATTGTGTTCGCATTGATCATTTCTTAATGCATAGCGCTTAGTCATGAAAAGATAATGAGGACAAGCTAGATTCTCTCAAGCTAATTGATGAGAGGCCCTAGAAAAATAATTTATATAAAGCTAACCAACTACTAAAAAGTGACAAAAATCATGAATTATTGTCATTCTTTTCAACATAGTACAAATAATAAATATAATTTATTGATTTTTAATGTAATAAATTTGGCATGCTTTTTGATTATATATGTATTTAATATCGAATAAAATTATGAAAACTGGATTTACATTAGTTGAATTAATGATTGTTATAGCAATCATTACTATTTTAGCTGCTTTAGCCCTCCCCTCCTATTTACATTATGTCTCAAAAGCACAGATTATTAATGTTATAGGTGATACAGAAAAGTATAAAACTTTTGTAAGCTTACATATAGCCAAATTGGAGCATGTCCTACTCAAGCGGAAATCGATCACCTAAGCTTACGCCAATCCAAGAATATTTTTATCCTCTCGATAACAGTATCTACTCCTATTAATAATAATTATCATCTCTCATTTACTTTAAAAAATTCAAATATTTATTCTAAATTAGCTAACAAACACTTAGATTCTAATTTCACAATAAGTAATACTGATAATGATACTTTTCACTGAACCTGTAATTCCTCGGACATTAGCAGCATTTACTTACCAAACTACTGTAAGTAATTTATTTAAAAAAACTTTTTCTGAAGAACTTCATATAAGGTATATTTAGGGAGATATTTGGCATTGTATTGGCGAAGAAGGATATCTCGTTTATCATACTCACCCACTTGATGGTAAACATAAATTAATTTTAAAATATTATTTGATGAAGGTCTTTGAAGCAATCCTTTTTCAAAATAGGAAATATTATTTAAAGAAATATTTTCCCTGCAATTTATGAATGCTAAATTATTAAATTCATCAAATAAAATATTTTTCTCTAATCCAGCAACGCAATAGCCTAAAAAAGCTGCACGATAATTTCCTCTATTTTTTTCGAAAGCCTGACTATAGAAAAAACTTGCAATGATAATTGGGACAACCAAAATAGAAAAAAAATTATTACCAACATTAAATTCAATATTACTTGAGGAGTATTTAGAATTTAAATAAAAATACAAAACACAAAATACAAAATACAAATAAAAAGTAATTATAAAATAAAGGAAATTCTAATAAAGAATGATTAATTAAAACAAATAACATTAAAAAAACAATGAAATCTCTTTCAGACTTTATCCTAAAAAATATTCTTAACAGATTAATAAATATGTAAATAAAAAAAACACCACCAATAATTCCAAATATTACAAGCAAATCTAATAGTAAGTTATGGTAAGATGAAAGATATACAAAAAAATTATTCCCATATTGGAATTGATAATATTCAACATTTTTCCAGCCATTTCCCCAAAAATTTAAATGAGGAAAAACACAAAAAAAATCTTTCCATATCGCCAAACGCTCGAATCCACTATGTACTCTATCAGCAACATTTGATTGATTACTTCTACTTAATAAATTAACAATTCCCATATATAAAGGAATAAGCGAAAAAATTATTATCTTTACACTAGAGGTTATTTCCTTCCATTTCAAAATATTTAAAATTACTATAATAATTAATGCAAGCCAAGCAGCTCTGGATTGTGTCAGCACCAAAGAAAATAGTAATAAAGGTATAAAAATTAAAATATAAACTATTTTCAGTTTATTGAAAAAATACAAACAAGAGAATAAAGAAAGTAAGAGAAGTGTTGCAAGATGGTTCGGCTGTGCTAAATTTGCGGAAAAACGAGTACTCCTTACCTCATACAGCCATAAACTCCCTTTTGCAAAATCCAGCCATTGATAGATTGAAATAACTGAAGATAAAACTCCTGAAATAATTAATGCAACCATTACAACATCTAATAATTTATTACTTTTTATAAAATAATTTTTTAATACACCACTTAAAATACATTCCATAAGTCACTTTATATGGACATGCATCAAACCATTGAATTTTCTTGTTTTACATCATTATTCATTTTGTCCATATGGACATGCTTTTTAATAGACAAAATTTTGAATTTTGTCCATATTGAAAAAAGCTTTTATTCAGTGTGAGAGGATAAATTTTATAAAAGCAGGAAAGTTGTGAAATATTTTAAGAGTTAAATAATTCTAAAAACAAAATGGAAAAACTCAGACTCATTTATAAGCCAATTTCTGTATTTCTTCCTCATGCTGACACATCACACGTCTTGCATGATCTATCACAATATGCCGAGTCGCTTCATCGCCACTAAATTGCATAGGTAAAAATTTTTATAACGAGGCGAAGGGCTCATCGGTGATTTTGAAATCGTTTAGCCGTTTCATTTAATAGCTCTTTTCCATGTATAAAACATTCAGCATAGAACAGCATAATTCGATTTTAATTGCTTTCGTAACTAGCGCAATTAATCACGACTCAAGTAATAATTGTCTACTTTTCGGCCTACTAAAAATCTAACTTTTCAAGTACAGACAACTTGTAATTTGAGCTCCCACAAAAGCAATAAAACTGACACTTTTTGTCACTTAGTTACATAGATTTACTTTATGATTTTTTACATTCTCTAATCTATTAAACAATGTGTTGATTTTATGCGAAATAATTGGATAATATGCTCTGGCACAGTTTGTGCAAACTATAAACTAGCTTACAAAGCTTATAATTAAATTAACAAAAACATTTGTGGAGAATGTTATGAACGCTCAAAAAGGCTTTACGCTGATCGAGTTGATGATTGTAGTCGCTATTATCGGTATTTTGGCTGCTATTGCAATTCCGCAATATCAAAATTATGTTGCTCGTTCGAATGTAGCTGCTGCTGTTTCAACTTTATCAGCAAATAAAACTGGTTTAGAAGAATATGTAATGGAATATGGTGAATTTCCTGATGGCACAACCAAACCTAAAGAAGCAGACGATACAGATCCAGATAACATAATACCAGCAGTACGTGGTGAACGTATGGAAGATCTAGGAATCAATACATCTACTTTAGGTAAAATGAATTTAGAAGATATTGGTAAAGCTACTCCTAAAGCAGGCGAAGGCATCATTCGTTTACAATTCCAACAAGGTAACCCTGGTGTACGTGGGAAAGTAGTACAAATGTATCGCAGTGAAAATGGCGCTTGGGTTTGTGAAACAAATATTGATGCTAAATTCGCTAGTAAATCATGCCCAACCGTAACTACATTAAAAGGTACTGCACCCCCTGTAGTTGCCTCTTAATCAAAAATATAAAGTTAAAATAGATCTTCTACTAAAATAGGGTTTATTTGATATATAGAAAAGCCACTAAACATTGATTTAGTGGCTTTTCACTTTAAAAAATCATTTGCCATGTCTTAATTCAAAATTTTCTAACAACAGCGAATTAACTTTTTCCAGCAATTTTCCATAATCTTCTTTTAACTGCTCATGATCACTTTTAACTGCCTTAGTCTTATTTTTAGCTTTTTCAACCTGTTGTATAGTCGAAAGAACATTTTTCCCTGCTTCCTGTGCAGCCAGCTCAATTGCCTCTATAAGCGCAGCATGACGGCTCTTCTTAATTGAACCCCGTTTACGCCCTGCTTCCAGTGCCACCGTATCATTATTAATCGCAGAACCTTTCGGTAGAACAGTCGGCTTATTGGCTTTTAGACGCTCTAAAGCAGCATAATATTCATTGAGTGCACTCATGTTTTAAACCTCAATATTGATCGTTTTAATTTTTTGAATGGTCTTGTTTAAAGACATAATGTCGCTGTCCATTTGTTTGTACAGTAAACTACCTTGCACTTGTGCGTCACGCACGCGTTGTAGTCGCTGAACTGCTTTTTGCATTTTATCAGCACTGTCAGCATCAAAAGCTGCATGTGCACAGCTCAGACAGCTCGTAATAGCAGTAAAGGAAATTTTTTCGCAAGAATCTGGGTTGGTACAGGCACCAAAAAGACTGGGCTTATAGGCAATTTCGCTTTTCTTCATACGCTTAATGGCTTCATCACGGTTAGGAAAAACCTTCAGTAATTGCTCACGATCTTTTTGCAACTGCAAATACGTTCCTGCGCCACCAAACAGCTTACTCGAACTGTTAATTACACCATTCTCAAACTGAGTATAAGAATGCACAAGTCGCTGATATTCCAACTCTTGAATAAATTCCTTTTGGCTATCCGAAGCTAAAATATTGGGGGCAAACACCGCATTGTTGCGATAATACAGAGTCATTGCTTCTGTTAAATGCTTATATTGAACTGATAAAGCACCTAATCCAATAATGCCTGAACGTGCTCCATAAACAGCGAGTGAACGCCTGAATTGATGTGTACAGATATTCCAATATTCACCCAGCTGGCAGTCCTTTTCTTCTCGCCAATTGCGGAAACCATCAAAGGCTTCCAGTTCAGCCAAGTCACTTTCACAGATGCGCAACTCATCACCAAGTAATGCCGAAATATGGTTCAAATACTCGTTAAAATTGGACTGTGTTCTAGTCGGAGCACCTGAAAAATTGGAAATAAAATCCGTTTCATTTTCAATATTTCGATTATTTTTATGCCGATGTTTTTGTGAATATCGTGTTGGAAATAAGGGATATTCACAAGGATTAGAAAAATCGTAATGCGGATTAAATAAGGCATAGATTTCACCAATACTTTGTGCTGCATTCACGCCAAATTTAATGTCCTCAAACGTGATCCAATAGGTAGACTTATTACCGCCACCATGTAACTTGGAAGTATAGCCCATTAACATATGCACAAAATGCTCATTGCTCTGAACCGTTTGATAGCAGTCATAAGACAGTTGATTAACTTCATTATCCCGCATGCCTGTAAACAGATGAATCCAAAGCTTGGCCATACCTTGAATCAACGTCATATAACGGGTGAGATTGGCATGTTTTTGAATCTGATTATTTTCAAATAGTTCTGTTAAACCAAGCAAATCTCGAGCATCCATAAAACTCACTGCATTTTTATAATCTTTAAACTCACGTGGCATACGCGCAAAAGAAGGCTCTTGTTGAATGCGCTGAAACCACTGATATAAAGCAGGTACATACCGATTAAACTCATTCAACTTATCCACTAAAGTATTAATTAAGGCAATATAAATACGTGAAGGAATTAACTTAGTCTGTGGACCTACTTTGCCCGACTGCAAGCGTATTTGTGCAGCGAGCTTTGCTAAATGCTTAATTGGTTGATATGTATTAAATGCTGGAATTAATAAGGGGTACTGCTGTTGTATAGTAAAACAATCAGTTAAAAATGCTTTGATGTGATTAGCTTTTTGGTAACTGATGCCAGCATAAGCATCCTGTACTTTCGCAATATAAGCTGCATCACTAAATAATTGTGTCAATGTACAACCATTTCGGTAGGCAATGGCAGCAAACTATCGTAAGACAATATGCCGTTGCTCAATACTTTTAATAATTGATGGGCCTGTTTTAACGTACAGTAAGGCAAAAATGATTTTTTTCATTTCTGCACGAATTTGACCGAAAATAAAATCATTCTCACGAGCATGTTTCGACCAGCTCTTAAAATTTAATTTACAGTGACACTTCGGTAGATACGGTGAAAAGTCCCAAACATCATCGCCAAATTTAGACAGTGTTGAGCCATTTGACATACGGGATAATATAAAGCTTGTGGGAACACTCAGCTGATTATTCTCAAGATGGTATTCGTCAGGTAAAAACTGCTCAGCAACGCCACGTGCATATAAATAATGATTCAATGAACTCATGCGACCCACCCTAAATCAATTAGCAATTCAAAATGATTCAGCCAATACGCATCTAAATCACCACTTTCAACTTCTTCCTGAATCGAAAAAATACGATCTTTTAAAGTCTCATAACTATTTGATAACTCTTTGAGTATTTCATCAATACGATGTAATATAACCCCGAACTCTTGTTCCCACTTGATTAAATCCATTGCTTTTTGTTTGACGTAACTCAATAGGCTTTTCAGTGACAAAAGCTTACGTACATCTTCATCATCGGCATGTACGGCATAGTGCTTGCAGAATAAACAATGCTCAAATTGCCGACAGTTGGGCACAGGGGCTTGTTCAGTAAACCCAATAGCTTTTTCAGGCTGTGGGCTTACTGTAGAACAAGCACCGACAGGTAAAGAGTGTGTATCTACAGTCACATCAATAGTTTGCACAGCAATATGTTCAACAGTTCGAGTTTTTGTAACGGCAACTTCTCGCAGCTCATTAAAAAATCGAGAAATTTGCTGACTTGCATCTTGAAATGAAGTTCGACTATAGTTTTTCCGTGCGGTCTCGAGAGAGTGACCCATTACTTCTGCTTCAAGCAGTAGATCACCATCACTTAACTCAACATATTGACTGCTTTTATGCTTACGCCACTGTTGCGGTGTAATCCAGACCATTCTTGGGAAAATGCGCTGAAAAAGCTTTTTCATTAATTGTAATCTGCCGTAGCTGAATGGTCCCAACTGTTGAATTTCGTTGCGTAATGGAAAGATGAAATCACATGGTTCATCTTGAATATACCATTCACGAAGTTCCAGAATCTTCCTAAACACTGGCTCAAATTTCACCCCAAATTCTGGGTATACTGTCTTGCCTCCTGCACGGCTTTTTGTTCCCGAAAACCTTCGCCCTTGGGTACTGGGTAGGATTTCCATCGTATCGAGTTGTAACTGTTGAGCAGTGTCTAAATTTGCCCCAGTTTGTGCGATAAATAACAACATGCCGATGCAAAGACCATAGCAAGCAAGTCTTTCACGCTCTATGTGTCGCTTATTCTCATTACGTTGCTGCAATTTATACAGAGCTTCATTACGATTTTCACGTAAGCGCTTTCTATATTTACTATCCTCAGCAAGATCGAAATCAGCTAGCATTTTGGAAAAAGCTGGAATAACTGGATATTTGGCTAAATAACTCTGCATATCAAACTGGATATGCTGTTTTTCAGTTTGATGATGAAAGCCCGAGTAAAAACAGAAGTCTTCTTCATTCACAGATTGAAAATGTGCAGGAAAATCTGCTTCTTGTATCACAATACGATGGATTTCAAGAAAGACATTCAACAAAGTTGCATAAGTTTTTTGATGATCTTCTTCCGCAATTGGTAAAACAGGAACATCATAACGCTGAGATTGGACTTGCATCGCTTGACTAACAACATCAATTTCATGACAGTCAAATATATATGCGATTAGTTTTGCTGCATTACGTTGATATTGCTTTGCTGTATGTGCAGCCAAACTTTCCTCTTCAGTGTCAGCAAGCAAAGTGCGATCAACTAAATATTTACTGTAACGACGATACGCATCAATCACACTATCTTGTTTCGATAAATCAAAAACTTTCTTTTGCTGATCTACCCAATCTAGAAACATTTTACTAGTGTAGTAAAAGAGTCCTTTTGACAAATCTGCTCCACCCATTTGCAGCAAATAGTCGGTCAAACATTGTAAAAAATAACGCCTTTTTTCATCAAAAGATGCAGATAACTGTTGTTCCGACAAAACCTCGTCAGACACTCTTTTACGGTAAAACAGAGTTCCAATATCTAATGTCTTAAAACCAAAAGAAGCAGTTTTATCTTTGCAGACGAGAACAAGTCGCTCATATTCATTAATCTGTTTGTTGATATCGGAGATATGGACAAACAATGGGGTACGTATGAAGCTCATGACAAATCTCCTGCTGAATTGACAGAAGACATCACATACTTCATTAAATTTGATTCATACTCATGCTGAATTTTACTGCGCCATTCTAGTCGCGATTTATAGTTCAAATACTGTAAAGTCGTACTAATATTGGTATGACCCATTCTGGCTTGGACATATTCGACAGCTGTCATAGCCGAATGTCCTTCGGGCAGGTGCTGTAATTGGCTTTCCAGTAGATTCATCCCAAAACTGGCACGTAAATCATGGAATTTAAAACTTTGAAATTTCGGATCAATCAAGCGAATCTCGGGTAATAACACGACTTTTAAATAACTACGTACCGCTTCGCCTTCATAGAGTTTAAGCCTAGTCCCAAATGAGTCAGAAGCTTTGATCTTCTCGGTCAATTCCTGCTGTTCAGCTTTGCTGGTGTAGAAAGGTGTGCCAAGCTTGGTGAGAAACACATAATTTTCATCCGAGTCGCCATAGTTTGACTTTCGTCTACGCTTACGTGCTTGCTCACTATTGATATAAATTTTAAGATCTTGTGCCAACCAATTTGGAATTAGCAGCATCATTGGCTTTTGAAATTTAGTATCAATACCTGTCCCAGCTCCAACAGGCAGACGGATAAAGCCATGACTATCAGATTCACGATTGAGTAAATATTTGATTCGTAAAGTACAAATTGTTTGCAGGCGAGCACCCGTGAACAATGCAAGATAGAACATCAACTGATATTCACGTGATGATTTTTGCAGTGCTTTTAATATAACGGCCTGCTCTTCAACAGTGAGTGGGCTTAATTCACCACCATCCACAATCGCCTCAGAATTCGGCGCTTTGGCTGGAACATGAATCGCAAGATCATGCGATTTGATTGCCATTTTTCTACGTGCGCCAAATTCATTATCCACTGCAATGTATTTGTAGACATCTTGAAAGGGCATGCCATAACGCTGATGATCAACCAGATCTTCTGTGACAAGGAATCGGTAAAAGTTCACCACAGCATTAATTCGACTACGTGCAGAACTGGCTGAAATTAAACCTGCATTCGTCTGGTCTATAAGACGAGTACGATATTTAAAAATCGCATTCAACTGTTTTAGTTTATGAAATTTCAAACAGTCCAGCTGTTCATCTTCCAAAAAGCGCTGAAAATCAACAAGCTGATGAGCAATAGATGTAAATGTTTTAAAATCATACTGTATTGTTTGCTGTAATTTTTTCAGCAAGTACAGATTAAAAATTTCTGAAGGGCTACCATCTCCCTGAATAATCATGGGGAATTCGAAGTAAGCGTCACCATATTTTGCGAACTCTGCATCATTTAAACAACGGGTTGCCTTAACCAACGTCAATAACTGAAATTTTTTGATGGTCACGACTTTGGCTTTAGACTGATAACGTGACTGACCATTTTTAAGTTTAGTGCTCATTTGAGCCTCCTGTTTATTAAAAACAGGCAAAAAGCGACTTGAGATAGGATTGACAAAAATGCCCCTATTCATCAAAATGGGATTGTCTGGACAACAATCAAGACAATCTATAAGAGCTCATGCGACCAACATGGGCTTTTATACTTTTTGCCAAATGAAAATCATTGCTCTACGGAATATATAGTGGAATTTAATAGTTCATAGATACTCCATAAAACGGAATAAGTGGTGAAATTATTTGGTTAAGCGTTTAGCTGCTGCTTGAATAATTTCAGATAGAAGCTCTTTCTTAGGTCCAGATGGATCACCAATGATTCCTGCAATATTTTCGCTATCCAGTATTCAAGAATTGTTTGAAATAAATGACACTTGTGGCTTTCCAGTACGGCCATTAAATGTAAGTGACATATTGTAGGTATGGGGATTTCCACCATACCTTGTGCAAAAGACTGTTTTAGTTTGACGAATTGACTTTTCCAATCCAAGGCCATGCCTTCAACAATAGTTTGCATTAGGGTGTAGGGTTGCCCTTCATGCTTAACAACATATAATTCAGCATTATAGAAAGTTACTGCGATTTGAGTTAGACTTGTCATGGTTTCGATTCCTTTGGTTAGGGTTGAACGTGGGCAGATTGGTTACTTTGGCGAGTGCAATCTGCTTTTTTATTGTCTGGATTTTCTAAAAGACCTTCGTGTTGAAGAATCAATTTTAAATAGTGGTTGAATTGACCGCGATATGTGCGGTTTTCGCGTTTTGCAGCAGCCTTGACAATATTTGCTAATTCGTCATCATAAGAACATGTGTACATGGTAACTCCTTTCATAACCATCAAGATAGCAATTGATAATTTATGATAGGTTTTGATAACTGTCAAGGATTTTTTATGGTTGCTGATTTCTCTGAGCGTTTAAGGTTTTTTCGATCACAGCGAGGGCTATCTCAACAAGGATTGGCTAATATAGTTGGTATTTCAAGAAAACAAATTTCTGATTATGAAGTTGGTACCGCAAAACCACGTCAAGCTACATATATGAAAATCTTAAAAGCGCTTGATATAAGTGATCAGATTTTCAGTAAAAGTGATCTTTGTTCTCTTGATATAAATGATTTAGATGGCGATCAGGTTATATCTTTTAGCAATAATGATGGAGATAAAATTATCCTCTCTAAATCATTTTGCACTAAAAATCACTTAAATGAGGTAGATATACTAAGCGTTTTTAAGATTAAGGGGGATGCAATGCAGGAAACCCTTTTTAATGATGATTTAGTTTTAGTTGATACGTCAGATAAATACTTTATATCGGGATTAATTTATTTAATATATTTCTACGGTGAAAGAATGGCTGTTCGTTTACACCGTAGCGCTAATGGGTTGATTGAAATAACTAAAGACAATTCAGCTCATCCTGACAATACGGTGAACGAGTCAGAAATAATAGTTTTAGGTAAAGTAGTATACAGGCAAGGTTTGATCTAAATAATAGTTCTCAAGTATGAGGGCAAGAGTATTGCGTGATTTCAAAGAAAAAGAATACATTCAGACAATTTGGAATGATCCTGAGTTGTATCTAAAACATCCTATTCAGCTTTAAAAAAAGGGATGACATTTTACTAAGTGTCATCCCTTTCTTCATCCCCATTAGTATATTCAAATAGATCTTGCATATTACAATCAAAATATTTACACAAGGTATCAGCAACCGAAAGTTCAATTCGTATTGCCCGGTCATAGTAAAGACTCGTTAGCGTATTGCGATTAATACTGGTCGCCTGAGCTACCTCACTTAACTTTAAAATTTTTCGTTCACCCATTAAAGCTGACAATCTACATCTAATCATAGCAACCTTCAAATCAAAATAATAACCTACAGTAAGTTAATTTAACTTGATAAATAATTTTTAGAATGATAATTTAACCTATAGTAGGTTATTTTGTTTCATAGTGAAACAAGTTAACCTTTCTAAATATCATTATATAATTTCTATGCGAGTTCAGCTATGAATAACTATTTTTCTCCAAAGTTCTTTGTTTCAGAAGAAGTCCGCTCAACTGCTGTTGCTCTAATCAAAGAGTTTAATATTGACCGTACATTTGATTTAGCTTTATTCCTGAATGTTAATCCTAACTTAAATGACCAAGATGCAACTTTGGCCTGGGTTAATTATTTTGAAAAAAATCAACATGATCTTAGTGATTTCAATCATGTTAGACGTCACTTTATGAAAAACTTTCCTAAAATTATGTTTGCAAACTTTAGTGAATAAAATAAACAAAGGGAGATATCAAATATCTCCCTTAATTTTTAACTGACCCTCTTATTGTAATCTCGATTAAAAGTGAAACTTAATTTAATTGGTTGTAAAAATATGGATTCATCGATAAAAGCAAGTCATATTGAGCCATCGGTCATTGCTTTTGACGTGTTTGGTACACTTGTAAAAATAGGGGAAAGACGTTCCCCATATAGAAAATTAATGAAATGGCTAAAAGGAAATGGGCGACAACCAAAACCTGATGATGCCAAATTTATTATGTCCCACAATTTAAATTTGGCAGAGCTTGCAAAGCGATTAGCAGTAAATATTCCAGACCAATTTCTGCAAGAACTTGAGCATGATTTAGATGAAGAGTTACGCTCTATTACACTGTATGAAGATACCTTATCAACTTTGGAAGAATTAAAGAAATTGGGGATTAAATTGGCATTATGCTCAAATTTAGCTACGCCATATGGAAAAATTGTTTCTTCATTATTACCGCCCCTTGATGCTTATGCTTGGAGTTATGAAGTTGCTGCAATTAAACCTGAGCCGAAAATCTATCAATCACTCATTGACCAAGTAGATTGCCAAGCTTCAGAAGTTTTATTTATTGGGGATACAGCACTTGCAGATTTTACAGGGCCAACAACATTTGGCATGTCTGCCAGATTGATCAATCGTAACAATGGTCAAACATTGGCAGAAGTTTTAAACGACATACTTTAACAACTCGTGGACGTCCCCCCTATAGTGAATACTCACAGCTCCTCATCTTTCCATTTTTTAAATTCTGCAATTCGTTCATCAAGCTCCAGAACCCATGCTGGTTTTATATGTGGCACATCTGGACGCTCAACACCTTGATGGTCAAAAAACTTATACACCATTGCGGCCAACTTGATAAACGCCTGTTCAAACGTATCTGCCCAAACATCTAAACGATAATCATGATAATGCTCTTGGTATAATTTACCACCATCTTCTACTTTATTGAGATGTGAGCCAGTCTCTAAATAAATCACTAATTTCCCATCATCTTCATCATTATATGCACCGTGATAAACATTTTGGCAATGCCCCCATGTATTCCAGTGCCATGATGGTACATCGCCAGTAACCGTCCAAAAAGCTGGGTGTGTATCAATAAAATGATAGGCAGTTAAAAAGTCCGTTGGATTTGCGAGATATGCTTGCTCATTTTCAAAGGCAGTCTGTAAAGCAGATTGTAAATGCTCAAATTTATTTTGATCGGTATAGGAAAACAAATTACTAGAAAGATGCTCAGAGGTTTTAAAAAATAGGCAACCATTTTCTTTATCCTCACCAAAATATTGATAAACCTCTGGTAGAATCTGTAAATCTGTCGGTTTGACATGATGGATCTGGTGTTGTACGTCTTTTAGCTTTCGTGAATTGCTTCCATACGATCGGGGTAAGTGACGACAAGTTTCGTATCTCGCAGTGATAAAATTGCTCGTTCAGTCATTTGGGGTAACTGTTCTAATAACCAGTCTGGTAATTTTTTTAATTCAGTCGGTTGCATTTTTAGTTATCCTATTTTTTAACAATTTCAAGTTGTTACATACGTTACGCAACATAATTTGTGCAAGTTGAGTATAAGTTAGTCCATAGGAGTATATTGTCACACAATGGCTTCGACAAGCGTCCGACTAAGCTCATTGAAGGAAAAATATTCCCCATTTATTTTATACGGCTCACTTACCTTTCCATTGAGCCATTATAGATTTTTCATCTTAGTTTAGATGTTCAAAAAGCTTGAGTTTCCTTTCTTTAGTTTTTCTATAGTAAGCCTCACATTGAGCAGCTAAACCAAGATGATATTTTAAAGCGCTTTCCACTCTTGCTGTCACATACTCAATACTTTAAATTTCACGCTGCTGAGCAAAGACTTGAATCGCAGGATGTAACTGTTTTGAGCAACTTGCATCATTGCTAAAGTATTTTAACGTCTTGGTTTTGGCAAAATAAATTGCAGCAAACAATCGCCCATCTTTAAAAACAATCGCTGATGAAGCATCTGAACTGCTTCCAGACCGACCTTCATAATACAGAGCCTCATCTGTTTTTAGTAAATAGGGCGCTGAGTAATTATCGAAATTAGATTGAAATTTTAGATAATCATGCTTTAACAATGTTTGAAGTTCTGTTTGGATTTTTGGATTCAAAGCAATTTGAGGAATTGATGAAATATCTGAATATTGAATTAAATCTAGTTTTTGAGCATGAGTAAAAGCAGAGAGTGAAAAAAGTAGAAAAAGATAATATGTATTCTTCATATCAAATTTATTATTTTTATGTCCATATTGACTTACTTATGGATTGTTCATTTTATATGGACACTTATGGAGTATCAATTAGAGTAAAACCTTTTTGAGCATTCATAACATTCTCCACAAATGTTTTTTGTTTATTTATAAGCTTTGTAAAGCTAATTTAGCTTAATTTATAGTTAGCACAAACTGTGCCAAAAATGATTATAATAAAATTTACAGAAAAAACAGCAGTTTGTAAAAATAAAATTGTTACAACGTAGTTTTAATGTTTTTTTTAGTAAAAAAATGACATTTTTTGTCACTTAGCTACCATTTCCTAGCCCAATATGATTGGCTTATTACTTAATTCATTATACTGATCCGTTGTTGAGTGCGCATAAAACTCATTTAATACTTCGCCTATGCTTAATACACCTGTCATCACAGCATCTCGATATTGGTGTCGTGAAAGTTGCTTAATCATTCTTTGACAAATTTCATCCCAAACGACTTGTTCCGTTGCTTTCCTTATTCCCCGATCAATCACAATTTCTACTTTTCGTTCACACAAATTTAAATATAAAAGTACACCACTATTATATTCAGTATCCCATACACCCAGTTCAGCAAAAAGTTGTTGTGCACGGATACGTGTATTTTGGTTATAAGCTTGATTAGCTGGAATGCAACCTTCAATCACGACCTGAATTTCACCCACATGCCCATGCTCTGCCTCAGTAACAGCTTGGGCAATTACATGTTGATCCTGCTTGGAAAAATAACGTTTAGCCGCAGGCATATAGAGAAAATGCTTTAACCAGCGCTTAAAGCTTGGTTGGTTTACTTCTTCTATTTTAGGTTGCGTAACAATCTCTGTCGTTTCTGTTTTTACTACCATGAGCCTGATGCCCCTCCACCGCCAAAGCCGCCACCGCCGCCACTAAATCCGCCCCCACCCCCAAAGCCGCCGCCTCCGCCTCGACCTCCGCGCCCCCCACCAGAAGCCAAAAACAGATGGAATATGGTTTGTGCAATAGCGGTAATCAGTAAAAAGAAAATCCCACCGCCAATCAATAAACTGGTGACTAATCCTGCACCATTCACTAATCCAGCGACTGTTCCAGCCACCGCTGCAGTCGATGCACTTAAACCCTTGCCAAAAATAAAGGAACCGATAATCCCCGCAATCAAAATAAATAATGCAGTACTAAAAGTTTTCTCTTTGGCTTGCTGTTCATGCAAAGCTTGTTGTTGGCGTTCTTTAAGTTCTTCAGCTGCCTTCTGCGCTACCTCGGGATCCATATTTAAAATACGTTCTATTTCAACCAAACCCGCATCAATCCCCTGTGCATATTGAGCTTGTTTAAAATAAGGCGTGATCTGATTTCGAATAATCCGACTTGCCACAATATCCGGTATCACACCTTCCAAACCATAACCTGTCAGAATTTGGATACGACGATCATTCACAGCAATCGCCATCAACAAACCATTATCCTGTTTTGCTGAACCCAATTGCCATTTTTCCGCAACTCGCATGGCAAAGTCGAAAATATCTTCTTGCCCTGTGCTTGGAACAATTACCACACCAATTTGTGCCTTGCCTTGTTCATGTAGCGCTAAAATCCGTTGGCTAATTTCCTGTTTCTGACTTTCTGTTAATAAGTTTGCCTGATCCACAACGGGCGCATTTAGCGTGGGCAGTCCACGAATGGATTCATCCTCTGCCATATCATTGGCAACTGACGGTGATTGAACCGTGGTTTCAGTATTCTCTTTGCTGGCTGTTTGATTCTGAGAGGTCTGCTGTTGATCCTGAATAATTTTACCGACTACTACAGCATCAGTACTATCATCTGTAGCAGTTGCAACTTCACTCCAGCTAAGTGAACACATCAGCGCACTAAAGCTCAGTAAGAAAACTGCCACTAATCTCCTTATGGGTGAAATGTATTGTTTATAAGAATCAGACATCGGCAATCCTTATTCAGCAATTAATGATTTAGTCGAAAGATACTTTAGGTGCGTTTTGTGCACTTTGCTCTGCACTAAAGTTCGGCTTGGTATCCATGCCAATGACTTTAGCCGTCATGACTTGTGGGAACTGGCGCGAATAGGAGTTGAAGTCTTGAACGGTGGTAATATAACGATTACGCGCAACTGCAATCCGGTTTTCAGTGCCTTCGAGTTGGACTTGTAAATCACGGAATTGTTCATTGGCTTTTAAGTCAGGATAATTTTCAGACACCGCAATTAAACGTGATAATGCACTGGTCATCTGCGCCTGTGCTTCTTGATATCTCTGGAATAAGACAGGATCTTCCAGAACTTCTTTATCTACTTTTAGGCCTGCAACATTGGCACGGGCTTGAGTGACTTCTGTCAGCACTTGCTCTTCATGTTTGGCATAGCCTTTCACCACATTGACCAAGTTAGGTACAAGGTCTGCACGGCGTTGATATTGGTTTTGTACTTCAGACCAAGATGCTGTCACCGCCTCATCTTTGACTTGTAACGTGTTATAGCCACAACCCGATAACGTTAAAGTACTGACAAGAGCCATAGTAACTAAACTTTTTTTCATTACATTCATATATCTATATCCTCTATATTTCTTTGTATTTGTTTGAATATTTTTATTGTAAACATATTTAAGCCTAGTTCTGTTTAATTTCAGTACTTCAGAGCTTGCATAAAAAAAGGCAAATAGAGATGTTCGCCTTTTTTATTTCATTCATGAACCGAGTTAAACTGGCTTTAATTCATGTTGAAAACTTTCCAGCTGATAATCTTCTGCCAAGCGCTCTTTCCAATAATTCACAATTTTAGTGTAATCAATATCTGAAGGATGAAAATCAGCTTTAAAGTAAGACAAGTATTCTGGCAAAAGCTGGATAAACATCTTGCCGAGCAAGTAAAGACCAAAAACATTGCCGCCCACTTTAGGTAAACTTTTAGCTTTGTCTTGTAGAAACAACCGCGTTGCAGAATAAAAAGTGAGGCTGGCAAAACCTGTGGTGACACTTCGCATGATCATACATCGAATTTTATCATCGCCATATACGGCTTGATACACATCAAAAGCCACTGTGCGGTGTTCAATTTCTTCAATGGCATGCCAAACCCAAAGCTTTACGGCATCATCATCTAAAGTGGCTAAAACTTCCGGATGCCGAAGAATATATCCACCAAGCAAGGCAGTGAAATGCTCAAAAGCACAGGTAATGGCCAGTTGAATTTTAGGATGCAGATTTTTAACATACTCATTTTTACGTGCAAGCCAAGCCTGAAACCGGTCTAAATGATAATCATCACTTCGCCATGCATCGTTGAATTCGGCATGCGCTTTGGAATGCATCGCTTCCTGTCCAATAAAAGCCGTGATCTGTGCCTGCAACTTTTCATCTTTGACTTTATCACGCACATTACGAACGCTATGCACAAAGAATTGCTCCCCAATGGGAAATGTCGAAGAAAGTGCTGTGAGCATATGTGACATTACTGGAGAATTGGCGAAATAATGCCGGCGAATGGCCTTTGGGTTAAATTGTAGTTTTCTGACTGTAATCCCGATCGCTTTGGGACGATTTAGATATGATTTTTCTGTCGCCACTTGTGTCATGTTGTTAATCCTGAAAATTTGATCGGACAATGACATCAGTATGGACAGCATTTTTTAAAGCAGATATGGCAAAAGCGCTTGTTGAATTAGCGAAAAGGTTCAAAAGTTTATTCTTGTAAAACGCTTCCTCTTCTTCATCCGATGTGTTTTCAGATTCTCACAAGCCACTTTTTAGATTCGTTCCATCTCTCCAACTCTCTCCCAAAGGGCGAGAATCTACATTACATTTACTACTTTTTCATTTTCTCATTTTCTCATTTTCTCAAAATAAAAACCCACCGAAGTGGGTTTTTAAAATTCATTTAAAGCTTAATCAGATGAAATATCCTGCTTATATATCCAAGTAATCCAGGATACCTTCAGCGGCTTCACGACCTTCCCAGATTGCGGTCACAACCAGGTCAGAACCACGAACCATATCACCGCCGGCAAAAATTTTCGGGTTAGAAGTCTGGAAGCGGTATTGCTGTTTTTCAGCAGCAACCACACGACCTGAACCGTCCAGACCAATGTTTGCACCCGCAAACCAGTCTGCAGGGCTGGCACGGAAACCGAAAGCTAAAAGTACTGCATCGGCAGCTAAAACTTCTTCTGAACCCGGAACTGGTTCTGGACTACGACGGCCACGGCTATCAGGTTCGCCTAATTGGGTAGTGACCACTTTAACGCCAGTCACTTTACCATTTTCACCGACAATTTCAATGGGCTGACGGTTGAACATGAAGTCCACACCTTCTTCGCGTGCGTTTTTCACTTCGCGGCGAGAACCCGGCATATTTTCTTCATCACGGCGGTAAGCACAGACTACTGATTCAGCGCCTTGACGAATTGAAGTACGGTTACAGTCCATCGCAGTGTCGCCACCGCCCAGTACAATCACCTTTTTACCTTCAACGCTGATGTATTCAGCAACGTCTTTTTCCCAACCTTGGGTACGGTTCACGTTGGCAATCAAGAAATCAAGCGCGTCATACACACCATCAAGATCTTCACCCGCGAAACCACCTTTCATGTAGGTGTATGTTCCCATACCCATGAACACGGCATCGTAATCGGCAAGAAGTTGCTCGATGGTAATATCTGTACCAATTTCAGTATTTAAACGGAATTCAACACCCATACCCGCGAAAATTTCACGGCGGCGTTTCATAACGTCTTTTTCCATTTTGAATTCTGGAATACCGAACGTTAGCAAACCGCCAATTTCAGGACGTTTATCAAATACAACCGGTTTAACACCGTTACGCACCAAAATGTCTGCACAGCCTAAACCGGCAGGACCTGCACCAATAATCGCGACTTTTTTATTCGTCCATTTTACATTGGACATATCTGGACGCCAGCCCAAAGCAAAAGCGGTATCATTGATATATTTTTCAGCATTACCAATAGTAACTGCACCAAAACCGTCATTGAGGGTACAAGCACCTTCACATAAACGGTCTTGCGGGCATACACGACCACACACTTCAGGCAATGTATTGGTTTGATGACAAAGTTCAGCTGCCTGAAAAATACGACCTTCAGCAATTAGTTTTAACCAGTTTGGAATGTAATTATGTACCGGACATTTCCATTCACAATACGGATTACCACAGCCTAAACAACGGTGCGATTGATTACTCGCAATTTCCGCTGTAAAAGGTTTATAAATTTCCACAAACTCTGCTTTGCGGACAGTTAGATCTTTTTTCTCTGGATCTTGGCGTGCTACATCCAGGAATTGAAAGTCATTGTTTAGGCGCTCTGCCATGTCTCTCTCCGTGGGTAGGTGCAGTCGGTTTATTTATCCGCTACACCTGCCTATCAAATCGGTTCGTCGTGGAATTATTGTGGATCAGCTTTAGTCGTTTTCAAAAGCGTTTGCAAATTAGCAGCTTTTGGTTTTACAAGCCAGAATTTACGGCTGTAAAAATCAAACTCGTTGCGGATCTTGTACGCCCAAGCACTACCTGTCTCAGCAATATGTTCATCCAAGATGCGGCACAAGAACTCTTGGTGTTCTTCCATCGCTTCTGTAGAGATACGGTTTAACTCGATCAACTCATGGTTATAGTGGTCAACGAAGTCATTATCAAGGTCAAGTACATAAGCAAAACCACCTGTCATACCTGCACCGAAGTTATGACCGACTTTACCCAGTACAGTCACAATACCACCAGTCATATATTCACAGCAGTGATCGCCCGCACCTTCAATTACGGCAAATGCACCCGAGTTACGCACTGCGAAACGTTCGCCTGCAGTACCTGCAGCAAAGATTTTACCGCCAGTTGCACCATACAAGCATGTGTTACCGATGATTGCGGTATTTTGCGTCTGGAATGGCGAACCTTTTGGCGGGAAGATCGAGATACGGCCACCTGCCATACCTTTACCGACGTAATCGTTGGCATCACCTTCAAGCTTGATATGCAAACCGCCAGCGTTCCAAACACCGAGTGACTGACCTGCGGTTCCTTTCAGATTCATGACAACAGGATGTGTTTCCATCCCCAGGTTGCCATAACGGCGCGCAATTTCACCTGAAATACGTGCACCAATTGAACGGTCACAGTTCACCACATTGTAGTTAAACTCACCACTATTACCTGCTTCAATAGTCGGAAGCATCTCATCAACCATTCTCTCTGCAAGCAAGCCTTTATCAAATGGTGTATTACCTTGAACTTGGCAATATTGCGCTTTACCTTCAGCAGAAGGATGTGAGGTTAACAAGGCGCTTAAATCTAAATGAGCATGTTTATCTGTATCGCCCGGTAAGACTTCAAGCAAATCTGTACGGCCAATCAAGTCTTTCAAGCTCGAAATGCCTAAAGCCGCTAACCATTCACGGGTTTCTTCTGCAATAAAGTGGAAGAAATTAATTAGCATTTCTGGCTCGCCAATATAATGCTCTTGACGTAAATGGTCTTGCTGAGTTGCTACACCGGTTGCACAGTTGTTCAAGTGGCAAATACGCAGGTATTTACAACCGAGTGCAATCATTGGCGTAGAACCAAAGCCGAAGCTTTCTGCACCCAGAATCGCTGCTTTAACCACATCTAAACCTGTTTTCAAACCACCATCGGTTTGTACACGCACTTTGCCACGAAGGTCGTTTACACGAAGGGCTTGATGCGCCTCAGCCAGACCCAGCTCCCATGGCGAACCTGCATGGTGAATTGAGGAAAGTGGAGAAGCCGCAGTACCACCGTCATAACCAGAAATGGTAATGAAATCGGCATATGCTTTTGCTACACCTGCCGCAATTGTCCCTACACCCGGTTCAGAAACCAGTTTTACTGACACCATTGCTTGAGGATTGACTTGTTTTAAGTCAAAGATCAATTGTGACAAATCTTCAATTGAGTAGATGTCATGGTGCGGTGGTGGTGAAATCAGAGTGACACCCGGAACGGAGTAACGTAAACGTGCAATTAAGCCATTCACTTTACCACCCGGTAACTGACCGCCTTCACCCGGTTTCGCACCTTGCGCCACTTTAATCTGCAACACTTCAGCAGACGTTAAATATGCTGGTGTTACACCGAAACGACCTGATGCAATCTGTTTGATTTTCGAGTTACGGATGGTGCCATAACGTGCAGGATCTTCACCGCCCTCACCCGAGTTTGAACGACCACCAATGGTGTTCATGGCAATTGCAATCGCTTCATGCGCTTCCGGTGACAATGCACCTAAAGACATGCCTGCAGAGTCGAAACGTGGCAAGATTTCTTCCACCGATTCCACTTGGTCGAGCGCAATTGAATTGTCTGTTTTCAGTTTGAATAAATCACGAATCGTGGTAATCGGACGGTTATTGACCAATTCTGCATATTCTTTAAAGTCAGCATAATCCCCTGAGCGTACTGCTTTATGTAGAGAATTGATCACGTCTGGGTTAAATGCGTGATATTCCTTGTCGAATACGAATTTCAGCAAACCACCCTGATCAATCGGCTTACGGGCTTTCCACGCATTTTCAGCCAATTTTTTAAGATCATTTTCAAGGTCAGCAAATGTTGCCCCTTGAATACGGCTTGGCACGCCAGTGAAGCATTTATCAACCACTTCATTGGACAAACCTACGGCTTCGAATAACTGACCACCACGATAAGACGCAACAGTTGAGATACCCATTTTAGAAAGCACTTTAAGCAGGCCTTTCTCAATGCCTTTACGGAAATTCGCTTGGGCATGAATTGGGTCACCCAACAACTCGCCTTTCGCGATCAAGTCATTGATCACGTCATAAGCTAGGTATGGATAAATCGCAGTGGCACCAAAGCCCAGAATCACGGCAAATTGATGTGCATCGCGCGCCAAAGCGGTTTCTACAATGATGTTTGCATCGGTACGTAAACCGGCTTGAATCAAGTGATGATGCACCGCACCTGTCGCCATCAAGGCATTGGCGGGTAAATAACCTTCACGAATTTTCTTGTCTGACAGCACCAGTAAAGTTTTGCCATCACGAATCGCTTGAGCCGCTTCCTCACAGATACGCGCAATCGCCGCCTGCGAACCTTCGCTTGCCACATAGTTCAAGTCGATGTCGGCAATTTCGTAGCCTTTACGACCCAAAGTACGCATTTGGTGCATTTTTGAGTTTGACAATACCGGGCTTGAAATGATCAGGCGATCTGCATGTTCAGGACTTTGTTCAAATACGTTTTGCTCACGACCCAAACATGTCTCTAGAGACATCACGATCGATTCACGTAATGGATCAATCGGTGGGTTAGTTACCTGAGCGAACTGTTGACGGAAATAATCCGACACATGACGAACCTGACGGGACAATACGGCCATTGGCGTATCATCACCCATGGAGCCGACTGCTTCCTGACCGCTTTCCGCGATTGGACGAAGTAATTGATCACGTTCTTCAAAGGTCACCATGAACATTTTTTGTGAGGCTTTGAGCGCATCGCCTTTTAAGCCTTGATCACATAAATATTCTTCAAGTTCTGGACTACCTTGTAGACGAATTGAATTTTCACGTAACCATTCACGGTAAGGGCGCATTTTTTTCAAATGGTTGCTGACATCTTGAGTATCAAGCAATTTACCAGTGAGCGTATCAATCACCAAAATTTGACCTGGACCCACACGACCTTTAGAAATCACATCTTCAGGTTGATAGCCCCAAACACCAATTTCTGATGCAAGAGTGATATAACCATTTTTAGTGATTACCCAACGTGCAGGACGCAAACCGTTACGATCCAGCATACAGATGGCATGACGTCCATCCTGAATTACCAGGCCTGCAGGACCATCCCAGGCTTCCATGTGCTTAGAGTTAAACTCGTAAAATGCACGAAGATCGGCATCTAAAGTTTCAACATTTTGCCAAGCAGGGGGAACCAGCATACGTAGCGCACGGAACAGGTCCATACCACCACCGACCAAGATTTCAAGCATATTGTCCAGGCTTGAAGAATCCGAACCGGTACGGTTCACGATTGGATTGAGTTCAGTTAAACCTGGAAGTAATGGGTTTTCAAATTTTGGCAAACGCGCCATTGCCCAGTTTCGGTTTGCAGTAATGGTATTGATTTCACCATTGTGTGCAAGATAACGGAACGGCTGCGCTAAAGGCCAACGCGGTAATGTATTGGTCGAGAAACGCTGATGGAAGACCACAATGTGTGATTCCAAACGTGGATCTGCTAAATCGGTATAAAAGTCTGCGATTGCTTCAGGCATCATCAAACCTTTATAGGTGATGACTGTTGAACACAATGTTGTGACATAGAATGAAGAATCATTGCTCAGTAATTGTTCCGCACGACGACGTGCCAGGAATAATTTACGGTTGAATTCAACTTCAGTCACACCCATTGGGCAATTGACAATAATCTGTTCAAATGCCGGCATCGATTGAAGTGCAATTTCACCCAAAGCATCGACATTGGTTGGGATCACACGCCAAGCAAGAACTTTTAAGCCTTCAGATTCGATTTCTTTGGCTAAAACCTGTTTTGAATGCGCAGCAATTGCAGGATCTAGATTTAAAAATACCGTACCGACTGCAAAGACTTCACTTAAAGTGATATCACTGAGTTTTTTTGCTTCTTCACGGAAAAATGCTTTCGGCATAGCCAGCAATAAACCACAACCATCACCTGTCTTGCCATCTGCGGCAATACCACCACGGTGGGTCATACAACTTAAGCTATGAATCGCGGTCTTGACCAGATCATGGCTTGCATCACCCTGCATATGGGCAATTAAACCGAAACCACAGTTATCTTTAAACTCATCCGGTTGGTATAAACCTTGAGCGGGAGCTACAGTATTAGGCGATGGCATGTGCATAGCGTACCCTTCTTTCAACATGGCCCATAAAGCGGGCATCTAACAATCAAATATCTTCTTTGCGATTTAGTCCAATTTACTCACACGCAGATCAAGACTGGGCAGAATCATTTTCTTCACATACTTAAGATAATCGCATTTCATCTTCTATGCATGGATCAATTACAAAAATGTTTTACTGATGTTACGCACTTTTTTAAAGCAGGCAAATTCAGCAACTTCGCACAATCTTTGAATCTTTTCGCGCCAAAATAGGGACAATAACTCAATTCATGCACCAATAAAGCAAAAATGATGCCAATTAAGAAAGGATAAAGCTAAATGTTTTAAATATAGAAACATTAAAGCTTCATCTCAGTTAGCTTATTTTTTTGGCAGCATTTTTCGCACTATTTTTGTGCATTCAATTATTTTTATAGCTTAATTTGCTCTATTTTAGAACTCTATTTCTAATTAAATGGATCGCTAATTTCAGTTTCTGCTGCTTTATTGCCATTTCTTTTCGGCGCAGGTTCAACTGAGGAATGTGACTGCTGAACATCAACCACATTTCCTTCTTCATCACGACGCGTAACAGTTGTAGTAGTTGTTGCTTTAGGGTCAACCACGGGTACAGTCGGTTTGGGTTTAGGTACGACCAATAGACTTTCATCAATGCGAGGCAATGGTGCAGACTTCAAATTGACTGCATATAGTTTGCTATTCGAGCCCATTTCATCTGCGCCCATATCATTGACCAAGGCAGCATAATCTTCAATATTCTGAACTTGAGCTTGAATAGACTTGGGAAACTGGAACGGCAATTGTTGAAGGGCCTGTTTTGCCTGATCGCTATTTCGATAGATCCCATAAAGCAGAACATATTGTTCAATTTGATTTTCGCCACTTAAGCGAATGTAGAAAAAATTCTTACGATCAGACTGTTTTTTTAGAAAACTTCGAATCACATCATCTTTGCTTGCTCGAAACAGTTCAATCGTGGTGGCGTTTTTATTATCACTGATAAATTTACTGCCACGAAATTCGGGTTCATAGCTTCCCGTATTGACCACACGTGTGGTCATTTCCAAAGGACGTACTTCTTCTTGAAGTGCGCCAAGAAGGCTGGTTGCAGCAACTTTTTCCGGTTGAATTTGTAATTCAGATTCAGTTTCAGCAGATTTTTCTACTTCTACCAAAGCATCACTATCGGTAATTGCCCAAAAAATAAGTGCTGCAAACAGGCACACCAACCCACACACCAGCCAGATATAGTTTTGAATACGTTGCCATTGTGTACGGAGGGTTGCCATGACTTATGCCTTCTCTTGATTCGCTAAAATCGCTTGTTTCATCAATTCCACATCGAATTCTTTGCTAATTACAGCCTGTCCTAAAGATTTCATTAGAACCAGACGTAACTGTCCATTCAGCACTTTTTTATCATGTGTCATATATGCGAGGAATTCATCAAGTGGAATAGCTGGGCATTTTACGGGTAAATGGGCACGTTGAATGATTTTTTTTGTACGTTCTAAATCTTCCGCTGAAATCCAGCCCATGCGTTGCGACAAATCCGCAGCCATCACCATACCCGTTGCGACCGCTTCACCGTGTAACCAAACGCCATATCCTAAGTAAGACTCGATAGCATGACCAAAAGTATGTCCCAAGTTAAGCAAAGCACGTTCGCCTTGCTCTTTTTCATCATTCGCAACGATACGCGCCTTATGTACACATGAACGGTAAACTGCTTCAGCCAGTAATGCCGAATCACGCCCGACCAGGCCATCCATATTTTCTTCGAGCCAAAGCAAAAAATCCAGATCACCCAACAAGGCATATTTAATCACTTCTGCCAGACCCGCTGACAGTTCTCGATCAGGCAAAGTGCTTAATTGCGCCATATCGGCCAACACCACTTGTGGCTGCTGGAAAGCACCAATCATGTTCTTACCTAATGGATGATTAATACCGGTTTTTCCTCCCACACTTGAATCCACTTGCGACAGAAGCGTGGTCGGAACCTGAATGAAATATACGCCGCGTTGGAAACAGGCAGAGGCAAAACCAGCCATATCGCCAATCACGCCACCCCCCAGTGCCAGAACGGTAGCATCTCGGTTAAATCCGGCTTCCAATAAAGCGTCAAAAATCAAATTTAAATGTTCAATATTTTTATATTTTTCACCATCAGGCAAAATGCATGTTGCAACTGTTTTCCCTAAAGCTTCAATTGCAGTCACATAATGTTCTAAATACAAAGGTGCAACCGTTGTATTGGTCACAATCATCACTTGCTTACCCTTGATATAAGGTTCAAGTAATGATTGTGGATTTAAATCACTGCCAATAAAAATAGGATAGCGGCGATCGCCGAGTTCAACATGTAAAGTTTGCATGAAATTAAAACCGTTAATTAGACTAAATCTGCTTCTTGAGAAACAATCAGATGTAAGATTTTTTGGGCTAAATCACGAGCAGCCCCCTGGTTGGTTTCAATAATATAATGCGCAACTTCCCGATACAAAGGATCACGAAGCGCCAATAAATCACGTAACTTTTGTTCAGGGTTTTCAACTTGCAATAAAGGACGGTTTTTATCCCGGTAGGTACGCTGTAATTGAATTTCAACAGGAGTATAGAGATAAACAACGATTCCGCGTTGTTTTAAAAACTCGCGATTGAGCGCTTGGGTCACTGCGCCACCACCAGTTGCCAGAACCAGTTGTGTGTGAGCAGTGAGTTCATCGATCACCATTGTTTCACGGTTACGAAATCCCTTTTCACCTTCTTTTTCAAAAATCCAAGGAATTGTCGCTCCTGTTTTGCGTTCAATTTCATGATCACTATCAAGAAACTCTCGACCTAACAGTTCCGCTAAATGTCGACCAACAGTTGTTTTCCCAGCCCCCATTGGCCCTACCAAATAAATATTTGGCAGGGTTTCAAACTCATTGCTTGGCAAGGAGTCACCTATTTATTTTGCTAAATTCAAAATATATTAATGATTTCTTGAAACACTGTCATTAACAATTCGTGGTGTAACAAAGATTAGTAATTCCGCTTGTTGAGAATTACGAATATTATTTTTAAAGATATTACCAATAACTGGTAAATCTGCTAAGAAAGGTACTTTAGTGCTTGAGTTTTGCTTAACATCATCAAAAACTCCACCTAATACTATCGTTTCACCATCCCCCACCAAAACATTGGTTTCAAGTTCATTAGTATTAATCAAAAAGCCAGCTTGTGTCAGTTGCCCCAAAGAGTCTTTTGTAATCTTCAATGCCATTTGAACCTTACCATCTGGAGTAATACTCGGCGTAACTTCGAGTTCTAAATTTGCATCTACAAAGCTGGTCGTCGTTCCCGACTCTGCACTATACGTTTGATATGGGACTTGTGAACCACGTAAAATTTTAGCTTTTTGTTTATCACCTGTTAAGACTTTAGGTGCAGAAATTACTTCACCATGACCATCTGCTTGTAACGCAGTTAATTCAAGATTCAACATATAATCAGATATTTTTAATAGACCAAAATTAAATGTTCCAGCTGTTGCTGTACCTAAATCAACACCTAAATCAATTTTTGGAGAATAATCTCCGCCCCAAACATTTGAGCCATTTGCACCTAAAGCCAAACTTGGATTATTTCGTTGAAGCCCCCAACGAATACCTAACTCACGGGAAAAATCAGTTTCCGCCGTCACAATACGCGCTTCAATCATTACTTGCTTCACTGCGACGTCCAGCAAATCAATCATTTTTCTCACTTTATCAATATTTTGTACAGTATCATTAATTATTAATGTATTTGTTCTTGCATCAACTGATATTGATCCACGAGGGCTTAATAAACTTTCACCTGAATTACTAGCACCAGTAGTACTATTGTTATTCGATGATTTAGTTTGTGTAATTAATTTTTCAATATCAGTTACTTTTGCATAACTCAATTGCATATATTCTGTCTGAATCGGTGCTAACTTGACACTTTGTGCAATTGCCTTAACTTCGTCATCTTCTGCTTTGATTAATTCAGAAACTGGGGCAATCCAGATGACATTACCATTACGACGTTTATCTAAATTTTTGGTTTTTAGAATAATATCTAGTGCCTGATCCCAAGGTACATCCTTTAAGCGCAAGGTGATATTACCTTGTACCGTATCAGCGGTCACCATATTGATTTCAGTGAAGTCTGCCAATAACTGCAGCACACGACGTACTTCAATATCCTGAAAATCTAGTGAAATCTTTTTACCGGTATAGCTATTAGCCGCTTTCGGTTTAAGCGGATTTTTATCTTCAGGTCGTTTTAAGCTGATGGTCAGTTTATTGTCCGCCTGATAGGCCATATATTCATAGCTACCAGCAGTTTGAATGGTGATTACACCATTTCCACCATTATTATTTGCATCAATCGTAGAAACTGGCGTTGCAAAATCATTGACATTCAAACGACGCGCCAAATGTGCAGGAACTTTACTACCTAATGTGCGTACAACAACTTTACTGCCTTGCTGCTGCACATCAACCTGTGTGTTTGTGCCAAGCAAATCAATCACAACCTGCCCTTCACCTTGACCACCGCGCTGGAAGCCAATATTGGAAATGCCTTGGGTTGATCCTTGGCTCTGAGCTGCGACCTGCTGAGGAGCAAATGCATTATTACCCGCAGCCGAATTAATTTTTAAAATAAAAGTATTACCTTCCACACGTGTGGTAAAGGCACCGGCATCCGCCAAATTCACCGTTAAACGTGAACGTTGAGCATCAGAACTCACATCAACTGAACTTGCTTCTTTAGTTGCAACTGCAATGCTATTTTGTTTTAAATTTTGCTGTGCTTTATCAAAATCCAGAATCAGACGTGATGGCTGCTCTAATTGATACGCTTGCGGCTGTGGCGGCAAGCCGTTAAACATGACACGAATTTCTGTACCCTGACCTGCAACCTGCATCGGTACAATATTGGTAATACTGACTTGTGCATTGGCAACCTGCATTACTGCTATTGCCACAGCACCCATAGAAAATTGACGGAACAAATGGTTCATTGTATTGCCATCCCCAAATATAAAATCTTTCAAACTGTTATTCATTTTTATTCCTTTAAACTTAAGGCGCTGGTCCAATTAATATCAGACTTCTTGGACGCTCTACATATCCTTCCCGTCCATCTGGAATAATTTCCATAAGATCGATTTGTGTTGGCGTGATACTCACCACACGACCATGATTCACACCCATGTAGCTACCACGTTGTACGCGTTCTATTTCACCATCTGGTGTTTGAATTAATGCCAGGATCTGCCCGGACTGGTTACGCATACTCCCCTTCATATTTAAGGATTCGATGGCATAACTTTCCAAAGGTTGCAGTTGACGTGACAAGTTAGGATAGACACGTTTTCCTGCCATAATTCTCAATTCAGCAGCCAGTGAACTCGGCAAAAAAGGGCTTTTCAGCTGATGGGCTGCATAGTCAAATGTTGGCACAGGTGGAAAAACCGGTGCCGGTTCAATCGGTAATGGCGGCTGATTACGAATACTTGCCATTTGCTCATTGACCGCATCAATACGAGAATCACACCCCACCAGTAACAAGCCCAAAATCAGGCTCAAAGTCATTTTTTCTATTTTCATTACTGTGCCCCTCCAGCTGTAGCAGTTGAATTCGCATCTGCTGCTTGAGTATCCGTAGCACCGATATAACGATAGGTTTTGGCTTTCACGTTATAGGTAATTTGAGGAATATCGGTTTTTTTCTCTTTATTTTCCGTACCCGTAATCTCGAAATCATGCAAAGTGACAATACGCGGAAGTGCAGCTATACCACTGACAAAAGAACCAAAGGCATGATAGTCACCTGTTGCTTCAATCGAAATCGGCTGCTCAATAAAGAACTCTTGCTTAATTTCATTTTCTAAACGGATATTTTTAAATTTCAGACCTGAATTCACCCCACTGACGTTGATATCTTCAACCAATCCTGGGATTTCCGTTTCTTTAGGTAACTGTTCGAGTTGCTGATTAAAATTCGCTTCCATTTCTTGTAACTGCGCTTGTAACTGTTGCAAATTGCGAAGCTTTGAATCTTTTTCACGGAATTCATTCAGCAAATTTTGCTCTTGAGCGCTGGCATTGGAAATGGCCTCTATTTGACCTTTAATCAGCGCAAAATATCCCAGAATACCAATCATCATCACAATTAAAATCCAGCAAGTGATTTTAACGGATAATGGCCAGCTGCCGTAGTTATTCATATCCAAGGTATTGAACTGCTGAAGAAACTTATCTAAGGTCATCTTCTTTTTAGGAGCAGCAACACCTTCATTTGGGTTTAATTCATCAAATTCGTCGAGACTCATTGTGCTGCCCCCGCTGTTGAATTAGCTGGATTTTGTTGTAATTCTGGCGTTACCGGTTGTGCGATTTGATCCAAGTCAGCAGTAATCACGAATGCGCCATAACGCTCTTCAATACGAGGAACCACAGAACTAGGTGCCTTGTCTTTTTGCTCTTCAACGGCTAAAAAAGAATTCATAAAGGCATTTCTATACCAAGCTGATGCTTCCAAACTACGCAAAAATTCTGCAACCGTGTTCGGACTTTCTGCCTTGCCTTCAAGGGTAAATTTATCGCCGGTACGGACGAATTTGGTAATGTACAAATTGCTTGGCGTAACACGTACCATTTCATCAATCAGGCGAACCGCAATCGGTCGTTGCCCTTGTAAACCTTGAATCAACTTCATGCGTTCAATAATGGCATTTCGCTGAGCTTCCAAACCTTCCAGGGATTTTAATTGCACATCCAGATTTTGGTTGGTACTGGTAATAAGTTGATTCGCTTGTTCTTGATCTTCAAGTTTATGGCCATAATAAAACCATGCCAAGGTGACCGCTAAAGCCCCGATTAATGCCATTCCTATACAAATTGTAATAAATTCTTTTTTTCTTTTCTCTCTTAGCTCATCACGCCAAGGGAGCAGGTTAATTCTCGCCATTAATCAAAACTCCTCAATGCCAAACCACATGCCACCATGAGTGAGGAAGCATCGTTCTCTATCTTTTTAATATCAATTTGTGGAGAAAAGCCCATTTGTAAAAATGGGTTGGCAATAGTCACACGATAACCCAATTTTTGTTGTAGCAGCTTCGCGAGCCCCGGAATATTGGCATTACCCCCTGCCAATAAAATATGGTCAATTTCATTGAACTGTGAAGATGAGAAAAAGAACTGTAATGAGCGTGCTGCTTGTTGAACCACCGCTTCCAAGTAGGGTTCTAAAACTTCAACATCATAATCATCAGGCAATGAACGACTTTTCTTGGCACGGCCAGCTTCTTCAAAAGACAAACCATAACGGTTTTGAATTTCTTGAGTAAGCTGTTTTCCGCCAAACACCTGCTCACGCGTATAAATAACTTTATTGTTTTGCATCACCGATAAGGTGGTCATGGTATGACCAATATCTAAAATACCGACTGTATTTACGCCCATAGGCAAAGTATCGGAAAATACTTGATACGCATTTTCGATTGCAAAACTTTCAACATCAGCAGTTTTGGGAGTTAGACCAGCAAGTTCCAGCACTTCAGAACGTGCTTCTACATTTTCAAGACGAGTCGCAACCAAAAGCACATTGACTCGATTCGGGTTTGCCAAACGCTCCGGCAACACTTCAAAATCAAGACTGGCTTCATCTAATGGGAAAGGAATATATTGCTCTGCATCCATACGAATTTGAACTTCACGTTCATCGTCCGTCATATCTGCATCCATCTCAATCGTTTTGGTAATGACCATTGAAGTTGGAACTGCAAGTGCTGCAGCTGTAGATTGGGTATTGGCTAGATTGAGTGCTCGCTCTAATGCATCCCCGACCGCCTCTGGATTTAATATATTTTTTTCGACCACACTGCCTTCAGGTAAAGGCACCAGCGCATAGCTCTCCACCCAATACCTGTTACCGCTTTTAACAGAAAGTTCTAACAACTTAACAGAAGTAGAACTAATATCTACTCCAATTAACCCCTTATTCGGCTTACGATATAACCTGAGCACTATATAATTCCTATTATTTTTTTATCCCCAATAAAAGTAACCTACTAATCAGTCTTGGTCTATAATTTTATACAGATACAATAACGCATCTAACAATCTGTATGTGTAAAGGCTATACTGACCGCCAATTAGTTTGCCATTAGCTCTTATTAAAACTTACTTGTTATGAAAAAGCTATCTCGTTCGGGCCATGTTCATCCATTTTTTTTGATCATAATTATAGCCTTGGTCGCAATTCCGATGGGATTCTATGGCATGTATCTCTATATTGCCCCATCCTTACCTAAAATGACCACTTTAAAAAAGGCGCCGTTACTCAAGCCCTTGCAAGTGTACAGTGCCGATAATGAGCTAATTGCAGAGTATGGTGGCAAGTTATCTGTGCCTGTAGAATACAAACAAATCCCCAAACCATTTGTTTCTGCCTTTCTTGCAGCTGAGGACTCCTCTTTCTTTGAACATAGCGGCATTAGCTTCAAAGGCCTAGGACGAGCAGTCAGTGAAACGATCACGGGATCGAACGTGCAAACGGGTGGTTCAACCATCACCATGCAAGTGGCAAAAAACTATTATTTAAGTCCTGAACGAACACTAAAACGAAAACTTACAGAAATTTTCCTTGCTCGTAAAATAGAGCAAAACTTAAGCAAAGAAGAGATTTTAACACTCTATGTGAATAAAATTTTCTTGGGGAAAAATGCTTACGGTATTGCTGCCGCAGCGAAAATTTATTACAACAAAAGCCTGGATCAGCTGAGCATTGCCCAAATGGCGATGATTTCCGGCCTACCCAAAGCACCATCTAAATATAATCCTGTGGCCAATCCAACACGCGCGTTGGAACGTCGCAACTGGATTCTTGGACGTATGCTGCAATTGGGCTATATCAACCAGTCACAGTATCAAAAAGCCATTGCCGAACCGGTTAATCTGGATATGCCAGACCGCGGCATTAATAACAAATATCCCTATGTCGGGGAAATGGTTCGCTCGGAACTGGTTGAAAAATTTGGCGAACAAGCCACTGATTCTGGTTATAAAGTTTATACAACCGTTGACAGCAAACGCCAGGCCTATGCAGAACAGGCAGTACAAGAAGGCTTAGAGGCGTATGATCGTCGCCATGGCTGGCGCGGTGCTGAAGCAAATGACAAACCGCTTAGCGAATTTAGCGCTTACGCAAACACTTATCCCGCGAAAGTGATTAAAGTAAACAGCAATTCTTTTGATGCACTGATGCAAGATGGCTCTACCGTGACTGTGCCTTGGTCAGGTATGTCGTGGGCTTATCCTTATAGAAATGCTAACAGTGTCGGCCCTGCCCCACGTCAGGCTTCTCAGATTGTTAAACTTAAAGATATTATTCGATTACGTCCCAATGACAATAAAACCTCATGGGCACTGATACAAGTCCCTAAAGCGCAAGGGCAACTGATCGCGATCAATCCAAATAACGGTGCAATTGAAGCCATTGTTGGTGGATACAATTTTTACCAATCCAAATTCAATCGTGCACTTCAAGGCTGGCGCCAACCGGGTTCAATCATTAAACCCTTTGTTTATGCGTTGGCACTTGAACGTGGCATGACGCCTTATAGCATGGTCAATGACAGTCCGATTACGATTGGCAAATGGTCGCCGAAGAACTCGGATGGGCGTTATTTAGGCATGATTCCTTTACGTCGTGCTTTGTACCTATCTCGAAATACTGTTTCTGTTCGATTATTACAAACTGTCGGAATTGAACGTACACGCCAATTATTCATGGATTTTGGTCTGCACGAAAATCAAATTCCACGGAATTACACTATTGCGCTAGGCACACCGCAAGTTCTCCCGATTCAAATGGCAACCGGTTATGCAACCTTTGCCAATGGGGGTTACCGTATTCAGCCGCATTTTATTGATCGCATTGAAGATGCTTATGGCAAAGTGATTTATCAAAGCAATCCAGAATATGCGTGTATTTCTTGTATCAATCAAAATGATCCAGAACAGGAATCAGCCGAACCAGCAACTCCAGATGATGAAGTGATTGAAGTCACCAATCAAACTTTGCAAGCAGAAAAAGAACTGGCGAAACTGCAATTGGATGAATCGAAAAGTCAATATCGTCAGGCACAGCGTATTTTAAAATCCAGCTCTGCTTATGACATGGCCAATATTCTGCGTGATGTGATTCAGCAAGGTACAGGCCGTGCGGCACTTAAAATTGGTCGTGGCGATATTGGCGGTAAAACAGGGACCACCAATGATGCTAAAGATGCCTGGTTTTCCGGATTCAATGGCAAGCTGGTGACTGTGGCATGGGTCGGTTTTGACCAGCCTACTACACTGGGTCGTCGTGAATATGGGGGTGTTGCAGCTTTACCGATCTGGACCAACTTTATGGGCAATGCCTTAAAAGGCACACCAGCAGCATGGGTCCATTTCGATAAAAATGCCAAAGCACCAACCAACCACACCCAGACTATCACTGTTGGCGAACCAGTCAGAGAAGATCGCTCTTCTCCCCCATTGGCTCGTCCATTGTACCGCCCTGCACCAGTTGCACCAGTACGGGTACCAGAACGTGACTTTGATGACCTGCCTGGAGAAGAAATACAGGCTCCAGATCCTGCAGACTCTTCAAACACGCAAAAGCAAAATAATAAGCCGGATGCACTTGAACGCTTAATTGATGTATTTGAATAAAATCGTAAAAAGCCCTCAAATGAGGGCTTTTTATTCGGCTTATTTCTTTTTAAATAAATAAATTTGAAACTGCCCTTTTAACTCGAATTGCTCATTCTGCTCTAGCGCCTGTCGGCGTTCCGGTTTTGCTTTATAAGCATACGGCGTCATCGCAATCAGGTTTTTCAAATCTGCCTGTTGCACGGTAAAAGGCGCATCAACAATACTTTCATCTATTAATTCAAAAGCATCTGCCAATTGATCAACAAACTTATGTGGTTCATGCGGGTTCACTTCTTCAAACAAGGCTTCACGCATCGCATATAAGTGTTCAGTTGCAGGGGTCACGACCATCAAATAGGCATTCGGCTTCAGTACGCGCAATATTTCCTGCTTGGGAATAGGACTAAACAAACTGGTACATAAGTCAATTGAAGCATCTAGAACAGGAAGTGTGGCACCCGTTCCCACCACCCAGGTCACTTTTTTATTTAGCTTGGCCGCGACCTGAACTGCATTTTTAGCAATATCCACACCGATACATTGCAGTACTTCTGCCTGCATGGCATTGGTGTAATAACCTTCACCACAGCCAATATCGAGCAGGTTTTCAACGCGCAAGTCCCTAATTTTTTCGACCGCCACCTGTTGTAGCGGTGCATAAAATCCGGCACTTAAAAATGCACGGCGTGCCTGCACCGACTCCACGGTATCGCCCGGATTTTTACTGTGTTTATGCTGCACCACATGCAAGTTCACATAACCCTGTTTTGCCACGTCATAACTGTGGTTATTGGCACAGCGCCATGTTTTCTCGGTCAGTTTCAGTGCTTCACGACATACAGGACACATCAGCAGATTCATATTTTCTCCAGTGCCTGAAAATCAGGCGTTAAAAAAGCCGGCAGATGTGGGAGCAAATGCCGGCTTTTTCGAATATTTGCTTAACGCAATTTTAAGGTCATTAAGCCTAAAACTACCAGCATAATCGTGATAATCCAGAAACGAATCACCACCTGGGTTTCACGCCAGCCTTTTTTCTCGTAATGGTGATGTAAAGGTGCCATCAGGAATACACGTTTATTTCGCATACGCAGTGAACCAATTTGCAGGAACACAGAAATGGCTTCGACCACGAACACACCGCCCATAATCGCAAACACGATTTCCTGACGAACCATAACCGCAATGGTACCCAGCATCGCACCCAAAGATAATGCACCGACATCACCCATGAATACTTGAGCTGGATGTGCGTTATACCAAAGGAAGGCCAAGCCCGCACCAATCATTGCAGCGCAGATCACCACGAGTTCAGATGAATATTTCACATACGGCATATGCAGATAATTGGCAAAACGCACATCACCAGCAAGGTAAGCAAATACACCCAAACCTGCTGCAACAAGGACGATTGGCATAATCGCCAAACCATCCAGACCATCAGTCAGATTGACTGCATTGGATGCACCGTTAATTACCAGATAAGTAAAGATAATAAAACCGATACCCAATGGAATAGCGGACAAAGGAATACTGATATTTTTAAAGAATGGAATCAGCAGATCCAGCATATTCGCAGTATGCACAGGATTGGCCTGTTGGGTCGCAATCACATACAGCGCAATACCTGCACCTAAAGAACCGACTGAAGTCCAAAAGAATTTTTTCTTCGCAGGCAAGCCAGCATTATCTTTATAACGGACTTTAATCCAGTCATCTGCCCAACCCACGGCACCAAAAATTACCATCACCGCAAGTACAATCCAGACATAGGGATTGGATAAATCGGCCCAAAGCAAGGTTGAAATACCAATCGAAAGCAGGATCAATACCCCACCCATAGTTGGTGTACCCATTTTCTTGGCATGACCTTCAGGAGCAAATGAACTGACTGCCTGGCCATATTTGAGTGCTTGTAGCTTACGGATCATCACCGGACCCAAAACCAGTCCAATGGTCAATGCGGTTAAGACACTGAGCAAAGCACGTAATGTTAAATAACGAACTACCTGGAACGAGCTGTTGTAGCCCGCCAGTTGTTCAAATAGCCATAACAGCATTAAAGTTTCTCCATCAAATCAGCCATCAATGTTTCCATGTGGGTATAACGAGAACCTTTAAACAGGAAACTCATGGATTGAGGTTGATGTGTTTCAATTAGACTCAGTAAAAAAGGAAGGGCTTGTTCCTGATTTAGAAAAGCCTGCATTTTTTTACCATATTGGGTACTGCGTGCCCCTTCTTGGGTTGCCGGTGAAAACTCGCCCACCGCTACCACAAAATTGACGCCTGTCGCCACCAGATCTCGGCCCAACATATAATGCTGTTGTGCCGCACTTGCTCCCAATTCACCAATGTCACCAATCACCATCACTTTCACCCCGTCTTGCTGCGCAAGCACTTCAGCTGCTGCACGCATCGAGGTCGGGTTGGCGTTGTAGGTATCATCAATAAATAAATGTTTTTTAGCTTGAATGAAATTCAAGCGACCTTTGGCACCTGTCGCCTGTTCTAATCCCATCACGATGTCATCAAGAGCAACACCAATCGCGAGGGCGAAAGCGGTCGCAGCAGTGGCATTTTGCACATTATGTTCACCGGCAAACGGCAGGTTGACCTGACGTACACCATTTGGTGTATTTAATGTGAAGGTAGAGGATTGCGGATGTAATTCAGTTTCTGTAGCAAAAACATCCCCATTTTCACCAAAGCTTAAGACCTGTTCAGTCTGTACAGCTTGACGAATCGTATCGGCAAAATCATCTGCAGCAGGAACAATCGATGTCCCAGTTTTGGCGATATGTGCATAAATTTCAGATTTAGCCCGGCAGATGCCCTCACGTCCGCCAAACTCACCCAAATGTGCAGTACCAATATTAATGATCCCGGCGACATGCGGTTGAACCAGATTCGAGGTGTAATCAATTTCACCTTGATGACTAGCACCAAGCTCCATCACTGCATACTGATGTTCGGCACGAAGCTCTAACAACATCACCGGCACACCTAAATCATTGTTTAAGTTACCGCGAGTAATCAACGTAGGTGCCAAGCGAGATAAAATACTACCCAGCATTTCTTTAGTCGTGGTTTTACCACTACTGCCGGTCAGCGCAATTACTTTCACTTGTGAATTTTGCGCACGGCGATAAGCGCCTAAATGGCCGAGGGCCAAACGCGTATCTGCAACCACGAGCTGGCAAATATCTGCATCCACCGGATGACTGACAATGGCAATTTCGCAACCCTGTGCTGCAACTTGAGCAATAAAATCGTGTGCATCAAAACGTTCGCCTTGTAGCGCTAAAAAAGCATCGGCTTTTTCAGCATCACGGGAATCCGTCAAAATTCGTTTAATATTGCCTTGAGGCACTTTCTCATTCAACCAGTAACCTTGAGTGGCATCCGTAAGCTGCGCAGCTGTCCACGGCTCCAAAGGCACCGTACTGGTAGTCGATGTATGCATTTTTGTTTCCTATTGAGCCGGATAAGCTGAAGCTGTGGTGTGATGTTGGGTAGCAATTGCAGATTGCACTTCAATCACGTCATCAAACCAGTGACGCACGCCATCAATCTCTTGATAATTTTCATGACCTTTACCGGCAATGACCACGATATCGCCTGCTTGGGCTTTTTGCACGGCAAATTTAATTGCTTCACGGCGGTCATGAATTTCATGGACAGTATCAACTGCAACATTAATCCCCGCTTTCATGTCAGCAAAAATTTGTTCTGGGTCTTCCGTACGTGGATTATCCGATGTAATCAACGCAATATCAGCACCATTGAGTGCCGCTTGAGTCATCAGTGGACGTTTGCCACGATCGCGATCACCGCCACAACCAAACACCGCCCATAACTGATTAGATACATGACGTTTTAAGGTTTTCAGCACCTGAATTAAAGCATCAGGGGTATGGGCATAATCCACCACAAATAATCGATCTGCATCACGGATCACCTGCATACGACCCGGAGCGCCTTGCAATTGCGACACTGTTGAAATCAGTGTCGCAAGATCAAAACCCGCTTGTTCCGCAGTCACCAAACTTGCCACCAGGTTTTCTACATTAAAATGACCGAGCAATGGACTCTGAACTTCAAATTCACCTTGTTTAGTGATCAATTTAAAGTTTGCGCCATTCAAACTATATTGAATATCTTTAACCTGATAATCCGCAATTTGCGTCGTTGAATAGCTTAAAATTTTCGGTTGCGCAGGATTGGCTTTTGCAGCATCGATCATGACTTTGGCATGTTCATCATCAATATTGATAATCGCCACTTTTAAACTCGGGAATTTGAATAAACGAGACTTGGCTTCAGCATAAGCTTCAAGCGTACCGTGATAATCCAGATGATCACGGCTTAAATTACTATAAGCTGCAATTTCAATATTGCAGCCATTCAAACGGCCTTGTTCCAAACCATGAGAACTGGCTTCGATCGCTGCGAATTCAGCACCTTGTTGAGCATAACCATGCAAGGCATTTTGCAGATGTAACGCATCTAATGTGGTATGCGAAGATGCTTCAAGGTTCGGTAAAATTCCGTTACCCGTGGTTCCCATTACTGCACATTTTTTTCCTTGCAACATCAACAATTCAGCAACCAGTCGTGAAATGGTGGTTTTACCGTTGGTACCAGTAACCGCAAGAATTCGTGCTGCCTGTACTTGCTGAGTCGCTTGTAAATATTGCTTTTGCCACAGCCCCATCAAATGACGGACATTTGGCACCACGATACTATTTTCCAAGTCTAAATCGGCTTCACTGACCACAGCCAAGGCACCGTTTGCCAAAGCAGACTGTGCAAACTGCAAGGTTTTTTCAGGCTGAGAAAAACTATTCAGGGCAATAAAAATTTGCCCTGGCTCAACTTTACGACTATCTAAACCAAAGCCACTGAATGGCTTGGTCATCCATCCAGTGATTTTTTCAGCGGTGTAGAGATCTTGAAATGTAATGGACATTCATCACCTATTACTGGATTTTGGGAGTATCTAAAGGTTTATCTAAAGGCACGTTCATTAAACGTAGCGATTCTTGCATTACGCGTGCGAATACAGGGGCAGATACCGTACCCCCATAGTAAGAGCCTTGAGGATTTTCCACCACGACAATCATGGCCAAACGCGGATCACTCACTGGTGCGACACCGGCAAATAAAGCACGATATTCGCTGGTTGAATAACCTTTACGGTCAGCACGTAGCTTATGTGCGGTACCAGTTTTACCGGCCACACGATAGCCCGGAATAGTGGCACGTGTAGCAGTTCCGCCTGGCAATGTCGCTGTTTCCATCATCAACAGCACTTGATCGGCAATTTTTGCATCAACGATTTGCTCACCCTTCGGAGGTTGCTCTAATTTATATAAACTTAAAGGAACCTTGACGCCTTTATTAGCAAGCATGGCATAGGCATCAGCAATTTGCAGCACTGTAGCATTCAGGCCATAACCATAAGCCATGGTTCCCACTTCAGAGACATTCCATTTGCTTGGTGGCAAGATTAAACCTCCACTTTCACCAGGGAATTTTACTGCTGAACGCTGGCCCATTCCTACACGCTTATAAAAAGTAGGTAAGGTGGCATAAGGCAAGGACAATGCAAGTTTAGCAACACCCACGTTAGATGATTTCTGGATGATGCCACCCAAAGTCAGTACACCATAGTTATGGGTATCACGAATGGTATGGTTACCAATACGCATACTACCCGGTGCAGTATTCACCACTGAATTTGCGGTGTATTTACCACTTTCCAGAGCCATGGCGACCGTCAAGGGTTTCATGGTTGAACCCGGTTCAAAGGAATCCACTGCACCACGGTTACGCATGGCATCTTTATTGCCTAAACTTTTTTTATCGTTCGGGTTGTAAGATGGCCAACTGGTCATTGCCAGAATTTCACCTGTTTTGATATCTACTGCTATGGCAGTGGCTGAACGGGCATTATTCGCCACACCGGCTGCCGTCAGTTCACGGTACATAATATATTGCAGACGTGAATCAATACTTAAAGTGATATTTTCCCCGGCTTCAACTTCCTTAATCACTTCCGGATCTTTAAAACGGTTGCCTTTTTTATCACGGACGATCTGCTGTTCACCATCATGACCGGATAAAGCAGTATTTAACTGCATTTCCAGACCTTCAATTCCGATTCCTTCACTATTGGTTAGACCAATAATCTGTGCATTCGGCTGCGGCTGCGGATAGTAACGCTTATAGTTCTTCTCGGTATAAACCCCTTGGAACTCGCGTTTGGCAATCAGTTCAGCTTGCTGCGGTGGAATCTCTTTTTGCAGAACCAGATAGCGTGAACGCGGTTTTTCGTTCATTCTCTTTTTCAACTCGGCACGATCGATTCCGACCGCATCGGCAAGTTCATCCAGATTTAAATTTTTATCCGGTAATTGACGTTTTAATTTACGGTTAGTGGGATCTTTAGCCAGTTCAGCAGTAATCTCATCAAACTGTTTTTTAGCCTCAAAATAATCGCGCGGATCAATCACCACTTTCATGACCGGTGTACTGATTGCCAAGGGCACCCCATGACGGTCATAAATTACACCGCGCATCGCCTTGACTTTTTCCGTTCTTAAAATGTTGGCATTGGCTTTGTTTTGCAAAAAGTCTTTATTAATCACCTGTACATAAAATGCACGACCGACCAAAGCTAAAAAGCAGAGTAAAACCACACTCCACATCAAATAAAAACGCCACATATCTACGCTCAGGGTGTTTTTATCCGTCACAGACTGCTGTTTTTTACGCACTTGCTTGTTTCTCTTGTCCACCATATTACAGCTAGCCTTATTTTTTATCTTCTGAAGTCATTGGTAAAGAAATCACAACCGTCTGCGTTGCAGGTGGCGAATACATTCGCAACTGGGTCACAGCGCGTGTGCCAATTTGCGCTGTTGCACCAAAGGTTTGCTGCTCGATGAGCAAACGCCCCCACTCTGCGTTCAGATCATCTTTTTCTCGGTTAAAGGCACTTAATTCACGGTAATCATGACGGTATTCAAAGACTTGAAACACCACCATAATTGCGCTAAAAAAGACCAAGACCAGTAAAACGACATAACTGATGAATTTTTTCATCGGCAAGTTATCTGTTTTCTTTTCAACAACTTCAGTTTTCATTATTCGCCTTTCGAAGCTAAGCGTTCTGCAACTCTAAGCCATGCACTACGTGAACGAAAATTGACTTTAATCTCTTCTTCACTGGCACGCACTCGGGAAATTTTCTTTAATCGACGGGTATCTTCCCGTTCTTGTGGCATGCCCCAACTAGTATCTTCCGCTAAAGTCGATTCTTTTTGAATAAATTGTTTAATTAAACGGTCTTCTAGCGAGTGGAAACTAATGACTGCTAAACGCCCCCCAGTTTTTAGCACCTCCACTGCTTGCGGCAAGAATGCTTCAATATCTTCTAATTCTTTATTAATGGCAATACGGATACCCTGAAAAGTTCGTGTTGCGGCATGTTTATTTTTTTCCCATTTCGGATGGGCAACTTTCACAATTTCAGCAAGTTGCGCTGTCGTGTCGATATAGCCCGCAGCTTTAATAGCTTTAGCAATACGACGGCTATAACGTTCTTCACCATATTTAAAAATAACATTGGCCAAGGCTTCTTCTTCAATATTTACCAGCCATTCAGCTGCAGTCGGACCTTTTGAATTGTCCATACGCATATCCAGCGGGCCATCTTTCATAAAGCTAAAACCACGCTCAGCCTGATCCAGCTGTGGTGAAGATACCCCTAAATCTGCCATCACCCCATCAACCAGACCAATGCCTCGTGACTCAAGTTCTTGTTTTAAATCAGCAAAGCTGGCATGAATGATTTTAAAACGTGAATCTTCTTGTTCCAATATTGCCGCAGCTTCCAAAGCTTGTGGATCTTTATCAAAGCCATATACACGTGCATTTTCATCTAATTTAGAAAGCAAGAAACGGGTATGACCACCTCGGCCAAAAGTGCCATCGACATAAATTCCTGTATTTCGATCTGCCAATAAGGCATCAACAGTTTCGTGAAGTAGTACAGAAATATGCGACATAAGGGTTCAATCAAGACTATGAAAAATTTAACTGCACATTATTACCTTGTTTTGACAAAGCTCCAAACGACTTTTTGTAGGGAAATATTACTTTCTATAGAGAAAACCGTTTCTGGATTTATGCAACGCAGATTTAAGTCATCTTTCATGTGCTTTTATCGCATTGTAACAGCTCAATACTGGTGCAAATTGTTTGTTAAAATCAGGCTCTTTCCCACACCAATGATCAACGACTCAAAGATCAAGCTGAATATTCTGGTTGTTTATCTTTGACAAGTCATCAATATGTTTATTTATCTTATTTCAAAATTAGACTTAGAGCATATAATTCGAGCTTATTTAAACATCAGTACAGAACAGCAAATTCAGACTAAACATACTGGTCACTCATTTAAAATGTCTGGCCGCTAATCAATAAAAGAAAAATCATATTTTTCAATTCAAAATTTGATTTTAAAAATGTGCGATCAAAAACAAAAAAGCCCCCTGCATAGGAGGCTTTTAAATTATAAATCGATCATTTATTTACGAGTGTTATAAATCTGATCGAAAGTTGCCCCATTCACAAAATGAGTTTTTTGCGCTTGAGCCCAGCCACCAAACACGTCATCAATGGTAAAGGTTTTAATTTTAGGGAATTGAGCAGAATATTTAGCGAGCACTTCTGGATTACGTGGACGGTAGAAATATTTTGCTGCCATTTCTTGACCCAATGGTGAGTACAAGTAATTGATATAGCCTTTGGCTAACCATTTATTGCCATCTTTTTCGACATTTTTATCCACAATTGCCACTGAAGGTTCAGTTAAAATTGACATTGAAGGATAGATAATGTCGAACTTATTTTTACCTATGCTCTTTTGAGTCACCAGAGCTTCATTTTCCCAAGTCAGCAATACATCACCAATGCCACGTTCAGCAAAAGTGGTCATTGACGCACGTGCAGCAGAATCCATGACTTTTACGTTGTGGTACATTTTGCCGACAAAGTCTTTGGCTTTAGCATCAGTACCACCCGGTTGCTTAAGTGCATAACCCCAAGCAGATAAATAGACCCAACGTGGTAAACCGCCAGTTTTCGGATTTGGCGTGATAATTTGTACGCCCGGTTTGGTTAAATCAGACCAGTCTTTAATATGCTTTGGATTGCCTTTACGCACCATAAATACGATGGTCGAGGTATAAGGTGCAGAGTTATGCGGGAATTCTTTTTGCCAGCCGGATTGGATTTGACCTGATTTAACAATTTCTTCAATATCATTGGCCAAAGCCAGGGTCACCACATCAGCTTGTAGGCCATCTACGACTGAACGCGCTTGTTTACCTGAACCACCGTGCGACTGTTTAAAATTTACAGTATGGCCGGTACGTACTTTCCAGTAAGCACCAAATGATTTATTAAATTCATCGTAAAATTCACGGGTTGCATCATAAGATACGTTTAAAAATTCACGATCTGCTGCCTGAGCAGTGGTTGCAGTAAAAGCAATGCCGGTTGCCAGCAATGCCGCACTGAATAACGCTTTAAATTGAGTTTTCATCACAGTACAGACAAGTTATCTTCATTACTGCTAAATATATGAAATAAAATCATAAATCGCAATGAATTAAACCCTTTAGCATTCAACCAAATACTTTACCCGCATATTAAATTCATGTTTTTATTCAAGATAAATTAAACAGTTTACTTATTCTGTATATATACCGTTTTCTGAATTATATATACAAAAAACGGATAAACATTATTATCCATTTCTTGTAAAAATCTTTAATCATCAATCCAATTTATTTTTTCTCACTATAAATCTGATCAAAAATCCCACCATTCACAAAATGGGTTTTCTGTGCTTTTGCCCAACCGCCAAAAACATCACCGATGCTAAACAGTTTAATTTTTGGAAATTGTGCTGCATATTTTGCTGCAATTTGCGGATTACGTGGACGGAAGAAATACTGTGCCGCCAAATCCTGTCCTTTGGGTGAATACAAATAGTTGAGATAACCTTTGGCTAAATTGCGGTTACCGTCTTTATCCACATTTTTATCGACAATCGCGACCGATGGCTCTGCCAAAATTGAAATGGAGGGATAAACAATCTGGTATTTATCTTTACCCAAGCCTTGAGTCGCCAGTAAGGCTTCATTTTCCCAAGACAGCAATACATCGCCAATGCCGCGTTCAGCAAAAGTGGTTAAAGAACCACGTGCGCCCGAATCAAGCACTTTCACGTTTTGATAAATTTTTTTCACCAATTCTTTGGCTTTGGCATCGTTACCGTCCGGTTGTTTTAGTGCATAGCCCCAAGCCGAAAGATAAATCCAGCGTGGCGCGCCACCAGTTTTAGGATTTGGCGTGATAATTTCTACACCCGGCTGGGTTAAATCATTCCAGTCCTTAATACTTTTAGGATTGCCTTTGCGTACCAGGAACACCACGGTTGAGGTATAAGGTGCTGAATTGTTGGGGAAGTGTTTTTGCCAGTTTTTATTGATTAATCCCTTATTTACAATTTCTTCAATATCGTTGGCCAAAGCCAAGGTCACCACATCGGCTTGCAAACCATCAATCACTGAACGCGCTTGTTTACCTGAACCGCCATGCGACTGTTTAAAATTCACTTCTTGTCCAGTGCGCTGTTTCCAAAATTCACCAAAAGCCTGATTATACTCTTGGTAAAATTCACGCGTCGGATCATAGGAAACATTGAGAAAATCTTTTGCAGCGAAGCTATGTGAAGTGATTCCCCCTAACACTGCAAGAATGGTTGATGCTATTATTTTTTTCATCTGTTTTAAGCTCATACTTAATGATCAAAGCACTATATAAATATAAAATATTTTTAACAATCATATGCTTATATTGTTTTATTGATTAAAAATCAGTTTTAGAGATATCCACGAAAATGCTTTTCTATGCATTTTTACTACTAAAAGATGCATAAACTGCTACACATCTTCATCTTTTGCCTGGTTCTCCATGCTGTCTCCATAGTTTTTTGATACAAAGTAGCTACATTGAATTAGTTTCTTATCATTTTGTAATAAAGTGTGACCTAGTTCTACTTTTGTATTTTTTTATGTGTTTAAATGGTATCTCTAGAACAGAAAAATAATATCTAGGGACTTCCAACACCAGTAAGGGGAATGTGGAAATGAAATTTACACCAGTTATTACAGCATTGAGTTTAAGTCTAACTTTAGGGTTTATGGCCCAAATCGGACACGCAGCTGCCATCAAAGCCACCGATGCCAAACTTAGTCTTTCACCTGAAAAATCGTCACTGATTGAAAAAGCATTGCAACAGCAAAAACAAGGCACCAACACTTTTCGTAACGACAATGATTTAAAAGTCCTGACTGAAATTAAAGTTGCCCCTACACAAAGCTTTTTTGCTTCACAAAATCAAAAATTTACCCGTTTTGTTCAAGTATTCTTCCCGCAAAATAATTCTTAATTGAATACTGGACTTCTTGCCCCTTTAAGAAGTTCAGATGAAGCCTAATCATTGCAATGTTGAATTTAACATTAAGTGATTAGGCTTTTTCGTTATAATACTTTCCATTCACATTCTGAAAAATATTGATTATGACTGTTCGTACTCGTATTGCCCCTTCTCCTACAGGCTTCCCACATGTAGGCACTGCATATATTGCCTTGTTCAACTTATGTTTTGCCAAACAGCATGGTGGTGAATTTATTCTTCGTATTGAAGACACCGATCAACTTCGCTCAACCCCTGAATCTGAAAAAATGATTTTAGATTCATTACGTTGGTTAGGTTTGAATTGGTCAGAAGGTCCCGATGTCGGTGGTCCATATGCGCCATATCGCCAATCGGAACGAATGGACATCTATAAAAAATATGCTTTAGAACTTGTTGAAAAAGGTCATGCATTTTACTGCTTCGCAACGAGTGAAGAACTGGATCAAATGCGTGCTGAACAGCAAGCCCGTGGTGAAAGCCCACGTTATGACGGTCGTGGTCTACTTTTATCTGAAGATGAAGTTCAACGCCGTTTAGCTGCAGGCGAAGCACACGTGATCCGCATGAAAGTGCCTGCTGAAGGCAGCTGCAAATTTGACGATATGCTACGTGGCGAAGTGGAAATTCCATGGGCACAAGTCGATATGCAAATTTTGCTTAAAACGGATGGCTTGCCAACTTACCATTTGGCCAATGTGGTCGATGACCATTTAATGGAAATTACCCATGTGATCCGTGGTGAAGAATGGATTCCATCTGCGCCTAAACATCAATTGTTGTATCAATACTTTGGCTGGGATATGCCTGTGCTTTGCCACATGCCCTTATTACGTAATCCGGATAAATCAAAATTATCGAAACGTAAAAACCCAACCTCAATCAATTATTACAAAGACATTGGTGTACTTCCAGAAGCGCTGTTGAACTATCTGGGCCGTATGGGCTGGTCTATGCCGGATGAAAGTGAAAAATTCACTCTGGCTGAAATGATTGAACATTTCGACATTAAGCGTGTATCTCTTGGTGGTCCAATTTTTGATGTCGAAAAACTCAACTGGCTCAACGGTCAGTGGATTAAAGCGCTCTCTCCTGCCGAATTGTTAAATACACTTTTGGCCTGGAAAGCAGACCGTAAAATGTTGGAAGACATTGCAGCTGCGATTCAACCGCGTATCAACTTGTTGTCTGAAGCGGTGAATTGGGCAGGTTTTTACTTCAACCAGTTCCCACAACTGTCGAAAGAACAGTTTGAAAGCAAAAAATTGTCTGAAGAACAAGTTCGTCAAAGCTTACAATTTGCGATTTGGCGTCTGGAAAGCCTATTTAGCTGGAATAATGACACAGTTAGCCAAACCTTAATGGACTTGGCAAGCCAGATGGAAGTGAAGTTACGTGACTTTATGCCAACCTTCTTTATTGCCATTGCCGGTTCGACCAGTTCAACCCCGGTTATGCAATCTATGGTGACGATTGGTCCTGACTTAACATTCGCTCGTTTACGCCATGCACTTGAAATTGTCGGCGGTCCGAGCAAAAAAGAAACAAAAGTCTGGGAAAAACTCAACGAAAGCCTAAAATTGCCGAAAAATGATGCAGTTGATGAGGCATAATTGATTTTATAGTTGACGTGTGAGCACAATGCCCCTAATATTGCGCTCACACAGACTGGGGGTTATAGCTCAGTTGGTAGAGCGCTACAATGGCATTGTAGAGGTCAGGAGTTCGATCCTCCTTGACTCCACCATATCTAGTTTTACCTGTGTTGCCTCGATAAGTCCCTATCGTCTAGAGGCCTAGGACATCGCCCTTTCACGGCGGTAACCGGGGTTCGAATCCCCGTAGGGACGCCAAATTCAAAAAAGCCACTGACCTATTCAGTGGCTTTTTTATTGTCTAAATTTTTTATTCACGGTATTTTATGAGCGGTGTTTTTGCTTTCCGTGACATTCAGATTAGAATAACCCATAGATTAAAATTCTGGAGTTGTAATGCAATACCGTTGCCCAAAATGCCAAAGCCCTAAAATTATGCCAGTTGCACAATCCGGCGGACCTGCGGTACGACCAGTGGTACCTAAAAGCTTAGTCTTGTTAATTCCTGCTGTTTTCATCTTATTGCTGTTGGTTTTAATTAGTATTGCAATGTGGATTTTTGGTGATGGTGCAGGCACAACATTACAATCTGCAACTGTAGTTGTATTTGTGCTGTGTCTAATTGCAGGCTTTATGTTTTACCGCGACCTACCCGACTTTAAAATTTCAATGCAAGGCTTTATGCAGTCGCAAAAGAAATGGAAATGTCGTGAGTGCAACCACGAGTGGGAAATTTAAAATAAAATTCATTTCACATCAGCCCCAGGTTCAGTCTCGGTGCTGATGTGAACCTTTATGCTGATGAGGAGATTGTTGTTGATTTTCATCCAGCTGACCATGTGAATGCGCAAGACATTCATCCTCTTCAATTTGTAGCGTCATTTCAGTAATACCATGTATGTGGCTTAACATTTCCAAAGCTTGCTGATACAGGGCATTACGATCAGCCTGGGGCGCATATAAATGCACGGTCAGATGTACATTTTTCGAAGTAATCGCCCAAACCTTGAGTTGATGAATACTTTCGACATCTTTTAAATTCAGCAAATCATTGCGCAGTTTTTCAATATCAATTTCTTCCGGCACACCTTCAAGCAAAATATTGATGCTTTGCTTCAGTAAAACCCATGTTCTAGGCAATACCCAAAAACCGATCAGCACCGCAATTAAAGTATCGACCCAAACCCAGTGAGTAAAATAAATAATCACTGCCCCAATAAACACACCTACAGAACCCAGAGCATCACTCAAAACTTCCAAGTATGCGCCTTTTACATTTAGACTTTCTTGGCTACTGGAAAATAGGATTTTCATCGAAATCAGATTAATCACCAAACCAATCATCGCGACAATCATCATACCGACACTTTGAATTTCAGGTGGGTTTGAAAAGCGCTGATAAGCCTCGTACAAAATATACATCGCCACTACAAATAGCATAGATGCATTGAACAGGGCTGCTAAAATTTCAAAGCGCTGATAGCCAAAAGTGCGTTTATCGTCGGCCGGAAGTTTGCCTATTTTTATTGCCACCAGTGCTATCGCAAGCGCGGCAGCATCGGTAAACATGTGGGCTGCATCGGAAAGCAAAGCCAAACTTTGCGTGATAAAACCTGCGACCACTTCAACAATTAAAAATGTGGTGGTCAGCAGCAAGGCAAAGGTTAATTTTCTGGCATTATTTTCGGTCACAACCGCATGACTATGATCATGCCCATGATGTTCACCCATCGCACCCCCTCTCTTTATTCTTATTTATCTTAATAACTTATGTAAGCATAGAGATGAATACTCTAATTTTTTAGCATCCACCCTATATCAATTAATCTCTTTAGCAAGATCTAATATCTCTAAGAGGCAGTAAAAAGATCTGGATAAAATATGAAGACTATTCACTTTGATATTATATGAATAAACAACATTGAACCCTTTCCATTTTTTTGAATTAACAAAAAAAATTCATTTACTTACAAACAGCTTGTACTTAGAATAAAAAATAACCGTTTCATTGAAATAATTAGATTATGATAATTCAATGCTTAAAGAGGAGTTGATTATGATCGTGAATAAGATAAAAAAAATAGTAAATAATTTACTTAGTCCTTCAGATCAACCTTCGCAAGGTACGCAAAATATAAAGATAAATGAAGCAAATCTGGCATTTGAACAAGGTCAAATTTTCGAGCAGCTTGCAATCAAGCACCATTACATGCTTGATCACGATCAATCCGTTCATAATAATCGAAATGCAATGTGGAACTTTTTAACTGCCGCATTAAAAGGCCATAGTGAAGCACAATATAAATTAGGTTTAGGTTATCTGCAGGGGCAATTGGGGCTAGATAAAAACCATACCCATGCGCAGGAATGGCTAACCAAAGCGGCTAAGCAAGGTCATAGTGATGCGCAATATAAATTAGGTGTAGCTTATCTGCATGGGCAATCAGGCCTAGATAAAAACTATACCCTTGCGGAAGAATGGTTAAAAGAAGCAGCTAAGCAAGGCCATCATGAAGCACAGATGACCTTAGAAAAGGCATATAGCCAATTGGCTTTTTCCTAAAAATCATCAATAAAAATCACCAATAAAAAAACCAGCCCGCAGGCTGGTTTTTTTATTTACATCAAAATAAGCAATTAACCGATTTTTTTGTATTTAGAACGCTTTTGTACAGCAGCATCACCTAAACGTGACTGACGATATGCTTCATATTCAGCATAGTTACCCGCATAGAATTCAGGCTGTTCATTTTCAAATGACAAGATGTGTGTCGCAATACGGTCCAGGAACCAACGGTCATGCGATACCACCATTACCGTACCCGGGAATACAAGAATTGCATCCTCAAGCGCACGTAAAGTTTCGATATCCAAGTCGTTCGATGGTTCATCCAGCAAGATTACGTTTGCGCCTTGCTGCAAGACTTTTGCAAGTTGCAGACGGTTACGCTCACCACCAGACAAGCTGCCAACACGTTTTTGCTGATCTTGGCCTTTAAAGTTGAAACGACCGATATAAGCACGTGATGCGATTTCGTAATCACCCACTTTCAAGATATCTAAACCACCAGAAATTTCTTCCCAAACGGTTTTATTGTCATCCAAAGTATCACGTAACTGCCCTACGTAAGCCACTTTAACTGACTCACCCAGAGTTACCGTACCGGTATCAGGTTGTTGCTCGCCGGTCATCATACGAAACAGTGTCGTTTTACCTGCACCGTTAGGACCCACAATACCTACAATCGCAGTCGGTGGCACAGAGAAGCTTAAGTTCTCATAGAGCAAACGACCATCAAACGATTTACTGATCCCGTCAACATCTACAACCTTATTCCCTAAGCGTGCACCAGGTGGAATGTAGATTTCAGAAGTTTCGTTACGTTGTTGGAATTCTTTAGAGTTCAACTCTTCAAAACGTTCCATACGTGCTTTATTTTTCTTTTGCTGACCTTTAGCATTTGAACGAACCCATTCAAGTTCTTTCTTCAATGCTTTCGCAAAAGATTCTTCCTGCTTGTTCTCTTGCTCTAAGCGGGCATTTTTCTGTTCCAACCAAGAAGAATAGTTGCCTTGGTAAGGAATACCATGTCCACGGTCAAGCTCCAGAATCCACTCGGCGACGTTATCCAAGAAATAACGGTCATGCGTAATCGCAACGATTGTACCGGCGAAATCTTTCAAGAAACGTTCCAACCAAGATACAGATTCTGCATCCAAATGGTTGGTCGGTTCATCAAGAAGCAACATGTCCGGTTTAGAAAGCAATAAACGGCAAAGTGCAACACGGCGACGTTCACCACCTGAAAGCAAGGCTACGTCTGCATCCCAAGCGGGAAGGTTTAATGCAGCTGCGGCCTGGTCCATCTGGTTGCTTAAGTTATGCGCATCCCAAGTCTGAATAATCGCTTCCAGTTTCTCTTGTTCTTTTGCAAGTGCATCAAAGTCAGCATCTTCTGCTGCATATTCTGCAAATACTTCATCCAGACGCGCCAAGGCATCCAACGGTTCACGCAAACCATCTTCAACGTTACCACGAACGTCTTTATTTGGATCTAATGGTGGTTCCTGCTCAAGATAACCGATTTTAATACCCGGTTGAGCACGTGCTTCACCTGAGAAATCTTTATCTACGCCCGCCATAATACGAAGCAAGGTAGATTTACCTGCACCGTTTAAACCAAGCACACCAATTTTTGCACCTGGGAAAAATGATAAAGAGATGTCTTTCAGGATTTCGCGCTTAGGCGGAACCATCTTCGACACACGGTTCATCGTGTAAATATATTGGGCCACGTAGGACTCCTCTATAGAAAAAACAACATTCGCATAACCATAATATTATGCGAACAAATAATTGCCGGCATTATACGATGAAAGCGCTGAAAAAATAAGGTATAGCTTGCATCTTCAATAGAATGTTACAACTCAGGACACGTTTATTTTTTAAACATATTCATACACAGTTAATTTTGTTCAGCTTGTACTAAAATCAGTATCATATGAATATTTAAGATAACAATTGCACTTAAATAGCACTTTGACTTATATATAAAAATGCTAAACTCGATCAATATTTAACTCACGAAGATGATGTAAACATGACCTATAAAGACGAAACCCTGGCCATTCATGCCGGTTATAGCCCAGACCCAACAACAAAAGCCGTGGCTGTACCGATTTATCAAACCACATCTTATGCCTTTGACAATACGCAACATGGGGCCGATTTATTCGATTTAAAGGTTCAGGGGAATATCTACACCCGTATTATGAACCCAACTACTGCTGTTTTAGAGCAACGTCTGGCTGCACTTGAAGGTGGTATTGGCGCATTGGCTTTAGCATCAGGTATGGCGGCAATTACTTATGCCATTCAAACCATCGCTGAAGCAGGTGACAATATTGCCTCGGTTTCGACTTTATACGGTGGGACTTACAACTTATTTGCACACAGCTTGCTAAAACAGGGGATTGAAGTCCGTTTTTTCGATTATCAAGATCCAGAAGCGCTGCGCGGTCTGATTGATGACAAGACCAAACTGGTGTTTGTGGAATCGATTGGTAATCCCCTCGGTAATATCATCGACCTGGAAGCGATTGCAAAAATTGCGCATGAATATGGCATTCCGGTCATTGTCGATAACACAGTCGCCACCCCTGCTCTGCTGAAACCCTTTGAACATGGCGCAGATATCGTGGTGCACTCACTGACCAAATATATTGGCGGTCACGGCAACTCGATTGGCGGTGCCATTGTCGATAGCGGCAAATTTCCTTGGGGCAAATATCCTGAGCGCTTTAAAGTGTTGAATACACCTGATCCGAGTTATCACGGTGTGAACTATGTTGAAGCTATAGGTGAGGCGGCTTATATCGCGCGTGCACGTGTGGTGCCATTACGCAATACCGGTGCTGCCATTAGTCCTCTCAGCGTATTCCTTATCCTGCAAGGTTTGGAAACTTTGAATTTACGTATGGAGCGCCATACTGAAAATGCGCAAAAGGTGGCGGAGTATTTAAAGCAGCATCCCAAAGTAAAATGGGTCAATTACGCAGGCTTAAAAGATCATCCACAGCATGCTTTGGCACAAAAATATGTGAAAGGTAAACCGTCTGCGATTCTGTCTTTTGGCGTACAAGATGGCCTTGAAGGCGGCACTCGCTTTATTGATGCGCTGCAACTTTTCACCCGTCTGGTGAATATTGGCGATGCAAAAAGTCTGGCTTGCCACCCGGCTACCACAACCCACCGCCAGTTGAATGAAGAAGAATTAAAGTCTGCGGGCGTCAGCACGGATATGGTTCGCTTGTCAGTTGGGATTGAGCATATTGATGATTTAATTGCAGATTTAGAACAGGCGCTTGCTCAAGTTTAATGTTTTGTCATCGACTTTAAATCTAGCCTTCTTCCTCATCGGGAAGAAGGTTTTTTATTTCTTCAATACTTTGTGCTTATTTCTCTTTGCTTTGTTTTGAATTCGTGGTAAAAATTAAGTTATAAGAAGAACAATAATAGAGCAATTACTCTAATTCTATTTGTAAATTCAACAACTTATTTATAGATTTTTTTTCAACATTGGTTATCATAACCCAGATGAGAAGAGCTCAATTCCCCAATATTTTGAGCCAAATAATCAACTACAAAAAACATAATCTAGAATTTAGTTCTATTTAAATCAGGAAAAAACAGCGTGAATTCAAGACTAGAGAAACTCTTTCGAAACCGAGTTAACGGTAAAGTGGTTTTAATTACAGGTGCATCCAGTGGTATTGGCCTAACTGCTGCACATAAACTTGCCGATGCCGGTGCCCATGTTTTATTGGTTGCACGGACCAAAGACACATTAGATCAAGTTAAACAAGAAATTGAAGCAAAAGGTGGCCAGGCTTCAGTCTATCCATGTGATTTAAATAACATGGAATCGATTGATGAAGTCTCTAAACAAATTTTAGCGTCTGTCGATCATATTGATATTTTAATTAACAATGCAGGACGTTCTATTCGTCGTGCAGTGCATGAATCATCAGACCGCTTCCATGATTTTGAACGCACCATGCAGCTGAATTACTTCGGCGCTATCCGTTTAGTGATGAATATCTTACCGCAGATGATGATTCGTCGTGATGGCCATATTATTAACATCAGCTCAATTGGCGTGTTGGCCAATGCGACCCGTTTTTCAGCTTATGTCGCATCTAAAGCCGCACTGGATGCATTCAGTCGCTGTCTATCTGCTGAAGTTCACTCACATAAAATTGCGATTACTTCGGTTTACATGCCGTTGGTACGTACCCCGATGATTGCGCCCACCAAAATTTATAAATATGTGCCAACGCTTTCTCCTGAACAGGCAGCAGATTTAATTGCTTATGCAATTGTGAAACGTCCGAAGAAAGTGGCAACCCACTTAGGCCGTTTGGCTTCTATCACTTACTCAATTGCACCAGACATCAATAATAAATTGATGTCGATTGGTTATAACCTGTTCCCAAGCTCTTCAGCTTCGGTCGGTCAACCACAAAAATTGAATTGGGTTCAAAAAGCGTATGCACGTTTGTTCCCGGGTGAACATTGGTAAGATTGTGCAATATTAAAGCCAGTCATTAGTCTGGCTTTTTTATGTTATAAACACACATCATTTTTTTGTTTTTAGATTTTTTATGCGGATTGCTGCTGTTATTTTTCAATGTGCCTGTTTGGCTTTTGCCCTGTTCCTTTGCTACCAAATAGCGACTTCTGTTTATCAACAAGATTATCAATTGATGGATATCGTCAGTGATGTCGGCAGTATTTTAATTTGTATCGATCTGGCTGTATTTTTACATTTCAATAAGTCGATGGCATCGATGAAACTGAGAAGTGGATCTCAACAGTCGCCTGTGCAAATTTCAACATTAGAAAAAGTGAGCCGTAAGTTGGGACATTTAGGCATTATGCTGATTATTTGTAGCTGGATTGTGCCAAAGCTTGTATAAAAAAACCTCCCACTTGGGAGGTTTTTTTAAATCTTAAAGAACTCTAAAAATTATTTAGAACCTTTAATTCCGGCTTGTAATAACAATGCACCCAAACCACCAATTTTTTGCTCTTGTGGTTTAGCAGCTTGAGGTTTTTTATGACCTTGTGGACGATCACCCTGAGGACGTGTATTTTGCGGACGCTTCGCTTGCGGCTTACGTTCAGCACGTTGTTCAGTTTGAGCATTTTGCTCACGGCGTGGCTGACGTGGCGCTTTAGCCGGTGCTTCTGAACCTTCAGGACGCATAGACAAGTTGACACGGTTACGTTCAGCATCCACTTGCAATACGCGTACTTGAACAATTTGACCCGGTTTCACCACTTTATGCGGATCCGATACAAATTCATTGGCAAGTTCAGAAATATGCACTAAACCGTCTTGGTGTACACCAACATCAACAAATGCACCGAAGTTGGTCACATTGGTGATCACGCCTTCAAGCTGCAAACCTTCAGTCAATTGCGATACTTCGGTAATGTCTTCACGGAATTTTGCAGTACGGAATTCTGGACGTGGGTCACGACCTGGTTTTTCAAGTTCGCTCAGTACGTCTTGAATGGTAGGCAGACCGAATTTGTCATCTGCAAATGCTTCAGCATCGACTTGGCGAATGATTTCAGAATTACCAATAATATCTTTTACAGTGGTTGCTTTTGCTTCAACAATCTTGCTCACCAAAGCATAAGATTCAGGGTGAACCGCAGATGCATCCAGTGGCTCAGAACCATCTTGAATACGCAAGAAACCCGCTGCCTGTTCAAAGGTACGCTCACCTAAACGAGGTACATTCTTCAAGGCCTGACGGTTGTCAAAACGGCCATTTTCTTTACGGTATTCATAAATTTGTTGTGCAATGGATTTATTCAAACCTGCGATATACGACAGGATTGCAGGAGATGCGGTATTTACATCCACACCAACCGAGTTCACACAGTCTTCAACTACAGCTTCAAGGGTTTTCGCTAAACCTGTTTGGTTCACGTCATGTTGATATTGACCTACACCAATCGATTTAGGATCAATCTTCACAAGTTCAGCCAATGGATCTTGTAAACGACGGGCAATTGAAACTGCACCACGAATAGAAACGTCGAGCTCTGGCAATTCTTGTGAGGCCAATTCAGACGCTGAATAAACCGATGCACCCGCTTCGGATACTGAAACGCGCGTTAAGTTCAAGTCTGCGTTTGCAGCCATCATTTCAGCCACAACCGCTTCAGTTTCACGGCTAGCAGTACCATTACCAATCGCGATTAAATCGACATTGAATTCACGGCAAAGACGTGTAAGTTCAGCAATTGAACCTTCTTTGTCTTCTTTTGGCGCAAATGGGTAAATGGTGCTATGGGCAACCACATCACCAGAAGCATTGACTACAGCCAGTTTCACGCCGGTACGGATACCAGGATCAACACCTAAAGTGGTACGCGCGCCTGCAGGAGCAGAAAGCAATAAATGACGCAAGTTTTCAGCAAAGACTTCCATCGCCTCGCTTTCAGCAGCCAAACGTTTTTCAGTCAGTAGTGAATGTTCGATTTGTGGACGAACCTTACCTAACCAGAACAGTTTAGCGGTCTGTTTCAAGTAATCTGCACGCGCTTGTGGTTGAACCGAATCAAGATTGTATTCAGTTTCAATACGCGCCAATAGTGCATCATATTCACCATCAACCTTTAAGCCCAATACGTTTTCTTGACGACCGCGTAACATTGCCAGTAAGCGGTGTGAAGCTACTTTATTGAAGTTTTCAGAGAAATCGAAGTAATCGCGGAATTTCTTGCCGACTTCTTTTTTATCTTCACTTGCAACTGCACTTTTTAAAACCGCGGTTTTGGCAAAGGTCGCTTTTAATTCGGTGGTTAAAGCAATGTTTTGCGCCCAGTCATCAATCAGAATGTGCTGGATCGCATCCAGCTGACTTTCCACATCGGGATAATCTTCATGGCTAAAACCGGCTAAAGCTTCGGTTGGATCAATGGCTTCAGCAAAGATTTTTGCCGCGATTGGACCCAAACCTGCCTCTTTGGCTTTAAACGACTTGCTGGTACGTTTTGGACGGTACGGCGCGTAAAGTTCTTCTAAAGCATTCTTGGTTTCAGCAGCGTTGACGCGGTTCAGTAAATCATCTGACAATTTATTTTGTTCTTTCAGAGATTCAATTACTTTTTCACGGCGCTCAAATAAATCGCGTAAATACGATAAACGCGTGTCGAGTTGACGCAACTGCGTATCGTCTAAGCCCTGAGTTACCTCTTTACGGTAACGTGCAATAAATGGAACGCTTGCACCTTCATCAATCAGCTTGATGGCAGCTTCTACTTGATTTGGACGTACGGCAATTTCTTTTGCTAACTGCTGAACTAAGTCAGTCATCGTGTTTGATCCCACAAGGATAAGTACTAAATGGCATGATTATAAAGACCAAGACCATAAAATCCACAATTGTTTTTATTAAATTTATAAGTGGTCAATATTGCCAATTCATGGCATTTTCATAATTCCCTACAAAATTAAGTGATAAGTCGTTTTTTAAAGGACATATTGGGCGGGATTCACCCTAATTTAGATGTATACATTTGGTATCTATGTCTTGATTTTACCTGCTATATTTGTTGCTTTAGAGCATAGTAAACAGATGCAAATGAATCGTATACTCAAGGCTATCCGAACTTTTGTTTACGATGACAATAAAGAATAAAGGAGCACATCATGAGTTTAGTTGTACCTGCTGAAAAAACAGATCCAGTACAGAACGAAACTGATCGCGTCGAACGCATTCTCGTTGTAGATGATGATGTGCGTTTACGTACGTTATTACAGCGCTTTCTAGAAGATAAAGGCTTCGTGGTTAAAACTGCACACGACGCAACACAAATGGATCGTTTATTACAGCGCGAACTTTTCTCCCTGATCGTGCTCGATTTCATGTTACCTGTGGAAGATGGCTTAAGCATTTGCCGTCGTTTACGCCAGTCCAATATCGATACACCCATTATCATGCTGACTGCACGTGGCAGCGATTCTGACCGCATTGCAGGGCTTGAAGCCGGCGCTGATGATTATTTGCCTAAACCATTTAATCCAAATGAGCTGTTAGCGCGTATTCGTGCAGTACTGCGTCGTCAAGTACGCGAAGTTCCGGGTGCACCGAGTCAGCACATGGAAGTGGTCAGCTTTGGCCCATGGTCACTGGATTTGTCTACCCGTACGCTGACGCGCGAAGGTCAAGTGGTGACATTGACTACAGGTGAGTTTGCCGTACTTAAAGCGCTGGTACAACATCCGCGTGAACCGTTGACGCGTGACAAGTTAATGAATCTGGCGCGTGGTCGTGAATGGGGTGCAATGGAACGTTCGATTGACGTTCAGGTGTCTCGCTTACGTCGTCTGGTTGAAGAAAACCCTGCCCGCGCACGTTATATCCAGACGGTTTGGGGCGTCGGTTATGTCTTTGTTCCAGATGGTGCGGAATAATGACTACAATGTTTGAATACAAAGCTATTTATTACTCAAACTGAGATTAGATACGCATTCATGCCATTCACAACCTGCCTTCACTCGATAAATATTGTTTCTGCGATGCTCTGAGTAAACAGATAACAGTGAACAGGTTTTGTGAATGGCAAAACTTTATGGTTACTTTTTAAAAGTAACACAACAAGCTCCTTCCATCGAAGGTACAGGCAGTAAAATTCTACCGCGAATATTATTACTGCTCAATTTAAAAATACCTACAGGAAGCTGGTGTGAAACTCGAACCCATCGACCCACAGAAATTTACTGATTTTGAGGCTTACTCAGAAAAGAAGCGTACCCGTTCGGAACGCTTTTTTGACAAGATCAAGCCGCGTTCTGCTGCAATGCGTACTACAGTGCTCGTGTTATTCATTGTATTTTTCAGTTTATTTATGTCGTTGTGGTTCTTTTGGCGCACCCTGTATCTTCCAGAAATTCAACAACACGCCCGCTATTTAGCGGTTGAACTCGAAATTCTCAACAATCCAGATTTACGTATTTTTCATAACGATGCTGAAGTGGATGTCGATACCTGGTTAAAAAACCGGGTTGGAATTGAATACATTACCGATCCGAAAGAATATCCGAGTGTTCGTGACAAAGTCATTGCCGAATTTTTTACCAATCAAATTGAAAAAAAGTTAGCCAAAGAACTGAAAGTTAAACAAGTCACGGTCTATTTCCAGTTTAAACCCAGCCCGCGTATTTGGATTCAGACCCCGGAAATGAACGGACATTGGGTGCGCGAACCGTTAAAAACCTATGCCAACTATAGTCCTGAACTGGTGTTTGGCTGGTTGCTGGGTGTGCCCCTTATTGCAGCTGCCATCATTTTGACCTTGGTTCGCCAGTTAAATCGCCCCTTGCGCCGCCTGCAATATGCGGCAAATAATTATAGTAAAAAGGGTTCTGCGCCTTATCTGGAAACCAATCATGGTCCCCAAGAAATTCGTGAAGTCAACCAGGCCTTTAATCATATGATTTATACCCTCGATCAGACTGAGCGTGACCGCCGTATTATGCTGGCCGGAATCTCCCATGACTTGAGGACGCCACTGACCCGAATTCGCTTAAGCGCCGAAATGATGCCGGATGAAGACTTTCTGAAAGAAGGCTTGATTTATGATGTCGAAGATATGGACGCGATTCTTGATCAGTTCATCTCCTACATGCGAGATGGCTCAGATGAGGAACTTCAAGACACTGACATTAATATGCTATTACAAGAACTAGTCATTCAGTTTAAACCTTTAGATATCCGTTTTACCGTCCAGGATGTTCCGGTCATTCAGGCACGTAGCCAGTCTTTAAAACGCATGATTGGCAATTTAATTAACAACTCGAGACGTTATGGTGCTGAACCGATTGAATTGTCAGCAAAAGTGGAAGATGAACATATTTTTATCCGTGTTGCAGACCATGGTGAAGGCATTCCTGAAGATCAAATTGAAGACCTGATGCAACCTTTTGTACGAGGTAATGAAGCGCGTACGGTACAAGGCAGCGGTTTGGGTTTAGCCATTGTGAAGCGTATTGTCGACATGCATCAAGGGCAACTTAGCATTCACAATTGTCCTGAGGGTGGTTTGGAAGCAGTAATTTGTTTACCTATACTTCACGATGAAATTGAGGAAGATGTACCCCACAGTGCCTTGGGAAAAATTAAGCAAACTTTCACCGGACACTTTTAGCCATTGATTAATTAACAAACAAACAGTTTTGTTTAACTATTAAGCTCTTGGTTTTTACATTAGTTAAATCAATCAATTAAAAACCATCAAAAATCGTTATACCCACATTTTTTCAAAAAATTAGACCTTAGCCTAACAGGCATGCACAATTCCTTTTTAGGGCGGTACAATCCGTCTAGTTTTGAACAAGAATTGAGCGTAAACCATGTCTTTAGATCGTATTCGTTTAGCGTCACTTCATGACAAAGTCATGAGCGCAGAACAAGCTGCTACTTTTATCCAAGATGGTATGACTGTAGGTATGAGTGGATTTACTCGTGCAGGTGAGGCAAAAGCTGTTCCTTTAGCACTTGTAAAACAAGCTCACAGTAATCCTTTGAAAATTACTTTAATTACTGGCGCCAGTCTGGGTAACGACTTAGATAAACAATTAACTGAAGCTGGTGTTCTTGCTCGCCGTTTACCTTTCCAAGTAGATAGTACTTTACGTAAAGCCATCAACAAAGGCGAAGTGATGTTCATCGATCAGCATTTGTCTGAAACCGTTGAACAAATGCGTAACCTTCAGCTTAAAAAACCGGATATTGCAATCATTGAAGCAGTTGCGATTACTGAAGATGGCGGCATTATTCCGACGACATCTGTAGGTAACTCTGCAAGCTTTGCCATTTTTGCTGAAAAAGTAATTATCGAAATTAACACCAATTTAAGCCCTGCTTTTGAAGGCTTACATGATATTTATATCCCGACTTATCGTCCAACACGCCAAGCAATTCCATTGACTCAAGTGGATGGACGTATTGGTACGCATGCGATCAATATCGATCCATCTAAAATTGTAGGGATCGTATTTAACAACGATTACCACGATTCTCCATCAACTGTGACCCTTCCAGATGATGAAACTCAAGGGATCGCCAACCATTTGATCAATTTCTTTGAACAAGAAGTTGCTGAAGGTCGTTTACCGAAAGATTTAGGCCCATTACAAGCAGGGATTGGTTCGATTGCCAATGCAGTATTGACCGGTCTTAAAGATTCAAATTTTGAAGATCTTGTGATGTATTCAGAAGTCCTTCAAGACTGTACTTTCGAATTGATTGATGCCGGTAAAATGAAATTTGCATCAGGTTCATCAATTACGCTTTCTGCTAAATATGGCGAAAAAGTATTTAACAATCTAGAAGCGTACAAAGACAAATTGGTACTTCGTCCACAAGAAATTTCAAACCACCCTGAATTGGTTCGTCGTTTAGGTATTATCGGCATCAACACTGCACTCGAGTTTGATATTTACGGTAACGTAAACTCAACTCACGTTTGTGGTACTAAAATGATGAACGGTATTGGTGGTTCAGGTGACTTCGCCCGTAATGCGCACTTGGCGATCTTTGTGACCAAATCAATTGCAAAAGGTGGTGACATCTCTTCAATCGTGCCTATGGCATCACATATCGACCATACTGAGCATGATGTTGATATTCTTGTGACTGAACAAGGTCTTGCAGACTTACGCGGTTTAGCGCCACGTGAACGTGCTCGTGCCATTATCGACAACTGTGCTCACCCAATGTACCGCGATGCATTGAATGATTACTTTGACCGTTCATGTGCAAAAGGTGGCCATACGCCTCACCTTCTTCGTGAAGCGCTTTCATGGCATTCTAATTTTGAAGAAACTGGTCATATGTTAGCAGCTCAAGTAGAAGCTAAAATTGCTTAATCACCAAGATTAAATGACATTAAAAAAGCGTACTACGGTACGCTTTTTTAATTTTAAGAAAATGATTCTAAGCAGATCATTTCTTTTACATAAAAAGATTAAATTGAATCATGATCTGTTCAGGATCATGCCAATTCAAATGCTATAACTTCTGCTCCACCGCCTTGCGATTTTGCTTTTTAATTTTTTCCATTTCTGCATTTAACTGCAACACTTCCTGATACAGGGCATTAAATTGTTTCAACGGCTGATCTTCATAAAACATAAAAGTTTTGTTCTTTTTCTGCCATTTATTATTTTTCAGAATTTCAAACAGAGCATCGGCTTTAGTTAATATTTGCAATTCCAAGGCAAATAAAGCGTGGGTTTTATCATTATCACGACTTTCGCGCAGGCTATCTATTAATTGATGCCGCAGATTAGATCTGATTGATAAATGTTTGGCTCTTGCCAAGGTGTCTTCTTCACGTTGCTGGGTTTGCTCTTGGTACTGCGCAGCCAGAAGATGGACCTGTTTCAGCATCTGTTCCGTTTCTACATACTTCTGTGCACGGTCTTTGTCTAAGCGGTCAATATTTAAAAACTCATCCCAATGGATTGCTTTAAGCTGGCGTAAATACTCATTCCTGGCTTCAGCATTTTGAATCATCTGACTGAGGACAAAATCTGCCATCACTTTATAATCGCCCTGTAAACGCTTATCTGCCACATTGACATCAATCGGTTCAGACCAGTCTTGGGCTTGCTCATAAATGAGTTCAGCTTTTTCATACAATACAGTTTGGTAATTATGGAGTTGGCCCAGATCATTTTGCTGTACTGAATACTGATAAAACATCCAGCCAAATACGGCACATGTCGCCAATCCTAAAATGAGAAAAATCCTTGGCACGTGAAACTCCATTCTACTGACTTTTGAATAGCATAACCCGATTCATAAGCCTTCTGGTTATTTATTCAGCTCAAACTTATCAAGTTTTTCTAGCGCCATTCAGCTTTAATTCAATTTTCATGCTTTAAATTTTGCTCCGCACCCCCATCAATATAGGCAATAAAAGATTAGAGATTTCTCATGCGCGTAGATATTTGGTCAGATGTGGTGTGCCCTTTTTGTTATATTGGCAAAAAACGTCTTGAAGCTGCTGCTGAACAGGCAGGTTTAGAACTTGAAGTTCATTGGCATAGCTATGAACTTGATCCAGAAGCGCCCATCCGTCAGGAAGTTTCAAACTCTGAACGTCTCGCGCAAAAATACGGCCGTACAGTTGCAGACGTTGAAGAGATGCAACGTAATATTGCCGCTATGGCTGCTGAAGAAGGCATCCAGTTCAATTGGGAAAATGCCAACTCGGGTAATACCTTCAATGCACATCGCATTATTCACCTGGCTCAAAGTAAGGGCTTGGGTTCAGAAGCCAAAGAAGCCTTTTTCTATAGTTACATGACCCAAGGTTTACCCATTGGCGAACGTGAAACAATTGAAGATGTTGCTGCACGCATTGGCTTAAATCCAGTAGAAGTGGAAGATGTTTTAAATTCAGAAGAATATGCAGATTTTGTTAAATTCGATGAAGATGTGGCGCGAGATCAATTGAAAGTGACCGGTGTACCGTTCTTTGTCTTTGATCAACGCATTGCATTAGCCGGTGCACAACCGCGCGAAGTGTTTTTGCAAGTCTTTGAAAAAGCCTTAGAAGCACCTCAAGCGAAAGTGGAAACTGAAGATGCAGCGATCTGTAAAGATAATAGCTGCGATGTTCCCGAGAAATAATCTATTTTCTTTTTAATGGTATAGATTTACTACAACTGCTGGTAAAAAAAATCCCCAAATCAGGGGATTTTTTTATTTTATCATTCATCAATCTAGTCGACTAAAAAACTAATTTTCAAATTCACGCGATACTCAGTAATTTTATTGTCCTTAATCACTACTTTTTGCTCGTTGATCCATGCACCTTGCACATTTTTTATTGTTTCGGTTACTTTCTCAATCCCTGTTTGAATTGCATCTTCAAAGCTTTTATTACTGCTGGAATTCACTTCAACAATTTTTGCGATAGCCATTTTTTAAACCTCGAGTTTTATTCTTGTGAGTCCTGATCATAGGATATTTTCTAAACAAAACTTTGGGTTTTAACATTACACCGCAAAAACTTACACGTAAGAAACAATACCAATATCAGCAATTTGCTTCTTACAAAACACAACTTATATATACAAGGCTTTGACACAAGCAGACGCACAATTCGCTAGGCTGATATACGGAACAATTAAGTTCTCAATCATGCAACTTTATAAGAGGTAAATATGAATACTGATACTCAAAATTCTAGTGCTGATTCAACTGTCGACTCTACCCCTAACCAGCGCTCAAGCACGAAATCACCTTTTTCTCCAACCGTAACAGGTGCATTGGTCGGTGCAGTTGCAGGTAGTATACTTCCTGTCTTTGGTACCGTGAGTGGCGCTATTATTGGCGGCATTTCTGGTAAGGTTTACGAGAAAAGATGTCAAAGCAATTGCCAGAATAAAGGCCATAAAAATTAATATTTTCTTATATTTTCAAACCCTTTAAGACAGGTTGTTCAAACACAATCTGTCTTAGAGTAAAAACTCTAAACACATGATTTATATAATAATTTAAACTCACCGTTCATCTTTTTTCATCCTTTAGCCCTTCCTTAATTTGATTATTTTTTGATATCATTTATGTGAAATTTATTTTATTTCTCTCCCTTGCCCTGTTTCACGGGCATCCTTTCACCTAAAGGAAATGATGATGAACCGTATTCAATCTGTTTTGGCTATCGCTATTGTGGCTTTTTCTGCAAATGTATCTGCTCAAATTGTTTTTATTCCAGATTTTCCTGCTAAAAAAGCAGCTGAAACCGTAAATACCGATCAAAAAGTTGTGACTTCGGAAGCGGTCCTTCAAGATAAAACTGCTACTGAAAAAGCAGCTTAAAAAGTTATCTTATTCCATTAAAAAACAGACTGGTCTAATTCAGTCTGTTTTTTTGTGATGAAAAAATCATCTTATTTACTCCCCTCCTATTTAGGATCGACAGCAGATTTTAACGATAAATTAATTTATTTATTTTCAATGTGATGAAAAATCAAACGATAAATTACGATCTGTTTTTCCAAATCCCGCTGAAAAAATTTGAATATTTTTTATCTAAAATCTACATTTTTTGCTGTTTATGTCTATAAATGCTCAAAACATGACAATATTTCTTCATGCTTTTTCTTTTTAAATCCATATAATCAAAGCATTAAATTAATAATTCATTCTATGAAACCATTTTCTTATGCAAGAACTTCAAGCGCTGATTCAAGGTAAAATTCCTCCACAAACCATCCATATTGATCGTTTGATTGTGCTCGCTGAACGCCACCCGAAACCCACGTCTGCAGAATATAAATTACTTGAACTTGCTATTAATATTGTATTGGCAAGTTATCTAGAAAAAGCACAAAAACATCTCTAGAGGTCAGTTCATGAATGCCTTAGAAAAAGCGCTACTGATTAAAGAATTACATCAACTGCTGGATGGTTTGGAACATCGCTCTTTGTCTTTTTTTGAAACTGCAAAATCAAAATCACGTTTAACCGAAATTTTTCGCTTATGTGATGAACCGATTTTTAAAAAACAAATTTTGAAATTTAAGTCTCAAACTCAACCAGAGCAAGCCGCAACAGATTTTGCGGATTACACCCTGTTTAAACTTTCTTATCGGGGTCTTTTCCGGCAGCAAGGTACTTTACAACAGGCGCTATACCAAAATACTGAATCAGGTTGGGCTATTCTGTATCATCCTGCACAAGGCTGGCAAATCTGGCTAATTCCAGCGCCAAACCGTAGCGCATTGATCAGCCAATGGGGAAATCTGGATGACATTTATCAGTGGATGCTAGAACAGCAGCAACGTTATAACTGCCTAAAAACTGATGATGAATTAAGACAGAAACCTGTTCTTTTAGAAAAGCCACTTGTGCCTACTTTAACCGAGACCGAGATCGAGACCGAGACCGAGACCGAGACCGAGAC
>NZ_SJNZ01000013.1 GCF_004331155.1 Acinetobacter terrestris
TAAATTCAATTCAGTTCTGAGTTAAACAATTATTTCAACTCAAATTTGCCAATCTGTTAATGAATAAACTTGCCTTCGTCAGGTCAGGTTTAAAACACTGTGATAAATCACAGAACTTAATAAACTTAAACAGTTCACTAAATTCTATAATTTCTCAGCTTAATATATGGTGGAGACTAACGGAGTCGAACCGTTGACCTCCTGCGTGCAAAGCAGGCGCTCTACCAACTAAGCTAAGTCCCCAGCTTATCATTAGATCGATGTATCTTTTCTTCTGTAGTCAGATAGTGGTGGGTCTGACAAGACTTGAACTTGTGACCCCACGCTTATCAAGCGTGTGCTCTAACCAACTGAGCTACAGACCCTCAGATACATCTTTATGAAGAACAACTTGTTGTGGATTCTTACCGATCGTCAATCTTTCGTTAAGGAGGTGATCCAGCCGCAGGTTCCCCTACGGCTACCTTGTTACGACTTCACCCCAGTCATCGGCCACACCGTGGTAAGCGTCCTCCTTGCGGTTAGACTACCTACTTCTGGTGCAACAAACTCCCATGGTGTGACGGGCGGTGTGTACAAGGCCCGGGAACGTATTCACCGCGGCATTCTGATCCGCGATTACTAGCGATTCCGACTTCATGGAGTCGAGTTGCAGACTCCAATCCGGACTACGATCGGCTTTTTGAGATTAGCATCCTATCGCTAGGTAGCAACCCTTTGTACCGACCATTGTAGCACGTGTGTAGCCCTGGTCGTAAGGGCCATGATGACTTGACGTCGTCCCCGCCTTCCTCCAGTTTGTCACTGGCAGTATCCTTAAAGTTCCCGGCTTAACCCGCTGGCAAATAAGGAAAAGGGTTGCGCTCGTTGCGGGACTTAACCCAACATCTCACGACACGAGCTGACGACAGCCATGCAGCACCTGTATGTAAGTTCCCGAAGGCACCAATCCATCTCTGGAAAGTTCTTACTATGTCAAGACCAGGTAAGGTTCTTCGCGTTGCATCGAATTAAACCACATGCTCCACCGCTTGTGCGGGCCCCCGTCAATTCATTTGAGTTTTAGTCTTGCGACCGTACTCCCCAGGCGGTCTACTTATCGCGTTAGCTGCGCCACTAAAGTCTCAAAGACCCCAACGGCTAGTAGACATCGTTTACGGCATGGACTACCAGGGTATCTAATCCTGTTTGCTCCCCATGCTTTCGTACCTCAGTGTCAGTATTAGGCCAGATGGCTGCCTTCGCCATCGGTATTCCTCCAGATCTCTACGCATTTCACCGCTACACCTGGAATTCTACCATCCTCTCCCATACTCTAGCCAACCAGTATCGAATGCAATTCCCAAGTTAAGCTCGGGGATTTCACATTTGACTTAATTGGCCACCTACGCACGCTTTACGCCCAGTAAATCCGATTAACGCTTGCACCCTCTGTATTACCGCGGCTGCTGGCACAGAGTTAGCCGGTGCTTATTCTGCGAGTAACGTCCACTATCTCAGAGTATTAATCTAAGTAGCCTCCTCCTCGCTTAAAGTGCTTTACAACCAAAAGGCCTTCTTCACACACGCGGCATGGCTGGATCAGGGTTGCCCCCATTGTCCAATATTCCCCACTGCTGCCTCCCGTAGGAGTCTGGGCCGTGTCTCAGTCCCAGTGTGGCGGATCATCCTCTCAGACCCGCTACAGATCGTCGCCTTGGTAGGCCTTTACCCCACCAACTAGCTAATCCGACTTAGGCTCATCTATTAGCGCAAGGCCCGAAGGTCCCCTGCTTTCTCCCGTAGGACGTATGCGGTATTAGCATTCCTTTCGAAATGTTGTCCCCCACTAATAGGCAGATTCCTAAGCATTACTCACCCGTCCGCCGCTAGGTAAAGTAGCAAGCTACTTTTCCCCGCTCGACTTGCATGTGTTAAGCCTGCCGCCAGCGTTCAATCTGAGCCATGATCAAACTCTTCAGTTTAATATTGCTTAGTGCCTTAAAGGGCACCAATCTTGGCTCATCAATTTTCTGACAAATATTTCTCAAATAAACTTCGAGTCATTTCTACCATCAATCAATGAAAATAATTTCGATCGATCAACCAGTAAAAATCCACACAAGTTGTTCTTCATAATCTCTTAATGATCTACCTTGCTCTTCGTCAGAGACAAGTTTCAACGCAACAAAATAAACAACTTAACCAAATCAGCTCAGTTCGTTTGCTGTATCGCGTCGGGATGCTGCGTATTCTATACAGTTTCTCAAGCCGCGCAACCCCTATTTATCAAAATAACTTAAAAACAGAACTGACTGTTTATTTTTTAAACCAAAATGCTGTTTTTCTCACTTTTCAAGGTTCTTTCCCTATTTTTTCTTATCCCTAAACACAAATTCCAATCTCTTACTCCTCTCAAAAAAAGAAAAACCAGCTTTGGCTAGTTTTTTCTTTAAATGAATGAACCCATGAATTAGTTTGCTTGTTCAGCCAACCAAGCCATAAATTTTTGACGTTCGGCTTTATTCGAATTTTTCCACAGCTGAATCAGTTGCTGATCTGCGGTATTTGCAAAATGAGTTGATACGCTAGAATTTAAGCTCGCTGGTAAAGCAGCACCCGAAATAACTGCTGCTTGTGTATAAACTGGCGCTGGCTGATTCACTGGTGTAGATTTTTTTTGCGTTAAATCTGTGGCTTTTGCAAAGATGCCTTGTCCCAACCAAGGTTTTTGCTCTGTATTTGCACCACTTTGCTGAACCAGTATTTGTTTGTTGTTATCCACCAAAGCAATAATAGGTTGTTCCGCATATTTTTTTGCAGCTTCAAAACTTGCTGGTGCATTTACTAAATCTAATCGGTAATTTTCACCCTCTTTTAACAATGGAGTTTTTAGCGTCACTACACCAGACTTCACAATATCGTGTTCACCATTCAGATGTTCAAAATATTGGGTGTAACGAACACTTATCAGACTTTCACCTGCAGCGACTTTATATTGATTATTCGCCGAGCGGAATAATCCTGTATTAACTTCCTGATCATTTACTGCAACAATTTTAATTTCTTCAGGTGCGGTAATTGTCACTGCCGAAAATGCAGCACCACTGATCATTAATGCAGCTGCAGCAAAAGTTAATCTTAAAGCCATTCTGCTTTCTCTTTTTTCATTGTTAAAATTAAATTGCACTATGCAATATATCAATGACGATTTTATGACAAAGCTATTTTCAATACACCAGCATGTTCAAGACTTTGTTGAGATAAGCTTTGCAACTTCATAGATATAAATATTAAAGTCTTTTTTCGAGCCATAAAAAAGAGCGTTAAATAACGCTCTTTATAACTTAAAAATTAAGAACAACTTTAAATTAAGAAAAATTTAGTCAAATTTCTTAAACCGCTCTTTATCATCCATAAATGTCTTTTCTCCCGCAGGTGCTTCGATTGAGCCAAACACCAATTGAGCACGTAATTTCCAGTTTTTAGGAATATCAAAAGTCTCTGCAACCTCATCATCAATTACAGGATGATAATGCTGTAATGAAGCCCCGATATGTTGCTCTGCCAATGCTGTCCATACCGCAAACTGCGCAATAGCGCTTGAGTGTTCTGACCATACAGGGAAATGATCGGCATATGAAGCAAATTGTTTTTGCAATGATTTTACAACCTCTTGATCTTCAAAAAATAAAACGGTGCCATAACCGGCTGCAAAACTATTAATTTTTGTATCAGTTTTTTCAAAAGCATCTGCTGGCACCATTTTACGGAGTGTTTCACGCACAATATTCCAAAATTTACTATGTGAATCACCATATAAAGTAACCACTCGCGATGTTTGTGAATTAAAAGCAGATGGACTATTGCGCACAGCATCTTTGATGATTTCTTCGATTTTTTCTTGTGCCAATGGAACATTTTTACCGATTGAGTAAATGCTACGGCGTTGTTTAATTTGCTCTAGAAATGACATGATTTAATTCCCTCTGGTTTTTGTTAAACATTATTAGGATGGATTAATCTTAGGTTAATTCTATGATGAGTACATGACTAAAAAAGTGACATTGCGTTTTATTTATAGAACAGTTTGATGAAAGGCTTTTTGAATTTTATGCGGATTTAAAAAAGAAAAAGCACCTATAACAAGTGCTTTATTTGTTCATAGCATGGATTAGACCAATATTCTAAATCGCTCTCCATCTTGTTGGTAATGTTTAAGCTCAGCATCTTGCTCAATGGAGCCAAAAACCAGTTGCGCTCGAAGCAGCCAGGATGCGTCTATTTTAAAATAGTCGGCAACTGCTGAATCTATACTCGGGTTATAGTGTTGCAGGCAAGCGCCAATACCCGAATCCGCTAAAGCCGTCCATACTGCATATTGTGCCATGCCTGAAGTCTGTTCTGACCAGACTGGAAAATCATCCGCATTGAACGGGATCTTCTTTTGTAATCGCTGAATGGTTTGCTGATCTTCATAAAAAAGAACCGTACCGAAACCTGCGGCACATTGTTCTATCTTCATCTCTGTGCCGGCAAAAACATGCCCCGCGACTAATTTTCGTTGTACTTCTTTGACAATATCCCAAAATTTTTCATGAGACTCACCAAATAACACCACAACGCGTGAACTTTGAGAATTTAAGGCAGATGGACAACTTCGTACGGCTGCCTGGATGAGTTCTGCCAAGTAGGCTTGACTATAATGAACTTTTTTCCCGAGCACATAGATGCTACGGCGTTTTTTCAAATGATCAACAAAAGTGAGTTGGTGTATTTCTTCAGCAACGCGTTTTTTAAGCTTAAAATCTTTGGTGATATCTGCCGTCAGGACATGACCAATTTTTTCCAACAATGCCACAGCAGTACTCCCCAATACCAATACCAAAGCTTTTAATAGCCTTTGATTCTAATCGTTTCCTGAAGACTTCTTTGCATAAGTTATTTTTAGATGTTGTTTTTTAAATCAAACAATTAGCTTAAAAACAACAAACTCCGCACTTGGCGGAGTTTATGTGAAACATCAAGCATTTTACTTTTCTGTTTCAAATAGTGCTGCAACAAAAGATTTTGCTGAAAACGGACGTAAATCGTCGATTTTTTCACCCACACCAATAAAACGAATTGGCACATGGGTACGACTGGCAATATTAAACAGCACACCACCCTTAGCCGTACCATCAAGTTTGGTAATGGTCAGTCCAGTCAGGCCAACGGCTTCATCAAACATTTCGACCTGATTAATCGCATTTTGACCTGTACCTGCATCCACCACCAACATGATTTCATGCGGTGCAGTTGCATCAATTTTTTGCATCACACGCTTAACTTTGGTCAGCTCTTGCATCAAGTGACTTTTATTATGTAAACGTCCTGCGGTATCGGCAATCAAAACATCAACACCTTTAGCACGCGCACTTTCAAAAGCATCAAAAATCACTGACGCACTATCCGCGCCATGACCTTGTGATACCACTGCAATATTATTGCGGTCACCCCAAATTTGAAGCTGTTCTGTTGCTGCAGCACGGAATGTATCGCCCGCTGCCAGCATTACTTTCTTGCCTTCACCCTGTAAACGTTTTGCCAGTTTGCCTATGGTCGTGGTTTTCCCCACACCATTAACGCCCACCACCAAAATAACGAACGGCGCTTTATTTGGGTCAATGTGTAAAGGCTTGACACGTGGGGCAAGGATCGCCACCAACTCTTCTTGCAAAGCTTTATACAATGAATGTGAATAGATCAAATCACCACGCGTGGTACGCTCGGTTAAATTGGCAATAATGGTTTTCGTTGCCTCAACACCAATATCTGCAACCAGTAATTGCTCTTCCACTTCCTCTAATAATTCATCATCGATTTCTTTACCACCGATCAGAATATTCACCATGCCATCTGCAAGGTTTTTACGGGTTTTGGTTAAGCCCACTTTCATGCGGCTAAAAAAACCGCTCTTAGATGCATCATCTTGCTCAGTTTCTGTGGCTACAGGCGCAGAAACAGTTGCTTGTTCTTGTTTTGGAGTTTCAACAATAGGTACATTTACCGCAGGTAAATTCGGTAAAGTGACATCGTCATCCCCGATATCAGCATCAATCAAAAATTTATTTTGCCCATTAGATTGCTGTTGCATGCCGAATCCTTGAAAAGCATTGCGTTGAAAAACAAGGATTCTAGCATAGATTTCCTTTGCAATCCCCAGTAGACGTACAACACACCAAAAACGAACAACTCCGCCTTGCTTTCAAACAGGAATTTCTTAAAAATAATCATAAATACAATGAATCACTTTGGTAAATATTGTGCTCAAAATTTATGTCTCACTTTTTCCAAAGCTGTCTTTTTTTAAAAAACATATTTTACCCATGGGCTTGGCTTTGCTCTGTATGCAAAGTGGATGGGTTCATGCCGAGACACGCAGTGAGTTAGCACGCACCACCTTTGAAACCACGCTTAAAAATGGCTTAAAAGTGATTATTCGCGAAGACCATCGCTCACCCATGGTGATGACGCAAATTTGGTATGGTGTCGGAAGTAGTGATGAATCAGGGAATTTATTGGGCATTTCCCATGTTCTGGAACATATGATGTTTAAAGGAACCAGTAAAGTTCCCAATGACGAATTTACCCGCTTAAGCCGTATTTATGGCGGCCGCGTGAATGCCTCAACTTTCACCAACTACACCAATTATTATCAGCTTTACCCAAAAACCTATTTGCCGATGGCATTGGAACTTGAAGCGGATCGCATGAGTAATCTGCTGTTACGTCAGCAAGATTTTGATCCGGAAATGAAAGTGGTGATGGAAGAACGGCGCTTACGCACAGATGACAATCCAAGATCACTTGCATTTGAACGATTCAAATGGATTGCTTATCCCACCAGTCATTATCGACAGCCCGTGATTGGGCACATGAAAAATCTTCAAAACATTCAGCTTGAAGATGTCAAAAAATGGTATCGCGATTGGTATATCCCGAATAATGCCATCTTGATTATTGTCGGCGATGTGGATTCTGAGAATGCCTTACTACAAGTACAAAAGTATTTTGGTGATATCCCGGCCAGAAAAATACCGGCTAGAAATGATGTTCTGGAATTTGATCGTGTCGGTTACCGGCATATGGAACTCAACCTACCGGTACAAGTGCCGAATTTATTTATGGCCTGGAATGTCCGCTCACTGGTAACGGCCAAAAATCCACAGGATGCTTATGCGCTGACGATTATTAAAAATTTATTAGACAGCGGAATTTCCTCCCGGCTACAAGACCGACTGGTCCGTGACAAGAAAGTTTTAACGGCGATTAGCGTTTCTTACGATCCCTATAGTCGTGGAGACAGCTTGCTCAGTATTTCTGCATTGCCTGTTGATGGCGTGAGTTTGCAAGAAGCTGAAAAAGCCATTCAAAATGAAATTGATTTATTAAAAACCGAACTGATTAAACCCGAAGAAGTTGAACGCGTGACGGCTAAATTCGTATCCAATTTAGTCTATAGCCAGGACGATATTGCAGGTCAAACCAAAATGATCGGCAATCTGGAGATCAATGGTCTAAGTTTTCGCTTGATGGATGAACTGCCAAAGCATTTTGAAACAGTCACTCCCCAAGATATTCAGCGCGTAGCGAATATTTATTTTAGCCGCGACAATCTCAGCACCTTATATCTTTCTCCCGAAAACAAAGCACAATAATGGAATTATACATGTCGAAGCTACGCCCTCTTGTTTTACTCGGTTCTATTATTGCTGCCCAATCTGTAGTTGCCGAAGTAGATTTAACTAGCATGAGCGATGCCAATCCGGCTCATTTAAGCTCGATTCCCCTATTACAAAGTCTGAAAATCAATCACCAGCAACTTCAATTTAATGCCCCTTACGTTCATGAACTGAAGAATCGCTATAAAGTCCGCAGCCTGTTTGTAGAGTCAAAAGATCTGCCTATGATCGATATTCAACTCACCTTTAATGCGGGTGCCGCGCGAGATGAAGAGGTTGCTCCAGGTTTGTATGGTATTGCCAATATGGCCGCAAAGCTGATTGACGAAGGCACAGAACAATATACTGCTAATGATATTGCTAGTGCTTTTGAACGCGTGGGGGCTAAATTTAGTGCTCAAGCTTATCGGGATATGTTTGTTGTAAAACTAAGGGTGCTCTCTGACCCTAAAAAACTTGAGCCGGCTTTAGCCATGATGATGGAAGTTTTAAATCATTCGACCTTTAAAAAATCCAGTATTAATCTGGTCTTAAGCAATACCCAAGTGGGTCAGAAGCAAATTAAGGAAAGTCCGAGCCGGATGATGAGTGTTCAGTTTTATCGAGCGCTATATGGAAAACATCCCTATGCAGAACCGATTAGCGGAACACAACGTAGCATCAGTAAAATTACCCCAGTACAACTGAAACAGTTTAGTGACCAATTCTTGGTGGCACAGAATCTGAATATCGCCATTACCGGCCAACTCAGCGCCAAAGAAGCACTACAACTTTCTGAACGCATTGCTGGCAATTTAAAACAGGGCGAAAAAGCCAAACCCTTGGCTCAGCCACTCGAAAAATCGGCTTTTGATATCCGCCACATAGCCTTTAATTCTAGCCAGGCGCATGTGATGATGGGGCATTTAGGCACCACACGATTTGATCCAGATCGTTTAGCTTTGGAAGTTGCCAATCAGATGTTGGGTGGAAGTGGCTTTAATTCTGTATTGATGAAAGAGCTACGGGTTAAACGCGGCTACACTTATGGGGCGTATAGCTCTTTTTCATTTAGCCAGGTGCCGGGTACTTTTAGTTTTAGTTACTCAACCCGACAAGACCAACTGCTCGACAGCATACAAGTTGCTCATCAGGCTTTAGTCAATTTTGTTCAGCAACCGATTGAGCAAAAACAGCTGGAAGAAACCAAGGCGGGAATGTTACGCGCGTTTCCAAATAATTATAGTAGCAATGCCAATATTAATGCCCAGTTAGGCTCAATAGGTTTTTACAACCAAACAGCTGATTATTTAAATGAATATCCCAAATTATTAGAAAAAATGACTGCACAAGATATCCAAAATGCAATCCGCAAACATCTGCATCCTGAACGTTTGACCATCATCGTGGTCAATGAAAAATTAGATAAACAGGCTTTGGAAACTACTCTCAATCAAAATCTGCTTCCAGATGCACCTAAGCTTCCAGCACCTTCAATCGAACAAATCCCTAAAACGATTACTGTTCCGCCTGCAAAGGAGGGAGTTGATGTGCCCGTGTCATTTCCAACTGATGCGCCTGCATCAATTTAAAGTATTGACCGTAAGGAACCTGCGGCTGCTGCATCAACTGCAAAGCCATTTCTTGAGTATCAGGATAATTGGCCTGAGAGGAAAGTTTTACAATATTTTCAAACTGGGTAACTGAAATTGGTCGATGCAAGGCAATAAGGGCAAGGATTAATATAATGGCGATAATCGCAACAATGAGCACGTTATAAACATTTTCAAACTTTATTTCAGATTTTAATTGAACAATTTTTTGTATAGCAATATGCATAACCTACCTCGAACTCAAGGTAGTGTATGGCGCGTTAAAAATAAGTACAAGCAGATTTGCTCAATTTCAAAGCACTTGTGCCAGAAATTGAGCAATTGTCAACTGCTTATCCCACTACGTTTCTGATTACGGCAAAGTAAAGCACCATTGCAATAATGGCCAAGACCACCGCAATTGCAAAAACCCCGACACCTCTTTCTGAATCAGCTGGATGCAGCTCATCATCATCCGCGACACGCATTAACTCGCCATTATAAACATCATAAAATTGTTCCCGTTGTTGTATATCCAGCTGACGGGTAAAATCATAAACTCTCTTGCGCTGAGCCAAACAAAAATTACCCAGATGAATTTCTTGATGAAAAACTGCTTCGTCTAAATTTTTGCGATGTTGATGAGCGAGCTCAACAATTTGAGCTTCTGTTGGAGGCAAATCAAAATTCAAACCATCTAATGTTTTTGTCATGTTATTCTCCTTATACTTAAGAGTTTCCGTACATCCATCTTAATAAAAAATCATTTTGTGCATTGTTTAATCATGTAAACTTGAATTAACCCGAAAAACCCACATATATTGTTTGACAATTTATCTTCGTTGTAATATTACTTTAACAATACCAAGTTAAATTAGTATAAAGACGAATATAGAAGTCTGACCTTAGCAATCATAATTACAATAAGGAGTTTAATATGATTCAACAACTCTCTCCTCAAGATTTAGAACATGTATATGCAGATGCAGTAAATACGATTCAATCTCAAATGAATTTTGCAGATGCGGTTCAAAAATTGGAAGAAGTCGCTCGTGCTGGGCATGGTAAAGCAGCATTATTCTTGGCAGAACTTTATTATCAAGGTTTTCGCGTAGAACGAGACTCGCTAAAAGCGCAGTATTGGCAGAATTTAGCCACCATGCAAGCATAATAAAACGTCACCCAGGTGGCGTTTTTTAATGCCTATTGTTTTTAAATACATATTTTCTTACATTGTTTGTCAAAGCTTACACATAACTTTCATCTAAATTTCCTACAATAGCTGCTGAAGTCACTAGATGCTTTTGGTATGAATCGAATTAAATCTTTACACCCTATTCCTAAAGACTTGTTCTTTAAAATCACGCTTTTAAAGTCAATGATGTACTGCGGTGTACTCTGGGGTTTATATCACCAACAAGGCTGGGCCATGATGTCTGACCATGAAGACTTCATTTTTCCATTTTGGCTTAACAGTGTTCAAGCGCATAAATATGCCGAGCTACATTGGCCAGACTATACTCCTCGTAAAATCACACCTCAGGATTTCCAGGAATCTTTATTGCCGACATTGACGCGCTTAAAAGTCACCCCTGCTTTATGTAATTCTTCAAGTCGAAAATTTAAATTGACCACTCAACAAATGCGTCATTTTTTCTTCTCTGAATCTTTACAGCCTGCTTAACAGTTGTGCAAACAGCTAAAGCGAAAAACAGAGAAATGTAAAATTAAGTTTCTGAATTGAAAAGTGTTTGCATTTTTCTGATTTCGCGCTAAGTTTAATGTCAAAGAACAAAACAACAAAGGATGATAATAAATGACCAATGTAGCACAAGTTCTTCAGGACAAAATTGAACATACCACCTTTACCATTAGTCCAGAAGCGACTGTACTTGAAGCGATTTCACTTATGGCAAATAAAGGCATTGGCGCAGTTGTGGTCACTGACCAGGATAAAGTAGTTGGTATTCTTTCTGAGCGTGATTACACGCGCAAAGTGATGTTAATGGAACGTACCTCTAAAGAAACTGCAGTGCAGGAAATTATGACTGCAAAAGTATTAACCGTGACCAAATCAACCAGTGTTGAAGCTTGCCTAGATCTGATGACAGATCGCCATTTACGTCATCTTCCTGTTGTTGAAAATGACAGACTCATCGGCTTGATCTCAATTGGAGACTTAGTCAAAGCCGTCATGGATGATCAGCGTAAACTCATTGATCAGCTGCAACAATATATTGCCAGTTAAACGCTTAAATCCAATAAAAAAACCTCTCGAAACGAGAGGTTTTTTTATATGAGCTATATTAGGCGTTAAGCCATCTCCTTTTAGGAGAGGGTTTGGGAGAGGTCAAATTACCTCATCCTAAGCTTCCGCTTAAAAAGGCAGGAAATATGAGCTAGTTCAAGCCTAATTTTTGCGCCACATAATCCGAGTCTTTATCACCACGACCGGATAAGTTCACCACGATTTTTACATCATTTTCCATTTGAGGTGCTTCACGTATCGCCCATGCTACAGCATGTGAACTTTCTAGCGCAGGTACAATGCCTTCTACACGTGACAATGTCATAAAGGCATCCAGACATTCCTGATCTGTTGCGGTGGAGTATTCCACACGACCCAAGTCTTTCAGGAAGCTGTGCTGTGGACCTACGCCCGGATAATCCAGGCCAGAAGCAATTGAATGTACGGGTAAAGGTTCACCCTGCTCATCTTCAAGCACATAACACGCCATGCCATGCAGCTGACTCGGTTTGCCCAAAGTCAAGGTTGCAGAATGCATATTGGTATCCAGACCATGTCCTGCAGGTTCCACACCCACAAGTTTCACATCGGATTCATTTAAAAATGCGGTGAAAGCACCCATTGCATTTGAACCACCACCGACACAAGCCACGATGTAATCTGGATTCGAACCGAAACGGTCATGGGTTTGAACTTTAATTTCATCACCAATAATGGACTGGAAATCACGCACCATTTTCGGGAATGGATGTGGTCCCACCACTGAACCAATGGCATAGATAAAGTTTTTCGGATCTTTTAGGTATTCCTCAAACGCGCTGTCTACTGCATCTTTTAAGGTTGCCGTGCCGCGTGTGACAGAAATCAGGGTTGCACCCAAAATTTTCATTTTCACGACATTTGGATGTTCTTTTTCAATATCCACTTGGCCCATGTGAATTTCACACGGAATACCGACTAAGGCACAGGCGGTCGCCAAAGCAACGCCATGCTGCCCTGCACCAGTTTCTGCAATAACTTTAGTTTTACCCATATATTTGGCAAGTAAAGCTTCGCCTAAACAATGGTTAATTTTGTGTGCGCCAGTGTGGTTTAAATCTTCACGTTTCAGGTAAATTTGCGCACCACCCAACTGATCCGACAAACGCTTCGCATGAAATAATGGGCTTGGACGACCGACATAATTGGCAAACAAATCTGTCAGTTCATTTTGAAATTCGGCAGTATGGCGAATGTGCTCATACGCCACATTAATTTCATCCATCGCCTCTTTTAAATGAGGTGGAATAAATTGACCGCCATATTGTCCAAAGAAGCCTTCTTCATTGGGTAATGGGATACCATTAATTTGATGAGTCATTTTCCAATTCCTTCATTTAAAACCAGTGCGTTGAGTTTTATTCTGCTTAGCGGGATAAATACTTTGTCATATCTTCCACACCTTTCAAGGTCATTGGATACATATGATCTTCAAAAATCTGCTTAATTTGACCAATGGTATGGGTGTAATGCCAATAACGGTCTTCTTCAGGATTTAGCCATGCAGTTTTTTCAAAATGCTGACGTAAACGCTGCAACCAGATATTGCCCGCTTCATCATTCATATATTCAACCGAACCCCCCGCCGAGCTTAGCTCATAAGGTGCCATACTGGCATCGCCAACGACAATTACCCGATAGTCGCGACCATATGTATTAAATAAATCCCAGGTGTTCATGCGCGTGTTGGAACGACGAATATTGTCCTTCCACACATAATCGTACAGACAGTTATGGAAATAGAAATACTCTAAGGTTTTAAATTCTGTTTTGGCTGCACTAAACAGTTTTTCACATTGGGCGATGTGTGAATCCATTGATCCACCAACATCAAACAACATCAGCACTTTAATGCGGTTACGACGTTCAGGCACCAGTTGTACATCTAAAATGCCCTGCTTCGCCGTTTCACGAATCGTACCGTTAATATCCAGTTCTTCAGCTGCACCTTGTCGGGCAAATTTACGCAAACGACGCAGTGCCATTTGCATTTGCCGTGTACCTAAAATCTGTTCGTCATCGAGGTTTTGATATTTGCGCTGTTCCCATACTTTAACCGCTGAACGTTTACGTCCCGGTCCACCAATGCGCACACCTTCAGGATGATCTCCATAAGCACCGAATGGCGATGTGCCACCCGTGCCGATCATTTTGTTACCGCCCTGATGCTTCTTGTGCTGCTCACGAAGACGCTCTTCCAGCATCTTCATCAGTTCTTCAAGAGAACCGACTTTTTTAAGCTCTTCGCGCTGTTCAGGCGTCAGGTGCTTTTCGATCAGCTCAAGGTCGAACCAGTCTTTCGGCAATTTATGCACCTGATTGAGCAAATCATCCAGATCAAAAGTTGAGATGCCATCAAAGTAATCTTTCATGGCACGGTCAAACTTGTCAAAGAAACGTTCGTCTTTGACCATGACGGTTTTTGCGAGTTGATAGAACTGGTCCTGATCGGCAAAAACCAGACCAGACGCAACCGCTTCATTCAGGTCAATCAGTTCACGTGTTGATACCGGTATGCCGTATTTACGTAAGGTATAAAACAATCGCACAAACATGCGTGTTTCCCCCTTAGCGACGTGACATAAAGGCTAAACGTTCAAGCAACTGTACATCTTGCTCGTTTTTAATCAACGCACCATACAGTGGTGGAATTGCTTTGGATTTATCATGATTACGCAATACGTCTTCAGGCATATCATCTGCCATTAGCAAGCTTAACCAGTCAATCAGTTCAGAAGTTGAAGGTGGTTTTTTCAAACCCGGAATTTGGCGAAGTTTAAAGAAAACTTGCAAAGCTTCGTTCACCAAAGCCGATGAAACCTGCGGAAAATGCACATCAATAATCTCGCGCATGGTCGCTTCATCAGGGAATTCAATATAATGGAAGAAACAACGGCGCAAGAATGCATCCGGCAATTCTTTTTCATTATTTGAAGTGATGATCACGATTGGACGTTGCGTCGCGGTGATGGTTTCCCCTGTTTCATAAACAAAGAACGACATTTTGTCCAGTTCATGCAACAAGTCGTTTGGAAACTCGATGTCTGCCTTGTCAATTTCATCAATCAACAATACACAGCGTTGTTCACGGGTGAACGCTTCCCACAATTTTCCAGGTTTAATATAGTTTTTAATATCATAAACACGATCATCGCCGAGTTGGCTATCACGCAAGCGTGATACAGCATCGTATTCATACAAACCTTGCTGTGCCTTGGTGGTTGACTTGATATGCCAGGTAATCAGCTCAAGCCCCAAACTTTCAGCGACCTGTTCTGCAAGTAAGGTTTTACCCGTACCCGGCTCACCTTTAACCAAAAGCGGTTTTTGCAATGCGCGCGCAGCTTTTACGGCAAGTTTTAAACTATCAGTCGCAATGTACTGATCTGTACCAGAAAATTGTTGAGTATCCACAGACATGATTTAACCTTATTGTTTTATTTAAAGCGGTGAACTATTTTTGCGTACTACAATTTTTGCTTTGTGGGCGGTGTATCTTGACCATAAATAGCCAACCACCAGACCCAGTCCCACAACAAATAAAATAAGGGAAGCATTTGACCACACCAACACAGTTTCTTTGGTTAAAACGCCAAATAACAGCCCAAAAATTGCCGGGGCGATGGAAGCATTATTTCCTTCAGACACTGTAGGCGTGAGTAAAATCGCAAATCCAATGATCCACGTGATTCCGCCCAAAGGTTGAGGCAAGCGTTTTGCAATCGCATACCACGCCCAAAGAATAATTATGCTTCCCAATACATAAACCGTGACAGCGATGCTGTCTTCAGGAATTGAATCTAGTAGTGAAAGAAAACTATTCATCGTGCAACTCCTGAATCGACTTTAGGCACCGCGCAGCCCTTCTGGGGCAGGTTGATTAGGATTAATTAAACCTTCTGGTGGCACTTGAATAAAGAAGCCTTTGGTTTGAATTGAATCAATCACATGCAACACATTTACACGTGCCAATTTACGGCTCTCAGAGATTTCTAAATCCATCACAAAAGTCGCACGACCAAATGCAATACGCATCGGTTCAGGCAAAACCTCAAGCGGACTTGCTGCTTCTGCTTCGTTTTCAGTTGGCTCAGGACGGGCAATGTAAAGATACATTTCATCTTTTTTGCTAGATTTGAAAATTGAACAATGCATAGTTGAAACAGTACTCATAAAACTTGGCTTAAGCATACAGCAAAAAAAAGACGGATACATTAGTGATTATTAACGCATCAGTCTTGATTTTGTATAAACGATAATTCTTTAATCAATCTGTTTAAAAATTATTCCATCACCTTCATTTGGGTAGACAGATATTGCTCGTCAGCATGCAGAACATCAATCAGTGGCTTGGTTAACAGCTCATAGCGCCAACCCAAAAGATAAGCCGGCAAATCCTGCTCATCATTATGAAAGACCACATGCTGATACAAGGCATTCAGCCATTTTTTACGCATTAACACTTCTTTCGGCACTGTGGTTTCTTCTACTACAGCATCAATGACTTTATCGACCTTTTCACCAATATCTTTGGAGGAATGACGAATTGGACGTGCCATACGAAGTGGCCATTCTGCCTGCTCCGGCAAGAATTTTAATAGATCTAAAATGGTCTTGCCATGATCGCGCACGATATTTTGACGGATATCTTTAATGCTGGATAACTGGAAATGATTACGCGGATTCTTTTCCACCAAATCAATCATACTGGAATTTTTCAGAATAAAGCTACGCGGATAATTCAGCGCTTTAACCATCTGCTCACGCCACACCGCCAGTTGCTGTAATTGCATCAGTTGACGGCGCGAATGCCGGTAATTCCCTACATCATGGTAGAGCAATTCCAACGGGGTTTCCTGACCAATCTCATGGGTCAGATGACGGCAATCTTCAAGCGTAAACTCAAGTAAATTTTTATCGTTTAATTCATGCTGAATTTTATTAGATAAATTCATCAAATACAGCACATCATTGGCTGCATAGCTCAGCTGTTCCGGGCTAAGCGGACGTGCCAACCAGTCAGACCGTGTCTGATCTTTATCTATATCGACATCAAGGATTTGTTTCAACGCATTTTGATAGCTGACTTGCAGTCCATGTCCCAGAAAAGACAAACCGACCTGGGTATCAAAAACATTGCTTAGGCTTTTTTGCTGTGCATAGTGATAGATCAGATCAATATCTTCACTACAGGCATGGAATATATTTTGTTGAGCATGAAACAGTTTTTTCCAAAATGCAGACAAATCCAGACTTGTCCCATCAAGCAAAAAGACCTGACCTGCAACATTGATTTGAAATACACCTAATTTAGGCCAAAGGGTATCCACTTTGATGAATTCTGTGTCTAATCCGTAAATGGATGTCTGACCCATCAAATGCAAAATATTTTCTAAGTCTTTTTGGTGCTGAATGAACTGAAACATATTACCGAGTCTAAAATCAGATTCTCTTTAAAAACATATTAACCGATATATAACATTTAGATATAACAAATTTTACATCTAGCACGCATATTCACTCTATTTTAGGGTTTAAATCAAAACACAATCAGCTTTTATATATTTTTTGTATAAGTTTAAGCTTAATTAAAACCAGGAAAACTCAAATTTCAAGCTAAACAAAAGTGATGAAATAAGTACCATGGCACTTATTTCATACGCATCCGGTTATGGACCGCTTGACTCAAAGTATGACTATCCACATATTCAAGCTCTCCCCCTTGAGGAACACCTTGAGCAATACGGGTCATTTGCAGCGGTAAATGCTTGCTGGCTTCAACCAGGTAATGTGCAGTTGCCTGACCTTCTACAGTCGCATTGGTGGCTAATATCACTTCAGAAACATTGCCTTGACTCAGGCGCTGAATCAGATACGGAATACCAATTTCTTCAGGCCCAATCCCATCAAGTGGCGATAAATGCCCACCCAGCACATGGTATTTACCACGAAAACTGCCACTTTGTTCAATCGCCATCACATCTGCAGGTGATTCAACTACGCATAGCAGCTGATCATCACGTTCATGCGAAAGGCAAATATCACACACTTCATTTTCAGTCAGTGAATGACAAACGCTACATTCATGGATATAGGTGGTTGCTTCATTTAAGGCATGGGCCAAGCCGACTGCACCTTCTCTATTTTTCATGATCAGGTGCAATGCCATGCGCTGAGCCGATTTCGGCCCAACACTTGGCAAAATACGTAAAGCTTGTACCAGTTGATCAAATCGATCACTAAACACTAAACGTATTCCTTAGAATAAACCGGCAAGGCCTGGTGGCAAGCCCATACCCGAGTTTGCCGCTTTCATGCGTTCTTCAGAAACCGCTTCCGCCTGACGCGCCGCATCATTCATTGCAGCAGCAATCAAGTCTTCAATCATATCGGCATCGTCTTGAAGAAGTTCAGGACTGATTTCGATACGTTTTACCACGTTACGGCAAGTCATGGTCACTTTCACCAAACCGCCGCCTGCTTCCGCATGAACTTCAGTTTGAGCAAGCTCTTCTTTGGCTTTTTTCATGTTATTTTCAACATCTTTCTGCATGCGCTGCGCTTGCTGCATCAACATATTAATGTTCATAAAATTCTCCGAACAATCAATTTCTAAATCAATGTCTATAAAAAATTAGATTAAATCTAAACCACGACGAATGTCGCGAATAATATCATCAATATCTTCTAAGCCAACAGATACGCGAATTAAACCTTCACGAATACCTGCAGCTTCTTTGGCTTCCGGTGAGAGTTTACCGTGAGTTGTGGTCGCTGGGTGAGTAATTGTCGATTTCGCATCCCCTAAATTACCGGTAATAGAAATAAATTGGGTATTGTCGATGACTTTCCAAGCCCCTTCACGACCACCTTTGACTTCAAACGAAACAATACCGCCAAAACCAGTTTGTTGTTTCGCTGCAAGTTCATGACCCACATGCGAAGTTAAACCGGCGTAATACACTTTTTCAACTTTTTCGTGGTTATCCAAGAATTCAGCCAGTTTCTGTGCACTTGCTGAATGTTCACGCATACGTAAACGTAAAGTTTCCAGACCTTTCAAGAATACCCAAGCGTTAAATGGGCTCATTGATGGACCGGTGGTACGTACATAACCAAATACGTCTTCAAGCAGTTTGTGGTTACCGACCACGGCGCCACCTAAAGCACGGCCTTGACCATCAAGATATTTAGTCGCCGAGTAAACCACCAGGTCCGCACCGAATTTGATTGGTTGTTGCAATACCGGGGTACAGAAGCTGTTATCAATCGCCAGTAATGCACCATTGGCATGAGCAAGATCTGCCAAGGCCTGAACATCGGCAACTTCAGCAAGCGGGTTGGATGGAGATTCTACAAACAACAGTTTGGTTTCAGGCTTGATGGCATTTTTCCATGCCTGCAAATCTGTCAAGTCAACAAAATCGACAGTTACGCCAAATTTAGCCACATATTTTTCAAACAAGGATACAGTTGAACCAAACACGGCACGTGAACAGATGACATGATCACCCAATTTCAAATATGACATTGCCACAGCCATAATGGCTGCCATACCAGAACTGGTTGCCACAGCACGTTCAGCACCTTCCAGGGCAGCTAAACGCTTTTCGAACATTGCTACAGTCGGATTGGTAAAACGCGAATAAATATTTCCCGGTTCTTGACCGGAAAATTTAGCGGCTGCTTCTGCTGCATTTTCATAGACAAATGAAGAGGTCAGGAAAATTGGCTCGCCATGCTCACCTTCAAAACTACGTGTATGACCTGTACGAATGGCTAAAGTATCTAATTGGTATTCAATGTCGTCTTGTTGGCTCATCTTTCCTACCCAGTCCTGGACTACTGTTGCTAATAATTGCCAACATTTTGAGCGCCTATGGCATTTAAGGTCAAGGTATAATGCATAAATATCGCTTACACTTCGATCAATCCACTCATATGTTAGTACCTGCAGCAATGATTCAAGTTAAAAATAAAATTGCCAAACAGAAAAGTAAACTCAAAAACCTGTCGACCAGTTTATTCAATTCAAAATCGCTGGTTCTATCGCAAACCACGCCTTATGAAGTCATTGCAGAATATAAACAAACCCGTGTGCGTTATTACGCCTCACCGGACAAACAATTTAAAGAACCGTTAGTCTTTGTTGCACCGCTTGCCATCAACATGGCCATTTATGACTTGTACCCCTACCGCTCATTGGTAAAGCATTTTCAAAACAGTGGTTTTGATGTCTATCTAGTCGAATGGGGTCAATACAACTATAAAGATCGTTTCCTCAACTTCATGTCATTTATTGATGATGCAATTCCACATTGCATTGAACAGATTCGTCAGCATTCAAACAGCGATGAAATTTCACTACATGGCTGGAGCATGTCCGGTGTCTTTGTGATGTTGTATTGTGCATTGCATAAACCGAACCACGTTAAAAATTTAATTGTATTGGGCAGTCCGGTAGATAGTCATGCCTCGGGTCGTACCGGCAAGCTTTTTCAAAAGGCCAATCAGCTGATTGCCAAAAATAAAGCGCTGCAAAACAAAATCTATTCTGAAACTTTACCCAAATCCCTGATTCACACTCCGGGATTACTCAATGCATTCGGGTTTAAAATTATAGACCCGCTGGGATGGATTCAAAGCCAAAAGCAGCTGCTGCTCAATCTGGATAACCCGGAAATTTTATATGAACACGCCACTATGGGGCATTTTCTTAACCGCATGATTGATTATCCTGGGGGGATCAATCAGGACATGATTTTTAATGTCTGGCTACAAAATCCGCTAAAAAACGGCGTTATCCAATTACAAGATAAGAATATCGAATTAAAAAATATAGAGTGCTCTTTATTGGTGGGTGCGGGTCGTAGCGATCAGATTGTTTCTGAAAATGCCGTTAAGCCTTTAATTGAATTGACAAATAGCCAGGATGTCACGTTTACTCTTATCCCGGGTGGTCATTTGGGGCTGATGTCGAGCCGAGCCAGTGCCAATGAGTTCTGGCCATTTATGACCACCTGGCTAAAACACAGATCAAGCAGAATATAAAGGAAACATCATGATTCAGTCAGTTGCATTCATCGGCTTAGGTGCTATGGGTTACCGTATGGCAGCACATTTACCTAAACATTTCGACACGGTTTATGTATGGAACCGTAATTTCGAAAAAGCCAAGCAACATGCTGCTGAATATGGCACTCAGGCAGTTGAATTGAAACAGGCGGTTCAAGCAGACATTATTTTCTCTTGCCTGCCGACCAGCAAAGAAGTGGAAGATCTCATTGCATCGGTTCAAATTAAGTCTGGCGCTGTATGGGTCGATTGCACCAGTGGTGTTCCTGAATCTGCAAAAAATCTGGCACAGCAACTCAAATTACAACATGTAGATTTCCTTGATGCACCTGTGAGTGGTCAAACCATTGGTGCTGAAAGTGCGACTTTAACCGTGATGATTGGCGGTGAAGCCAGCGCTTTCGAAAAAGCACTGCCTGCCATTCAAGCCGTTGGCAAACTGATTAAGCATGTTGGTGGCCCGGGTGCAGGATTTGCAGTTAAAGCGGTTAACAATATGTTATTGGCTGTAAATCTTTGTTCAGTTGCTGAAGGCTTTACTGCCCTTAAAGCGCATGGTGTAAACCTGAACGAAGCCCTGGATTGTATTAATGCATCCAGTGGCAAAAGTGGCGTTACGGAAACTGTTTTACCGCAGCGTATCTTAAACCGTAGTTTCCCGCTGACCTTTGCCCTGCCATTACTAGCCAAGGATACCGGTATTGCTTTAGACCTGGTTCGTGAAGCCAAACTCTCTGCGCCAGTCATTGCCCTCACTCAAAGTTTAATCCAGGCTTCCAGTGATTTATCAGAAAAAGACAGTGACTTTTCTAGCGCTGTGAAAATGTATGAATCATGGAGTAAAATTACACTTGAGTAATAACTCGCCATTGAATAATGATAACGAAACCTAATATTGTGATTATATGTTATACACAATGTTCTTACAGAGGAAACTCTCATGACTAAGTTGAGTGTTGCAGTATTTGCTAGTGTTGCAACTTTTATTGGGGCAAATGCTTTTGCGGCGACTGCAGAGCAAGAATGTCAAAAATTGAAGAACGACCATGATGTCATTTACGCATCTAAAGGTTTTTGCTTTAAAGACCCTGATGCCAAGGCGAAGTTTGGCAATGATAATTGCTATACAACTAAACCAAAATTTTCAGAAAAAGAGCAACAACGACTTGACGCCATCAAAGATCGTCAGAAAGAATTGAACTGTAAATAATTACAGTTCAAATCACTTTCAAGGATTAAGCATGCTTTACGATGATCAAAATATTTTTGCGCGAATTATCCGCAATGAAATTCCTGCAATTAAAGTGTATGAAGACGATCAAGTCCTCGCCTTTATGGATATCATGCCACAAGCTGAAGGTCATACCCTGGTGATTCCTAAAACCCCTGCGATAACCTTGCTTGATCTGCCACCTGAAGCTGCTGCCTATACCATTCAGATTGTGCAAAAAATTGCACAAGCGATGAAAACAGCACTTGATGTCAAAGGCATTGTACTCATGCAGCTATCTGGGGCATCTGCGGGTCAAACTGTTCCGCATGTGCATTTCCACCTCATTCCAAGTTCGGTTCATGAGTTGGGCAAACATGCTTTGCACATGGGTGATCAAGAAAAAATTAAAGCTCTGGCTGAAAAAATTAAAGCCGCACTTTGATTTAAATCAATTCAAGAAATGGAGCTTCGGCTCCTTTTTTTATAAATGCAGAATAAAAAAAGAAAAATTAATTTAAAGATCCCTCCAAATGCTTCACCAAACTGTCATTTATTGTTCACTTCGCTGTCACAAACATTACAGATACTGCAAAGCAAGTTGGTGAGCTTCTGCAACTTTTTGTACTTAAGCAAACTAAAAAGAAGTGTCAGGTCAGGCGAATGCCATTTAGAACCGTGTTTTGGAGAAATCTTAATGAATAAATTGCTTCTCGCTGCTGTTGTAGCGACTATGGGGATGAGTGCAGCACAGGCAGCACCTACTTTGTACGGTAAAGTAAATGTCAGTGTTGACAGCTATGATGATGGAAAAGATGACAAAACAGAAGTCAATTCAAATGCTTCACGTATTGGGGTGAAAGGTGAGGAAAAACTAACCGATCAACTCGCTGCCATTTACCAGGCCGAATGGGAAATTGATGTCGATGGTGGTGATGATGTATTTAAAAAACGTAATATTTTCGCTGGTTTAAAGTGGGCTAATGTAGGTACTTTGAAAGCCGGCATTATGGATACCCCATTTAAAGACGCTACGGGTGGCTACCGTGATGTATTTAATGACTATGCACACGCTGACATTAAAGAAATGATGTACGGCGAAGAACGTGTAGAAAATGTTATTGGTATTGAAACCGATCCTAAACTGATGGGTGGCGTAGTATTTGCGCTTCAAGCTCAACAAGGTGAATCTACCACTGAAACAACTAAATATACTGATGGAGCACGTGACAGCATTGGTGATGGTATCTCTACCTCAATTTCTTATGCCAATAAAGATCTAGGCTTCGAAGGTGTTATTGCAGGCAACTTCAAATCTGTAGGCGACTTCGCTGCTGTGGGTATCTCAAATGCGCCGGCTGATGCCATCCGTGTTGGTGGTTCTTTCGACTTGGGTAAAATTGGTGCGACTGGCTTATATCTAGGTGCAATGTGGCAAACTGCTGAAATTTCAGATTACACCAATCTTGAAGCCTTTTCGGTTACACCCGCTTATGCAGGTGACTATAATAAAGTAGAAGAAGATGCCTGGTTAATCTCTGCAACTTACAAACTTGCAAATACACCGTGGACGTTTAAAGCCCAATATCAACAAGCGGATACTGACTATGCAGTACTGGGTGGTGCATCGGGTGATAGCTCTGTAGACCAATGGGGTATTGGAGCAGATTACAAATTAAACAGCCAAACTAAATTGTTTGCTAACGCAATTCAGCGTGAATGGGATAACTCACCTAAAAAAGGTAACGCTGATGAAAGTGTTTACGGCCTAGGTATGGAAATCAAATTCTAAAATTCAACTTGTATAAATCTGGCTCTAAAATTTAAAATCATTAACATGAGACTGCCTCGGGGCGGTCTTTTTATTTAAATCATATTCTCATAACTGCTTTCATAAATAAAATATCCAATGTCTTCTTTTACCCTTATTCCCTCGTCCTTAGTATTCTTCTCTTTTTAAAATCTGTATTTTAATTAAAATACAAATCAATCTCATTTCATAAATATTATTTTAAAATAACGCTTTTAATAATTCAGACTATTTTAGTCTGATTTTAAATATTAAACATAACTGTTTTAGTCAACTTTAAATATAATACATGACCATTTTAGTCGGGATTAAAAACATTAATACACAGCATTTTAGTCAACTTTAAAATAATAAAAATTAGTTTATTTTTTAACACAACATTAATTTAAGTTATTGTTTTAATTATCTTTAATAATATATTTTTATTTTAACTGTTTAATCTATTTATTTTTAGTTACTTTTTGTTTAATAATATACATTATGTTTTAAAAGTAGGCTTATTCACATGAGCTTAATACCCAAAGATTTTAATCAACGATTAGTTCGCGAGATCACAATCATATTAATAATTAAGATTGCTCTCTTACTGACGATTAAACATATCTGGTTCGACGCCCCCACTATTCCCAAAAATTTTGACTCTCAAGTTGCCGAGCGTATTGCCGGCAGTCCTTCCCCAATCAAGGAGACACGTTGATGATTTCTGAAAGCGTGGTCGATCTTTCGCGGTTCCAATTTGCAATGACCGCGTTGTATCACTTTATATTTGTACCTCTTACTCTTGGTCTGGCTTTTATTCTTGCCATTATGGAAACCACCTATGTGATTTCCGGTAAAGAAATTTACAAGGACATGACCAAATTCTGGGGCAAACTCTTCGGTATTAACTTCGCTTTAGGGGTAACGACCGGTTTAACCATGGAATTCCAGTTCGGTACAAACTGGGCCTACTATTCTCACTATGTAGGTGACATTTTCGGTGCGCCACTTGCTATTGAAGGCCTCATGGCATTCTTTTTAGAATCGACTTTTATTGGTCTATTCTTCTTTGGCTGGGATCGACTTTCCAAAGCCCAGCATTTAGGCGTGACCTGGCTGGTTGCACTCGGTTCCAACATGTCAGCACTTTGGATTTTAGTTGCCAATGGCTGGATGCAAAATCCGGTCGGTGCAGCGTTCAACTTTGAAACCATGCGTATGGAACTGGTTGATTTCGGCGCACTGATTTTCAACCCGGTGGCTCAGGTTAAATTTGTCCATACGGTATCTTCAGGTTATGTGACTGGGGCAGTTTTCGTTCTGGCAATTTCCAGCTATTACATGCTCAAAAAACGTGATCTGCCTTTTGCACGCCGTTCTTTCGCGATTGCTGCAATCTTTGGTTTAGCCTCTACACTTTCTGTAATTTTACTGGGTGATGAATCAGGTTATGAATTGGGTGATGTGCAAAAAACCAAACTAGCTGCGATTGAAGCGGAATGGGAAACTCACCCGGCACCTGCGCCATTTACATTGTTCGGTATTCCTAATCAGGAAGAACAACGCACCGATTATGCTGTTCGTATTCCATACGTTATGGGTATCATTGCGACACGTTCTTTAGATAAAGAAGTCACTGGTCTGAAAGACCTAATGGTTCAACATGAAGTCCGTATCCGTAATGGTATGACTGCATATGGCGAACTTGAAAAACTTCGTGCAGGCGACCGTTCTCCAGCACTTATGGCTTCTTTCAAGGAGAACCAAAAAGACTTGGGTTATGGCTTACTTCTTAAAAAATATACAGCAAATGTCGTGGATGCTTCTGAAGAGCACATCAAAGCTGCAACCAAAGATACCATTCCTAACGTAACTGCCTTGTTCTTCTCGTTCCGTGCCATGGTTGCTTCTGGTTTCTTAATGTTGCTTCTATTCATCCTTGCAACTTATGCCGTGGCTAAACGCAATGCGGAAAACAAACCATGGTTGCTTAGATTTGCACTTTACGGTCTTCCATTGCCTTGGATCGCTACACAAACTGGCTGGTATGTCGCTGAAGGTGGCCGTCAACCGTGGACCATTGGTGAAGTTTTACCAACACATCTCTCTGCTTCAAGTCTAAGCACTGGTGATATTTGGGGTTCAATCATCGCGCTTGCAGCGTTCTATACCGTACTTCTTATTATCGAAATGTACTTGATGATCAAGTTCGCTCGCTTGGGCCCAAGTTCTTTACATACCGGTAAATACCATTTCGAAAAACCAAATGCTCAAGTAGAAGCTGAGCAAGACAACACTGTTCTTCCTGAAGGCGTATCTGGAGAGGCTCAATCATGATCGAATATGAACTTCTCAAAATTATCTGGTGGGTACTGGTAGGCGTATTGCTGATTGGCTTTGCCCTCACCGATGGTTTTGACATGGGCTCAATGGCCATTATGCCATTCGTAGGCAAAAATGATAACGAGCGTCGTGCGGCAATCAATACCATTGCCCCACACTGGGACGGCAACCAAGTCTGGTTTATTACTGCGGGTGGTGCACTGTTTGCAGCATGGCCGATGGTTTATGCAACAGCTTTCTCTGGTATGTATTGGGCGCTGCTTCTGGTCTTGTTCGCCTTATTCTTACGGCCTGTCGGTTTTGACTACCGCTCTAAACTAGAAAATACCAAATGGCGTACGTCTTGGGATTGGGGTTTAGCTGTCGGTGGTGCTGTGCCAGCATTAGTCTTTGGTGTCGCATTCGGCAACATGTTCTTAGGTGTTCCATTTACCCTAGATGAAACTGTGCGATCAACCTATACAGGTAGCTTCTTTGCCCTGCTGAATCCATTTGCAGTGATTTGCGGTTTAGTCAGCTTATCAATGCTTTGTGCACACGGTGGTGCATGGCTCATGCTTCGTACCGATGGCGATTTACGTGCACGCTCAGCCAAAGCCACTCAACTTATGGGCATGCTGTTCTTGGCATGCTTCTTGGGTGCAGGTGCATGGTTATACTTCGGTGGTATTGAAGGTTATACATTGGTACAACCATTTGATACCAATGGGGTTGCCAATCCATTAGCCAAAGAAGTGCTTACCAATGGCAACCACGGCTGGATGAACAACTACTCAACTTACCCAATCACTATGCTTGCACCAGTTGCGGGTATTCTTGGCGGCATCATCGTGGTGCTTGCTGCGGGTAAAGATAAGGCGGGTTTCAGCTTTTTAGGTTCAAGTCTTGCTGTCGTCGGTTCAATCCTCACTGCCGGTTTTGCATTATTCCCGTTCTTAATGCCATCTAGCCTTAATCCTGCGATTAGCTTGACCATGTGGGATGCGGTTTCAAGTAAAAACACCCTTACTGTAATGACCGTAGCTGCTTGTATTTTCGTCCCACTGATCTTGTGTTACACCACTTGGTGTTACTACAAAATGTGGGGTGTGATCACCAATAAACACGTTCAGGATAATTCACACAGCCTTTACTAGGCTTGTGTGCAAGGAGAATAGATATGTGGTATTTCGCTTGGATTCTTGGCGTTTTAATGGCGTGTTTTGCAGGTGTGCTTAGCGCTCTTTACATCGAACACCATCACGATTTGGACGAGGAATAAAAAATGACTGAAGTCGCAATAACTGCAAAAACCATAAAGCCAAACAAGTTTGCCATGGCGATTTCCTTTTTGTTGGCATTGCCGCTTGCAGGCGTTTTACTGATTCATCCAGCGATGATGTTAGATGCAAATGGTGAATATAGTCACCGAACCATGATGTATATCATGATCGGTATTTCAGGTGGCTTTATTCACGGTGTAGGTTTTATTCCAAAGTTCTGGTTATGGAAATGGTTATTTAGTCCATTTCTGGCATGGCCACTCATGCTTTGGGGTTATTACACTTGGTTCATCACCTAAACATTGATTGTCAAAAAGCCCTCGATTGAGGGCTTTTTGAATTTTACCGATTGTACATCGCATCAATTCGTTGTTTATCTTCAGCAGAAATATCCTCCTGCATTAAGAAGCAATCTCGGTATTTAGCATACAAAATATGTATCCATTTTTCTTTACCTGCATGTCTTAAGAGTAGTTGCGCTGCCATCGCGACGAATCCATTTGATTGTTTTATAACATCTAAAGATTGTTTTTGAGTCAAACCAACTGAATTTCTTATAAGCGAGTGTTTACCCGTATGAACTATAGAGTTTAGATGCTTTAATGAATAAAATTTAAACTCTTCAAATTGCAATGCTATAGCTTTTATTTCTTCTATATTTTTCAATTGCTCAATCATTTCAGAAACCATTGGCATTTTTTCATTTTTAAAAAGCTCATTCACATTTAAAGTCTGCATTTTTAAAATTTGGTCATTAGATGCCCTAAGTAATACCCAGTATGCCCGCACAACGGATTCAAATTGAATACGAAACAATGCTAGTACTGAAGTATAAAGTTTTGCTTTTAACAATGACTTAACAGCCACACTATGTTCCATCGAAATATAACAACACTGATAAACCAGATCTAGTCGAATAACCCCGTCCATTAATTTAGAATTTTCTAATTCTCTATTTAGCTCATCCATCATCAAAAAAGATTGTTCAAATAAATCCATTTTATTTCTCCCAAAAAACAAAAAAGCTAGATCAAATCTAGCTTTTTAATATCAACGATGGGTATGAATCGACATCACAATGCCCATACTTGCCAATAACGAAATAACGGCCGACCCACCATAACTCATCAGCGGCAATGGATCTCCAGTCACGGGTAAAATCCCGCTTGCCATTCCTGAGTTTAAAAATACAAAGAAAAAGAAGGTCAATCCAATGGTGCCCGCAAATAGACGGCCAAAATTATGGAAACTATTCAACCCAATCATTAAGCAACGAATAATAATGGCAGCAAAAAGACTGAATAATAAAAACACCCCGATAAAACCATATTCTTCAGCATAGGCCGACATAATAAAGTCAGTATGATGTTCAGGTAAGTAACCCAAATGCGATTGTGTTCCAGTTAAATACCCTTTTCCGGTTAAACCGCCAGAACCAATGGCGATTTTCGACTGGATAATATTCCAGCCTGCCCCCAACGCATCCGACTCTGGATCAAACAAAGTTAAAACCCGTTTCTTTTGGTAGGTCTGTAACAAGAACATCCAGATTAATGGGGCCGCAACTGCCAAAGCCGTCAATGCGCCTAAAATGAGGCGCCATGACATCCCACACAGAAATAAGGCAAAAATACCGGGAATAATGAGTCCAATATTCAGGTCGGGCTGCAAAGCCACCAACACAAAAGGAAACATCATTAGCATCAGTCCAATTACGATCTGAACAAATGTTGGTGGAAAAGCACGACGAGAAAAAAACCAGGCCATCATTAAGGGCATAGCGAATTTCATAATCTCGCTGGGCTGCATACTGCCTATCCCGGGAATAGTCAGCCAACGCTTGGCACCCAGACGGGTATCGCCAATAATCAGCACCAGTACCAACAGCAATACGCCCAGTATATAAAAATAAGGACTCGCTGCCTGATAGACTTTTGGTGGAATCTGGGCACAGATAAACATGATAATAAAGCCGACACCAAAGCTTGTGGCTTGGCGGATGACCATGCTGTTATCTTGCATGGTTGCACTATAAACCACCATCAATCCCAGCACTGAATTCAATAAAAGAAAACAAAGTAGCCATGGATCTAAGTGTAATCTAGCCCATCTGGATGAATCATGTTTAATGCTTCTACCATCACGTAAAGAGTGACGTAAAAAACGATACTGGGATGATGGTATCATTTGAAATATTTGAGTGTTTAAATGCGATGGCAAAGTATAAATTTAAAGCCGGCCAGATAATACATCTGTCATCAATTTTATTTTATTTTTGTACTGTTAAAATTAATTTTGCGAGTTCCAAATCATCTGAATAGGTAATTTTAATATTATCTGAACGACCTTGAACCACTTTTACAGTTTCGCCCACATATTCCAAAGCACTTGCTTCATCCGTAATCGTGATGCCATCTTGTAACGCTTTTTCAATCGCGTGCTTCAATATGCCTAGTTTTGAAATTTGCGGAGTCTGGGCCTGCCATAAATAATCACGGCTTACGGTTTTCTCAATATTATTTTCGTGTTCAACCATTTTTAAAGTATCACGTACAGGAATTGCCAAAATCGCGCTACAATTTTCCTGTATTGCAGTATTCACTAAATCATTCAAACAATCTTGGGTCACACAAGGACGTGCAGCATCATGCACAAAGACTAGATCATCAGTTGACGCAAACTGGCTTAAATAAGTCAGCGCATTCAGGACTGAATGAACCCGTTCTGCCCCACCGACACAAAAATGAGCTTTATCCGGCTGAGCCAAATTTAATGTTTTCGCAACCGAATCATCTTCACTGATCGCCAGCACATAACCCGACAGCGGTAAATCGTTTAAACGGCTTACCGTATGTTCCAATACAGTTTGACCCTGAATCATCTGATACTGTTTAAGTTCAGTTTTAGAAAAACGACTTCCAGAACCCGCAGCAGGAATAACCGCCCAAATTTTATGGCGCATTTGCAGGTGCTGCTCCAGTGTCATCTTCATTTGTTCTTAAATCGACTTTGGCATTTGGGTCAATATAAATTGGTTTATAGTGTGTGCCAATCATGCTCATTTGTACAAAAGTTTCACGCGGCTTGACCAAACCCAGGTCTAAACGTGCATGCTCTTCAATGGCTTCAATACCATTTTTCAAGTCATAGACTTCAGCAGCCAGGACACGGTTACGTTCTTTTAATTCCGCATTTATTTCTGTTTGTTGTTGAATTTTTTGGGCTAATTTTTGATGGTCATGATAACCACCTTCGCCAAACCAGAATAAGTACTGAAACCCCGCGATCAAAATGATCGCGAGGCCCAATAATACTTTACTCGCAGCGGAGTTAAATATACTTAACATAAATTGCATTAGTCGCTTAGTTCAAACCTTTGAATTCAGCTTTACCGCGATATGCAGCGTTAGTCAATTCTTCAATACGAAGCAATTGGTTATATTTAGCAACACGGTCAGAACGGCAAAGTGAACCTGTCTTGATTTGGCCCGCTGCTGTACCGACTGCAAGATCCGCAATAGTCGAATCTTCAGTTTCACCTGAACGGTGTGAAATCACAGTAGAGTAACCATTTGCTTTCGCAAGGTAGATTGCATCTAAAGTTTCAGTCAGGGTACCAATCTGGTTATATTTGATTAAGATCGAGTTACCGACTTTCTCATTAATACCACGTTGTAAAATCTTAGGATTTGTAACGAACAAGTCATCACCCACCAACTGGATTTTGTCGCCAAGGATTGAAGTCAAGTAAGACCAACCTTCCCAGTCAGACTCATCCAAACCATCTTCAATCGAGATAATTGGATATTGTTTTACCAAACCAGCTAAATAATCAGAGAATTCATTGCTTGTGAACGCTTTGTTGCCTTCGCCCGCAAGAATGTATTGACCATTTTTGTAGAATTCTGAAGCTGCACAGTCAAGCGCAAGCATGATGTCAGAACCAGCTTTATAACCCGTTTGACCAATCGCTTCAAGAATGACTGTAATTGCTTCTTCGTTTGAGCGTAAGTTTGGTGCAAAACCACCTTCATCACCAACCGCTGTATTTAAACCTTGTTTCTTTAAAACTGATTTTAAAGAATGGAAGATTTCTGCACCAGCACGAAGCGCTTCAGAGAATGATGTGAAGCCAACAGGCTCAATCATAAATTCTTGAATATCAACATTATTGTCTGCATGCGAACCACCATTGATGATGTTCATCATTGGTACAGGCATGGTCAAAATTGTTTGACCACGTAAGTCTGCGATATATTGGAAAAGAGGAATTTTCTTTTCATCAGCAGCAGCGCGAGCAGCAGCCAAAGACACCGCCAAAGTTGCGTTTGCGCCTAATTTTTCTTTATTTTCAGTACCGTCCAACGCGATCATCGTGTTGTCGATGTCTTTTTGTTCGAATACTGATTTACCAACTAAAGCCTCACGAATTAACGTATTTACGTTATTAACAGCAGTGCGAACACCTTTACCCAAGTAACGTGATTTATCACCGTCACGAAGTTCTAAAGCTTCACGAGAACCAGTTGAAGCACCAGATGGTGCACATGCACGGCCAACTACGCCAGATTCTAAGATTACGTCTGCTTCGATGGTTGGGTTACCACGAGAGTCTAAAATTTCACGTGCACGGATGTCAACGATTTGACTCATGAACAATTCCTCAGTTGATTGAATAACTAGATGCTATTTAAAGCATCAATGAGTATCTAACTTTTTGAATCCTTTAACCAAAGTATCCAATTCTTTTAATTGCGCCAAGAACGGCTCAAGCTGTGACATACGCAGTGCGCATGGACCGTCACATTTTGCATGTTCTGGATCTGGATGTGCTTCCAGAAATAAACCAGCCAAACCGGTTGCCATACCTGCACGCGCAAGCGTGGTAATTTGCGCACGGCGTCCGCCCGCTGAGTCCGCACGACCGCCTGGAGTCTGAAGCGCATGCGTTACATCAAAGAACACAGGGACATCCATTTCTTTCATGATGTCGAAGCCCAACATGTCTACAACCAGGTTGTTGTAACCAAATGCCGAACCGCGCTCACAAATAATCAGTTTGTCGTTTCCTGCTTCTAAACACTTATGCAAAATATGGCGCATTTCATGTGGAGCAAGGAATTGTGCTTTTTTGATGTTGATAATGGCATCCGTTTTTGCCATTGCTTCAACCAGGTCAGTCTGACGACTCAGGAAAGCGGGAAGTTGGATAATGTCCGCAACTTCCGCTACAGGCGCAGCTTGGTAAGGCTCATGTACATCGGTAATGATCGGTACATTGAAATGTTTTTTAATGTCCGCTAACCACTCAAGACCTTTTTCCAGACCTGGGCCACGGAAAGAGTGCAAACTAGAGCGATTGGCTTTATCAAAACTTGCCTTAAATACATATGGGATATCTAAACGTGTGCAGATATCAACATAAGTTTCAGCAATTTCAAAAGCTAAGTCTTTAGATTCAAGTACGTTCATTCCGCCGAATAATACAAATGGCAAGTGGTTTGCCATTTGTATATCGCCTAAACGTACAATTTCTTGTGGTTTTAATTGCGACATTATTTAAACTTTCCTAGTTTATTCCTAGAGCAACATTATTTGGTGTTTTGATACTGTTTTTTAGCAGCGTCAATAAAGCTAGCAAATAATGGATGTCCATCACGTGGAGAACTTGTAAATTCCGGGTGGAATTGTACAGCAATAAACCAAGGATGTTGAGGAATTTCAACAGTTTCGACCAAATGTTGTACGGGTGAATAACCTGAAATTTTCATGCCCTTTTCTTCAAGCACAGGAATATAACGGTTGTTCATCTCATAGCGGTGACGGTGACGTTCAATAATGTCCGCACTACCATACACTTCACGAGTTTTAGTACCTTCAACCAATTCTGATTTTTGGGCACCCAAACGCATGGTTCCACCCAGATCAGATTCAACACTGCGTTGCTGAACTTCACCACGTTCATCTAACCATTCAGTAATTAAACCAATCAATGGTGATTTGGTTGAACGGTTAAATTCGGTAGAAGTCGCATCAGCAATACCGGCAACGTTACGTGCATATTCAATCACCGCAAGTTGCATACCTAGGCAAATACCCAAGAATGGTACTTGGTTTTCGCGGGCAAACTGAATCGCTTTCATTTTGCCTTCAGTACCACGTTCACCGAAACCACCTGGAACCAGGATTGCATCCGCATCTTTCAATACTTCATTGACATCTTGGCTTTCAAGTTCTTCAGCATTGACATAATCAATTTGAACTTTAACGCGGTTTTTAACCCCAGCATGTAAAAGCGCTTCATTTACAGATTTATATGCATCTGGAAGTTCAACGTATTTACCGACCATCGCTACACGAACTGTATATTCAGGATTAAATAATGCTTCAACCACATTATCCCAGTCTGAAAGATCAGCTTCTGGCAAATCGTTATAACCAAAACGTTCACAAATTAAATCGTCAACATTTTGTTCATAGAAAGTGCGTGGAATTTCGTAAATCGAGCGAGCATCTTTACAAACAACCACAGCACGCGCCTGAACGTTAGTGAACAACGCAATTTTACGTGTCGTGTCTGCATCAACATCATATTCTGTACGACAGATCAAAATATCTGGCTGAATACCAATTGACAAAAGCTCTTTTACAGAGTGCTGCGTTGGTTTGGTTTTAAGTTCAGCAGCAGATTTAATATATGGCAACAATGTCAAATGCATCAGCATAGTACGGTTATGACCAAGCTCAACCATTAACTGACGAACAGATTCCATGAATGGGAGAGATTCAATGTCACCTACTGTGCCGCCAATTTCAACAATCGCAACGTCATAGCCTTCACCTGCGCGAAGAACACGTTCTTTAATATTATCCGTAATATGTGGAATAACCTGAACAGTACCACCCAGGTAATCACCACGACGTTCTTTATTGAGTACGTCTTGATAAACACGGCCTGAAGTGAAGTTATTCAGTTTGGTCATTTTCGCACGACGCAAGAAACGTTCGTAATAACCCAAATCTAGGTCAGTTTCAGCACCATCCTCTGTGACAAAAACTTCACCATGTTGGAAAGGACTCATTGTCCCTGGATCGACATTAATGTATGGATCCATTTTGACCATGGTTACTTTTAAACCACGGGCTTCTAAAAGTGCAGCAACTGAAGCAGCTGAAATACCTTTACCTAGTGATGAAACTACACCACCAGTCACGAAAATAAAATGGGTCATTGGGTTTCTCGTACAATCGAGCCTAAATCGGCCTGCAATGTTGCGCAATTTTACTTTACTCTGTACCTATAAAGCAAAGTCATTCCGCATCAATTCAAAGAACAATAAACAATTGGTTATTCTATCAGCATTTCCGATAAAAAATTAGGGGCACTTGAGAGGATTTTTATATTCACATTTGCTGTTATAATGCTTGCATCCTATTAATGCTTTGTTTTGTGCAATTATGAATAAAAATTTTTTGATTTGTGGCGCTATTGCAGCAGGTTTATTATTGACAGCGTGTGTAAAAAAAGAAGCACCGAAGGAAGATGAACAAGAAAAAGTTGAGACCACTCAACAAATTGAACAAGTGAATGAACCTGTTCAATTAGAGCCATTGGATGCACCCGAAAATACACCAGCTGAAGCTCCTGCACAGGTTGAAGTAGAACGTCAGGAAACTGCCAATACCACAACTGTCATTCGTCGTGAAGTGCGTGAAGCACCTCAACAAACTGCTACTGAAGCAGCTCCAAAAGCCGAAGCACCTAAAGCTGCAACACCAAAGCCCGAAGCGCCTAAAGCTGAAGAGAAACCGACTCAGACAGCACCATCAAAATCAAATTCTGCTAATCAGTCTGAAGATGATGCGGTTGCAGCGGCAATTGCTGCAGCAACGCCTGCACTTGAAAACTAAGGTAAATATTCGTCTAAAAGCAAAAAACCCAGTGATTTCACTGGGTTTTTTATTGAATCATTAAACTATATTTGATCGCTATAAATTAAAATTTAATTTTAATGCAAAAAAATAAGTACTGCTAAAAATAAAAACCACCTTATTCTTTTAAATGAAAAAATTAGTTAGACAATTTAAAACTTAATATCTCTCACCCTACTGCACCACAAGAGCCGAGTGATATTTAAGTTAAAATATAAATAATTTTTAGGGCTTAAAAATAAATGCTAAAAAAGTGCTGCGATTTACTTGAGTTGAAAAATTTAAAGATTGCCTTTATTGAAAGCGCAAGCTCAGGCTATCTTTCAAGCCAATTTTCTATTTGCAAGAACAGCGGTGCAGAGATTTTGCTAGGTGGACTGGTCAGTTATGATCCTTCTATCAAGATGGATCTCCTGAATATTAATGCCGAACTTATAGAGAAATATACGGCTGAATCTACCGAAGTTACAGAGGCCATGGCAATTCATGGAAAAAAGCTATTTAATCAGGCAGATATTATTGTCGCTTGTACCGGATTACTCAAACCGGGTGGGAGCGCAACAAAAATAAAACCTGAAGGTACATTTTTTATCTCAATTTTATATTTAAATAAATTGCACGACTTTCATTATTTTATTAATGGAACGCCTTTACACAGGCTTTCAATTTTAACCCAGCATATTGCAGCAGAAATTATCAAACTCATTGACGGAGTTTAATATTGACGGAGTTTAGTGATGTTGAAATTCAAAACTTTTATATTCGGTTTAATCCTGCTCCCCTGCACCAGTTTTGCAACCGTGGGAGGGCCTCAGAACTTGGAATTTCTAGGTTATGACAGCAAAGATCAGAAAGTCTATTTGTTAAAACATTATGAAGATGGTCGTGGTCGTCTGCCACAACTCTATTATTATCAATTTAAAAACAACAAGCAGCCTGAAAAACTGATTCAGGTTAATTCGCTCTATATTAATCCGAAAACCAAGAAGATAGATTATGATCAAGACGGGATTCAATTCAATAAAGACATTTTAAAAATCAAGAAAAGATTAACGCCTTTAATTGCTGTAAATAAATCATCAGCCAAAATTCAAATCGTGAAAAAAACGCGCGTACAAAAGTCTGCAAACCCCGGATTTGATGATTTAATCAGTGAATATCAGTATCGTTATAAAGTCACCACGCCACAATTAAGCAGCTTGCAACATAAAGCCGTAGCCTATAAACCCTACTTAAATATTTCCCAAGCCTTCAAAATTCCGCAGCACAACAAAATCATTGTCGCGGTTAAATACCTCGGCATTCCTTTTGAAACAGGCTATAGCATTGAAGATCCTGTTTTACTCACACTTAAAAAATAAAGCTCTAAAAAAAGCCAAAAAATAAAGCCTCCGGAGAGGCTCTATGATAACTTTTATAATTTAAGCTGCTGTACGATCTGCAATCGGCACAACTTTACGCAGTTCAGGACCGGTATAATCCGCACTCGGGCGAATAATACGGTTGTCCGCACGCTGTTCCATTACGTGTGCTGCCCAACCTGTTAGACGGCTCATCACAAAGATAGGCGTGAACAGTTTGGTTGCAATACCCATAAAGTGGTAGGCAGATGCATGGAAGAAGTCTGCATTACAGAACAATTTCTTCTCGCGCCACATCACTTCTTCACAGCGTACTGATACTGGATAAAGTACTGTATCACCTACGTCTTTTGCTAAACGCTCAGACCAGATTTTGATGATACCATTACGCGGATCATTGTCTTTGTAGATTGCATGACCAAAGCCCATGATCTTTTCTTTACGCTCAAGCTTGCCGAGCATTTCACGTTCAGCTTCATTGGCTGATGTCCAGTTTTCGATCATTTCCATCGCAGCTTCATTGGCACCACCATGCAGCGGACCACGAAGTGAACCAATCGCACCGGTAATACATGAATGCATATCAGACAATGTTGATGCGCATACACGCGCAGTAAATGTTGAAGCGTTAAATTCATGCTCAGCATAAAGAATTAATGATACATTCATCACCTGTTCATGCAATTCATTCGGTTTTTCACCACGAAGTAAATGCAGGAATTGCGCGCCGATTGAATCATCATCAGTATTTTCTTCGATACGTACGCCATCATGGCTAAAACGGTACCAGTAGCAAATGATTGCAGGCAAAGTCGCTAAAATACGGTCTGCAACATCTTGCTGCTCATCGAAAGATTTTTCAGTTTCTAGGTTGCCGAGCATAGAAACACCAGTACGCATCACATCCATGGGATGAGAATCTGCCGGAATACGTTCCAATACTTCTTTCAATGCCTGTGGAATCGCACGTAAAGATTTTAATTTGGCTTTATAAGCTGCAAGCTGTTCTGCTGTTGGCAATTCACCAAAGAAAATCAGGTAAGCCACTTCTTCAAATTGACAGTTTTCAGCCAGATCTTGCACATCATAACCACGATAAGTTAAGCCTGCACCGCTCTTACCCACTGTTGATAGCGCTGTTTTACCTGCCACTTGTCCGCGCAATCCCGCGCCGGTGAGTACTTTTCCTTCAGCCATTTTTTTAATTCTCCATTTTGAATCAATTATTTAAACAATTTATCTAAAGTGTTTTCAAAGGTATGATAATCAAGGAACTCGTAAAGTTCTTTACGTTGTTGCATCTGGTCCAACACATTGACTTGCGTACCATTTTCACGGATAGAACGCATCACTTCCAATGCTGCTTTTTGCATTGCACGCGTTGCAGAAAGTGGATAAAGCACCATTGAGATCCCTTGCTCACCCAATTCATCAACAGTGTAATAAGGCGTATCACCAAATTCGGTAATGTTTGCCAATACTGGAACACCTACCGCATCACATACCGTGCGATACATGGTAATGTCAGTCATTGCCTCAGCAAAAATAGCATCAGCACCCGCTTCAACACAGGCACAGGCACGGTCAATAACCGCTTGCAAACCTTCTTTTTGCAAGGCATCAGTACGTGCCATGACCACAAAGTTTGAATCGGTTTTAGCATCTACCGCAGCTTTAATACGGTCGACCATTTCTTGTTGGGTCACAATTTCCTTATTTGGACGGTGACCACAACGCTTTTGCGCAACCTGATCTTCAATATGAACTGCGGCAGCACCTGCAGCAATCATTTGTTTAACAGTACGAGCGATATTAAATGCACCGCCCCAGCCTGTATCAATATCTACCAACAATGGCGTATCTACACGTTCAGTAATACGACGAACATCTTCAAGAACATTGTCTAAACTGGTCATTCCTAAATCAGGTAAACCATAAGAATAATTGGCAACACCTGCACCAGATACATAAATGGCTTTGTAACCCACTTCCTTCGCCATCATGGCTGCGTAGGCATTCACTGTGCCGATAATTTGTAATGGTTTTTCCACTTCCAGTGCTTGTCTAAATCTTAAGCCTGCAGACATTTGTTGTGTCATATTCCTTTCCACAGTTTTCACTTTACTTATCGAAATCCGAGTATATCCATAAACACCTTTATATCTATGACTATTTAGAACTTATGCTCTAAAACTTTAGTCAAATATTCAGCAAATCTATAATAATATTTCGATTCTTCATAATTGTAACTTAACAAGACAAAACCTTTATTTTAAGAAATGTGTACATATTTTTGCTATCATTGCAAATGTTTTCATTTCTTAGATTATTGACGCTATAGCCCATATGCAAGAACTCGCTCAGTTAGAACCCTTAGGTCGCGACATACCACAAACCAAACGTGGTCATGAACGATGCCTGGCACTTTTGCTTAGCGCAAATGAGCTATTTCTAGAGCGTGGTTATGATGCGGTGTCTTTAGATGACATCGTCAATCATGCGGGCGGCTCCAAAGCATCAATCTATAAATTTTTCGGCAATAAGGAAGGTTTGTTTACTGCAATTTGTGATTATCGCCGTGAGCAATTTTTTAAAGATATCTGTGTACCTTTTGAACAAAGTAAAGATGATCTACGTTCCTATCTTATTCAGACTCTTATAAATCTTAAAAATCACTTGGTGATTCCAGAGAATGCAGCTTTTTTTCGTTTAATTATAGAGCAGACGCAGCGCAGTCCAAAACTGGCCCTTTATATTAATGAACAAGGCCCAAAACACATTCAAATGGCAATAGCCTGCGCACTAACAAAAGCCAATGAACTCGGCATTATCCAATGTAAACAACCGATTTACTCTGCTCAACTCTATTTTGGAATTATCCGGAATATTGAATGGCGGATTTTAATGGGCCTTCCAATTCAAGAAAATGATCAAGAAACGCGCGAATACTTCGAATATTGCGTCGATCGCTTCCTGGAAGGCCATCAAAAAGTCTAGTTTTTTTGCAATTCTGCCCGCTTATAGTATATTAATCGATTCCCTTTCACTTAACCAACCAACAACTAATTGTTGTTTTGTTTTCTATTCAGCAATTATTGTGGAGTAACCATGGCTCTACGTCACTTTCTGACCTTACGCGATTTATCGACTTTAGAACTTAACCAAATTTTGCAGCGCGCGATTGAACTTAAACGCAAGCAACATAGCAATGAGGTGTTCCAACCTTTTGTCGGTAAAGTTATGGGCATGATTTTTGAAAAATCGAGTACCCGCACACGTGTTTCGTTCGAAGCAGGTATGAGTCAATTCGGTGGTAGTGCAATTTTCCTCTCTTCTCGCGATACTCAACTGGGTCGTGGCGAGCCGATTGAAGACTCTGCACGTGTGATTTCAAGCATGCTTGATATTATTATGATCCGTACTTTTGGTCATGACATCGTAGAACGCTTTGCTTCTTATTCAAAAGTACCCATCATCAATGCCTTGACTGATGATCATCACCCTTGCCAGCTGCTTGCCGACATGCAAACTTATTTAGAACAGCGTGGTTCTATTGAAGGTAAAACCGTTGCATGGATTGGTGACGGCAACAATATGTGTAACTCTTATATTGAAGCGGCACATATGTGGGGCTTTAAATTAAAAGTTGCTGCACCTAAAGGCTATGAACCACAAGAGAAATTTTTGTCTGAATTTGCTCACTGTGTAGAACTTGTTGATTCTGCTGAAGATGCAGCTGTGAATGCTGACCTGATCGTGACTGACGTTTGGGCAAGCATGGGACAAGAAGAAGAGCAGAAAATTCGTGAAAAAGCATTCGCCGATTTCCAGGTGAATGAAAAACTCATGGATTTAGCACATCCAGATTGCCTGTTCATGCACTGCTTGCCTGCTCACCGTGGTGAAGAAATTTCTGAAAATATGCTTGACCATAAAAATGCCGTGGTTTGGGATGAAGCAGAAAACCGTTTACATGCTCAAAAAGCTTTGGTCGAATTTTTACTGAATGAAAATTTAAAAAAAGACTAATTGATTAGAAAAATCTTAAAAAACTAAGCACCTTCGGGTGCTTTTTTTATACTCAAATGACTATAATAAATCCATAACTTTTATAAGTGTTTATAACCATGCCTTTAAAAATAATCGTTTTATGCTTAAGCAGTTTGCTTCTCATCAATTCAGTACAAGCCAAAACCACGGAACTCGACCAATATCTAGTTAAAAAGCAAATCCTCGATCAAACGTATAAAATTAAAGACACCAAAGCATTGAATGAAATTTTAGATGTCATCAGTGATGAAGATTCTCGCACTATGCCATTTCAAGCTGATCAAAACACGCTGATTGAGCAATTGCGTTTATATGCCGATCATATTGATATTCAAGGCATCATTACCACACCAGACTTCAGCCAGTTTGCTGAAGATATAGGTGATAAAAAGGTAAAACTTATGATTAAACAAAATTTAATTCAAAATTGTGATTTATTTTTTGAACATGAATTTCAACGTGTAAATCCATATTATGTTGCCATCAAACTCAGTTCAGATAATAAAAACTATCATATGAAAATTAAAAATAATGAGTGTCAGTTTTAACCTGCCTATTTGATACGTTAGTTCTCTAACGTATCAAACCTTGAGGTTGTAAAATAATGATCATCGCACCTAATATGACCACTAATCCGCCCAACAGATCCCAGCGCGTCAAGATCACCTGATCGACATAGCGCAACCACATTAAAGCGCTAAAGATATAAATTCCGCCATAAGCGGCGTAAATTCGACCTGATGCAGCAGGATGCAAGCTAAGCAGCCATACAAACACAGCCAGACTTAAGGCTGCTGGAAACCACAACCAATGTGATTTCCCCTGGTTTAAAATTAAATATGGAAAATAACAGCCCAAAATTTCTGCTATTGCGGTAATAAAAAAAAGACAAAAAGTGGTAATAACCTTGGTAATTTGAATATCCATGAATTCTTATATCATTTGATTCGTTTCTTCTGACTTTGAAAGAAGGTGCGAATGAGGCTGAATAAAAACAAAATAACCCGTGCGAGCACGGGTTATTTCAACAATTCAAACGATTATGCAGGTTCAGCAGTTTGATCTTCAAACACTTCAAGCTTCAAGCCCACTGCCTTGCCATCTTCTTTCTTCACCGAAACAGCAACATTACCGCCATGTTCAGCAAGTTCACCAAACAGAATCATCTCAGCAAGCGGTTTCTTCAAATGTTCTTGAATTAAACGCTGCATTGGACGCGCACCCATTAAACGGTCATAGCCATGTTCAGCCATCCATTCACGCGCACTCTGATCCACTTCAAGAATAACTTTCTTGTCATCAAGTTGCGCTTGAAGTTCAGTCAGGAATTTATCCACTACATTTTCAATCACTGTAGTTGGCAACGCATTGAATTGGATCACACCATCGAGACGGTTACGGAATTCAGGCGAGAATGCTTTCTTCATTGCATCCTTATTGTCATTACTATTGTCTTGTTCCATAAATCCGATACTCGCACGAGAAATACTTTCCGCACCAATATTGGTGGTTAAAACAAGAATCACGTTACGGAAGTCTGACTTACGACCATTATTATCGGTCAATGCGCCATGATCCATAATTTGCAATAACAAATTAAACACATCTGGGTGCGCTTTTTCAATTTCATCCAGTAGCAACACGCAATGTGGACTTTTATGAATCGCATCTGTCAGCAAACCACCTTGGTCAAAACCAACATAACCCGGAGGCGCACCAATTAAACGTGAAACCGCATGACGCTCCATATATTCAGACATATCGAAACGAACCAGTTCCACCCCTAACAGTTTAGCCAACTGCTTGGTGACTTCAGTTTTACCCACCCCAGTTGGACCAGCAAACACAAAGCTACCCACCGGTTTATCTGGCGATTTCAAGCCTGCACGCGACAATTTAATCGCAGAACCGAGTGCTTCAATTGCATCATCCTGACCAAATACCACACGTTTAAGATCACGCTCAAGATTACTCAATACAGTCTTGTCATCTTTCGATACGGTTTTTGGTGGAATGCGCGCAATTTTAGAGATGATATCTTCGATATTTTCAACCGTGATTACAGTATCATCTTCCTCTGCTTTCAAACGGCGCTGTGCACCCGCCTCATCAATCACATCAATGGCTTTATCCGGCAAGAAACGATCATTAATAAATTTCGATGACAACTCCACTGCTGCAACCAAAGATTTATCGTCATATTGAACATGATGAAAATCTTCAAACTTAGATTTTAAGCCACGTAAAATATCAATCGTTTCAGGAATAGAGGGTTCATTGACATCAATTTTCTGGAAACGACGCGACAAAGCATGATCTTTTTCAAAAACTTGGCGATATTCCTGAAAAGTGGTTGAACCGATACAACGTAATGAACCATTCGATAAAGCAGGTTTAATTAAGTTTGATGCATCCATGGTGCTGCCCATGCTTGAGCCTGCACCAATAATCATGTGAATTTCATCAATAAACAAAATTGCTTCTGGTTTCTTTTTCAACGCATTCAACAATTGTTTCAGACGTTTTTCAAAGTCACCACGGTATTTCGTACCTGCAACCAACGCACCAATATCCAAGCTGTACACTTCTGCATGAGCCAGTGGTTTAGGCGCTTTACCGTTCACAATTAACCAAGCCAAGCCTTCAGCGATTGAAGTTTTACCTACGCCCGGGTCACCAACCAACAAGGGATTGTTTTTACGACGGCGACATAAAATTTGCGCAGCACGTTCAATTTCTTTTTCACGCCCAATTAAAGGGTCTGTTTTTCCTTTTTGAGCTTCGACATTCAAATTGGTGGTATATAAGTCGAGTGGTCCCGCATTTGAAGAACCCGCTGTTTCACCATCCAACTCCTCAACTTCTTCTTCGGCTTGCACTTCTTCTTTGCGCGTACCGTGAGATAAATATTGAGTTAAAGTTAAACGGTTAATTTGATGACGTTTGAGCAGGTAAACCGCAAAAGAGTCACGTTCAGAGTACATTGCAACAAGAATGTCTGCACCTTCAACAGTCCGATCACCACCGCTGGATTGCACATGGAAAATCGCGCGCTGCAGAATACGATCAAAACTTTCAGTCGGATGTGGCGCCTGATCGCTATGTTCGCCTAATTTAGGGGTGTGTTGTTCAACGTATTCTTCTAGCTCTTTACGAAGAACGATAATGTCCGCACCGCACGCTTTTAGCGCATTTACAGCAGAGTCATTATCAAGTAAAGCCAACAATAAATGTTCAACCGTGAGAAACTCATGTCTCTTTTGACGAGCCATGCTTACAGCCAAACGTAAAGATACTTCTAATTGACGACTGAGCATGTAATCCCCTTAATCTTTTGGCTCAATCTGACAAAGCAATGGATGACCTTGTGACCGAGCATAATTATTGACTTGGTTCGCTTTCGTTTCCGCAATGTCTCGTGGATAAACGCCTGCAACACCTTTCCCTTCATAATGTACAGTTAGCATTACTTGGGTCGCTTGGTCAAGATTCAAAGCAAAGTATTGTTGTAAAATTTCAATTACAAAGTCCATTGGGGTGTAATCATCGTTCATCAAAACAACAGCATACATGGGTGGACGTTTTAATTCGGGTGGCGCAGTCTGTACCGCGATCTCACCCTCAGATTCATCTTGCGAGTCATTGCTTAAGCGTGGACTAATATGCCAATCGACATATCCTGATTGATGAAAGGAACTTTTGATGGCATTTAAACAATTTTGACGCTTATTCATTCGCATAGGATTTAAAATTCACATTTATTGTGCATTTGCTTCTGCTTGAGGAATTTCAGAAATAAATGCAGATTGACTCTCAATCGGTTTACCACGGCCCCAACTAAAACGTTTAATCACTGGCGTACTGGTTCCACCAGTTAAACGAACTTCAATGAATTGTGGAGTAAAACCTTTAGGCATAGTCCAGCGGCCAGTTAAACGCTCGTAATCTTGAAAATTAAAGTTCTTGTCTTCCATGGGAACAACCAGAACTTCTGTACCCTGAATCAGGCGTATTTCTACAGTTCCAGAGGTACTACGTTTGTTCGGGCTAACTTGTACCAAATCCAGTTCGTATTCATAAGCATTGTCAGGTAAAGGTTTAATTCCGATATTCTGGATCGTCAGGCTCAGACCACCGCGTTGTCGTAGCACTTCACGATAAATCGCCCCCAAACCTTCAGACTGGACTTTATCTTCACGGGCTTGATTCAGCGCAGTAAACAAATCATTTGAATTACTCACGGCAACATCACGCTCTTGCACAGCCAGATTCAAATTTTTATTCATTGTTTCCAGGCTGGTCTTTTGCTTTTGCACAACTTCAACCAGCTGTTCCGCATCCGCTTCATAGCCGACAACCGTCAAACCTTGCCGATGCCCAACTGAATAGCCCAGCAAGCCACTCCCCGCAACCAGAATTGCAGCTCCAATGGCTAAAGGTAAATTCCCCTTAGCAAAAAGCTTTTTACTCAGTGGAGTCTGTTGTGACGGAGTATTTGATTCAGTGTTCGGCATCATCATCTCTTATTTTGATTCATTCAAAACACACATTTAAATCCAATTCCAAATGTGTGTGAAGCTGAAAAACGTTTTTTATGGTAATAAACCAATACCTGCCAGACCTGCATTTTCAGCAAAACCGAACATTAGGTTCATATTTTGCACAGCTTGCCCCGCAGCACCTTTGACCAAATTGTCTTGTACGGATAAAACAACCAGTTTTTTCGGCTGGGGTTTATACAAAGCAATTCGAAGCTGGTTTGCACCACGCACAGAACGTGTTTCAGGTGAACTGTTTGCTGGCATCACATCAACAAATTGTTCATGGGCATAGAACTGTTCATACAAGCTTTGAAGATCTGCTGCATCACCTGCATCGGTTAAATCGACATAAATGGTGCTAAGCATGCCACGAATCATGGGAACCAAATGCGGCACAAATAAAATGTGGTTAAACACATCTTTAAGACCCGAAATATTTTCCAGAGCTTCTACAATTTCAGGATGGTGACGGTGACCTGCCACGCCATAGGCCTTAAAGTTGTCGGCATTTTCAGAATAAATCATGCCGAGACTTGCTTTACGACCTGCACCAGAAACACCAGATTTCGCATCAATAATAATGCTTTCAGGTTTTACTAACGCTTCAGCTTGTTTAAATAATGGTGCAAGACCCAGTTGTACCGTAGTTGGATAGCAACCCGGGTTACCAATTACGCTGGCTTGTTTGATTTTGTCACGATTCAGTTCTGATAAACCGTAAACTGAATCTTTTAAAATATCTGGGCAGGCATGTTCAAGACCATACCATTTTTCAAATTGTTCTAAGTCTTGTAAACGGAAATCCGCTGCTAAGTCGATGACTTTAGTATTTGCTGCAACCAGTTCTGCCGCGTGTTTCATTGCCACGCCATGAGGGGTTGCAAAGAAAACCACATCGCATTTTTTGAGTTCATCAATGTTTAAATCTGAATATTCAAGATCGGTATGACCGCGCAAGCTTGGGAACATATCATCTACACGGCGACCTTTTTCGGTACGTGATGTCAGTACATTGACTTGCACATTTGGGTGTCGTAGTAAAAGACGCAACAATTCAACGCCTGTATAACCTGTACCACCGACAATACCAACAGTAATCACGATCACTACCTCAAATTTAAAGTGTTCATTTCGTAACTGCGTAGTATGACAGGAAGTTTTGGTTTTCTAAACTGTTTTGGATAGCTGATTAAAGTTTTTAAGCTTAAAACCCAATATACGTATTTATATCGCACTTATGAATATGCATCACAACAATTGATATAGATCATTTATAAATCGCTCCGTATTTTTTATATACGCCTCCAAAAAAGGAAGTAAATCAGTTTACTCTCACCAACTGAAATCTTTCTATCTTTTGTAATTTTAAAATCAGACCTCTTTCATAACTTTTCCCAGACATTAAAAAAGCCCAGTTCATTAATGAATAGGGCTTGTATTAAATATGATGAGTTGAGGCTTTTGGGATATTATTTAACGTCTAGATTTTCTAAATCTTTAATACTCATTAATTTATAGCCATCTTCCGTCGGATCACCATCTTCAATATTATTGGTGCACAAGATTCCTTCTACCACACAAAGATGAGTCACTGTTTCATCCCAGCTATCATTATTTAATGTAAATTCAGGATCTTCTTTCCATACATCCTTGCCCGTTTCTTCATCCCACTCAGGCCATTCTTCTCTCTCCCAGTCCCATCCACGCTTAAAGCATGCCTGTTGAGCTTTATCCCAAGTCTCTTTGTCTGGTATTTCAATACAAATTTCCAATTCAATCTCCACAGCGACTTTGGCAACCTGCCAGTTCACTTAATTATGATCACTGCATTGTACTGGGCCGATAACTAAAAAGAATAGACTCTTTCATAAATCATTTTTTATTAAGTTCCACATTATAAATTCCAGCAAATAAATTAAATTTTAATCCTAATTTTTACCTCTATGCGGTAACATTCAGACAGTATTTTAAAAGTTAAGATTTAACTTTATATTTATATACCTAACACAACTCATTAAATTTAATAATTAAAATATTCTTCTATGATGAATACCACCAATACGGCATTGGACTACTTTTTAGAATTTTACGATGCTGTTGAAAATTCACATCATGTCTTTGAACTTCAGCCCAAAAATGCGAGCTATGATCAAAATGTTTGGTATGTGCTAACTCATGCACGCAGACATAACGCGCGACATGCTTCGGAAATAATACCAAGGCACTATTCAGCATGATGTCATGTTTGGAGGTACAACTCCCCCAACGTGTTTTAGGTTGGCGAATCGCACATTTACCGAAGCTTAAACTACTTTCTTGACTCACCTCCTCCAAATAAAGCGGAAGATGCTGCTTTGCATAGGCGATTACAAATGCTTTTAAATATTGCTCAGACTGACGATCACTCACTGAAAGCTGTAAATTTTGATCATCAAAAATAAAGGACTGCTTTTGGGTTTGATAAATGATCTGTAGAGGTTCAGCCAAATTAAAAAGCTTTAATTCGGTGGGCAAAGTCTGTAGTTGGATATTCTGTGTTTGTTGTTGCCAGGTTTTGAGCAGCCATTCCTCGGCCTGATCCATAAAATTTTGAATTTTCCGTTTGCTGCAAAGTACCGGTACAGTTAAACGAATTTGGTTCTGCTCAACACGCAAGCGTAGACATTTCGCTCGCGCATGACGAACAATTTTAATTTCGGGTAATTCGTTTAGCGTCATTTTTCTTTTATTCTTAGAATCCTCCCCAGCCCTGAGCAAATGTTAAAGCACTGCTTTAACATTTAGCGCAAGGAAAAGAAGAGCTTTCCCTCCTTTTGCAAAGGAGGGTCAGGGAGGATTATATTTGAAACATTCGGTTAAACCGCAGTACGTTCTTCAATACCATTATCAGTGGCAACAACCGCAATATCTGCTTTATTAATTGCGAAGATACCGTTACATACCACACCTGGAATGTTATTGAGGGTCTTTTCAAGTTCCAGCGCATTCAAGATATTGAAGTTATGAACATCTAAAATCACGTTACCGTTATCAGTCACTACGCCTTCACGGTAAACCGGATCACCACCGAGAGAAACAATTTTACGTGCTACAGCAGAACGTGCCATTGGAATGACTTCTACAGGTAATGGGAAATCATGACCCAATTGTTCAACCCATTTGGAATCATCGACGATACACACGAATTTTTTCGCAATAGACGCGACAATTTTTTCACGAGTCAGCGCAGCACCACCGCCTTTAATCATGTGCATATGACGGTCAATTTCGTCCGCGCCATCTACATAAGCATCCAAACCGCCAACAGAATTCATGTCGACCACTTCAATGCCTAATTTTTTAAGGCGTTGTGCTGTCGCTTCAGAACTTGCCACCGCAGCTTCCAGTTGCAATTCAGGCAATAATTCAATGAGGAAGTTCACAGTACTTCCTGTACCTACACCCAAAATCCCGCCTTTAGGCAAGTGCTTTAAAGCCGCTTTCGCAGCAGCTTGTTTCTTTTCATCTTGGGTCGCATACAGACTCATAACTTGGCTCAACTATTTTTTGACATTTGTTGCTGATTAAGCAGGTCAAATGTACAGGGGTTTGTTACAATAAAGGCCTATTTTAAACTGTTAGATGGAAAATTAACATGCTGTCTCGTTTGGTTCGACAAATATTACAAGCAACGGTGTATGACGTTGCAATCGAAACTCCACTCGAAGCAGCGCCACGAATTAGTGAGAAGCTAAATAATAACATTCGCTTTAAACGTGAAGATTTACAACCTGTCTTTTCCTTTAAACTACGCGGTGCCTATAACCGTATTAGTCAATTACCGAAATCTCAGTTGCAACGTGGCGTTATTACGGCTTCAGCAGGTAACCATGCGCAAGGCGTGGCTCTATCTGGTCAAAAACTGGGAATTCGCGCGATTATCGTAATGCCGAAAACCACACCGGATATTAAAGTTCAAGCAGTTAAACGCCTAGGCGGTGAAGTTGTTTTGCATGGCGATTCTTTTGATGTTGCCAATAAATATGCAATTCAATGTGCGCAAGATGAAGGTATGACTTTTATTCCGCCTTATGACGATGAACTGGTGATTGCGGGTCAAGGCACCATTGCCAATGAAATTTTACGTCAATGGCGCGATGTGGAATATGTATTCGTAGCTGTTGGCGGTGGCGGTTTAATTGCCGGTGTTGCTGCTTACTTGGGCGATGTTGCTCCACACGTGAAAGTCATTCCTGTGGAATATGATGAATCAGCATGTTTAAAAGCAGCTTTTGAAGCCAATGAACGCGTGATTTTGCCATCGGTAGGTTTATTCGCGGATGGTACTGCGGTTGCGCAAATTGGTGCAAAACCATTTGACGTGATTCGCCTGCAAAAATCTGATAACTCAGGTCCAATTGTTGAACGTGATGTGGTCTTGGTCAACACAGACGAGATCTGTGCGGCGATTAAAGATACCTATGACGAATGCCGCAGTATTGTTGAACCTTCTGGTGCCATGGCACTTGCAGGGATCAAAAAATATGTAGCCGAGCATGGCATAGAAAATAAAAACATGGTGTCGATTGTTTGCGGTGCCAACATGAACTTCGACCGTCTACGTTATATCGCCGAACGTACAGAACTCGGTGAACGTAAAGAAGCCATTTTTGCAGTGACCATTCCTGAAGAAAAAGGTTCATTCCTGAACTTCTGCCGCGCCTTGCAAGGTCGTAACATCACTGAATTCAACTATCGTGCCAGCACTTCTAGTGCTGCTCAAGTGTTTGTCGGTATTAGCTTAAAAGGTGGTGAAAAAGAACGTCACGACATTTATGCTACCTTGGCAACGCAATATGATGTTGATGACTTGTCTGATGATGAAGTTGCAAAACTGCATATCCGTTATTTGGTCGGTGGTCATGCGGACATCGAAAATGAGCGTTTATTCCGTGTCGAGTTCCCGGAACGTCCAGGTGCATTACTGACTTTCTTGGAACGTCTTGGTCCAACGCATAACATTACCCTATTCCACTACCGTAACCACGGCGCTGCGGAAGGTCGTGTACTGGTTGGCTTGGAAGCAAGCGACGCGAAACAGAATCCGGATGGTTTAATTGAGACATTGGAAAGTATCACTTATCCATATGCAGAAATTACCAACAACCTGGGTTATCAGCGTTTCTTGAAATAAATTCTAAAATACATTTAAATTATTTAAATAGCCTGTAATTTTACAGGCTATTTTTTTAACTTTATAAAACGTGTCACTATATATTTTTAACTAAAATCAACAACTATAAAAGCGAAATGTGAAATTCAAAGCTGGGAAAAAAATTCTATATATTTCCTTTTCTAGATATTTACCTGCCTGTTTGGTTAATTTTGTCTTTATTTTTATGGGCTAAAAATTTCATTTCAAACAGCCATCAATGCTCTACACGGTCTATCCGATGCTTATAGTAACTGCATTCACAGCGTTGCCTTATTCCATGCTAATCCTATGCACCCATAACAAAATATCTGGCAACGATGAGTTATATGGCATTTTTTGGTTTTTGTTGGCATTGCTAAGCGCAAAACTCTCACTCGCGCACATCAGTTATAGTGGTTTGTCTATCATGATCATATGAACCACAGTCGCTATGCCGATTTATTTCTTTTATCAAGATAAAAAACCACTTCATTCAATTCGCCATTTGCACCAGATTAATCATTGGTTGTATTCGTCTTTAACGCTAAGATAAAGACTGGAATAATTTAAAATTCATTGCAGTGTTGATCCAATATGAAATATAGAAAAACACGTGCAAGAAAGGATGAAGCAAAACATGGCATTATTCGCAGTTATCGGTTTAGGTAGTTTTGGTTCGACCATTGCAACCCAGCTGGTGAGCTTAAATCACGATGTGATTGGGATGGATAACAACAAAAGAAATGTTGAAAGCATTTCAGATCAAATCACCCATGCTGTGATTGCAGATGCCACCGATGAACATGTATTGAAAGAACTCAACATTCAAAATTGTGAAGCTGTTGTAGTTGCGATTGGTGAAGACATAGAGGCCAGTATCTTATGTGTCCTGCATCTAAAAAACATGGGCATGAACAAGATTTGGGCCAAGGCTAAATCCAAAGCCCACCACATGATTCTTACCCATCTTGGGGTAGATAAAATCATTCATCCAGAAGAAGATATGGGCACCCGCGTGGCCCAGTCTTTAAGCTACCCGATGGTCAGTCGTTATATGGGTCTGGAAGACAATCACTTCATCGTTAAAATCGAAATTAAGACAAGTCTGCACGGTAAACATTTTAATCATTTAATGGAGCACGTTACAGAAATTAAAACGCTCTTGTTTAAACGCGGTAATCAAATTCTGTTTACTATTGATCCCAATTTAATTCTGCAAGAAGGTGATATTTTAGTAGTGGAAGGTGAACTTGAGCCTTTACGAAAACTGTCTGCCCGGTTTAAATAAAATATGAATCAAGCAAAAAACAGCAAGTCCCAAAACGTCAATTTAAGCCCTCCCAGTTTACTTGCCTTTGGGTTCTTAAGTTTTATCTTCGCCGGCACCTTATTGCTTAAACTTCCCATTTCCCATCACGGGGAATTAAGCTGGCTCAATGCACTGTTTACCGCAACCTCTGCTGTGACCATTACCGGACTTTCTGTAGTCAATGTCGGAGAGGCTTTTACCACCTTTGGTCAAGTGGTGATTATGATTTTGCTGCAGGTGGGTGGCTTGGGTTTTATGACATTTGCCATCCTTGCTGCACTTAGCCTGTCTTCCAACATCAGATTAAAACAGCAAATGATGGCGCAGGAAACCATTGGTCAAACCAGTCTGGCCAAAGTCTCTTTCACCCTTAAAGGCGTGCTTTTATATTCGTTATTTTTTGAAGCTGTTGGTACGGTTATTCTCACCCTTGCCTGGATGCAGGAATATGATTTCGCTCACGCATTTTTTTATGCCGCTTTTTATAGTGTTTCTGCCTTTAACAACGGCGGGTTTTCCCTTTTTCCGAACAGCTTGATGAGTTTTGCAGACCATTACTTGATTACCCTTACAATCAGCATGCTCTACATTATTGGTGGCATTGGCTTTGTGGTACTGATGGATATTAAACGTAACCATCGCTGGAAGAAATTAAGTACCAATAGCAAATTAATACTCTCGACCATTGCAGGATTAAATCTGGCTGCCTTTATCGTGATTTGGATATTAGAAGCCAATAATCCGCTGACACTTTCCAGCATGAGTGTAGGCGATCAGGCTCTAAATGCCTGGTTCCATGCCACTGTTCCGCGATCCGCGGGTTTTAACAGCCTAGATGTGTCCAGCATGACCGATGCCTCTACCCTAGTGACCATGATCTTGATGTTTATTGGCGGAGGTTCCTTAAGTACTGCAGGTGGCATTAAAGTCGGTACCTTTATTATTGTGGTTTTAAGTGTCATTACTTTTTTACGCCGTTCCGAAGAATTGCGAATCTTTAACCACTCCGTTCCCAAGACCACCTCATTTAAAGCTTTAGCCGTCGTTTCAATTACAGCCATATTAATCTTTCTTGGATTTTTCGCCCTGCTCATTTTGGAACCAGAAAAAGACTTTCTGGATTTGCTCTTTGAAGCGGTTTCAGCCGCCTGTACTGTAGGCTTATCCCGTGGCGTGACCAGTGAACTGCAACCGGCAAGCTTGATTGCATTAATCTTACTGATGTTTGCTGGCCGTTTAGGACCGCTTACCTTAGCCTACCTGATAGCCACGCCTAAGAAGAGCCGCTTGAAACATCCTCCGGCAGATATTCAAATTGGTTAATTGCTGTTAATTTTCGATATAAAAAACCACTCAATCGAGTGGTTTTTTTATGATGCATGAATAAATTTTAATACCAATTCATCAACGACACACCTAGACCCACATAGGTGGCACGGTGGTTATAATCAATCAGACTTTCACCATAACCGTCAAACAACTGGAAGTGTCCACGCAGCTTACCGCTAATTGGGAATGCCCAATCAAACTGGGCTGCACCATGGGCATCATCACCGCCTTTAAGCGAATGACGCAGCATCAGTGAAAATTCATGATCATTTTTTCGGTAGAATGCAGTTAAATCACCACGACCGATGTAGTTTTTAATATCCGGGTTATTATCGTCTTTGGTATCTTCTTCAATGCGATACCACGGACGCACCATCAAGGCAAAGTTGTCGCGCTCAAAACCAAGATTCAGCATCACGCGGTTCCAGCTACGCGATAAAGGATCTGCACGGCCATTGGACTGGTGGTTAAAGGTCAAACCCAGCAAGCGTGCATTTAAACCCAATATTTCATAGTTGGTGCGGAAAATCAGGCTGGCTTCAGGTTCATAGTTGGTTTCACGAAAAGGACGCGATTCATCCGCATTGTAAACTTGCCAGCGTGATGATTGCGTATAACCAAACCAGATATCACCATTATCACCAAACAGGTTTTCGACCGCTTTGGTTTTTAATGACAACTGGAATTTCGCTTCCATCGATTTCAGATTCTGGTCATCACCCACGAGTACGGTATTATTTTCATTCGGGCTGGAAGGACGTTCATTTTTATCAGACGTCCAGAAACCTGGCATCAGATAAACCGGTTGATGCGCACGAATATTCCAGGTACCAAGTTTACTGTCAGAAGACAATTCCCAGCGCTTATCCAGCAAAGAACTATTCGGGTCTATTTTCGGGCCCTCAGCAGCAAATACGCTACTGACCCCATTGCTGATTTTTTCTTTGATTGTTTCTGGTTCAGTCGGCTTAGGCGCAATTTCATTTGCTGCCTGGCGTTCAGAAAGCAGCGGTGTTTTATCAGCCTCAGCAACTTTAAACAAAGTATCGTAACAAGCCAACCGATCTGCATTGGATTCTAATGCCACACACGCTTCAGGACTGGCGGGTGTAATTAAAGATTCCGGATTTACTGCATTTACATTCGTCACATACAACGAACCGAGCATGATTATGCTCAGGTGCAAAGTAGTGCGTTCAACGCTTTTGAACGCCATTTAACATTACCTCAGATGAGGGGCTATTGACACTTCATCTATGCTTTGCGACCACGCATGTTTTTTTAGCGCATAGCAGATACAGAGCAGAACATTGAGTCATTCTAAATGACTGCTTCGTATGAAATAGCAGCAAAAAACTATGCTCTAGCTATAAAACTACAGGCTGAAATTTACTCATATTTCGCTATAAAACTTTAAAAATAGTCTCGCTATTCTCTTGGTTTCATGCTTTAAGACCTATACGTCTCATGCTCAATTTTAGCCTACAGCGCAAACCATTTATGAAATATCAACCGCCCTTAGCTTTTAGTTTACTTGTTTGATATCAAAGCCAAGTTCAAGCAAGGCATCTCGTTTTGCAACGGGTGCAACCACAGCTTTCACTGGTTTTTGATTAACCAGATATTGTTCTGCAACTCGTTTTAAATCATCCAAAGTCACTGCGAGTAAACGTGCACGCAATTGTTTTCGAACTGCGGGCGTACGTGCATGCAATAAAGCATAGCAAGCACTAATCGCTTCACCTGCAGGAGAACCCGGTTTATCCATGCTCGCAACCAAGCCCAAAATTGCTTCTTCAAGTTGATGCTCTAGATGATCGGTATTCAACAACCAGTCAATACTTGCTTCAAAGTCTTTAAATGTTTCTGCCAAGCGTGGATCACGGTAGCTATAGAAACGGAACGAACATGCATTGCCGTCATAACTTGCGCCACCACCGTAAGCCCCACCTTTTTCACGAATCGCACTATGCAAGAAGCCATTACGCAAATATGCAGCCAAGACCATTAAAGGTGCTGCATCCGGATGAGAGACTTCTACAGCAGCATAAGCTGAAGCGCAAAACTGAACATTGGCCTGAATTAACCATGCTTCGTCTTTATTGCTATTTTCTGTGAAAATTGTCGTTAATTCCACTGGGGTTTTATCAACGGCCAACTTATCCCAAACCTCTTGAATTTCTTCAATCAGACGATCTGACTGATGCTCTTCACACACCAGCAAGAATTGTTTCGGCGCTTGTAAAAGTAGACGATGAATGGCTTTTAATTCTGCAATTAACGCGTCATACGCAGCTTCATCATTTTCAATTTTAGTCACCAGTTCAGTTAACCAGTTCAGTGCACCCAAGCCGGTATTTTGATAATCGCGCTGCGCCAAAGCACTGCAATTACGTGATGCAATTTGCATCGCATAACTATGACCTGAACCTGAAATACGTGATTGCCAACGTGTTTTACGTTGTTGCAATAATTCAATAATGCGGTCTTTTTCATCAAAACGCAGTTGTTCAAATGCCAACTTCAATATGCGGATCGCTTCAAAATTATTCACCAACGATTTGGTAGTCAAGGTCAACCATGCGCTGATTTTATTTTTGTCATCTACTTTTGAACGTAAAGATGCACCCATCCCAACGCCACCGCTGACTGCGGTTTGCAGTTGCTGAAGCTCAAGATAATCGTACTCGCCTGCACCGACTTCGCCCAACAAAACAGACAGCAAGTTGAAATATGGCGATTGCACCACTTCATCCGGAATTTTCACCGTCACTTGTTGATAGTAAATACCATTGGTACCGGCATGGTACAAATTCAAAGGTATATCGTGATTATTACTGATGATTTCACGCAATTGACCTTGCACAATATGCAGATCAGCAGGCACGTCTTCCAGTCCCACTTTTGGCAACAAGTTCATGTCATCCGGCGTATCTTGACGAACTTTTAAGGCTTCAGTTTGTTTGATAATTTCATCTTTTTGCTCATCAGTCAGTTTGGCACCAATTTCAGCCAAACGGGCTTTTTCTGCTTCAGCTTCCTTCGCAGATTTAGTTGCATCAGGTACTAAAGTCATTTGCACACGATGTGGATTATCAAGCAAATGTTCTTGAATCAGATTCGACAGCCACATCGGGTCTTTGAGTTCTTCTTTGACTTGCTCAATCGCGGTATCCACGTCCCAAACATGAATCGGGTCACTGTGATGAATCACGCTGCCCAAACCATTTAAAATCAGGCTTAAACCATACGGCATGCCATCGCCATTGATTTCACGCTGATGCAATTCAATCTGATGCAAAATGGCATCGACCATTGCAGAGTCAACCGGTTTAGAGGCAATCTCTTGCAGAATTTTGAACACACCTTGTTTAAATTCTTGCGCATGTTCAGGATTTGAACCCTGCACGCCACAGAAGAAAGTCATTTCAAAGTTTGAATCATCTACACCCATAAGTGGACCGGTAGATTGTGCATAATCACAGGTTTCGAGGTAATGAAGTAAGGGCGAAGCAGAATCTTCAAGCAAAATTCCCTCAACCAGACGCATGCCTAAGCGCAGTTTAATATCGCTCGCTTCAGGTAATAACCATGAAATCACGTGATAAGTTTTATCTGTTAAATCTTCAGCATCTACAGCATAGGTTTCTGTGACTTCAACCGGTGCAGTTAAACGGGTTTCAGGTGTTGAGTGCAGCGTTTGACCTTTCTCAAACTTAGACAAGGCCAAAGTTTCAAATTGTTCTTGCAAGTGATAGGCAGATTCATTACCAAATGTCATAAATACTGCATTACTTGGATGGTAATGTGACTTATAGAAATTAACTAACTCTGGGTAAGTTAAATCTGGAATATCTTTAGGATCACCACCTGAATTGTAATGATAGGTGGTTTTCGGGAATAAATGATGCGCTAATTGATGATACAGCTGATCTGAAGGAGAGCTCATGGCCCCTTTCATTTCATTAAACACCACGCCTTTATAAACCGGCTGACCGTCTTCAAGCTCGATACGAATACCTTCCTGGGCAAAGTCCAGCTCGTTTAAATTCGCAGCAAAAGCAGCATCTAAATACACTTCCAGCAAGTTTTGGAAGTCTTTCTTGTTTTGCGTTGCAAATGGATAGGCCGTCCAGTCCGCCGAGGTAAACGCATTCATAAAAGTATTCAGTGAACGACGAATCATCAGGAAGAATGGGTCACGAACAGGGAATTTTTCAGAACCACAGAGTGCGGTATGTTCTAAAATGTGCGCCTCACCTTTTGAATCCATCGGTTGAGTACGGAACGCCACCAGAAAGACATTTTCGTCCAGATCGCTTGCAAGGTGATAATGCGTTGCGCCCGTCACTTTATGTTTATATTCAGACACAAAAACGTCTAAGGCCTCAACATGGTGTTGACGTATCAACTGAAACGCGGGATGAACAGTTTGGGTAATGGTTTCAGTGACATCTACAGTCATGTGATCTCCTCATGTATACATATTTATCAGATGTTGTGATTATACCTGAATCTTCAACTATATGGATTCGTACAGTTACGAATTTCCTAGCATTTCAGTCCAGTTTCTATTCCTTTCTTTTTTAATCAAAATTGGCATAATTTTCAATGCAAAAAACAGCAACTGATTGCGATTTTTTTAAATCAGATCCAAAAATATTTTTATGGGTAAAGAGGTATAGCGCCCAAATCAATAAAATCAGACTAACGCAAAGGACAATCCCACCGATATATCCGATTGCCTAGTGGCTGACCATTATAAATATGGTCATTAAGTTTTAGAAGGGATTTGAATAACCAGTAAACCGATAAAGAATGCCGCGAAAATAAAGGTACTAATCAGGGATCGCAAATTTAAAGACCTCAATACTGCATCATCTCCTGTTTCACCAAAGATTATGGCAAAAATTTGAGTCATCCAAAAAAGTGAGGTTATTTGAGAAACTTTAGAAATGTGAGCGGCAATATTTTGTTATTGATTCATCAGTCTGACTCAAGCGAGATCTTTACTGAGATATTCAACTGATACACTTAACTCAAGATTAAAATTTAAAGCTTTTTTTTGATTTTATGGAATCTAATTAAAACAATTAAACACTCGTCCGTGAAATTTAAAAGTGAAGGTAGCTCATGACGCTGCTGAGTCTATATACACCCCCACAGCATCATGACCAAATGTAATCATTAACCAGAACAGAAACTAGAGCAGATATTTGAAGTAACTATAATTCGGATGGTTTTCAACACACACATAATTTTGTTTTTGATAAAAATTTGCTGCAGATTTTGTGTCTGTATTTAGACATAGTGCAGAAAAATTTGCGCGGGCATTTTTTTCCAGATGCTGCAAAAGCTGTTTACCGACACCATGCTTACGATATTTCGGCAATACATAAAAACGACGTACACGACCAATACGAGCATCAATTTCGTTTTCATTCCACTGCTGATTTAAGCCACCACAGGCGATCAGTTTCTCATCATCATAAACAAAAAGAAGAAATTCCCCGGGTTGATCAAACCTGTTTTTACCACTTTCATACTCTTCAATCAATTGATCAATAAGCTGGAATCCTTCTTTCTGAGCTTGCTTGGCTAATTCTGTGATTTGTGCAGGTAATTGTTCAGCTTTTGCAATCGTGATATTCATCTAACCTTCCTAATCCTTTCCTATAGTGCATTTTGTACGAGCATCAGTCATATATTGAATTTTATTCATCAATCTACAGCAATCATGAGCATTGGTGTAAACTTAGCGTTTTATTTTGAAATGTGAATGAAAGACATGACAACTGTTGATCTTTTTGCAATTGGTAATGCATTAATCGACCAAGAATTTAAAGTCTCTGACGATTTCCTGATTCAACAAAATTTGCAAAAAGGCACTATGCAGTTGACTGATGGTGAAACACAAGCAAATTTATATAATAATTTAAAAGAAACGCAAGTATACAAAGGTCAAGCATCAGGCGGATCTGCTGCAAATACCACCGTTGCTTTTAGTGCTTTAGGCAGTAAGGCATTTTATGGATGCCGTGTCGGCAATGACGAACTTGGCCGCATTTACCTTAAAGGCTTAAATGAAGCCGGCATTCAAACCACTGAAAAATCTGTCAGTGAAGGTGTAACCGGTACCTGTATGGTCCTGGTCAGCCCTGACTCTGAACGTACCATGCATACTTTCCTGGGTATTACTGCAGAACTCAGCGAAGCGCAAATCAATTTTGAACCTTTAAAAACAGCAAAATGGCTGTATATTGAAGGTTATTTATCGACCAGTGATACTGCACGTAAAGCAGTTAAACAGGCACGTGAAATTGCCAAAGCCAATGGGGTAAAAATTGCATTAACTTTATCAGATCCGGCGATGGTGCAATATGCGCGTCAAGGTTTGGATGAATTGCTTGATAATGGCGTGGATTTATTGCTGTGTAACCAGCATGAAGCCTTAATGTATACAGAAACTGATTCAATTGAAGCTGCATTGGCTAAATTGCAATTAAAAAGCAAATACACTGTCATTACATTATCTGCAGAAGGTGCTTTAATTTCTGATTCAGAGCAAACTTTTAAAGTTCCAGGTCGTGCGGTCACAGCAGTCGATGCCAATGGTGCCGGTGATGCCTTTGCGGGTGCTTTCCTGTATGCATTAAATGCAGGCTTAAGCCTTAAAACTGCTGCTGAATTGGCGATTTTGATTTCAAGTGAAGTCGTTTCCCAATTTGGTCCACGCCTGAGTGTAGAAAATTACGCCGAATTATTAAACAACTTCCAAAAGGAATGTGCATAATGATTAAAATTGCGATGACGGAAGAAATTCCTGAACGTGAAGCGCGTTCATATGAAACGCCGGATGGTGATACCATTTTCATTACCCAGCGTGATGGTACATTTTATGCCTATCAGAATGTCTGTCCACACTTGCAGGTCGAACTGGAATTTCTAGAAAACCAGTTCCTGGACCGCGATCAGGAATATATCGAATGCTCTACACACGGAGCACTATTTCTGGTTGAAACCGGTGAATGTATTTCTGGCCCTTGCCAGGGACAATCGCTTGAAAAAGTAGAGATTGATGTGCATTCTGATGGTGGAATCTACCTCAACGAAGAATAAATAGAATACACCCTACTGGAATCTTGCCATGCTTGAGTTTTTACAGAACTATGACTTAATCCCGTTTCATTTAAGTTTATTGGCTTTAGTTTTGCTCAGCATGGCAGAGACCATCGGCTATTACTTTAATATTCGACCTACGCAATATCTAAAGAAACTGTCTCCAAAGAAAATCTCTGAATCACCTTTGCTGAATGTTAAATTTTCTAAAACACTGATTGTGGTGTTTTTACTGATGAACTTCAGCTTTTCTGGGTACTTTCTTCAGCTTTGTGTTTATACCCAGCAACAGGAATTTCTGCCCGCGTTTTATTTGGTGATTCCTGCACTCATCATTGCAATCTTCTTCACTGTATTTATGATTCATTGTCTTGATCAAGTCATTAAACCTAGGCTCACCAGACAACAGGTGAGTTTGCTTGGACGTCTAGCCACAATATCAAGTGGCAATGCTCGTCCAGGCTTTTCTGCTCAGGCTCGGGTGAGAGATAGCTTCGGTCAATTGCATTATGTTCAGGTTGAGCCAGAATTTGGTGAACTCGAATTCCAGTCACAGATTATTTTAATCCGCTTAAAAAAGTCACACTATATTGCTAAAAAAATATCCAAATCCAATTCGCTCTTTAGCATGGAAAATCATCAATGACATTTAAGTCTTTTGGTTATAAGTTATTTAGGTTATAGGTTATTAGATTAATAACCATCAAAATTAAGTTTTGATATAAAAAGACCAGTCAAGTCAGCAACTCAACCGGTCTTAAAAGCGACAACATTAACGTTTAAGGAAGCCAGAAATCAAGTTCATGACTTGTTGAATATCTGCATTGGCTTCTTGTTTATTGGTTTGTTCACCTTGTGGGGTCAAGGAATCGATAATCTGCGGTAAAACCTTTGAAATCGCACCATAAATATCTTGCTTAGGCACTTGGGTTTCCTGAGCAACCTGTTCCACTTCCTGCTCATCAAACAAGCTTTGAACCTGTTGCTGATCCACACTGGCATTTTCACCCGGGCCTGTAGACACCCAGTCATCGACCTGTTTATTTAAGCCCATGCCTTTTAACTTATCCAAAGCACCTTGTATACCGCCTTGCTTTTGAATCCATGCCAGAACCAATGGCAATACGGCAATGAGTAAAGTTTTTGTGCCTCCACCGCCTAAACCGCCAGTTTGCTGCCTTGGCTGATTTTGTTGCGTGCCACTCAGATGCCCCAATACGGATCCTAAAATTCCGCCTAAACCGCCTTGTTGATGTTGCTGAGATTGCTGGTTAGGTTGAGATTGCTGGTTGGTTTGAGATTGTTGCTGCGTATTGTTACCGCCCAACTGCCCCAACACCGAAGCTAAAATCCCACCCAAACCGCCTTGTTGCGGTTGTTGTTGATGTTGGGATTGGGAGTGGGATTGATTTTGCTGGTTGCCGCCCAAAGCCTGTTTAGCCAGTATTTCTACAATATTACTCAGGTTTGTCATCGTATCGTCCTTTTATTGGCTTAAGAAAAGCATACGATGCTTTCAAATCCTGCAATGAGGGCAAATTGTTAAGTTTTGCAAGATTTGGAAAAGAAATAAAGGCTTGAGTTTTACCAGCGGAATTTATTCCAGTTTTCCGGGTTCGCCCAAAACTTGGAATTAAACCAGTCCGGCACATGCTTATAGGTCAGAATATTAAATTGCCACAAAGCAAAATCGCTATCGTGCTGGGTTTTATCAATCAGTTGGGTAAACCCTAACGAACGTAATAACTTCTCATCCTGCAATTGGCTGACCACCACAATGCGTTTCGCCATCAAATCACGTAATTTGACCAGCAATTGCGATTTTTGAATATTTGAAATCTCGAGTAATTCTGGTGAATTAAGTAATACTAAACCCAAGTCATATCGCTGTGTAAAAGGCAGACTTAAAAACTCAGTTACGGTAAAATAGTGCCATTGAATTGATTGATTGTTGTCGTATTGTGCAAGATTCTGGCCAATACACAATGCAGTTTGAATAGGCTGTTCCTTAGATAAATCGTCTAGCATTGAAGCAATGACATTTTGTTCAGCCATAACTGCATCCTTATTATTTGAGAGAGTATTTCATGGAACTACAAGGCATTTGCCATAAAATGCATGCCGGTCTAAAGGACCCTATTGTAACTGATCAACAGACCTGTAAGGCAAATGTAGAATATAAATTTGTGCTGGATCGCGCTGAAATCGACCTTCCATTTACTTTGGGACAAGAAGTCGAAATCGAATGGACAGGCAATATTTATTGTGTTTCATGCGGCAGTAAAACGCCCAAATCCTATGCGCAAGGCCACTGTTTTAAATGTTTTAAAACCCAAGCCTCATGCGATATGTGCATTATGAAGCCTGAGACCTGCCACTATCATCTGGGCACTTGTCGCCAAGATAGTTTTGCGCGTGAAGTCTGTTTCCAGCCGCATATTGTTTATCTGGCCAACTCCAGCGCATTAAAAGTAGGCATTACCCGTCAGGGACAAATGCCGACACGCTGGCTCGATCAAGGTGCAACCCAAGCCCTTCCGATTATGAAAGTGGGTTCCCGCCGTCTATCAGGCCAACTGGAAATCATGTTTGGAACACAAGTTGCAGATAAAACCGATTGGCGCAAACTGCTCAAAGGTGAAGCTGAGCCACTCAATTTGATTGAAGTTCGCGAGCAACTGATTGAAGAATTTGCTCCGAAAATTCAAACCATTCGTGATGAATTTAGTCAAAACCTCGAATTCAATGAAACCATTGAAGTGTTGGAAGATGAGCTTCCACGTGAGTTTGTTTACCCGGTCGATGAATATCCTGAAAAAATCAAATCACATAATCTGGACAAAACTCCGATTATTCGTGGCAAATTATTTGGGATTAAAGGTCAATACCTGATCTTGGATACTGGCGTGATTAATATTCGCAAATACTCAGGCTATGAACTTAAGCTACGTGCTGAATAGAAGTTTATTTAGCCCATAAAAAAACCTGCATCAATGCAGGTTTTTTTATTTCATAGAGAATTATTTAATTTTCGCATGTGCTTTTAAATATTCAGTGTAATCATCCAGTTCTTGTTGACCACGCAGCTGCTGGTACAACTTGGATAATTCATTCAACTGCTCATCAGTTAAAGCATTAGCTGTAGTCTTGTTTACATTCGACACGGCCACAACCACCAGCTCATTTGGCAATGAAGCTGTGGTGACTGACCACATGCCTGCTTTCGGTGCTGGAACACTGAATGCTGCACGTTCAATCTCACGCTTCAAACCTTGTGAACGGGTAAATACACCGGCACTTTCAAATGCGATGTTGCTTTGCGCCAAAACAGTTGCAGCAGGTTGCGATTTAAAGCCATTTAATGCAGTTTGAATTTTCGCTTTGGCAGCATCAATTGCTTTTTGTTCAATAAGTTTAGCTTTTACACGAGGCGTTGCCTCTGCCAAAGTTTGCACACCGGCAGCATGGTAATTACGTACTTTCACCCAAACGGTATCGCCATTGGCTAACTGGATACTGCTTGAGGCATTACGATCCCCATTTTTCACATCATCATTAAACAGCTTAACTTTTACATTCGCATCGCTCAGTACAGGATGTTGAGTCGCTAAAGTCATGCCTTTGATCGATTGAACAGTTACACCTTTCACTTCTTGTGCAACCACATCCAGTGCATCACTACCAATAACCATTTCATTCAGACCATTTACCGTATCTGAAAAGGCATTTGCATATTTGTTCTTTTGCAATTCCGCCAGCAAACGTGGTTTTTCAGTTTCGAATGAAGGAAGCTTAATAGAAGGCGCTTCTGTTTCAATTAAATGATAACCATATTGGGTTTTAACCGGAGCGGAGACTTGCGCTGATTTTAAAGAAGCCACAGCCTGGTCAAATGCATCACCAAATACACCTTTGGCATATGCGTCTACTACACCGCCTTTAGCTTTAGATTCAGTATCATCTGAATATTGTGCAGCTGCTTGAGCAAAGCTCATCCCCGCTTTAATTTTCGCAGCGACATCATTGGCCAATTTTTTCGCCTCTGCATCTGAACGCGTATCTGCTGCAATTAAAATATGCTTCACTAACGGTTTAGCATCTTTCTTTTGCGCCTCTACAAATGTTGCATAGGCTTGCTGTAATTCTGCCTCTGTCACTTGCGTATTCGCAGGCGCAATATTCGCTGGTGTCAATACCACATAATCCACATCCACGCTTGCAACTTGTTTAAATGAATTTTGATGCTTGTTGTAGTAAGACGCAATTTCTTGAGGAGTTACCTTTACATTTTTCTTATAGTCATCCAGTTTAATGCTTGCAAGATGCAATGTACGTTGTTCAGTTTGCAAATTCGCAATCTGTTCAATATCCAGTTTGCTCACCAAAGCATAATCCATAAATGTTGAAGTCAACATTTTTAAGGCATGGTCTTGACGCAAATTGGCAATTAGGGCTTGACTGGTCATCCCCACTGAACGCAAATAATTTGAATACAAGCTTTCAGAAAATTTACCGTTTTCTTGAAAACTCGGTTGTTGTGCAACCATCTGCTCAATCTGTGCATCACTTAAGGAGATACCCAGCTCTTCTGCTTGTTGCAATAACAAGGTACGAGCCACCAATGTATCCATCGCTTTATTTTGAATAAAAGATTGATTCAATAAGGTTTCGTCACCATTGGCATAAGCCAGATACTGTTCTTTAAATGTTTTGGTCAGTGTTTCTAGTTCTTTTTTAGAAATTTCTTGGCCATTGACTAATTTTGCTGTGTCTTCTGACTTCCCGCCACTAAAATATCCTTCAATACCTACAAGTGCTAAAGGGGTCAAAAACAATACAAGCAAAACTTTGCCTAACCAACCCTTAATAACTTTACGAAAAGATTCCATAAGTATTCCAATATTTTATTTGTGAGGGATTTTACCCGAAAACCCACAATGAATGAATGCGTTCAACTCGTAAATCGCCATTATTAATAAAAAAACGCGCCTAAGTCGGCGCGTTTATCGGCTTTAAAAAAGATTAAGCAACAGAATCTTTTAAACCTTTACCAGCTTTGAAGCTAGGAACCTTGCTTGCTTTAATTTCTAAAGCTGCACCAGTCTGTGGATTACGACCAGTACGTGCTGCACGTTCTTTTACGTTGAATGTACCAAAACCAACAAGTGTTACAGTATCACCAGATTTAAGTGCTTCAGTAATTGAAGCAATTGTCGCATCTAAGGCTTTACCTGCATCAGTCTTAGACAATCCCCCTTTCTCTGCAATTGCATCGATTAATTCTGATTTATTCATGAAGATTACGTCCTCTTAATATCGTTTATTTAAGGTCTAAGGATTCCATAACACCTTTATAGCAATGGTTCAGGGCAAAACGCAATACTCCGGATATCAATTTCTGCAAAATAAATGCGAAAAAAATTGTTGAAAAATGAAGAAAAAGCAAAATTGTTTCATTTTTTTACAATTTGCGCTTTTAAAAGCTTGTTTTCTTCAACCAAAAAATCGACCTTGCTATGTAGTTGTAATATGAGACTTTCTAAATGCTGAAGATCTTTTACCGTCACCAAACCAATCCGGTTTAAAGAATGGTTCACACTATGGTCAATCAGCTTCTCAACTTTATCTTTGGTGTCAGTAACTGACTCCCGGGCTTTCTCTGAGACTTTTTCTACAGTTTGATCAGCAATTTCCGTAGTTTTAGACTCCAGTTCCTCACCAACTTTGACTAAAGAGTCAAATAATTTATTTCCTTCTTCTTCTGCACGTGAAAAAGCACCTAAACCAGCCAGCCAGATTTGCTGAGTGTATTTACGGAAATCCAGCCCGGACTTACGCCCTACACGTAGTTTATTCTTTGTTTTATCAGTATTTTTCTCTAGTTGCTGTTCATCATCTTGATCTTTTATTTGCTTATCCATTCCTTCCTTCTCCTGGTTGTTTTATGTACTGCCAAACAAATTTATCCATAAAATACACTGATAATAGCAAATTAAATACTTGATCGATTTGCTAAACTGTTCTACAAAGCAAGATTATTATGTATTTGGTTTAAAGTCCTGAAACATATTTAACGAGCTAGGATGCTCTATTTCAGGTAAGGATTGATTTTTATGAGTGAATCGCAACAAAGTCAAAATCAAAAGCACTTGTTGCTCACAATGGCGATGATTGTTCTGGAAACAGTTTTTACACTCATCTTGAAGCATGATCGCGTTATTGGTTTACAGGCTAAAAAATTTATAGATCGAAAAGTTGCGATTAAAATTAACAGTTATTTGCCTTATTTTGATTTTTACATTCAATTTACCGAGAATGGTGTTTTATTTGATACCAAAGCGCCGGAACATGCCGTAGATCTGGATATCCGCACCACCTTCATGGATTTAATTAAAGTCTTTGTATTTGCAAGTCGTCCAAGTATCAAAAAAATGCGTATTGATGGCGACCTGACTTTAAAAGATGAATTTCGTGATTTAGCTTTACTTTTTAGTTTTCCAAAAGTTTTATCCGACTGGAAACAATGGCTGAGTGAGCCCACTGACGAGCAAGAGATTATTGCCTCGAAAAAGCGCATTGTACCTCTTTTGGAAAAAATTGACCTGCAACGCTCAAAAATCAACAGTTTGGAAGTTGAAGTCAAACAATATCAAAACCGTATTCGTCGTATTAAACAAAAACAGAAGAGAATCAATATTGTCTTTAGTATAACAACCGTGCTTTTGATTGCGTTATTAGTGTATAATTTATGGCTAGCATAAACATATAATTTTTCTTATAAAAAGAAACATTTTAAAGCCTCATAAAATACTTGACTATTTTAGTCAGGATTCTTAAAATCGATACATCTAGTCTTAACATGTGTATCGAATCATGCGTCTTACTACTCGCGGTCGCTACGCAGTGACTGCTCTACTTGATTTAGCTTTGCAGCCAACTGAACAAACGATCACGCTTGCTGAAATTGCAGCTCGTCAAACTATTTCTGTTGCTTATCTTGAGCAGTTATTTGCGAAATTAAAGCGTCACGGCTTAGTTTCTAGTGTACGAGGTGCCAACGGTGGCTACCATCTTGCTCGTCGCGCTGATGAAATCACCATGTTAGAAATTATTGAAGCTGTAAACGAAACAGTCGATGCAACGCGTTGTGACCATAAAGGCAACTGCCAAAATGGTGCAATGTGCTTGACTCATGATTTATGGCAAGAACTCTCCGACCACATCGCCGATTATTTAGCAAAAATTACGCTTGCTGATCTTGTAGCACGTGACAACGTACAAACCGTTGCAATTCGTCAAAATTCACCAAGTTTTGATTCAGCCCTTTTATCGGTTACAGGTATTTGACATGAAACGTCCGATTTATCTTGATTATGCAGCAACTACTCCTGTAGACCCTCAAGTTGCAGAACGTATGATGGAATGCTTAACATTCGATGGTACTTTCGGTAATGCTGCATCTCGTTCTCATGCTTATGGGTGGCAGGCGGAAGAAAAAGTAGAATATGCACGTGAACAAGTTGCCAATTTAATTAAAGCAGATCCACGTGAAATCGTGTGGACTTCTGGTGCAACTGAATCTGACAACCTTGCATTAAAAGGTGTTGCACAATTCTATGCCTCTAAAGGCAAGCACATCATTACCAGCAAAATTGAACATAAAGCAATTTTAGATCCTTGCCGTGAACTGGAAGAAGAAGGTTTTGAAATCACCTATATTGAGCCAGAACCAAAAACCGGTTTAATTACCGCTGATATGGTTAAAGCTGCGATTCGTCCAGATACCATTCTTGTTTCCCTGATGATGGTGAACAACGAAATTGGTACCGTGACTGATGTTGCTGCAATTGGTGAAATCACCCGTGCACATAAAATCTTTTTCCACGTCGATGCGGCTCAAGCTGCCGGTAAAGTTGAAATTGACCTTTCAACCATGAAAATTGATTTGATGAGTTTCTCTGCTCATAAAATTTATGGCCCTAAAGGCATGGGCGCGCTGTTTGTGCGTCGTAGTCCGCGTGTTCGCCTTAAAGCTCAAATGCAGGGCGGCGGTCATGAACGTGGTATGCGTTCAGGCACCCTTCCAACTCACCAAATCGTGGGTATGGGTGAAGCCTTTGAACTTGCAGGTAAAAATCTAGTATCTGAACAAAACCGTCTGCGTGTATTACGTGACAAACTTTGGAACGGCTTACAAGGTTTAGAACAAGTGTTCTTAAATGGCCACCCTGAATACAATGTTGCAAACTATCTCAATGTCAGCTTTAACTTTGTTGAAGGCGAATCATTGATGATGGCACTGAAAGATGCTGCGGTATCTTCTGGTTCTGCATGTACTTCTGCAACACTTGAGCCTTCTTATGTGCTTCGTGCATTAGGTCTGTCTGATGAGCTTGCTCACAGTTCGATTCGTTTCAGCTTCGGTAAATATACCACTGAAGCAGATATTGACCATGTACTTGAAGTGACCAAAGCTGCTGTACAAAAATTACGTGATCTTTCCCCTCTTTGGGATATGTACAAAGATGGCGTGGATTTGTCTACAGTCGAATGGGCTGAACACTAATTTATTCTTGGCATCTTATAGAATTTCATTAAGATGCCCCCATATTAATTCTTATCAAGGCTGACCCCGAGGTTTGGAGACGCATCATGGCTTATAGTGAAAAAGTAATTGATCATTACGAAAACCCCCGTAATGTTGGTGTTTTAGATAAAAACGCTGAAAATGTTGGTACAGGTATGGTCGGTGCACCCGCTTGTGGTGACGTTATGCGTCTTCAAATTCAAGTGGATGACAACGGTGTCATTGAACAGGCACGTTTCAAAACTTATGGTTGCGGATCTGCTATTGCTTCAAGCTCGCTTGTTACTGAATGGCTTAAAGGTAAAACTTTAGACCAAGCACAAGCAATCAAGAACATCGATATTGCAACTGAACTCGCGCTTCCTCCAGTAAAAGTACACTGTTCTGTACTTGCTGAAGATGCAATTAAAGCTGCTGTTGAAGACTACCGCAGCAAAAAAGCTAAAGCTTAATGGCTTTAAGTTTTGAATAAGGAATAATGGAGTTTTCATGATTCATTTAACTGAAAATGCTGCAACTCATATCAGCAATTACTTGAAAAATCGCGGTAAGGGTGAAGGCATTCGCGTTGGCGTGAAAACTTCAGGCTGTTCTGGCTTGGCATATGTACTCGAATTCGTTGATGAAATTGATACACATGACCAAGTATTTGAACAGTTTGGTGTTAAGGTTTTCGTTGACCCTAAAAGCAGTGTCTATTTAGAAGGTTTGGAAATGGACTATGTGAAGAATGGCTTAAACGAAGGCTTCGAATTTAACAATCCCAATAAAAAAGGTGAATGTGGTTGCGGTGAATCTTTCACAGTTTAATCAACCTCTTCCATCCTTTTAAAAAATTAAAACAGTGTAAAATACACTGTTTTAATTACATTTATATTTGCAGTTATTTTTATAGAACTTTCGCGGATCAAATCTCCCATGAATCATTTTGAGTTGTTCAATCTTCCTGTAGCACTCGATATTGATTTAGCAGCTTTAAAAAATGAATTTTTAAAATTGCAGCAACAATATCACCCCGATAAAGCTGAAGACAAAGATCAGGCATTGATCAAGTCAAGTGAAATTAATCAGGCGTTTAAAGTTTTATCTCAAGTTGATAGTCGTGCGGGATATCTGCTTTCGTTAAAAAAACAAGATCATCTGCTTGATCAATCCATCAGCGATTTTGATTTTTTACAATCTGCGCTGGAAATTCGTGAACAGTTGGATGAAGCCCACGCTGCCGACGATTTGATTTCACTTAAACAAGAAGTTCAACAATGGATTGACAGCTTGGTTCGTGAATTTAAAATTGACTACACTGAAGAAGACTGGGCTGAAGCGCGCGATACAGTGCGTAAGTTACGTTTTTTCCAGAAAGTCATGGCCGATATCGACAAAGCTGAAGATCGTTTTTTGGATGATGACTCTTTCGATCTTGACGATGATTATTAATTTATTTTTACTTTTAGACGTTCAAAGGATGTAACACAATGGCTCTCTTGCAAATTGCAGAACCTGGTCAATCAAGTGCGCCCCACGAACACCGTATTGCTATTGGTATCGATTTAGGTACAACACATTCTTTAGTGGCTACGGTTTTATCAGGCAAAGCCAAAGTTCTTAACGATGAACAAGGTCGCGTGTTACTCCCGTCGATTGTGCATTATGCAGATGACGCAACCCAATATGGTGATGAAGCAAAAGCCTTCATGACTAGCGATCCTAAAAATACCATTGTTTCTGTTAAGCGCTTTATGGGTCGTTCAAAAGCGGATATTAAATTCCAGCACCCGTATATATTGGCGGGTGAAGATCACCAGATGCCAGCTTTTGAAACCAGTCAAGGGCGTAAAACCCCTGTTGAAATTTCTGCTGAAATTTTAAAACAATTGAAAGAACGTGCTGAAGCAAGTTTAAAAAATCCAATTAATGGCGCGGTAATTACCGTTCCTGCCTATTTTGATGAAGCCCAACGTCAAGCAACCCGTGATGCAGCACAACTGGCCGGTTTAAATGTTCTACGCTTATTGAATGAACCGACTGCTGCTGCTGTTGCCTATGGTCTAGATCAAGAAAGCAATTTGGCCTCAAATCGCAACTATGTAATTTATGACTTGGGCGGTGGTACTTTTGACGTTTCTATCTTGCGTTTTACCCAAGGTGTATTCGAAGTTTTAGCGACGGGTGGTCATACTGCACTCGGTGGTGATGACTTAGACCGCTTAATTGTGAAATGGGCGAAGAAACAGCTTAATATTGAAACCTTGGATGATGCAGAACATGCACATCTGATGGTTGCTGCACGTAACGCCAAAGAAGCATTAACAGATTTAGAATCGGTTCAACTTCAAGCGCTAGATCAAGTTTTGACTTTAGATCGTGCAACCTTTGAAGACATCATTAAAATAGCTTTAGATAAAACCATTAGCGTATGCAAACGTGTGATGCGTGATGCCAAACTTGAACTGAATGATATTCAAAATGTCGTTCTAGTTGGTGGATCAACCCGTTCATATGCAGTACAAAAAGCAGTTCGCGATGTATTCAATCAAGAACCTTTATGCACTATTAACCCAGATGAAGTGGTTGCCATTGGTGCAGCCATTACTGCAGACCAGCTGATTGGTAACAATACAGATGGCTCATTGCTGCTGGATGTTACCCCACTCTCTTTAGGTTTAGAAACCATGGGTGGTTTGGTTGAGCGCCTCATTTCACGTAATACCGCTATCCCTGTGGCACGTCGCCAAGAGTTTACCACTTATCAAGATGGTCAAACTGCGATGCTGATTCATGTGGTACAAGGTGAACGTGATCTGGTTGAACACTGCCGTAGTCTAGGTCGTTTTGTCTTACATGGCATTCCACCGATGACTGCAGGTCAGGCACGTATTGAAGTGACCTTCCAGGTCGATGCAGATGGCTTACTGACCGTTGCAGCCAAAGAAACCACTTCTGGCGTGCATGCTCAAATTGATATTAAACCTTCTTATGGTTTGTCTGATTCCGATACGGAACGCTTATTGGTTGACGGTTTTAAATTTGCTGAAGAAGATAAAAATCTTCGCCACTTGCAAGAAACCAAAGTTGAAGCACAACGTGAACTTGAAGCACTAACCCAAGCATTAAAAGTAGATTCAGGCCTGCTTGGTGCTGAACAGCTTGCTGCTTTAGAACAAGCCAAAGTTCAACTTGAAAGCCAACTATCAACGACTGATATCAAGGCGATTGAACAGGCTGTAGAACAGCTTAAAATACATAGCGATGCCTTTGCCGCAGCCCGTATGAATCAACATATTGATGCTGCACTTAAAGGCACTCAACTTGATGACTGGTCAAACTCACCCGAATAAATAGGTAAAAATTATGCCACGTATTAAAGTTCTTCCACATGCGCAAATTTGCCCAACTGGTGCTGAGTTTGAAGTTGAACAGAATGCCAATCTTTGTGAAAGCTTATTGAAAAATGGCATCAAGATTGAGCATGCCTGTGACATGTCTTGTGCCTGTACCACCTGTCATGTTGTGGTTCGCAGAGGTTTTGACAGCCTGGAAGAAATGACCGATGTCGAAGCCGATTTACTTGATCGTGCCTGGGGTCTTGAACCCGACTCACGTCTTTCATGCCAGGTTAAAATTGTGGATGAAGATTTGGAAGTTGAAATTCCGAAATACACCATCAATCATGCTTCTGAAAATCACTGATTGATTCAATATTAAAAAAAAACCATGCTTAGCGTGGTTTTTTTATATTGAATTTAATAGCAATGATGCTCAGTGAAATTGCTCATCTTTCTGATCTTCGATGATTTCATCTTCTAAATTCAATTTTACAATGCCTTGAGAATTGGTCATTTTTTGCTGTTTTTGTATGCGCTTGATCATTTTTTCCAGAACATTGATTAGCTCTGGATATTCATAGTTTTGAACTTCATCCAGATTCAGCAATAAATGGAAACCTTTATATTCATAATCAAACCAGCGCTGATAATCCGATTTACGCGAAGTATATTTTTCCATGACTTGCCAGGTGTTTACCGGACCTTGAATACCCTTCAGCTTAATCGGTGCTTTAGGTGCACACAAATAATCATTTTTAATTAAATTATAAGTATCATCAGAAATTAAGATTTCATCCACTTCTGCCGCACTTTGCAAACGTGCCGCCAAATTTGCATCACGTCCGACAATGGTATACGCCATACGATGAGCCGCACCATAATTCCCAACGTGGCAATATCCGGTACTGATCCCCATACGAATATGTAACGCAGGATAGCCCATTTTAATCCATCGTTCTCTTAATAATTTCATTTGCTGACGCATATCAATCGCCATGTCTAAACAAGTTTTTGCATCTTGTTCAACACCTTGCGAAATGGGATCACCAAAGAAAATAAGAATCGCATCGCCCATAAACTTGTCGACAGTGGCTTCATACTGTTTCGCAATTTCTGTCATATGACTGAGATAGTCATTGAGCAAGTATGCCAAGTCATCCGGGATAAGGGTTTCGGAGAGCTCGGTAAAACCTTGAATATCTGAAAAGAAAATAGTCATTTTTTTTCGTTTATATTCAATTTTGGCTTCAGACTCACCCTTCATAATCGATTGCCACAATTGTACCGGCGCATAACGGCTGAGCTGGTTGGCAAACTCCATGTAACGATTCATCTGCTCATAATAATAAGCTTTACGATCGGTAATATATTGGATTTGGCTACGTTGATAAAAACTTCCCACACCCAAATAAGTGATGAGACAAATAAAGCCCAGAACGGTTAATTCACCTGTGGTTTGTTCAAAATATTCGCCAAATCCAAAAATAAAGATGTTACACAGATAGAAAATTGCGATTCCAATCAGACTCGCCAACGACACCATGAGAAATGAAATTTTATTACTGATTGCAGTATACAGAATGGCAAAAAGTGAAATAAACGTCAGCACCAGGTTTAAATGAATGGCAGATAAAATAACTGAAATGGCAATAACATCAACAAGAAACAGCAGACTGCGTTTTATTTTGGAATTATAACGATACAGCAGCCCATTCGATAACTTCGGGGTAATCAGCAGGACAAACAACAAGAATACAGGGACATAGATCTGATATTGCGTATCAGAAGAAGTGTAATGGTAGACGATGATGAGTAAAGACAACATGATATATCCCATCAAACGATGAAAATATTCAAATTGTCTCGGCTCTTTTCTAATCCAGTCGTCTAATGGCACTCAATCGCTCCTGGTCCCAGTATTCACAGCCAACATTCCCTGTTTGGCTTTTTAAATGGCTTGGAATTAATCCATACGCCAGTCAAATGGCATATCGCCTTGACCACGTAGTGCAAGCATTAAAGTTTGACGCATATGTGCAAGGACTTCATTGCTATAAGGAACAGCAGGTGTTCCCCAAACTGGTTTTGGCCAAGCCACGTCATTTTGGTAACGCACGACATGATGAAAATGTAATTGTGGAACCATATTTCCTAAAGCAGCAACATTCATTTTGTCTGCACGGAATACACGCGCCAACTGGCTTGATAACCAGCTAGATTCACGGAGGAACTGTTCTTGGTCAGCCTGACTTAATTCATATAATTCGCTAATACCCGGTACACGCGGAATTAATATGAGCCACGGAAATTGCATATCATTCATTAAACGACATGTTGACAGTGGAAAGTCGCCTACAAAAAAAGTGTCTTGAGCAAGTTGTGGATGCAAACTAAACATATCTTTATAAATTATGCAAAATTAGAATGATGGCTAATACTATCACATCCAATGGGACGTGAATATTCTATGCAATGTGTTTCATTACAAATAAACCACTATTTGCATTGAACACTGAAGCGCAGATAAATTTAATAAATTCCCTTAAAAAATCAAGTGCTTCTTTTCAGAAAATTTTAAATTATGCGCAGATGAAGCAGCGAGTGCATATTATTTACGCACCCACTTTCTGATCAGTGAATTTCTTTTAGCAAACTCGCCAGTAAATCGGAAATAAATTGAATTCTTTTTTGATAATCTTCCAGCATGACCATGATTTTTAAACGTTGTCCCCCATCCATACGGAAAAAAGTCGGATGTTTTTGCATCATTTGAATAATGCTCATGGCCTGAACCGGTGTATCGGGTGAAAACTCAATATGACCGCCATGTGAGCTGATATCAACTTTGGTAATGCCCAACTGCTCTGCTTTTAAACGCAGTTGATGCACCGCAAATAATTGCTTCACAGGTTGTGGTGGCACACCAAAACGGTCAATCAATTCCATACGGATATTATCAAGTTTTTCCTGACTGTCGGTATTACTGATGCGTTTATAAAACATCAGACGTTGATGCACATCCCCTAAATAGTCATCAGGAATCAAGGCCGGCATATGCAGATTAATTTCAGCGGTTAACGATAATGGCGCATCGAAATTCGGTGTTTTGCCTTTTTGAATGGCTTTAGTCGCTTTTTCAAGCATTTCCATATACAGGCTATAACCAATCGCATGCATCGAACCACTTTGTTGTTCACCCAAGAGTTCACCTGCACCACGAATCTCCAGATCTTCTGTGGCAAGCATAAAACCGGCACCTAAATTTGATGCACGCTGGATGGCATCCAGCCGTTTTTCTGCATCGCCTTTTAAGCCTTTAATGGAAGGTACAAGCAAGTAGGCATAGGCTTGATGATGCGAACGCCCGACACGACCACGTAATTGATGTAACTGCGCGAGACCCAGTTTGTCTGCACGTTCAATCAAGATAGTATTGGCATTTGGAACATCAATTCCGGTCTCAATGATGGTTGAACAGACCAGAACATTATATTCTTTATGATAGAACTGCTGCATTACCTGTTCTAGTTCACGTTCGCGCATTTGTCCATGCGCAACCGCGACACGTGCTTCAGGAACCAGCTCTCGAATACTGGCTGCGGCACGTTCAATCGAATCGACTTCATTATGTAAAAAGTAAACCTGACCACCACGCAGCAATTCACGCAAGATGGCTTCTTTTATCGAGTCACTGGTGTGTTCTTGCACAAAGGTTTTGACGGCCAAGCGACGCGCTGGTGGCGTGGCAATAATTGATAAATCACGCATACCGCTAAAGGCCATATTCAAGGTACGCGGAATTGGAGTTGCTGTCAGGGTCAGCATATCGACATCGGCACGCATGGCTTTAATGCGTTCTTTATCGCGTACCCCAAAGCGATGTTCTTCATCGACAATCATCAAACCCAAGTTTTTAAACTGAATACTTTCCTGCAGAATTTTATGCGTTCCAATCACAATATCGACTTTGCCATTGGCCAAATCTTCAGTCGTTTTAACATGCGTTTTATTAGAACCAAAACGGGACATTACTTCAATCCGAATCGGCCAATCGGCAAAACGGTCTTTAAAGGATTCATAATGCTGCTGTGCTAACAAGGTCGTCGGCACTAAAACAGCGACTTGCTTGTTGTTTTGCACCGCTAAAAATGCGGCTCGCATCGCGACTTCGGTCTTACCAAAACCAACATCACCACAGACCAGACGATCCATCGGTTTGGCCAATTGCATATCATGCAGGGTCGCTTCAATCGCATTGGCTTGATCTAGAGTTTCCTCATAAGCAAAGCCGCTGGCAAATTGCATATATGGGCTTTGCTCAAGCTCAAAACTAAAGCCGGGTTTTGCCTGACGACGCGCCTGAATATGCAACAGTTCAGCGGCGACATCGTGAATCTGTTCCAATGCTTTACGTTTGGCCTTGTTCCAAGCATCAGTGCCTAATTTATGTAATGGCGCCAAATCGGGATCGCCGCCACTATAACGGCTGATCAAATGCAGATTGGTGACCGGAACATACACTTTGGCAGCATCGGCATAATCTAGCTGTAAAAATTCGTGGTCTTGATCATCAATACTTAAAGTGACTAAACCTGCATAACGCCCCACGCCATAATCAATATGCACTACCGGTGCGCCAATACTTAGCTCGGTTAGACTACGGATTAAAAATTCTTCCGACACTTCTTGCTGACGTTTACGACGGCGCTGCACTACGCGATGTTCATAGAGCTGATTTTCAGAAATCACGGTCAGGTGATCAGGAATCACCAAACCACGATCAAGTGGCGCACTGGTAATGGCTATGGCATGGAGTGATTTTCTGAACTCTGCAAAATTTTCAACACTGGGAATATCACCTAAAGCAGGACGCAAAGCATCCTTTAAGGTTTCACGGCGACCTGCACTTTCAGCGACCAACAGTACTGGATGATTTGCAGCATCAATATACTTTTTAACCGCTGAAAAGGGTTTTTCCTGTTTCGGGTCAACCGGTAAACGCGGTGGCAATTCGGTATTGAGATTCAGAACCCCGGTTTTTTCGATAAATTCTTCGGGTGAGGCAATGATTCTGGCAAAGTGATTCAGCTGTTCCAAGACCTGATTCGGTTGCAGGAATATTTCTTCTGGCGACAAAATAGGATGATCGACATTATGGCGACGGTCTTCATAACGTCGAACCACATCCTTCCAAAAACTGGTTAAACCTTCATCCAGATGCTTATCTGTAATGACAATGCCATTCCGTGGTAAGTACGCCATCAGGGTACTTTGTGTTTCCATCGCTTCTTTGCTAAAGAATAACGGGAAATAAAACTCTAGCCCCGGAGAAGCAATACCCTCTAAAACGTCTTGATAAACTGGATTTTTCTTCGGATTAGCACTCGGAAAACTTTCTGCATAACGGTCACGGAAAGTTGAACGCCCCTCTTTGAGTGGAAATTCTTTGGCCGGCAATACCGAAAACTGTTGCAAATTTTGCGTGGTTCTTTGGGTTTCAGCATCAAAGAATTTCAAGCTTTCAATTTCATCGTCAAATAGATCAATACGGATCGGCGAATTTTGTCCAGACGCGTAAATATCCATAATACTGCCGCGTACCGCAAACTCGCCATGATCATAAACGGTATCGACCAGATGATAACCTGCTTGAATCAAGCGCAGTTTTTGTTGTTCTAATTCAAATTTTTGTCCAATTTCAATATCGAAATGTTCACCCAATACCCACGACGTCGGTGCGACACGCTGCACGAGCGTTGAGGCAGATAAAAGCAATACGCCCTGCTTGGGCATATTCGATAAAATTGAAAGACGCTCTGATACAATATCTTGATGAGGTGATAACCGGTCATAAGGCAGAATTTCCCAATCCGGGAAAATGGTCGGTTTTATCCCGTAAAATTCTAATTCACTTTCCAACTGTCCCAAATGCTGATTGTTTCTGGCAACCAATATGAATAACTGCTTATTTTGCGTCGCTATTTCTTTGAACAATAAAGATGCAGATGAGCCTTGTAAATTACCGACCCAGCGTTTTTCGCCTGCTTTTAATTGCTGCAGATTTAATTGGGAAATTTGTTGTTGGAACATGTATATAGCTTTTGGTCTAAATGACATGAGCAGTATATTAGCATGGGTTTTTTCTTGGTTGAGTTATTTTTCTATGCGACCGATTTTTCCATCTAAATCCTTTTAGATGTCAGGTCTTCAAGGCCTGTTTTCCAATTATAAGACCTGTGTCCCCATTATTTTTCACGCAAGAAGTTGCGATAATAGTCATTCAACTTTTGAATGATTTGCTTTAACTGCAACAAATTTTCTTCAGTATTGCCTAAACGCGCCACAAAGCGTTGACTGGCAATTTCCAGATCAATTTTTTCATTGATAATCATGGCAGTAAAATACAATTCTTTTAAATCATCAAACTGGGTTAATTTTCGATTCGAGAAATACGACAAACGCTCTGACCATTCATTGAGCACAATACCATCGACGATATAGCCCTGTTCTTGATGGAATTGGATATTATTTTCTTGAAGAAAAAGTTGTTCAGGAGATGGCTTGGAACTTTTAAACAGTCTTGAACTTGTAAATAGTCCGGCAAGTTTATTCAACATAAGCATTACATTTATTAAAAATATTAAAAATCCTGACCATTTTAACTCTGAGCGGCTTTATCTTCAGCATTATTTTTTTATAAAAAAGGCAGCAGCTTAAACTGCTGCCTTTTCGACACAATAATGATTAATTTTTGTACAGCTCGAATTAACTCACTTGTGCCAATAGCTGATGCTGTGCGGTCACTTCTGAAACCAGATTACTAAAGGCAAATATTTCATCTAGCTGTTCTTGGGTCAGTAATTCCTGCTCCAAGACAATCTGTTGAATGGTTTTGTTTTCCGCAATACATTGCTTGCCAATTTCATCACATTTGGCATGACCCAGAATCGGATCGAGCAAAGTTACAATGCCGACACTGCGCATCACAGCATCATAACACACCTGCTCATTGGCTTGAATGCCTTGAATACATTTACTATCCAGACTCGAAATTGCTTTTGTTAATAATTCAATTGATTCATTAATTGCAATCGCGATGACCGGTTCCATCACATTTAACTGTAATTGCCCCGCTTCTGCAGCCATAGTCACGGTTAAATCATTCCCGATCACCCTATAAGCAATTTGATTCACCACTTCAGGAATCACGGGATTAATTTTGGCAGGCATAATCGATGAGCCGGCTTGCAATTCAGGTAAGCGAATTTCGGCCAGACCGGTACGTGGGCCTGAACTCAACAAGCGCAAGTCATTACAGATTTTTGAAAGTTTTACCGCCAGACGTTTCAGCGTACTGGATAAAATAATAAATACGCCACAATCACTGGTGGCTTCGACATAATCTTCCGCCCCAATTAAATTCAGTCCGGTAATTTTGCTTAGAGACTGAATGGCTTCATGCGCATAGCCTTGTGGAGTGTTTATTCCCGTACCAATCGCGGTGGCACCCAAATTCACTTCCAGTAAAAGTTCACGTGTGCGTTGAATCAGCCGAATATCTTCTTTTAATAAGGTTGCAAAAGCACGAAATTCTTGTCCCAAAGTCATCGGAACAGCATCTTGTAATTGGGTACGTCCCATTTTTAACACAAACTGAAACTCTGCAACCTTTATATGCAGCGTATCAATCAATTTTTGAATCTGAAGCAGCAAATCGTCCAGACTATAATAAGTCGCTAAACGTAAAGCGGTTGGATATACGTCATTGGTCGATTGGGATTTATTGACATGATCATTCGGGTGAATATGATCATATTGCCCCTTATGAAAACCCAAATGCTCTAATGCAATATTGGCCAACACCTCGTTGGTATTCATATTAATAGAGGTACCTGCTCCGCCTTGATAAACATCTAAAGGAAAAGCATCACTCCATTTTTCTGGAGATTCGATTAACTGATTACAGGCCAGCTGAATCGCCTGGCTGACTTGTTCAGAAATTTTGCTAAATTTTAAATTGGTCTGTGCTGAAGCTTTTTTGACTTGAGCCAAGGCGCGAATAAAATGAGGCTGATTTCCGACTTTCTGATTAGAGATTTGAAAATTCTCTAAAGCCCGCACAGTATGAATACCGTAATAACATGCTGCCGGAACTTCCTTTGCTCCCAGCAAATCACGTTCTATTCTTGTATTATCGAGTTGAACCATAGACACTTTAAATATACTCACATTTATGCATTAGAATTGTGCAATGGAAAAAATATTAAACCTTTGCTGTATTTTAAATATTGTAAAAAGATATTTATTTGGCAATGCTCTATAACCAATTACCCCAGCTTTGTAGCTAGTGTAAGTACTTGTAAATTCCTTTTTCTGCCGCTTCTGCTTTCAATTTTTCTATTCAAAAAAATAAAACTCAAAAATATTTAGACAGATGTTTAAGTCACACTAAATCTTTGCAATAGCTTTATAAATGACATTAAGCACCATAGTTATATTTAATTAATTTTATTTACTTTTTATCAATTGTATCTAAAAGTACATTCCGCTACACAACCTCCCATTAAATCCCTTCGAAATGTAACAGAACGTAATTTGAATTTTATGTTTGAATCAGCGCCTTACCGAATATGTATAAAAATTCATCTTGGACAGATGTATCCATAAGGACAGAAGGATGAGCACATGAGTCAACTGAACCCGACATTAATCACATTTATTTTTTATATTCTCGCCATGGTTGGTATTGGACTATATGCCTATAAGGCGACGACCGATTTTTCAGATTATATTCTCGGTGGGCGAAGCTTGGGCAGTGTGGTCACCGCACTTTCGGCAGGTGCATCGGATATGAGTGGCTGGTTGTTGATGGGTCTGCCCGGCGCAATTTATCTGTCAGGCTTATCAGAAGCGTGGATTGCCATTGGACTGATTGTGGGTGCATGGCTGAATTGGCTATTGGTCGCAGGACGACTGCGTATGCATACAGAAGTTCAAAATAATGCATTAACCCTGCCTGATTATTTTACCAGCCGATTTGGTGACCGAAAACGTGTGCTACGGATTATTTCAGCTTTAGTGATTCTGGTGTTTTTCTCGATTTATTGTGCCTCTGGCATGGTGGCAGGCGCCCGATTATTTGAAAGTATTTTCGGTCTGTCTTACACCACTGCCCTCTGGATCAGCGCAATTGCAACCATCAGTTATGTGTGTATTGGCGGCTTTCTAGCGATTAGCTGGACAGATACTTTCCAGGCAGGATTGATGATTTTTGCCTTGATTCTGACTCCGATTATGGCTTACCTCGCACTCGGTGATCATAGTCAACATCTGGCAACCCTGATTGAGACTGCTCGTCCGCATGCCAGCAATATGCTTTCAGGTTTAAGCACGGTCGCGATTTTATCTTCCCTTGCATGGGGTTTAGGCTATTTTGGTCAGCCGCATATTCTGGTGCGCTTTATGGCAGCAGATTCGGTGAAGACTATTCCTGCTGCACGCCGTATTGGCATGAGCTGGATGATTCTATGTTTAGGTGGCGCAGTTGGTGCGGGTTTCATTGGCATTGCCTACTTCCAGCATCACCCGGAACTGGCAACAGTAGTATCCCAGAACCCGGAAACCATTTTTATGGAACTGACCAAAATCCTGTTTAATCCATGGATTGCAGGGATCATTTTGGCAGCTATTTTAGCGGCTGTGATGAGCACCCTCAGCTGTCAGCTTTTGGTCTGTTCAAGCACATTGACTGAAGATTTATATAAATCCTTCCTGCGTAAAAATGCCTCGCAAAAGGAATTGGTCTGGGTTGGACGCTTTATGGTGGTGGCCATTGCCATTCTCGCTATTGCACTTGCAAGTAATCCAAGCAGTAAAGTTTTAGGTCTGGTGGCTTATGCATGGGCAGGTTTTGGTGCTGCTTTTGGCCCGCTGATTATCCTGTCTTTATTCTGGAAACGCATGACCTTAAACGGCGCAATCATGGGGATTATTGTCGGTGCTGTGACGGTCATTTTATGGAAGAACACTATGGCGAGTACCGGACTATATGAAATTATTCCCGGTTTCATTCTGTCATTCATGAGTATTGTCGTGGTGAGCTTGCTCGAAAAAGAACCACCTCAAGAAGTGATTCAGCGTTTTGAGCAAGCAGATGAATTGTATAAAAAAGAAATGAATGAATTAAAAAATGGAATACCGGCTCAACCTGAAAATTTATGATAAATTTCGAATAAGTTATACCAAAATTTGACTGAGATATAAGGGGCTGATGCCCCTTTTATTGATGTCATTTTTGCACTTTGGTTTTCAGATAAATCTTGGAGCTTTCTTTAATCACTTCCATCACCGGATAGCTTCGGGTTTCTTTGACGCCCGGAAGTTGCCACAGCACCTGCCCTGAAATCTTGCGGAATTCTTCCATGCTGGCGCAGCGGATTTTCACCACAAAATCGAAACCGCCACTGATCATATGACATTCCACAATTTCAGGATATTGCATCACTGCATCTGAGAATTCATCCAAGACATTGGGTGTGGTTTTATCCAGTAAAATTTCCACAAACACCACAAAACTGGCATTCAACATGTCAGGATTCAGCTTGGCTTCATAGCCTAAAATAAAACCATCTTTGACTAATTTCTGTACCCGGGCCAACGCTGCAGTCGCGGATAAATTCACAGCTTCCGCCAATTTTATATTTGAAATTCGTCCATCATTTTGCAGAATATCTAAAATTTTGATATCTGTTCGGTCCAACGTAAAAATCGGGCTGGTCATCTGAATTATTCTCTAAAATGAATAAAAACTATAGTGAGTTATTCGGCGTTCTTTCTGTAATCATAAATTATATAAGGTATTTCACTCAACAAAAATATTGGCAGTCACAGGACGTTGGCATGAATATGATGGACACAGATACTCGCCTCAATACGGCAAAACCTCACTTTGAATATATTACTGAATTCAAAGAAAAGAATGATTATGAAGTTGAAATAAACACTGCCTGGCGTCGTGCTGAACCTGATTGTGTGGAACATTTACTTGAACATAGCCAAATTTCTGAACAGCTGAATCAGCGCATTTATGATCTGGCTTTCAATCTTGCGCATACCCTGCGTGAACGTAAAAGCTCGAACGGTAAAGCTGGAATTGTGCAAGGTTTATTGCAAGAATTTTCATTGTCTTCTCAAGAAGGTATTGCACTGATGTGTCTGGCAGAAGCCCTGCTTCGTATTCCAGACAGTGCGACACGTGACCTGCTGATTCGTGACAAGATCAATCAGGGCAACTGGAAAGAACATGTCGGGCAAAGCAGCCTGATGTTTGTCAATGCCGCTGCATGGGGCCTCATGCTGACCGGCAAATTGATGGAAACGCCAAAACAAAAAAGTTTATCCAGCGTACTGACCGGGCTTTTGGCACGCAGTGGTCGCGGTATTATTCGTAAAGCGGTAGATGTGGCAATGCGAATGATGGGCGAACAGTTTGTCACGGGCGAAACCATTCAAGAAGCGCTCGAACATGCAGAACCTTTGGAAGATAAAGGTTTCCGTTACTCTTACGATATGCTGGGTGAAGCGGCACTCACCGAACATGATGCTGAACGTTATTATCAGGATTATAGCGATGCCATCCATGCCATTGGTCAGGCATCCAAAGACAAAGATGTCTATGAAGGCCCGGGGATTTCAATCAAGCTTTCTGCCCTGCATCCGCGCTATCAACGTGCGCAGATTGATCGTGTGCATGAGGAGTTATATCCAAAAGTGCTGCAATTGGCGGAACTGTCAAAACGCTACAATATTGGTCTAAATATTGATGCTGAAGAATCTGAACGTCTGGAAATATCTTTAGAATTGTTGGAGCGTCTGTGTTTTGAGCCTAGCCTTGCCGACTGGAAAGGCATTGGCTTTGTGATTCAGGCTTATCAAAAGCGTTGTTTCAACGTGGTCGATTACGTGGTGGATCTGGCAAAACGCAGTCAAAAACGCTTGATGATTCGTCTGGTCAAAGGTGCGTACTGGGATAGTGAAATCAAGAAAGCCCAGATTGATGGCATGACGGATTATCCGGTGTTTACCCGTAAGGTGCATACTGACCTGTCTTATATTGCCTGCGCTAAAAAACTGTTGGCTGCCCCAGAGCAGATTTATCCGCAATTCGCGACGCATAATGCGCAAACACTTGCCACCATTTACCATTTGGCTAATCCAGAGCAATACTACGTCGGTCAATATGAGTTCCAGTGCCTGCATGGCATGGGCGAACCGCTATATGAACAGGTGGTAGGCCATAAAATAGACAATAAACTGGGTGTGCCGTGCCGTATCTATGCACCAGTCGGAAATCATGAAACTTTACTGGCTTATCTGGTGCGACGCTTATTGGAAAACGGCGCCAATACCTCTTTTGTCAATCGTATTGCAGATAAAACCTTAAAGATTGATGACTTGATTGAAAATCCACATTCAGAAATTTTAAAAAATGCCGCAAAAGAATCTCAAATAGGTCAGAAGCATCCGGCTATTCCTTTAGCCCCCGACCTATACGGTGATATTCGTCCGAACTCTATGGGCCTAGACTTAGCCAATGATCATGAGTTAATGCTGCTCAATCAAACTGCACAAAATTTCAGTCAGCAGCAATGGCAAGCCCAAGCTTTGGGTAAAAACCTAAATCATGAAAATTCGCTTGTGGATAATTATCCGCAGCCCATCGCAATTTTAAATCCTGCACATCATTCCGATATCGTCGGTTATGTCGAGGAAGCAAGCGTAGAACAAGTAAATCTGGCCTTAGAGAATGCCGTCAATGCCCAAGCTGAATGGAGCAATACACCGAAAAATACACGTGCCGCTTGTTTGCAACGCGCTGCGGATATCATGCAATCACGCTTGCAAGAACTGATGATTTTACTGTGCCGTGAAAGTGGTAAAATCTATGCCAACGCCATTGCCGAAGTTCGTGAAGCAATCGACTTCCTGCGTTATTATGCTGCTCAAATGATCGATCTGGATCAAAATACAGTGATTCAGCCACTGGGCACCGTGTTATGTATTAGTCCGTGGAATTTCCCTTTGGCCATTTTCACCGGACAAATTTCAGCTGCCCTCGTTGCCGGAAATACTGTCATTGCAAAACCTGCTGAGCAAACCCCACTGATTGCCGCGCAAGCAATTCAAATTTTATGGCAAGCCGGTATTCCTCAAGATGTGGTGCAACTTCTTCCGGGACAAGGTGAAACCGTCGGCGCGCAGTTAAGTGCTGATGCCCGTATTCAAGGCATCATGTTTACCGGTTCAACTGATGTGGCCAAAATTCTGCAAAAGACCCTTGCACAAAGACTAAGTCAATCTGGCCAGCCTATTCCACTGATTGCGGAAACCGGCGGTCAAAATGCCATGATTGTGGACTCGTCCGCATTAACCGAACAGGTCATTCTGGATGTTGTAAGCTCGGCTTATGATAGTGCCGGTCAACGCTGTTCAGCTTTACGTGTACTCTGCGTCCAAGAAGACAATGCCGATAGTGTCATCAATATGCTCAAAGGCGCGATGCAACAACTGCGGGTGGGTAATCCGTTCCTGTTAAAAACCGATATTGGTCCGGTGATTGATCTTGAGGCGCAAAGCAATATTCAAAAACATATTGATCAGATGCGCAGTAAAGGTCATCCCGTTCATCAACTAATGTTGAATGCGGCACAAGATCCATCCTTAAACCAAGGGACTTTTATTGCGCCAACCCTGATTGAATTGCCGAATTTAAATGATTTGCAGCGTGAAGTGTTTGGTCCGGTCTTGCATGTGATCCGTTATAAATATGGTCAATTGCAACAGTTACTTGAACAGATCAATAGCAAAGGTTATGGCCTCACCATGGGACTGCATACCCGTATTGATGAGACCGTTCAGACCGTGATTGCACATGCAGAAGTCGGCAACTTATATATCAACCGTAATATTGTTGGTGCTGTGGTCGGTGTGCAACCTTTTGGTGGTGAAGGTCTTTCAGGTACCGGCCCTAAAGCAGGCGGTCCGATTTATCTGTACCGTTTGATGCAGCACTGCTCTGCCAAGAAACTGGCAACACCTTTTGCAACGCAGTCGAATGCAACACAGCCCGCACATCACCCCTTATATGCACTGTTTTATCGTTGGGCAGAAAAGCACTTTCCTCACTATCAATTGAAACCGTGCCCTGCTTTTTGCTCTGGTCATCATTATGAATTGCAAGGCCCGACCGGTGAAAGTAACCAATATGTCGTGTTGCCAAGAAAACGTGTGCTGACTTTAGCCGATCAGGAACAGGATCAGATTCAGCAATTGGCTGCAATTTTTGCGGTCGGCAGTCAACCTACCGTACTGGCTGAAAATACCTTTGTACTCAAGTATCTGCCTAAGATGCCGAAAGAAATTGCAGACAGTTTCGCGATTATCCAAAGCATTGAAACAGATGATTTTGATGCAGTTCTCCATCATGGAAGCAAAGCTCAACTGCAAAAGTTGCAAACTCTGATTGCCTCGCGCCAAGGTGCAATTATTGGCATCACGCATTTAAAACCGCTTGAACACGAGATTCCTTTAGAGCGCCTGGTGATTGAACGCGCAATTAGTATTAACACCGCAGCTGCAGGAGGGAATGCCAGCCTGATGACATTAAGCTAAAAAATTTAACTAGAGCACTACAGCGCTTAATCCTATAACTGGATGTTTTTCCTCTTTACCAAGTCAACCACTCCCTAGTCAGGTTGGCTTGGTTTCTTTTTATATTTAGCCCTCATTCAACTCAGCATATCTATTTATGATGCAATCTAAAAACAGCCATAAATAAGGGATCTCCCTATCTAGCCAAAATTTCAATTGAAACGATATTTCTGCCGCTGAATGGGCAATAAGTTTAGTCATCTGATTCAAACTTTGTTACCATCCCTGTTTTCAATGTGTTTGTGATTTTTACTGCATATGACTTCAGCTTATCAGTTACAACTTGATGCCAAGATTGCACGTATTTCTGCTCAATTTGCCGAGTTTAATCCCCCTTCTCTAGAAGTATTTCAGTCGCCTGAACAAAACTTCCGTATGCGCGCAGAATTCCGGATTTGGCATACTGACGATGATATGTTCTATGCCATGTTTGAACGCAGCGAAGATAACCAAAAACAGGTCATTCGCATTGACGAATTTCCAATTGCAGATGCCAGCATTAATCAACTGATGCCTATTTTGCTGCAAGAACTGAAAAGCAATCCGGTCTTGTCTAAACGCTTATTTGAAGTTCATTTTCTGGCGACTTTAAAAGGTGAAATGCTGGTGTCAATGATTTATCGTTGCCCGCTGGATGCCGAATGGGAAAGCTTGGCCAAACAACTGGCTGAAAAACTGAATATCAAATTGATTGGTCGTAGCCGCGGTCAAAAAATGGTATTAAGCGATGAATTTGTGGTTGAAGAACTGCAAGTATTTGATCGTACTTACAAATACAAGCAAGTCGAAAGCAGCTTTACCCAACCGAATGCACAAGTCTGCCAAAAAATGCTGGAATGGGCATGCAATGCGGCTGAACAGTCAGATAAAGACTTACTTGAATTGTACTGTGGTAATGGTAACTTCACCCTGCCGCTGTCCACCAAATTCAATCGCGTACTGGCAACTGAACTGGCTAAATCATCTGTTTATGCAGCGCAGTGGAATATTGAGCAAAACCAGATTGACAATATTCAGGTGGCACGTTTATCCGCTGAAGATTTCACCCAAGCCTATAATGGTGAACGTGAATTCCGCCGTTTGCAGGAAGCAGAGATTGATATCTCAAGCTATGACTTCAACACTGTGTTTGTTGATCCACCGCGTGCAGGAATTGATGATGAAACTTTAAAACTGATTCAACGTTTTGAACGTATCATTTATATCTCATGTAATCCTGATACCCTAGAAGACAACTTGAAGACCTTATCAACTACGCATAAAGTGACCAAATTTGCGATGTTTGACCAGTTCCCTTATACCCATCATGTAGAATCGGGTGTATTACTGGAAAAGATTTAAACAATTTATTTCATTGTTAAGTTTGTAAGTGTGTTTGTTTTAATGAAGCTCCAATGAGCTTCATTTTTATTTCATTTAAAATTAATCATTTATAACTAATTCTGAATAGTAAATCTCATAATATCGTTAAAGTTAGTGCTTATCATCGGAAAATTTCACGTCCAAATGCTGTTTTTATCACTGACCTAGGCTTGTATTATTCAGGAAATTGGATATATTTCGAACTATGTTAAGTTGTGTATGAAGGCTCTATGAGTTTTTGGCAAAAGCTGTTTTCTGCTAATCAACAGCAAAACGAACACAAGAATCAAATCTCGTGTGTCGAAAATGATTGCTCTTGTAAATCGAATGAAGAACTGATTCAAGCTTTAGCGAAAGCCACTGATGAAGATGTCATCATTGGAATTAAAAAGGTTCTAGCTTCACGAGGTTATAGCCGTAAAGAGTTAAATGAATTACAGCATCTACCACTCCAATAGTAGAGTCTAATTCAAAGGCATTTAGTTCACTAAATGCCTTTTTATTTTCCTGCCCAAAACATATCTGCTTCGATTTTAATACTTAGAAACATACTTCTTCCTTTTTATCCAAAAATCTCTGTTCCCGTGTATTTAAAAGTGCTTTACTCATATGTGAAAAATTATAAAAAGTAAAATAAGAATGCCTTAAAAATAAAAAATTAGTCTGAGCAAAAGGAAAATATATGAAATCGTATTATCCTAGACTGGCAATATTATGCAGCCTGATCTCCAGTCACAGCATGGCCGCCGCAATGGACCAATCCGGACAATCCTTATTGCCTTTTCTCGAGACGGGGCATTATTTTGAAGCCTCCATTTCCGCAGCCGACCCTGAAGTTTCAGGACGAACTTTAGGCACACGACCAGACCTGGTCAGTTCAGAAAGTGATGACTATTCAACTGACAATATTCGCCAGAATTTCCAATACTACAGTGCAGCTCTTAAACTACAATTAAAACCGGAGCTCTCTTTCGGTATCCTTTACGATCAGCCATTTGGCTCAGACCTGCACTATCCGCTCAAAGACAATGGCAGTTTTTCTGATCCGGCACTCAGCAAACAAGGTACACAGATCAATGTGGATACCCAAAATCTCAGTCTGGTTTTAGGCTATCAACCTTTCAAAAACTTTAATCTTTATGCAGGACCTGCCTTTCAAAACATTAAAGGTGATGTTTCACTTCGCGGCTTGATTTATGCAGACTTGAATGGCTATAACGCCGTTTTCAAGGAAGATGCTGCCATTGGCTGGCTGGCGGGTTTCGCTTACCAGCTGCCTGATATTGCACTAAAAGCCGCATTAACCTATCACTCCAAAATTGATCACAACATCAATGTCTCTGAAAATATATTGGGCACACCGCTGCTTCTGCTTGATGAAACTGAAACTAAAATTTCCACGCCACAGTCGGTTAATCTCGATTTTCAAACCAGTGTTACAGTCAGCACTTTGCTTTACTCCAATATCCGTTGGGTCAACTGGAAAGATTTTGTGATTCGTCCCACCCAATTTGGTGCCTTATCAGAACGGACAACAACGACAATGAGTGGCGGAACGTATACGGGTGGATTCAATCTGGATGACTATCAAAAAGATCAGTGGAGTGCGTCTGTCGGTGTGGCAAAAAAATGGACTCAGCAATGGTCTAGTGCTTTTGACCTCAGCTGGGATTCCGGTACAGGTGATCCGGCATCCATCTTTAATCCAACCAAGGGCTATTGGGGAATAGGTTTAGCCATCCAGTACAGTCCCGAACCCGATTATTTTATTTCGGGCGGGGCTAAATACTTTTGGCTGGGAGATGTCACGGCGCAGGATGGAACTTATAATCTGCCGCTTCCAGGCATTTCAGAAGCTTCAAAAGTGGGTGAATTTAATGACAATCACGCCATAGGCTATGGTTTGAAAATTGGATATCATTTTTAACTTATCAATGATCTCATTTGGTTAAAAATTAAAAACTTCTCCACTTCTCGCTCTAAGTCAAAATTTACCCAATATAAATCATGCTTAAAATTATTCCAAATGAATAAATTAAATAAATCAGGATAAAAATATTTAAAATAATAGCGTACTTGAACAGATCGTTTTAAGACTTGGAAGATTAGTCTTTTTGACAGTTTTGCTCATCTATATACGCTACCATTGGACCAAGCTTAAAAAATGAATCTGCGCGTTTTAATTGCGGAATATATGCGCTTGAAATGGAGCCATCCAAATACAGCGCATTCGATACTTGTAATTCTTGTTGGAAAAATTGTGCAAATTGATAAAAACTCACTGCGGTATTGCTTATTACAAAATAGAGAGTTTGATCTTTAATCCCCACGCCATTACGAATTTTAAATGAGTCTGAATGTTGCAAAAAGTTTGGATTAATCTTTCCATTAATCACCAGCATTGGCCCAGATTGCGTCGCATAATCCGGATTAAACTTTATCTTAGCGTAGTCATCTGTGGTGCTAATCAGGCTTTTATCTTGATTCCAGGCCAGCACACCATTCGGCTGAATATGAAAATTGCCAAAGCCCTGTTTGATGGTATTTAATTTCTGCTTTTGTCGGGATGCTTCTACATATAAACCGACTGCAGAATAATCTGAATGATACATTCCGGCATTCATGGCAAATAATAACTTTTCACAAGACTTTAATTGCTTCTGGATAGCATCAAATTTATGCAGCGGTTGATTGGTTTTCGTATCATTTAAAAATAAACGTAAGTTTTGAGGCTGTTCAATCTTGACCACATCAACATCAAAAGCACCTTTTTTCCAATGCTCCGAGTAAACTTCTGCATAGCTGACTGAAACCAGATTTAAAGCAAAAATTAGCGCAGATTTTAATAAAAATTGATTCTTCATTTTTATCTTTCCCCCCAACGACTTAAGGATAGGTTGAAAATTTTATACAATGATGTAGTTTTTATAAAATAGTCATTAAGCTTAGTGAAATAGTCGATTCTTTCATAAAGAAGCAGTAAACTACATCAACAAAATACATGTGTAACTTTATTGATTAAACTTGGGATGCAACAGCAGAAAATCCGATTTCCTTTAGGAACACATCTTATTGTTAAACACTTAGGCTATTCCCATCATGGCATTTATGCAGGGCGTGGCCGGGTGATTCATTATTCGGGTTTTGCTCATCTCTTCAAAAAACGCCCGATTGAGATCACATCAATAGAAAAGTTCAGTTTCGGCAAAACTATTATTATTCAAAAATACAGCAACCCCAAGTTTACTGGGCGTAAAGTCATACGGCGCATGCGTTCCCGAATGAACGAAAACAACTATCATCTGATTATTAATAACTGTGAACATTTATGTACTTGGGCCATTACCGGCGTTGAAAGCAGTCCACAAGTGATTCACATGATGAACCGCCTGACCACGATTGGCTATGTCAGCTCAATCATGAGTTATATGAACAGCATGTTGCTGACCATCACCACAACCTGTTTTGCACTGGTGTTGTACATCAAGAAAAAACTGCGTGATAAAGCGAAAAAGCGGCTGCTCTCCTCTTTATTATTAAAAAAGCCTGAACAGAAAAACCCTTAATTTTGAGTTGCGCCATTTTACAATTTTAAAGATAAAAAGCCCCATTTGAATGGGGTATAAAAATTTTCTGCTCACCCGTTCTTAAGCAAAATTTTATGTCTAAATAAAATAGGTACACTTTAATTTTTGATGTTTGCTATTTTATTGGATAAATAGAGTCCACAACGTTTTAGAAAAATGATCTAAACAAAAGGCGGAAATTTATCATCGACTAAATTTAATAGCGCGCCATACTCCAAATATGCCTTACAACCATCCAGAACTGTGGTAAAGCCTGCGGTATGATCAATAATAAAAGCAATTAAGGCCGATCCTTCCAAGGGAATATCGTAATTTCGGATGCGAAGGTAGGTTTCTTGTTCTGCTATTTTCTCAAAAATAAAGTCTAGCGTCGTCTTGGGTTCTCCCCAGATGATCTGTATCAGTTCATTATTAATCATCTGTTCCACTAGAACTGGTGTAGTGACATCATATTTTTCCCAATACCAGTCTACGCTTTTGTTTTCAATTAACTGCCCGGTCGATGAAGTAAACCAAAACTTGCTAGTGATTTCAGGATCAATAAAGGCATTAAATACTTCTGCAACCGGTTTTCGAATTAACATCTGGGTTTCTATAACGACGCTCATTTTTATTACCTTCAGCTTTTTCTTATAGTGATAGCATAATTGCTTTCTGATTGAATATTATTTTTATGCTAATAGATGTAGCCAATCAATCAATATAAATAAAATCAAACAATAAAAATGACTGCTCAAAACTGGCTTCATTCAATAAAAAAGCCCAACCGAAGTTGAGCTTTTAGAACAGTTATTGCGATTACCTTTTACCTGTAGCACAGATGAAGTACAGCTTCATCTGTTGCGTTCAGGCAAATGAGCCATATATGGCGCAAGACGAAATGATTTTGCTTATCCTTGCTTAGGCTTAAAGCTGTCTTTTAAGTCCAAAATACGGTTAAACACCGGTTTATCGCTGCTGTGATCATGTTGATCTGCCACGAAGTAACCTTCACGTTCAAACTGGAAACGATCTTCAGGTTGAGCTTCTGCCAAAGCAGGTTCAATCATCGCCTGAAGCACAGTTAAAGATTCTGGGTTTAAGTGTGCCAAGAAATCATCATCTGCATCAGGAGCCGCTTCATTAAACAAACGGTCATAAACACGAACTTCAGCAGGAACACCTTTGGTTGCAGAAACCCAATGCACCACACCTTTGACTTTGCGGCCTTCAGGATTTTTACCTAAAGTTTCAGGGTCAATTGAACATTTCAGTTCAACCACTTCACCATTGGCATCTTTAATCACTTCGTCACATTTAATCACATAAGCATGACGTAAACGTACTTCACCTTGTGGAATTAAACGTTTAAAGCCTTTAGGCGGCACTTCTTCAAAGTCTTTACGATCAATATAAATTTCTTTAGATAAAGGAATAATACGATCGCCCATGTCTACGTTCGGATGACGTGCATGGGGCAAATCCATATCTTCAGGCAAGTTGGTCAAGGTCACTTTCAGTGGATTTAACACCGCCATACCACGCGCAGCGGTATTTTCCAAAGACTGACGGATACAGTATTCAAGCATTGCAACATCAACAATACTGCCATCAACTTTAGACACGCCTACACGCTTACAGAAATCACGCAGACCTTCAGGGGTAAAACCACGACGGCGCATACCGACTACGGTTGGCATACGTGGGTCATCCCAGCCATTAACATGATTGCCTTCAACCAATTTACGCAATTTACGTTTTGAGGTAATGGTGTAATCGACATTTAAACGGCTAGATTCGTACTGATGCGGAACAGATGGCGATTTAACTTTATCAACCACCCAGTCATAAAACGGACGGTGATCCTGGAATTCCAGAGTACAAAGTGAATGGGTAATACCTTCAATCGCATCGGATAATGGATGCGCATAATCGTACATTGGGTACATTTTCCATTTATCACCAGTTTGGTGATGTTCAGAATGCAGTACACGGTACAGAATAGGATCACGCATATGCACGTTTGGAGATGTCATATCAATTTTGGCACGAAGCACAGCTTGCCCTTCACCCAAACCGCCATTATTCATCTTTTCAAAGTTCGCCAGATTGTCTTCAACAGATGCTTCACGGTAAGGAGAGTTTTTACCTGGCTCTTTGAAATTACCGCGGTTTAACTTGATTTCTTCCGGCGTTTGCAAATCCACATAAGCATCGCCCTGTTGAATCAATTGAATTGCCCAGGCATGCAATTGATCAAAATAGCTTGATGCGTAGCGAGGTTCACCATTCCAGTTAAAACCTAACCATTTTACGTCGTTGGCAATACCATCTACATATTCTTGTTCTTCTGCATCTGGATTGGTATCGTCAAAACGCAGGTTACATACGCCATCAAATTCTTGGGCAATTCCAAAATTCAGACAAATGGCTTTTACGTGACCAATATGTAAATAACCATTCGGTTCTGGCGGGAAACGTGTCACCACTTGTTGTGTACGGCCTGCTGCTAGATCGTCAGTAATCACTTGGCGTACAAAGTCTAAGCCAGGCTGTTGTTCTTGCTGCGCAGCATCGACAGATTGATTTTGAGTTGTCGGGTTATTTGGCAGGGATGAAACAACATCATTCGGCTTCATAGTTGATAAATCACTTCTATAAGATAAAATAGGATAATTAAAACGCTTTTCTCAGTTTTTAACAAAGAAAGTAACGTTTTTGCTTGCCTTGTAGTTTACAGTTTGCTTATGCTTCTCTCAACCAAAAACCCATGGCTTTTTTTGTCCATGATTAGGAGATTATAGAATGAGTTTTCCTCAAGTCGAATTAAACACCAATAAAGGACGTATTGTTCTTGAATTAAACTCTGAAAAAGCACCTAAGACTGTTGCTAACTTTTTAGAATATGTACGTGACGGTTTTTATGATGGCGTGATTTTTCACCGTGTAATTGAAAACTTCATGATCCAGGGCGGCGGCATGGATGAAAACTTCAAAGAAAAAGCAACTCGCGATTCTATTGAAAATGAAGCTGACAACGGTTTAAGCAATGAAGAAGGTACGGTTGCAATGGCACGTACTCAAGCACCTCATTCTGCGTCTGCTCAATTCTTCATTAACGTGAAAAACAACTCTTTCCTTAACCATACTGGTAAAACAGCACAAGGCTGGGGTTATGCAGTATTTGGTAAAGTTGTTGAAGGCTTAGATGTGGTTGAAGCAATTAAAGGCGTTCGCACTGGTAACCGTGGTTACCACGCTGACGTTCCTTTAGAGAACGTCGTAATTGAATCTGCTAAAATTATTGCTGAGTAAGAATCCCTCCTAACCTCCCTTTAAGAAAGGGAGGAATTCCCACCTTTTAATGGGAGAAAGTCTCTCTTTATCAAAGATGGGTGAGGAGCATTGCTCCGCAAGAGAGATTAAACACACAAGGAAAATAAGTGACCTATCTGTTTATCGCTGATTTACATTTGTCACCTGAACACCCTCGACTCGTTCGGGGGTTTTTGGATTTATTAGAACACTATAAAAATAAAGATACCCAGCTGTATATTCTGGGTGACTGGTTTAACGCTTGGATTGGGGATGACTACTCTGCCCCATGGTTAGATGAAATTGTCAGCGCTCTACAACAATTTACTCAAGCCGGTAATCATGTTTATTTTCAAGTGGGCAACCGCGACTTTGCACTGGGTCAACGCTTTTTACAGCAGTTTAATGGTTCTATATTGCCTGATGTAGATACCTTAAAGATTGGTGAGCTTCAGATCCGTCTTGAACATGGCGACCTGCTTTGCACCGATGATGTGTCCTACCAAAAATTCCGTAAAATCATTCGTAATCCGCTAGTTCTAGGTTTTCTTAAAAGCATGCCATTAAGTTTTCGTCAAAAACTGGCAAATGGTTTCCGCAAAAAAAGCGCCCAAACCAAGCAAGTGAAGTCTTATCAGATTATGGATGTAAATCAACAAGCCGTTGAACAATCACTTCAAGCAGTGGATGTACTGATTCATGGACATACCCACCGCCCTAATATCCATAATGAAAATGGTAAATTACGAATTGTGTTAGGCGACTGGCGCGAACATGAAGCACAGATTTTAGAAATTGATTCTAAACAGGTTGATCAAACCTTAGAATTGAAGACCTGGACGTATTAATTTAAATTGCTCAAGCCTTGCGGTTAATATAAAAGCGAAATCCTTTTACGGCGCCTCACCCCTCTCATTCGTTGTTTATTTATACTGAATATCATCAACTGATCCAATCGTTTCTTGATTTGTAAAACAATTCAAACATAATCAGCATATATCATTTTATTTAACTTTAGAGATCTGCATGTCTGATTTTAGCAATATCGCAGTGACCCATCATGATGACGACAAAGTTTCACTTTTAGTCGATGGAAAACCTATTTCCGAGCGCTACGCTGTGCAATTTGAAAGTAATATTGTGGATGAATTAAAAGCACTGGAAGATGGTAAAGCACTTAAATTATTTGACCAGTTTATCTTTTCTCATAGCGATTTGAATTTTGAACATGCATATAGCTACGTGACTTGTATGGTTAAAGCGGATTCTGATTATAAAGTGGTGTGTAACTTCGTTTATAAAATTACTGCTGCCGGTCAAGCGCCTATGGAAAACGTGATTACCAAGCAAGGTCAGCCTATGAGCAGCGAAGATATCCGTGAATTCATTGACAAGCATGTTGCAATGTCATTGAACGAATATACCGATTTAAAATACGCTTATTAATAAAAAAGCCCCTGCTCGATAAAAAAGTAAGGGGCTTTTTTCAGTTGAAGCAATTAATCCACAACACTGTTTAAGATTAATACCCGCCCTCAGATTTCATCACTTCACCCCCTTTATATTTGGCCAAAAGTTCACGAAGCGAATTCATCAAGACACTGGTATCGACACCCACTGCCACAAACTCTGTACCAAGGTCTAAATATTGCTGCGTGGCTTCATGCTGTGTTGATAAAATCCCGGCTGCCTTACCCGCTGCACGAATACGTTGAATCGCATCCACCACAGCTTTTTGAACCTCTGGATGGTTTGGATTACCTTGATGGCCCATGGTTGCGGACAAATCCACAGCACCAATAAACACCCCATCTATGCCATCAACTTTTAAAATATCATCCAGGTTTTCTAGGCCTGTGACCGATTCAATCTGAATCAAAAGACTGATATTTTCATGGGCTGTTTGGTAATAATCCGGAATACTGTTCCAACGGGTTGCACGTGCCAGAGCCGCACCTACGCCACGGATGCCCTCAGGTGGATAACGCACGGCTTTGACCATGAGTTCTGCTTGTTCTACTGTTTCCACCATCGGAATCAATAAAGTTTGTGCGCCAATATCTAGCAATTGTTTAATCAGCTGCACACTGCCAATGGGTGGACGCACCACGGCTTGCGAGGGATATGCAGCGATACTTTGCAGTTGCGAAAGCGTGGTTCTCAAATCACTGGGCGCATGTTCACCGTCAATGAGTAGCCAGTCGTATCCGGCATTAGCTGCAATTTCTGTAGCGTAGGCATCTGCCAAACCGACCCATAGCCCAATTTGCTGTTGGGTTTTTAGTTTTCTTTTGAAGTGATTGCTAAAGTCCATACGCCTGCTCTCGGAATGGTCATACATTTTAATTAATATTGATTAAACGCCATTTTTCTAAAAGTACCAATATCGAAAAGGTATTTCTTGATCTGCTAAAACTCTTAATTTATTGCAAGATACCCACTCTTCATTTTATAAAATTATTGATGACATTTGAAATGCAGGCTAAACAGGATACAAATGCTGCTTTATATAAAGTGTAATAAATTGAGTGAAAAATGGTATTCACGATCAATACTTTTTATCATGCCAAAGTCTAAAGCGAGATCGATGTGTTATAAACTATTTGGATAGCGCTTCAGCTAAAATGACAAACATAATTTATAAGTGGAGTAATCATTCATGGATCTTTTAAACGTCTCGAAAACCCGTTATACCACTAAAGCCTATGATCCTATTCGAAAAATCCCCAAGGAACAGGTGGCACGTTTATTAGAAATCTTACGTTTGACTCCCTCTTCCATCAATATTCAACCTTGGCATTTTTTTATTGCTGACAATCAGGCAGCCAAAGAACGGATTGCCAAAGCCTTGGTTGGGAAATATGCCTATAACGCGCCTAAAGTGCTAGATTCTTCCCATACTATTTTGTTCTGTACCAAAGCGGATATCAGCGAACAGCATTTAGATAACTTGCTCACTCAAGATGACATTAGTGGTCGTTTTAAAGACTCAACCGCCAAACAAGGCCAAAAAGATAGCCGTAGCGGTTATGTCAATTATTATCGCAATGAAAAAGGTGATATTCAGCGCTGGGCAGAAAATCAAACCTTTATTGCCTTAGGTCAAATTCTTTTGGCTGCTGGAATTGAAGGCATTGATGCAACACCCATTGGTGGATTTGATGAACAAATTATCAATGATGAATTGCAGTTAACCGAAAAAGGCTTGGTGCCTTCGGTATTGTTGACACTCGGTTATCGTAGTGAAAATGATTTCAATGCCCAACTGCCAAAATCACGCCTAGACAAAGAACAGATTTTCACTCAGCTTTAATTAACGATTCATTACAATAAAAGGGGCCAATGTGCCCTTTTATTGTCATTTCAGGTCTTATTCTTGCAACAATATTGAGGTATATTTGCGCAAAAATAAAAGGTGGTTCACATCATGATTCCTGCTACAACTAAAATGCCAATGAAATTTGAATGCACACACTGCAATAAAATTTATATGCATCAATATTCCATAAATGCGATTTCCTTTTATCCAACCTGTCCAGACTGCAAGCAGGCTGGCTTGCTGCTCGGTACAGCCGACAGCATAGACATCGTGAAGCATCCAAAGACTTTTGCAAAAACACTTTTCAAGCAGATATCGCATAAGCTAGGCAAATCACACTAGCCAAACCTAATATCAAACCGGCAGCGGTAGCGGGTTTTAATTTTTCCTTAAAGATGATTAAGCCACTTAATGCACCAAATAGCACCACCAGAATATTCATACCTGCAAACACAATTGCAGGTGTGTCTTTCAATAAAATATGCGCTTTGACATACAGTGCGATATTGGCAAAATTCAGCACACCCAAGCCCAGTCCGGCCAGTATGTTGTTTTTGTTCCCCATGGTTTTCGTTGAAATTGCAATATAAGCCAATGACAATATAAAGGCACAGATAAACATCAAATTTAAGGCAACAGCGAACTGTACGCCTAATCCGGTGGTGTACTTGAGCAGTACATCAATCAAGGCATAGCCAAACCATACCAATGCAAGATATAACATCGCCTGTTTAGAAGAGGACTGCCCTGTTTCGGCTTTTTGATGTGAAAATAAAATACTGATGACTGCTGCAATACCCAAAGCAATCCCGATGATTTTCAGACTATTAAACTGTTCCTGAAAAATAAAAAATGCGGATAATAGCGATAAAACCACCGATAAACGCTGGGCAATTTCGGTTTTAATAATGCCGGCATATTGCAATGATTTGGCTAAGCATAAAAAAATACTCGGCAATAAAATCCCTAAGGCAACAATTAACCACCACGGCGTATTTGGTATGGAAATATGCTGCAAATCTGGCTTAAACCATAAAAAGCACAACACACTGGCAGAAGCATAGTTCCAGACAATCATCTGTAATGCATCAAAACCTTTGGCTTTAGCCAGCTTTAAAAGAATTGAAATGACCACACTACAGCATGCCGCAGCAAATATAAGTTCCATCTTTTGCCTTATTTTCCTGATTTATAATGGTTTAGGGTGAGATACAAAAAAGCCCACAAACAATGTGGGCTTTTTATTATAGATAATCTTTAACGATTATTTATAACGATTCACCATTTTCTCTAAAGAAATTGGACGAATCTGATCTGCATGACCGGCAGTGCCAAATGCTGTGTAACGATCTACACAGATTTGTTTCATTGCATCGACAGTTGCAGAGAAGAATTTACGTGGATCGAATTCGCTTGGTTTTTCTGCCATCATACGACGCATTGCACCAGTAGATGCCAAACGCAAGTCAGTATCGATATTAATTTTACGAACACCGTGTTTGATTGCTTCAACCAGCTGCTCAACAGGTACACCATAAGTTTCTTTGATGTCGCCGCCGAATTCATTGATCACAGCCAACCATTCTTGTGGCACAGAGCTTGAACCGTGCATAACAAGATGGGTATTTGGCAATGCCGCATGAATTTCTTTAATGCGGTCAATCGCTAAAATATCACCTGTAGGTGGACGTGTGAATTTGTACGCACCGTGTGAAGTACCCACTGCAATTGCCAAAGCATCGACATTGGTATCTGCTACAAACTGAGTCGCTTCTTCAACTGAAGTTAAAAGCTGAGAATGGTCAAGAACGCCTTCAGCGCCTACGCCATCTTCTTCACCCGCCATACCGGTTTCAAGGCTACCCAGACAACCAATTTCACCTTCAACTGAAACACCGCAAGCGTGCGCCATTTGAACTGTACGACGCGTTACATCAACATTGTATTCGTAACTTGTAGGCGTTTTACCGTCTGCACCCAATGAACCATCCATCATTACTGATGAAAAGCCCAACTGGATTGAGCGTTGGCATACATCAGGGTCAGTACCATGATCTTGATGCATAACCACTGGAATATGTGGCCACTCTTCAATTGCTGCCAAAATTAAATGACGTAAGAACGGAGCACCGGCATATTTACGAGCACCCGCAGATGCTTGAACAATAACAGGTGAATTCGTTTCGTCTGCGGCTAACATAATTGCGCGCATTTGTTCTAAGTTGTTTACGTTAAACGCTGGTACGCCGTAATTGTGTTCGCCGGCGTGATCCAAGAGCTGGCGCAATGAGATAAGTGCCATAATGTCCTCCCAGTTGATGCCCCATATTCTACATGCTGAATCATTTCAATTCAGTAATAAAAAACACTATTTCAAAAAAAATCCCTGCTTATGCAGGGACTTTTAAATAAAACACGAAAAACTTAAGGTGCAGTGGCTTCAGAAGCCGACTCGGAAGCTGCAGCTGTGGCTTCATCTGCATTTGCATTCGCTATTTCTGCCGGTACATCTGTATTTTTTTCATCCAGAATCGGTTGGTCAATTGAATCTATTGCTGCTTGTTGCTCAGGGCTAATTTTTTCTTCTACTGTTGCTGTTGTCGCTGCGTCATTTTTCGGAGCTTCATCTTTCTTGGCACAAGCAGTTAAAGCCAAAGGTGCAATAAGAAGTGCTGCAAGGGTTAATTTCAATTTCATCAGATTGTCCTGTGACAGGAGATTTAATGATGGTCATCTTATTGCAGTTATATTTCATTTTGATGACTGGAATATGTCCCCTAAAATGACAAAAGGCTGACCGTAGCCAACCTTTTGTTGTATTTAATGTATGCGTAATCTTATTTAAAGATTCCGATCTAAAGATTAAGCACGTTCAAGCAATACAGCAACTGCAGGAAGTGTTTTGCCTTCTACAAATTCAAGGAAAGCGCCACCACCAGTAGAGATATAACCAATTTTGTCAGCCACTTCATATTTGTCGATTGCAGCTAAAGTATCACCGCCACCCGCGATAGAGAAACCAGCCGATTCAGCGACTGCAATCGATAATGCTTTAGTGCCTTCACCGAACTGATCGACTTCAAATACACCCACTGGACCATTCCAAAGGATTGTTTTTGAAGTTTTGATAATTTCAGCAAATGCTTTAGCCGTTTCTGGACCCACATCTAAAATCATGTCGTTGTCGGTTACATCAGCAACGTTTTTAACTACAGCTTTTGCTTTGGCCAACGAACCCAAGAAATCAGCAAAATCGATTTCAGCTGCATCTGCAACCACAACATCTGTTGGAAGTGGAACTGATACTTTTGCAGCAATGGCTTTGGCTGTGTCGATCAAATCATTTTCACACAATGATTTACCCACATTGTAGCCAGCAGCAGCCAGGAATGTATTGGCAATACCACCACCTACGATGATTTGATCGCAAATATCTGAAAGTGAAGTTAACACATCCAGTTTAGTTGAAACTTTAGAACCGGCAACAATCGCAACCATTGGTTTTTCAGGGGTTTTAAGTGCACGACCTAAAGCATCCAGTTCAGCTGCAAGTAACGGCCCTGCTGCTGCAACAGCGGCAAAACGCGCTACGCCTTCAGTTGATGCTTCTGCACGGTGCGCAGTACCAAATGCATCCATCACGAATACATCGCAAAGTGCTGCATATTTTTGTGCAAGTTCAGGATTGTTTTTCTTTTCACCCGGGTTAAAACGCACGTTTTCAAGCAATACAACCTGACCTGGGGCAACTTCAACACCATCTAAGTAGTCAGTAAACAATTTAACGTCTTGACCCAAAGCTTGAGTCAAGTAAGCAGCAACAGGAGCTAAAGACTGTTCTGGTTTAGGTTCACCTTCAACGGGACGACCTAGGTGAGAACAAACCATTACCGCAGCGCCTTTTTCTACCGCTGCTTTAATTGTAGGAAGCGCGGCGCGTAAACGTGCATCACTTGTAATTTCACCATTTTTTACAGGTACGTTTAAATCTTCACGAATAAGAACACGTTTACCTGTTAAATCGAGGTCAGTCATACGCTGAAAATTCATGTATAGCTCTCTTTATAGATATAAAAACCGCCCGATTTTAAATGATTATGTAGAAAAAGGTTAGCTTCTTTTGCATAAAAGCTGTCGAAAGGCAAAGTTTTGATTATCATAGTCAAAAGCCACTCCATGATTTAGAGCTTATGTCTATTCACCCAGATCCAAATATCAATCGTTTAAACGTTTTAGGCGAACCTATGGCTAGCTGTTGCTATGCTCCTATTACCGGATATTTTCGTAACGGCTTTTGTCATACTGCTACAACAGATCTAGGTCAGCATACAATGTGTGTACAAATGACCGCTGAGTTTCTTAATTTTTCGCAAAAAGTAGGTAATGACTTGATCACACCATTACCAGAAGTCGATTTCCCGGGTTTAGAGCCGGGTGATTTTTGGTGTATTTGTGTGACCCGTTGGGTTGAAGCTTACCAGGCCGGTATCGCCCCTCCCATTAAAATTCAAGCTTGCCATCAAGCTGTGCTCTCCTACGTTCCGCTTGATGTGCTTATGGAATATGCAGTGTAATGAGTACTCCCCAAATTATTTTGGCTTCAAGCAGCCAAACCCGCAAAGACTTAATGAACCGCCTTCGCATCGATTATCAAAGCATCGTGCCTGATATTGATGAATCTCCCCGTGGTGAAAACCATGCCGATGATTTAGCCAAAAGGCTGGCCTTTGAAAAAGCCAAAGCCATTTCGGAACAGTATCCAGACGCGATTGTGATTGGATCAGACCAGGTGGCTTGGCGTGAAGGTGCACCGGACATTTTTATTGGCAAACCGCTGACTGTTGAAAAAGCCATAAAACAGTTACAGGCCAATTCCGATAAAATTGTCTATTTCAGTACCGCATTAAGTGTGCAACAGCAGTCAACCGGCTTTGAACGCACGCTGGTTGAACACTATAAGGTCAAATTCCGTAAACTCAGTCTTGCTGAAATTGAGCGTTATATTGAAGTTGAACAACCTTTGATGTGTGCCGGCAGTTTTAAATGCGAAAGCCTGGGGATTAGCCTGTTTGATCAAATGATTGGACAAGACCAAACTACGCTCATGGGCATGCCGATGATTCAGCTTTGCCATATCCTGCGTCAATTGAATATTTTAGTTCCTTAATTTTAGGCTGTATTTATGTCTCAACCTTTAGATGTCTTGGGCGGAATTACCGCTGAACAATTCCTTGCTGAATATTGGCAAAAAAAACCATTACTGGTCCGTAATGCGCTGCCTGAAATTGCGAATCTGTTAGAACCTAGCGACGTGATGGAACTTGCGCTGGATGAAAATGTCAGTGCCCGCCTCATCAAACAAAAAGATAAAGATCCAAACCAGTGGTCGGTGAAATCATCGCCTTTAATCAAAGCTGATTTCCAGAAGATGCCAAAACTTTGGACACTGCTTGTACAAGCTGTGGATCACTACTCTTTTGATCTGGCAGAACTGTGGAAAAAATTTCCGTTTATTCCGCAGTGGCGTCGTGATGACATTATGGTGTCATATGCGCCAAAAGGCGGTTCAGTCGGCAAGCATTTCGATTTTTACGATGTATTCTTGGTTCAGGGTCATGGGCAGCGCCGTTGGCAGTTAGGCCAAATGTGCGATGCCGAAAGCGAATTTGTTGCAGGTCAACCCTTAAAATTACTGCCAGAGATGGACGTTCATTTTGATGAAGTTTTAGCACCGGGCGACTTGCTTTATGTCCCACCAGGCTTGTCTCATTACGGCGTAGCGGAAGATGACTGTCTGACGTACTCGTTTGGTTTCCGTATGCCAAATGTGGCTGAAATGATGGATCGCGTAAGTGATAAATTCGCTGCGGATCAATTGCTTAAAAACCCACTGACTGACATTATTCGCGACAAAATCAGCCCGATTGGTCAAATCAGTCAAGCTGAACTTGAGTATTTAAAAGCAGAACTTCTAGCACAACTGCAAAATCCAACCGTGCTTGAAGATGCCCTCATGAGCCTGATGTCAGAACCGAAATATCCGGAAAATATTCCAGAGGCTGAAGCACTGGGTACAGGTGATTTAGAAGAAGCCTTGGATCAGGGTTATTCACTCATTCTTGAGCCAGCATCACGCCTGCTTTATACCGAAGATGAAGATGAGTTGCTGTTCTGGGCCAATGGCGAAGGGATCTGTATTTCAGATGCATTTGCACCGATTTTAAAACAGCTGGCTGATGGCAATCCGGTATTACTGGATGAAAATCTTTATGATCCAGATATGCTGGAAGACATCGTGAACTTGCTAAATGAATCAATTCTGATGTTATTACCTGCTGCAGATGAAGAATAAATAAAACAAAAAAGGGGAAATAATGATTTCCCCTTTTTTTAATATCAACTTGATACATGCATATAAAATTCCAGATTTAATAATGAATGATAATTTCTAATGTTCCCTACTTTTATTTAAATTTTAGAAAAATCAAAAGCAAAATAACTGACAAATTTTAATTTTTTACCCATTCGATAATATGAAGTTTGATATGTGCTGAATTAGCAGGAGACTTTCACTTGGGATATGCTAGGCAGCTAACCGATAAAAGTTCTCTGCTATTTGATTTGGCGTTTTAAAATCCAAACTCTTTTGAATTCTTCGCTGATTATAAAATAACACAATGTATTTTGTAATATCTGCTTTAGCTTCATCTCTGGTTTTATAGTTGCAATGATGCACTAATTCATTCTTGAGTATGCCCCAGAAACTTTCAATCGGTGCATTATCGTA